>CAJKGK010000003.1 GCA_905199445.1 uncultured Lachnospiraceae bacterium | reverse complement strand
CTTGTAAACAGCGGCAAAGGCCGTTTTTTTGGAAATTTTCCCTTGATAAATTCAGACGATTCATATACAATAGGAATGTAAGTGGTGAAAAGTGGTAGTAAGTGGTGATGGATGGTTGCCTGTGTGGGCGCATGGGGAGGACCATTCAAAAAAGCAGGTGATACGGTATGTTTATAGGTGAATACAATCATACAATTGATACCAAAGGCAGACTCATCGTTCCTTCAAAGTTCAGAGAATCTTTAGGGGACGAATTTGTTGTGACCAAAGGTCTTGATGGCTGTCTGTTTGTATATCCTATGGAAGAATGGGCCGTTTTTACTGATAAGCTTAAGGATTTGCCGCTGACCAAAAAAGATGCCAGACAGTTTTCACGTTTCTTCCTGGCCGGCGCCGCCTTATGTGAGGTGGACAAGCAGGGAAGAATTCTGATTCCTGCAGTCCTGCGTGAGTTTGCCGGACTGGAAAAGGATGCCGTACTTGTAGGGGTATCCAGCCGCATCGAAATCTGGAGCCGCAGCAACTGGGAAAGTATCAGTGATGTGGACATCGAGGATATGGATAATATTGCGGAACATATGGAGGATATCGGAATTACATTCTGATTTTGGAGGCACCGATGGAATTTAAACATATATCGATATTACTTAATGAAACAATTGAAAATCTGGATATCAAACCTGAAGGAATTTACGTGGACGGAACCTTGGGCGGCGGTGGACATGCCTGGCATGTATGCAGTCACTTGAGTGGAAAGGGACGCCTGATTGGAATTGACCAGGATGAGGCAGCCATTACGGCGGCATCGGATCGGCTTTCTCAGTATGGATCCGCTGTGACGATTGTCCGGAGCAATTATCGGGATATAAAAAATGTCCTTCAAAATCTTGGTATAGAAAAAGTTGATGGCATTTTACTGGATCTGGGTGTTTCTTCCTACCAGTTTGATAATGCGGACAGAGGGTTTTCCTACAGGGAAGATGCGCCTCTTGATATGCGCATGGATCAGCGTCAGGAAAAGACTGCCCGGGATATTGTCAATGAATATTCGGAGAAAGAGTTATATCGTATTATCCGTGATTTTGGCGAAGATAAGTTTGCCAAAAATATTGCAAAGCATATCTGTCAGGCACGGACGAAAAAGCCTATTGAAACCACTTTTGAACTGACTGAGGTGATTAAGGCGGCCATTCCCATGAAGGTTCGGGCTACCGGCGGTCATCCGGCAAAAAAAACCTTTCAGGCGATCCGTATTGAATTAAACCATGAATTGGATGTTTTGCAGGAAAGTCTGGATGAGATGATTGATCTTCTGAATGAGAACGGTCGGTTGTGTATTATTACCTTCCATTCTTTGGAAGATCGCATTGTAAAAACTATTTTTAGAAAAAATGAAAACCCATGTACATGTCCGCCGAATTTTCCGGTATGTATGTGCGGCAAAAAATCAAAAGGTAAAGTGATCACAAGAAAACCAATCATTCCCTCTGAGGAGGAGATGGAGGAAAATCCCCGGTCTAAAAGCGCAAAGCTTCGGGTATTTATGAAAAGAAGCGCCCAATAGAGCGCAGAACATGACGATTTAGGAAGGAGTGTTGGAAATGGCACAGATGCATCAGGCGAGACAAAATCGGACAAAACGGCCGGATTTTCATTCAGCATATGTGGATGGGAGTACCGTCAGAAAATTGGAACCAGCTCCTTACAAAACACAAAAAAAGAAAGCACTTTCAGAAAGACAGCTTAGAGAACAAAAGCGCCGTGAGGCCATGGAGGCGGCCCGGCAAAAACAGCGTCAGGAAGCGGTTAGCCGTAACCGGGAAAAGATTATTAAGCTGGATTTTCGATATACATTATTTCTTGCGCTTGCTGTTATTACGACTTTGGTTGTCTGTATTTATTATCTCAGCCTTCAGAGCCAGATGACAGCCCAGTCTAAAAATATTTCGGGATTAAAGAGTGAACTGACAGTGCTGACAGATGAAAATCTGGCGGCCAGGGAGCGAATTAATAATGCAATAGACCTGGAAAAGGTATACGAGGTTGCGACTAAAGAACTGGGGATGCATTATGCCAGTGAAAGTCAGATCGTCTACTATTCGGGAACTGCGGATAATTATGTGAAACAGTACAAGGCGATTCCGAAGTCTAACTGACATGTAACAGAATATAAAACAGTGAATAACGGGGCTGCTGCATTTTTGCGGCAACCTCGTTTTGACTAGAGTGTGTTTGAAATTCATTACGCAATCTGATATGACGGGAGATATGCCATGAGAGATGACAGAAACAGGAGAAATACCCGGGGTGCCAATCCTAATGCACGGCGCCCTGGGGGATCAACCGGTTCAAAACGGCCGCAGAACGGTCGAGCCGGGAACGGACGGGGAAAGAGATCTATAGAAAAAAACATTGGGGCTGCTCCGAAAAATACATCGAAAATTACGTGGATTATGCCGTATCTTAATCGAAAGAAAACTGCCCAGGCTAAAAAATTTATCGGCTATAATCAGATCAAGCTGTGGATTGTATTTGCCACTTTTATCGTGCTGATGGCACTTTTGATTGTCCGGCTTGTTTATATCAATGCATCCAGCGGCGATGCGTACAATAAACAGGTTTTATCCCAGCTTAATTACAGCAGTACAACGATTCCCTACCGCAGAGGCGATATTACGGATCGGAATGGAACCGTGCTGGCCACAAGCGAAAAGGTGTATAACCTGATTGTGGATGCCTATGTAATGATCAATTCCAGAGTAGAGTCAGAGGGGGATTGTCTGGATCCTTCTTTGGATGCTCTGGAAACGTACTTTGACCTGGATCGTTCTGAGATGCGGGATCTGGTCGAGGAAAATCCGGAAAGCCGTTATAATATTGTAGCCAGAGAACTGACATATGATGAAATTCAGGAATTTCAGAATTTGATGGATTCGGAAGACGAAGAGGACAGGAAGAAAAGTCAGTATATTAAAGGTATTTGGTTTGAGGATGACTATAAAAGGAAATATCCGTATAATTCCCTGGCCTGTGATCTGATTGGCTTTACATCCGCAGGTAATGTGGGAACTTATGGAATTGAGCAGTATTATAATGATGTGCTCAATGGAACCAATGGCCGTGAGTACGGTTATCTGGCAGGAATGGGGGATCTGGAACGTACAACGGTTTCACCGGTCAACGGCTATACGGTTCAGTCCACGATTGATGTGAATATCCAGAGAATTGTGGAAAATGTGATTTGGGAATTTAATGAAGCCATTGGCAGTAATAATACAGCTGTTCTGGTGATGGATCCCAATAATGGAGAGATTCTGGCAATGGCCAGTTATCCGGTATTTAATCTGAATGATCCCAGAGATCTGACCGGTATTTATGACCAGGAAGAACTGGATACGATTGAGGATTGGGAACGGCTGATTGAATACAATGAGCTCTGGAAAAATTATACGATTACAGATACTTATGAAGCGGGATCTACGGTAAAGACTATGACAGTGGCTGCCGCGCTTGAAGAAGATGTCGTAGGCAAGGATCAGAGTTTTATATGTGATGGAAGCGAAAAGTATAAGGATGGAAACGGCTTTAAGGTGATTCCATGTAATAATATTTCAGGACATGGGACCTTAAGTCTGTCTCAGTCCCTGATGCAGTCGTGCAATGATGCCCTGATGCAGATCGCAGGTGCTCTTGGATCAGATAAGTTTTATGAATATCAGAGACTTTTCGGATTTGGTCAGCTGACCAATGTTGACCTTCCCGGTGAGGCCAGCGCTTCTACATTACTTCGTACGGCGGAGGATATGAGTGAAATTGACCTGGCGACAGAGTCCTTTGGACAGAATTATAACGTCACCATGGTACAGGTGGCAGCTGCCTTCAGTTCTCTTGTGAATGGAGGAAGCTACTATAAACCCCATGTTGTCAGACAGATTTCTACCGAAACCGGAAGTACGGTTGAAAACGTGGAAAAAGAGCTGGTGCGGACGACAATTTCGGAAGATACATCAAAGTGGATGTTGGACGCACTGCACAAAACCGTTGAAGGGGACGGCCAGATTAAAGGAACTGCCGGTTATGTGCATATTGATGGCTATGAAATCGGTGCAAAGACAGGAACCGGTGAAAAATTGCCCAGAGATTCTGGAAAGTGTATTGTTTCTCTTTTAAGTGTGGCGCCTGTTGAGGATCCCCAGGTCGTTGTTTATGTGCTGATCGATGAACCTCAGACGGAAAATCAGGGGGACAGCTCTCTGGCATCGATTATGTCGCGGAAAATTTACGAGGAAATGCTTCCGTATCTTCAGATCTTCCCGGAAGGCATACAAGCTGAAAGTGAAACGGAATCTGAAATTGAGACAGCATCTGAGGCAGATCCACAAACGGATACAAGTGCGGCATCTGAATCCGGAGATGAATCCCAGACACAGGAAAATGATCAGAGTTCGGGTACAGTATCCGATGTTCATACAGACGATAAGACCATGGTATGGAAACATCTGACTGAGGATGAAAAAAAGGCCGTTCAGGATGAATATCTGAACATTAAGGGAACAAATAAACTGAAGGACTGGAAAACCGAAGAACGGAAGGAAATTCGGGAAAAACGTCTTAAGGCCCATGAAGAAGAACTGAGAAAGGCGGAGGAAGAACGCAAAGCAGAAGAAGAAAAAAAAGCTGCCGAGGAAGCCAAAAAGCAGGAAAATGAAACCGGGACTGACAGTGAGACCATAGATTCGGAGGAAACCTTCGATACAGATCAGACTTTAAATTCGAAGGAAAACTAAAGATACATAAGTCTGCCCCAATAAACATAAAATGAATCAATCAACGATTGGGGACTGATTTTTTGCATGTACATTTCTATCATCAAAAAAAGGTGAAAATTTGTATGTGGGTTTTGATTCTGCTTAGCTTTGGCCTGGTACTGCGTCTGGGATATCTCATGGTTGGCCGTTCATCTTATTATGAAGCAAAGGCCGATGATATTCATGAACGGGAACGTCGAATCAAGGCGCAGCGTGGGCTGATTTATGACAGAAATGGTATTGTTCTGGCAGATAATCAGGCTGTATGCAATATTACGGTTATACACAATCAGATTACAGACCCGGAGAAGGTGATCAAGGTCCTTTCACAGGAACTTCAAATGTCTGAGGAAAATGTTCGTAAACGGGTAGAAAAGGTCAGCTCCATTGAAAAGATCCGTTCCAATGTGCCAAAGGCCATCGGTGACCGGATTCGCAGCTATAAGCTGGATGGTGTTAATGTAGATGAGGATTATTCCAGATATTATCCCTATGATACGCTGGCGTCAAAAGTTCTTGGCTTTACAGGGGGGGATAATCAGGGGATTTTGGGACTGGAGGTAAAATATGATGAAGCTCTGCAGGGGACCGACGGCTTGATTTTAACAACCACGGATGTCCGGGGGCTTGAAGTGGAAAATACAGCTCAAAAGCGGGTTGAACCTATTGCCGGAAAAAATCTGTATACAAGTATTGATTATAATATACAGGTATATGCTCAGCAGGTTGCTGAAAAGATTTTAGAACAGAAGCAGGCCAGCGGTGTTTCCATTATTATGATGAATCCCCAAAATGGTGAGATTTATGCAATGGTTAATGCGCCGGAGTTTAATTTGAATGAGCCTTTTACGCTGAATACGTCTATGAGTGCGTCAGAAGGTACATCCAATGAGCTGCTTAATCAGATGTGGCGCAATGATTGTATTAATGATACCTATGAGCCTGGATCCACGTTTAAAATTATTACTTCAACGGCAGCTTTGGAAGAAAATGTCGTCAGTCTGTCAGATACCTTTTCCTGCCCGGGATTTCGTGTTGTACAGGATCGGCGGATTCGCTGCCATAAGACTGCCGGACATGGTGCAGAGACCTTCCTGCAGGGATTTATGAATTCCTGCAATCCGGTATTTATTGATGTGGGAGCCAGAGTTGGTGCTGAAAATATGTACAAATATTTTCGGCGACTGGGACTGTTTGAAAAAACCGGCGTGGATCTTCCCGGCGAATCCGGTTCTATCATGCATAAGCTGGATCATATTGGCGCTGTGGAGCTGGCCACAATTTCTTTTGGGCAGTCATTTCAGATTACACCTCTGCAGCTGCTTCGGGCAGTAAGCGCAGTCATAAACGGGGGGACGCTGGTAACACCCCATTTTGGTGTAAAGGTGGCGGACAGCCAAAATCGGGAAATTGAAGTTTTTTCCTATGAAACCCAGACCGGGGCTGTATCCCAGGCAACTTCGGATACAATGAAAATGATGCTGGATAAAGTGGTTTCGGAGGGGACTGGTCATAAGGCATATATTGAAGGCTATCCTATTGGCGGCAAAACGGCGACCTCCCAGAAACTTCCCAGGGGTTCGGGAAAATATATTGCGTCATTTTTGGGGTTTGCACCATCGGACGATCCCCAGGTGATTGGCCTGGTGCTTATTGATGAACCTGTGGGCACTTACTATGGCGGTACCATTGCGGCACCGGTGATGCAGGAACTGTATACCAATATTTTGCCCTATCTTGGTATTGAAAAAAATTCATCGGTTTCCGAAGGGGAAACACAGGATTTTCAGGATGCTTTACAATAGTATTAAATTGTACTATAATTATTGATCACAGGCGTTAAACGCTGGATTTTTCAGAAAAAATACGAGAGAGGTAATCTAAATGTTTGCTGATATCAAATATTCAATTTTAATCCCCATACTGGTTGCATTTTTAATCAGTGCGGTTTTGTGCCCTGTTGTTATTCCGTTTCTTCACCGGCTGAAGTTTGGCCAGTTTATCCGTGAAGAGGGACCTGAGGCTCATCAGAAAAAGTCCGGTACACCCACAATGGGCGGTATTATATTTTTGCTGGCCGCAATGGTCACATCTGTTTTTTTTGTGAAAGATTATCCAAAGATTATTCCGGTTATGTTTACAACCTTAGGCTTTGGTCTGATCGGTTTTCTGGATGATTATATTAAGGTGGTCAAGAAACGCAACCTGGGACTGACAGAGATTCAGAAACTGGCCGGACAGATCATTGTTACCGGTATTTTTGCCTTTTATCTGCTTCGATATTCGGATGTGGGAACAAAGATGCTTATTCCTTTTACCGGCGGCTTTGAAAACGGCATGTACCTGGATTTACCGGTATGGCTTTTTGTTATTGTCTTGTTTATTATTGTTCTTGGGACAGTTAACGGTACGAATTTTACCGATGGGCTGGACGGACTGCTTTCCAGCGTGACGGTTTTGGTTGCCGTATTTTTTACGGTTGTGGCCGTTGCTGCGAAAAGCGGCCTGCATCCGGTCAGTGGAGCGGTTATGGGAGCTTTGCTTGGTTTCCTTTTGTTTAATACCTATCCTGCAAAAGTTTTCATGGGAGATACAGGGTCTCTGGCTCTTGGCGGCTTTGTAGCTTCTATGGCTTATATGATGAATATGCCGATTTTTATAGCGATTATCGGTTTGATTTATTTGATTGAGGTGCTTTCCGTTATGATTCAGGTGACATATTTTAAAGCAACAAAGGGTAAGCGAATTTTCAAGATGGCGCCGATACATCATCATTTTGAGCTATGTGGATGGCCGGAAACAAAGGTTGTTGCTATTTTTTCCATTGCGACAGCTGTACTGTGCATGATTGGCTTTCTGGCTTTGTAGAAAAAAGCTGCCAAAGATGCAGCAAACAACAATTATACAGCGGAGGATAAAATCATGGATCTTAAAAATAAAACGGTGCTGGTGGCCGGCACAGGCATCAGTGGAATTGGCGCCTGCAGGCTACTTGACCAGGTCGGTGCCAACATTATTTTATATGACAGCAACAAGGCGCTGACACGCGAGAAAATTTTAGAGCGTCTTCCTGAACGTATTGTTCCTGTGACAATTGTGATCGGTGATCTGCCGCAGACGGTGATTGAAGGTCTGGATCTGGCGGTTTTAAGTCCTGGTGTGCCTGTGGACACACCGTTTGTCTGCAGGATTAGGGCGGCTGGGGTGCCCGTATGGGGCGAGGTGGAACTGGCTTACAATTACAGCCGGGGAACACTGGCAGGAATTACGGGAACCAACGGAAAAACAACAACAACCGCTTTGACCGGAGAGATTATGAAGGCCTGGTCCAAACAGGTTTTTGTCGTGGGTAATATTGGTAATTCCTATACAGCCAGTGCCCTTGAAACCGATGATACCAGTGTGACCGTTGCAGAGCTTTCCAGTTTTCAGCTGGAGACGATTGAAAATTTTAGACCAAAGGTAAGCGCGGTGTTAAATATTACGCCGGACCATCTGGATCGCCATCATACGATGCAGGGGTATATTGAGGCTAAAAAGCGCATTTTTGAAAATCAGAAAGAAACTGATTTTACGGTTCTTAACTATGATGATGAAGAAACATACAAAATGGCAGGGGAGACAAAGGCTCAGGTTATATTTTTCTCCAGTCACTATGTGTTGGAAGATGGTTATTATTTTCAAAACGGGGAAATTATTTATGCTGTAAACGGGCAGACACAGCTGATCTGCCGGGACCGGGATTTAAATATTCTGGGACTTCATAATATGGAAAATGTGATGGCGGCTGTGGCTGTATCCCATGCCCTTGGTGTGCCTTTTGATGTAATTACAGGTGTACTTAAATGTTTTAAAGGTGTTGAACACAGAATTGAATATGTGACCCAGAAGCGGGGCGTGGCTTACTACAATGATTCTAAGGGAACGAATACGGATGCTGCTGTAAAGGCTATTGAGGCCATGGTTCGCCCGACATTGCTTATCGGCGGAGGATATGATAAGCATGTTGAGTTTGATGACTGGATTAAAGCCTTTAAGGGGAAGGTCAGATATCTGGTGTTACTGGGGCAGACGGCAGACCAGATTGAACAGTGTGCAAAGAAATACGGCTTTATGAATGTCATTCGGGCAGAAAGTCTGGCTGAGGCCGTGAATATTTGTGCCCAATATGCCAATGAGGGGGACGCCGTTTTATTGTCACCGGCCTGTGCAAGCTGGGGAATGTTCACTAATTATGAAGAGCGGGGACGGATGTTTAAGGATTATGTTCGAAAACTCCCGGATTAACCGGATTTTGTCAGGAGTGATGGAATGAAACACAGACAAAAGACAGCAAAAGAAAGACCCAGACGTTTTTTTGATTACAGTTTGCTTTTTATTGTTATTTTTCTTGTATGTTTTGGACTGGTTATGATTTACAGTACAAGTTCCTACACGGCTCAGCTGGAAGAAGGCAATTCCTTTTATTATCTGAAGCGCCAGGCAGAGTTTGCCCTTCTGGGATTTGCGGGGGCACTGATTATCAGCCGTTTTGATTATCATACATGGATTAAATTTGCCGCACCGGCATTTATCGGTATGACGCTGATTCAGCTGGTTATTATCTTTATTGGTTCTTCCGGCGGTGGTCAGAACCGATGGCTGGAAATCGGACCGATCCGGTTCCAGCCATCGGAGATTTCCAAAGTTGCTTTGATTTTGTTTTTGGCCTATTTTGCAAGCCGGATGACAAAAAAACTGCAGAAGATCCAGGGGGTAGCCTTACTTCTTTTTTATGTGCTGCCGATGATTATTTTTGTAGCCGTGACCAATTTGAGTACGGCTTTAATCATGTTTGGCATTACTTTTATTATGCTCTTTGTGGCCAGCAATAAATATCTTATGTTTATTGGAACAATGGGGGCTGGTGTTGTATTTGGCGCGATTTTTGTTATGACGGCCGGATATCGGGCGGAGCGCATTAAGCTGTGGCTGGATATTGAATCGACCTCATCGACTTCAGACAATTATCAGATTTTACAGTCATTGTATGCCATTGGTTCCGGCGGTCTTTTCGGAAAGGGGCTGGGACAGAGTATTCAAAAGCTTTCTTACCTTCCGGAAGCGCATAATGATATGATCTTTGCCGTTATTTGTGAAGAACTGGGACTGTTTGGCGCTGTGGCTCTGATTTTACTTTTTGTATTACTTTTATGGCGTTGCATGATTATTGCCAACAATGCGCCGGATTTATTCGGAGCTTTGCTGGTGGTGGGGATTATGGCCCAGATTGCCCTTCAGGTACTTGTCAATATCGGTGTGGCGACAAATTCAATTCCAAATACAGGTGTAACCCTGCCCTTTATCAGTTACGGCGGCACCAGTCTGACGTTTCTTATTTGTGAGATCGGGCTGATTCTGGGGGTTTCAAGGCAGATTAAGCTGGAAGAATAATTGAACGCACACATTTTTACGGATTGGGCATATAGTATTATATAGCACAGTCTGTGGAGGTGTCGGTGTTGGCGTCCATATGTATCAGCGGAGGCGAATGTCTGCACGGAGATATCAGGGTCCAGGGATCTAAAAATGCGGCTCTGCCTATTCTGGCAGCCAGCATTTTGGCCCGGGGTACAACCAGGTTGTATCATTGCCCTCAGATTCTGGATGTTTTTAATATGCTGAAAATACTGGAGAATATGGGCTGTCATACAGAATTAGAAAAGGATTGTGTCGTCGTGGATACCTGGGATGCCGGCTGTGGCCAGATTTCCGAGGAAGATGCGGCGGCTATGCGCTCATCGGTAATGCTTATGGGTGCGATGCTGGGAAGAATGAAAGAAATCCGACTTCCCTGGCCAGGAGGCTGTTCCATTGGAAAGCGTCCGGTAAACCTGCATTTAGATGCACTGGAAAAGATGAATGTCACCGTGGATATTGATGAAAACGGAATTTATGCGAGAACCTGTAAATTGACAGGCAGCGAAATATTTTTTCCATATCCCAGTGTGGGAGCCACGGAAAATGTGATTTTGGCTGCTGTACTGGCCGATGGCACAACGGTGATTCATCAGGCAGCCAAGGAGCCGGAAATCATTGATCTGTGTTTGTTTCTTAATGAAATGGGCGCAGATATTCATGGTATGGGTACCGGGCATATCATCATTCACGGTGTTTCTCATTTGAATAGTGTGGATTATACGGTAATGTCCGATCGGATCGTTGCAGGAACTTATTTGGCAGCTGCAGCTGCAACTTGCGGAGATGTTTCCGTGTATGGTGTGTGTGAAAAAGATATGCATTCCACGCTGCAGGCTTTGGCTCAGACGGGCTGCGGTATTGTTATTTGCAGAAATAAAATTCGCGTGTTGGCGCCGCAGATATTATTACCCATAGAAAGTATTCATACGCAGCCGTTTCCGGGCTTTCCAACCGATATGCAGTCTCAGCTCATGGCTGTGGTTACAAAGGCTCATGGTACAAGTGTAATTTATGAGGATATTTTCGAAAATCGGTTTAAGACGGCTGGCTGGCTGGAAAAAATGGGCGCGGATGTGTGTATCGATCAAAACAGGGCCGTTGTCCGGGGGGTTTCCAGACTATATGGCAGTAAGGTCTGGGCAGAGGATTTAAGAGGCGGCGCCGCGCTGGTGATTGCAGGGCTGATGGCGGAAGGCGATACGGTCGTTGAGGATCCCATATATATCGAGCGGGGGTACCAGGATATATGCGGTGACCTTGCCAGTCTGGGGGCACGGATCAGAAGAAGATAAAGACAGGTGACAGATTTATGGATAGAAATATTAAAAATTCGAAGCCCGGGGCTCAAACAGCGGCGAATGCTTCAATGGAGACGATCAGAGAGGCCAAGAGCCATCCGGCTTCTCTGGCTCCTGCCAGAGAGCGAAAGCACAGAGAACCATATAAAGTCGTTCGCCGCAGACGCAGGAAAAGAATCCTGAAAGTTTTTCTTGGGTTTCTTTTACTTTTGGCAGTGGCTGGGCTTGTATTTATATTTGCCTTCAGGCTGAATACGATCAATGTGGAGGGAAATTCCAGATATACGGATCAGGAAATCATGGATTTGGTAGGCTATGACTCGGAAGCAGAAAATAATACCCTTATATTTTTCTTTGAACATAGAAAGCTGAATGTGGAAGGCATCCCGTTTATTTCTTCTATAGATATTAAAATATCTGGAAGAAATACAATCGATATAATTGTCGGAGAAAAAATAGTGATTGGCTGCGTTGAAAATGGCGGTAAATATGTCTATTTTGATAATGAGGGCTATGTCACGGAGATTTCCGATGACAGACAGGCTGATGTGCCTTTAGTCGAAGGGGTAGCTTTTGATAGTCTGGAGCTGAACCATCCCATGGCGACAGAAGATGCGCGTGTGTATGATGATCTTTTGAATTTGACGCTTCTGCTGAATAAGTATGACATTACAATCGATAAGGTGGGTTTTGATGATGATGGGAGGATGGTACTGACAATGTCTGATATTAAAATCGATCTTGGAGATTCTCAGAATCTGGAAGATAAAATTTCAGAATTGAAGAATATTATTCCGCAAATCCAGCAGATGGAGATTAAAAAAGGAACTCTGCACATGGAGAATTATGATTCGACAAAAGATTCAATATTTTTTAGCCCAGAATCGTAAATAGTAGTTGATTATTTTCAAAAAAAAATATATTATATAGTATAGAAAGCTTAACAACAGAGATTAATTTAAAGGAGGACGTTACTCTTGCTTGAGATAAAGACAAATGAAATGGATGCAGCTGCCAAAATTCTTGTCATCGGTGTGGGCGGCGCAGGTAATAATGCTGTAAACAGAATGGTTGAAGAGAACATTATTGGTGTAGAATTTATTGGTGTAAATACAGATCGTCAGGCGCTTCAGTTGTCTAAAGCCTCTCAGCTTGTACAGATCGGCGAGAAGCTGACCAAAGGCCTTGGCGCTGGTGCAAAACCTGAGGTTGGCGCAAAGGCTGCTGAAGAAAGTATGGAAGATCTTTCTGAAATTATGAAAGGTGCTGACATGGTATTTGTAACCTGTGGTATGGGCGGCGGCACAGGAACCGGAGCAGCTCCTGTTATTGCCGGCATTGCCAAGGAGATGGGGATTCTCACTGTTGGTGTTGTGACAAAGCCTTTCCGTTTTGAGGCAAAGCAGCGTATGAATAATGCTCTTTCAGGTATTGAGAATCTGAAAGCCAATGTAGATACATTGATTGTAATTCCAAATGATAAGTTACTTGAGATTGTTGACCGGAGAACATCCATGCCTGAAGCTTTAAAGAAAGCTGATGAGGTGCTTCAGCAGGGCGTTCAGGGTATTACAGACCTGATTAACCTTCCAGGACTGATTAATCTGGACTTTGCAGATATTCAGACTGTTATGAAGGACAAGGGTATTGCCCATATCGGTATCGGTGAAGGTCATGGCGATGATAAGTGTATTGATGCCGTTAAGCAGGCGATCACCAGCCCTCTTCTGGAGACAACCATTGAAGGCGCCACAGACATCATCATTAATATTTCCGGTGATATCGGACTGATCGAAGCCAACGAAGCTGCAACTTATGTAGAGGAACTGGCTGGTGAATCCGCAAATATTATTTTTGGTGCTATGTATGATGATTCTACACCGGATTCTGCAAAGATTACAGTTATTGCTACAGGCCTTGAAGAACAGGCCAGCGCAGGTCAGAGTGCATCCTATGCAAAGAAGACAGAACGTCCAAGCTTTGGTGCAGGCGCATCCACCTTCCGTAATACAGCTCAGACACCTGTTCAGCCAAGCTTTGCACCTAGAAAAGAAGCGCCTACAGGCAATACAATTCAGATTCCAAGCTTCCTGCAGAAAAGATAAATAGACAGTGGGAAATTCTTCCTGAAACTGTCCGGTTTTTGCCCGTTTAACCGCGGAATGCGTTTTCCATCGCATTCTGCGGTTATTTTAATTTAAGGAAAGTGTTGTTTTGACAAATTATTTTATACTTAAAGGTTATAATAGGGACACAAGCCTGATCGGGAGGTGGTGTTGGCAGTAATTTTATATGTGGACCTGCTGTTTGTGTTCAACTTTATGATGGATCTGCTGCTTCTGATCCTTGTTTCAAAAATCCTGGGTCAGCCCTTTTTATGGAAACGGCTTTTACTGGCAGGTGCAGCGGGCAGTCTGTGGTCATGTATCTGTGTTTCTATTTCATGGCTTCATGGATTTTTGTATATTTTATTCTCTTATATTCTAATGAGTGGGATTATACTCTGCATAGCGTATGGTATACGCTCAAGATACATTCTGATGAGGAATTTGGCTGCATGGTATTTTGCAGCAGCCCTGACGGGTGGTATTTTTCAGTCTTTACAGACATTGCTGGCCGCTGAGTTTAGGTCGGCACTGTCATTCTTAAATTTATCCGAAAGTCACATACCAGCTTTTGTAAATTTAGTACTTACCGGCTTTTTGTCCGTAAAAATCGTAGCGGTTATGGTCCGTTTCTGGCACAGGCAAAGATCTGTGGCTGTAAGACTGTATAATGTTACATTTGAATATGAACATAAGAAAATCTGTGCCCGTGGTCTGCTGGATACGGGAAACAGCCTGCGGGAACCGACGACGGGATATCCTGTGGGGATATTGGAGTGTGGTTTGCTGGGCATATTGCCGGAACATATTTCCCAGGCATGTATGAACCGGTCTGAGCCAGGCTTTTTTTTGGTGCCCTATCGCTGTGTGGGCAGGGAAAACGGAATTTTGTATGCGCTTTGGATTGAAAATGTGGAACTTTCCGGAGCAGATGGGGGGAAGCCTAAATATTTTAAACGGATGCTGATGGGACTTTATCCCGGCCTTTTATCAGGCGGCGGGGAATATCAGGTGATTTTACATCCGGACTTTTTGACGGAAGGGGTTGGAAGTAAATGATGTTTAATGTTCATGTACCGGCAAAATTTCGCTGCAGGATGATGCAGGGGTTTAAACGTATGATTTATCCGAAAAACGGTGAGATTTATTATATCGGCGGTGCTCAGGTACTGCCGGTTCCGCTGGACACAGAGGCTGAAAATCAGGCGATTGCCATGATTGGCACTCATATGGAGGATGAGGGAAAGGCACTTTTGATTGAACATAATTTAAGGCTGGTTGTTTATATTGCAAAAAAATTTGATAATACCGGTGTAGGGGTGGAGGATTTGATCTCTATTGGAACCATTGGGCTGATTAAAGCCATCAATTCCTATAACCCTGGAAAAAATATTAAGCTGGCCACCTATGCTTCAAGATGTATAGAAAATGAAATTTTAATGTATTTAAGGCGGAATAATAAGACACGGATGGAAGTGTCCATTGATGAACCGCTGAATGTAGACTGGGACGGCAATGAATTGCTGCTGTCGGATATTTTAGGAACCGATGAGGATGAGGTCTCAAAGGGAATGGAAAATGAGGTTGACCGTCTTTTGCTTAAAAAAGCGCTTTTGAAGCTTTCTGAACGGGAACGCACGATCATTATGCTCAGATATGGCCTGAATACAAAGGATGGACAGGAACGTACTCAAAAGGAGGTGGCAGATTTACTGGGGATTTCTCAGTCCTATATTTCCCGGCTGGAGAAAAAAATTATTGTACGGCTTCAAAAAGAAATGGTTAAGTATGATTGATGGAAAACGGAGGGGTTTAGAATAACTGGTAAATGAAACCATGCGCCTGTCCGTATAAACTATCCTGAAAATGTGCATGATTTATGTGACAGTAAAATTACAGGATAGGTCGGTGATATTTCTATGGCAGGATATAAAGTTGAAATCTGCGGAGTGAATACAGCTAAACTTCCTCTGCTGAAAAAGGAAGAGAAAGACGAACTGATGAAGCGCATTAAGGCAGGTGACGAAGCTGCCCGGGAGATATTTATCAAGGGCAATTTAAGACTTGTTCTGAGCGTTATCGGACGATTTTCGGGAAGCAGTGAAAATGTGGATGATTTGTTTCAGGTTGGCTGTATTGGTTTAATTAAGGCCATTGACAATTTTGATTTAAGCCAGCAGGTGATGTTTTCCACCTATGCATGTCCTATGATTATTGGAGAAATTCGCAGATATCTAAGGGATAACAACAGTATTCGGGTCAGCCGTTCACTAAGAGATACGGCCTATAAAGCGATTTATGCCAAAGAAGCCTATATTAAAAAAAATAACCGGGAACCAACGATTATGGAGATTGCCACAGAGATCGGCATCAGCAAGGAGGATATTGTTTTTGCCATGGATGCCATTCAAAGTCCGGTATCTTTATATGAACCGGTTTATACGGAAGGCGGAGATACTTTGTGCATTATGGATCAGGTCAGTGATAAAAAAAATGATGAAGATACATGGGTGGAGAGCATTGCGCTGAAAGAAGCAATGAAACATCTGACGGATCGGGAAAACAACATTATAAAAATGCGGTTTTATCAGGGAAAAACCCAGATGGAGGTTGCCAGAGAACTGGGAATATCCCAGGCACAGATTTCCAGAATCGAAAAAAATGCGCTGAAAAGTATGAAACAATATATGAAATAATGGAAATTTCCTGGGCTGACGGGTAAACTTAGAGCCATTTAAATGTTAAATATATGGAAGTCTCAGTTTAACGAACAGCCCAGGGAAAGCTTATTGCCACAGGTCACAAAGGCGGGCAAAGGGCAGAGGCCCTCCAAACAGGTCAAGGGCGCTTCCTACGGTGAAATCAATGGCTGAAACACCAAGGTCACCAATGAGTTTTATATCTTCAAGAGAACGAATGCCTCCGGCGTAGGTTACAGGACGGCCTGCGGCTGCTAAAATTGGAAGAAGCCCCTTTTCCACACCCTGACATCGGCCTTCGACATCTACAGCGTGAACCAGAAATTCGTCGCAGTAGGGGGAAAGCTGACAAAAGGTTTCCGGGGTAACCGTCATTTGGGTAAATTTTTGCCAGCGGTCAGTGACGATGTAGTAAAGACCGTCTTTTTTACGGCAGCTTAAATCAAGAACAATTTTCTGTGATCCGATAGTTTTACACAGCTTTTCAAGGTTTTCCCAGCAGATTTCACCGTTTTTGAATACATATGAGGTGATAATGACATGGGAGGCTCCGGCTTCAAGAAAGGCTGCGGCATTATCGGCTGTAATTGATCCGCCGACCTGCAGCGTTTGCGGCGCTGCATTTAAAGCTTTGAGTGCCTGAGCCCGATCGGCTTCATACGATGAGGTACCTGCTGGGTTGAGGAGAATGATATGTCCGCCGGTGAGTCCATGTCTGGCGTAGAGCCGGGCATACCAGTCGGCATCGTGAGATGAGACAAAATTTTCTGTGGCCAGACTGCCCAGATCCTGAAGACTTTGCCCCACAATCTGTTTGACTCGTCCGTTATGGATATCAATGCATGGTCGGAATTTCATAAGACCCCTTCTTTCGTTAACTTAGGATTTTTTATCATTATAAGTGAAAATAGGACAGCCGTAAATGAAAAATATATTCATTGTGAATATGTACAAAAATATCGGACATATTTTTGAGAAAATGTCAATAGATTATACAAAAAGATTGTGGTATTCTATATGGGCAGTACAAATTAGGAGAAGGTTTTTACTGATACATAAGGCAGAATGGCAACCGTGGGAAGTTGTTATATCTGCCTGTTTTTTTGCCATCTTAATGTTTTTTGATATACAGACAGGGATATACATGTATTGGACGATGATGTTCACGCAAATGATCATGGTCATGCAGCCCAGAATACCTGGCGGCATATAATGATTATAAGAAAAGTGTGGAGAGGTTGTCATGCGTTTTTGTGATTTAAGGCAAAAGGAAGTTATTAATGTCAGGGATTGCCAGAAGCTGGGATTTGTGGCTGACATTGAGTTTGACCCCAACTGTGGAAAGATTTGCCAGTTGATTATTCCGGGGCCAGGTAAATTTTGCGGGCTTTTTGGCCGTGAAACCGAATGTGTCATTGGCTGGAACTGTGTTCGCCAAATCGGTGGTGATATTATACTTGTGGATGTCAATGTGGATCAGATCTGTCGGAAATGTAGTGAGGATGGTTGACCGACTGTCACTTTTTGATTATAATAAAAAAGAAATCAGGAATATACTGGATAAACGCAGTCAGGAGGACATGATGAATGAAATGCCCATTTTGTAATGAAGCGGATACAAAAGTTATTGATTCAAGGCCTGCAGATGACAACAGCTCCATCAGGAGACGACGTCAGTGCGAGCGCTGCGGTAAGCGCTTTACCACCTATGAAAAGGTAGAGACGATACCGTTGATTGTGATTAAAAAAGATAATAACAGAGAGCCTTATGACCGCAGAAAGATTGAAGCAGGAATTGTACGGTCCTGCCATAAGCGGCCGATCTCCGCTGAGCAGATACGTAAATTGGTAGACGCGGTTGAAACCGAAATTTTTAATAAGGATGAGCGGGAAATCAGTGTGAACATTATCGGTGAGATTGTTATGAACAAATTAAAGACACTGGATCCTGTGGCCTATGTGCGGTTTGCATCGGTTTACCGGGAGTTTAAGGATGTCAGTACATTTATGGATGAACTGAAAAAGATTTTGGATCATACGGAAGATACAGATCAGGCGTAATCATATAGATCTGGGGAAATAAAAAACATATAATATAACAGCTCTCATAGCCGATTGATGTCGGCTGCGGGAGCTGTTTTTTTCAAAAAAAGCCAATATAAAATGATTTTGCCATGCGCTTTAGTTTTTCCAGAATTCGTCGCCGTCATAGAGGAAGATTCCGTAGCCGGTGCCGGTGGAGCCGCCTTTTAAAAGCCAGTCTGCATAGGCTTTTTGAAGGGCAGTATTTTGGGGCAGCTGGTCATTGGGATCTTTGACATGTTTGATCCAATCGCTGCCGAAGATGCGCCAGCCATTGGAAAATTCTGTCTCTTCCACAGTGTTCAAGATTTGAAAATCATGCATAAAATCCACAATATTGGAGCCGTTTGGCAGAAATTCCTCGTGTTTGGGGTAAAGCAGCCATGAGTCACAGACAAAAGCCATGGGGCGTTTAATATTATCTGCATTAAAGAACGCATAGGCTCGACGGTAGGCATCCTGACGCAGTGCTTTGGTCAGCGGTCCTTTGGAAGGAATATGCATATTGATGACCGGATCACCGGGACAGATGGTTATACCACCGATATTTAAAGGCTTTGAACCGCGAAATGGTTCCAGTTCAAACTGAAGCCGCCCCAGGCCAAAACGTGAGGCATCGAAAAAACGATCGTACCACCAGGCCACAAAAATTCCCCACACATTCATAACGTTTTTACATTCCATGAGTTTGCAGTAAAAATCTTCCATGGTATTCCAGAAAATCCATTCGGGAATCAGTTTTTCCTGATATATTTCCAGAAGCAGGCGGCTGCATTCCATACAAAAAACAAATTGCAGTGTGTATGGGGACACTTCCATTTGCAGCGCCAGAATCCGCATACGGTTCAGGGCGTCCGGCAGCGTGTGGCGGTTTCTGCTTTTAGATGGGGTATACAGATGCAGTGCTTTGTCTCTGCTGGTCTGCATATAATCATATACGGCCGAGTCAAAACGGGCAAGCAGTTTTTGATCTGTATGTATTCGATCCATGATTCGCATGAATTCTTCCTTTGCTTCGGTGGGAAAATCCAGTCGGTTCATAAAATTCTGAATATAAATATCGTTCATTTGTCTTCTCCTGATAGTAAAATTGTAGATAAGTATCAGTATACCGGATTTGCCATGGATATACAAGGATTTGATCTTTATGACAATCTTTAAAATTTTGCATATGATATATCAGTATGTAAAATGCGGAGGAAATCTATGAAACGAAAATTATGTGCTCTGTTTTTTGCCTTAATGCTGGCAGCAACTGCGCTGTCTGGCTGCGGTGCATCTTCCGACGGCCTGACAAAAGTCCGTCTAAGTGAGGTCGCCCATTCTATTTTTTACGCCCCCATGTATGTTGCCATTGAAAATGGTTATTTTGAAGATGAAGGGCTGGATGTGGAACTGACCAACAGTAATGGTGCAGACCATGTGATGACGGCAATGATTGCGGGAGAAGCGGATATCGGTTTTATGGGACCTGAATCCACGGTCTATGTTTATCAGGAAGGTTCTAATCAGCGGGCCGTGAATTTTGCCCAGCTGACTCAGCGGGCCGGAAATTTTCTTGTTGGCAGAGAAGCCGATGATGACTTTAAATGGGAAGATTTAAAGGGAAAAACGGTGATTGGCGGAAGAACAGGCGGTATGCCGCAAATGATTTTTGAATATATTTTAAAGCTTCATGGTATTGATCCGAAGACGGATCTGGAAATTATTCAGAACATTGATTTTGGTGTTACGGCAGAGGCTTTTGCGGCCGGTACCGGACAATATACCGTAGAGTTTGAACCCCATGCCACGGCACTGGAAGAGAAGGGGGCGGGGCATGTTATAGCCTCTCTGGGGGTGGACAGCGGCTATGTTCCCTACACCTGCTTCTCTGCACTGGATAGTTATATTAAAGAAAATCCGGAAATTATTCAGAAGTTTACCAATGCAATTCAAAAGGGGCTGGATTATGTGGCAGGCCATACGCCGGAAGAAATCGCAACGGTGATTGCACCTCAGTTTGAAGAAACCGACTTTGATACGCTTAAAACAATTATTGAGCGTTATCATGAGCAGGATACATGGAAAACAGATACGATTTTTACTCAGGATGCCTTTGATTTGATGCAGGATATTCTTTCCGAGGCCGGACAGCTGACGACAAGGGTTCCTTATGAAGATCTGGTAGATCCTACATTTTCTGAGAAAGCGAAATAACAGATATTTGGATGGTGGGGCCGGTTTATTTATTCCGGCCCAACTATACATAGGCCCTGCTACGGAGAGAATATTTGTCTTTTTTGCGGGAATGTGTTAAACTGTTTTAAGTAAAAGAGACATTGCGGCAGTCGGGTTAGGCCTGTGTTAAATGATGGCCTTTTATGTATTGGAGGAAGATGAATGAATTGCGAAAAACACCGTTTATGGGATTTTGATGACAATGTGGACTATACCGCCTATCTTCATGAAACTCAGCCAGAGGATGATGGGCGTTCTTTGCGGCCGGCCGTAATTATCTGTCCGGGCGGCGGTTATTTAATGACTTCGGACAGAGAGGGAGAACCGGTGGCTCTTTTTTATACCCAACATGGTTTTCAGGCCTTTGTGCTAAGATATATCACAAAGGACAGGGGCGATGCCACTTACCCTAATGCATTGTATGATTTGGGAAAAATGATGCTGACAATTCATGAAAATGCACACCGGTGGCAGGTGGACGTAAAAAAAATAGCCATTATCGGTTTTTCGGCGGGGGCTCATTTGTGTGCATCACTGGCTGTACACTGGCAGGATGCTTTTTTGAAAAATCATCTTAATGCCACAAGAGAACAGTTAAAGCCGGCAGCCGTTGTGCTGGGGTATCCTTTGCTGGATTATGAAGCTCAGTTTGAGGCTGCCAGGAATGATCCGGATTTTGATGTGAAGGATCCGATCAATCATATGTCCAGACGCCAGTTTATGGCCATGTCCAATACGGCTTTGATGGGAGAACGTCAGGATGAGATCAGGTTACGGGAGGTCAGTCCGGTCAACTGTGTTTCCAATCAGGTGCCGCCTGTGTTTATATGGCATACAGCGAAAGATTCTCTTGTGTATGTGATTAATTCCCTGAATTTTGCCCGGCAGCTGGATCGGTATCATGTGCCTTTTGAGCTGCATATTTTTGAGAATGGTGATCATGGTCTTTCCCTGGCCGATGAGCGTTCGGCTCAGATTCCGGAGCACATCAATGAGGACGCTGCCTGCTGGAGAGATATGTCGATCCGGTTTTTGAGGCGGCATTTATGAAAATCAGCAGTCTTGAAATCCGTAACTTTAAGTCCATACGGGATATGAAAATTGAAGACATTGAAAATGCCCTGATTCTTGTGGGGAAAAATAATACAGGAAAAACCGTGGTGTTGGATGCATTAAGGCTTTTGGATGGCCAGTACGAAGTGACGGAAGATGATTTTTGCCTTCCGGATCATAATATTGTTATTTCAGCCTGCTTTGTTTTTGAGGATGGCGACTATGAGGAACTTCACAGCCGTGGCGTGATCAGCAAATACAAAACCTTTGAGGCCTGGAAGCGAATGTTGCTGTCAAAGCTTCCTTCCCTTTGTAATGACCGTCTTTGCTTTTCTTTGGTAATCAATCCCCAGGGGACGATTCGCTTTGACGATGGCTTCAGAAAGCATAATCCCTACATTTGTCAGGTGCTTCCCAAAATTTATTTTATTGACAGTCAGCGCCATCTTCAGGCTATTGAGGATGACATTCTTATGTTTCAGGATGATGAACGGCTGCAGATGCTTAAAGATAATCAGTGCATGTTTAACAGCCGGCATCAGTGCCGGAAATGCTTTCAGTGTATCGGGATGATTGAGAAAAAGAGCGCAAGTGCCTTAAATGTGATTGAGGCCATGCGTTTGACGGAATACAGACTGTATGCGTCTAATCTTAAAAATTTTGAGGAAAAGGTGAATCAGAATTTCAGAAAAAACGGGGGCTATGCAGAAACCATTGAATATGTGGCCGGTGTGGATTCGGATCAGCTTTTTTCTTTGCAGGGGATGGCATATAATAGAGAACGGGGAAGCTATCTGCCGGTGACAAAGCTGGGAAAAGGCATGAGAAGCATTTATATATTGTCGCTCCTGGAAGCCTATATTGATGAAAAAAATCGGAATTCATGTATGATTCTTATGGAAGATCCGGAAATTTTTCTTCATCCAAAGCTGCAGAAGGCTGCAGGGGAGGTTCTTTACCGTTTGTCAAAGAAAAATCAGGTGGTATTTTCTACCCATTCGCCAAATATGATCTATAATTTTACTTCCGGTCAGATTCGCCAGGTCGTTTTGGATGATGATTATTACTCAGTGGCCAGAAAACCGGAGGATATTGATCAGATTTTGGATGATCTGGGGTATACAGCGAATGATCTGATGAATGTTAATTTTGTATTTATTGTGGAAGGGCGGCAGGATAAAAGCCGTCTGCCGCTGCTGCTGAAGAAATATTATTCAGAGGTGTGCAGCGAAGACGGAACACTGACACGGGTGGCGATTATCACAACTAACAGCTGTACCAATATTAAAACTTATGCCAATTTAAAATATATCAATAAACTGTATTTGAAGGATCAGTTTTTAATGATCAGGGACGGTGACGGAAAAGACAGGGAGCAGCTGGCCAGACAGCTGTGCCGTTATTATGAGGATCGGGGGCAGCAGGACATTGACAGGCTGCCCAGGGTTACTCGGCGTAATGTGCTGATTTTAAAATACTATTCATTTGAAAATTATTTCCTGAATCCTAAAATTATGGCAGATTTGGGGATTGTGGAGAGTGAACAGGCATTTTATGAGATATTGTTTGAAAAATGGCAGGAGTATTTACATCGATTAAACTGCGGCAAGCATTTTACAGAGGTCACAGGTGCCGTGATTACATGCCCGCAGGATTTGGCCGATCACATGGAAGATTTTAAAATCTATATGCGGGGACATAACCTGTTTGATATTTTTTATGGTCGCTACAGGGAGCAGGAGGAGGAAATTTTGACCAGGTATATTGAAATGGCACCAAGATCGGAGTTTGCGGATTTATTGGATGCCATTGACCGGTTTATATATTTCGACAGCCGTAAACGGCAGCTCAAGGAGGAAACATGAATGAAATACATACTTGATATGCATACACATACATTGGCCAGCGGCCACGCATACAGTACCATCACGGAAATGGCTCATGCGGCGGCGCAATCAGGCCTTAAACTGCTGGGGATCACAGAACATGCACCGATGATGCCGGGAACCTGCCACCTGTATTATTTCCAGAATTTCAAGGTTATTCCCAGAGTCATGGAAGGTGTCCATCTTATGTTTGGCAGCGAGCTTAATATTATGAATCCAGACGGCCAGGTGGACTTGCCCCAGGAGGTGCTGGAAAAACTGGACATTACTATTGCAAGCCTTCATACGCCCTGTATGGCGCCGTCAAGTATGGAGGATAATACCCGGGCTTATTTAAATGCCATTAAAAATCCATGTATTGATATTATTGGTCATCCTGATGACGGACGGTATCCGGTGGATTATGAAAAGGTAGTTCATGCAGCAGGAAAATATCACACCCTGCTGGAAATTAATAATGCTTCTTTAAATCCTGCCGGGTTTAGAAAAAATACAAGAGATCATGATCTGACGATGCTGAAATTATGTAAGGCATATAATGTCCCTGTTATTTTGGGCAGCGATGCTCATTTTTCAGGCGATGTGGGAAAATTTCCGTTTGCCGGGGAGGTCATTCGGGAAGCTGATTTTCCAGATCGGCTGATTGTCAATAGTCATCGGGAACTTTTGTGGGATACCCTGGCTCACAAGAAAAATCGGTCTGGTTTTTATGAGTTTTAATAAAAAGGTTAAGAGAATAGCCGGAAAGTGAGGAACTATATGTGTTCATTAACACCACTGAAAATTGAAGATTTTGTAAATTACCGTTTTTTGTCCGGTCTTGAGGCAAATCCGTCTCAGACGGCACTGGCCTTTGTCTGTGCACAGGCTGATCTGGAAAAAAATAGTTATAACAGAAATTTAATGATTTATGATGGCAAAGTACGCCAGCTGACTGCGGGAAATGAGGAGAGCTTTTTCTTTTTTGACTCTGATGATGAAATCTTATTTGCTGGCTGCCGAGATGAGCGGGACAAAAAGCGGGCTGCTGAAGGCGAAGAATTTACTGTGTTTTACAAAATTTCCATCCATGGCGGTGAGGCGGTGAAAGCCTTTGAGGTCCCTTATGTGGTCAGCAGTGTGAAAAAAATCAATGATGATCTTTATGCCATGCTTATTTCCTGGAACCGTGAGACTTCGGTTATGGCAGAAGCGGACGAGGCGAATAAGGCCCGTATTCTGGAAAAGAAGAAGGAAGATACGGCTGTGGAGGTGATTACTCAGCTTCCCTTTTATTTGAATGGACAGGGCTTTTTAAATGGGACACGGACACGGCTTATGTTCTTTACACCGTCAACGGGACGCTGGGAGTTTTTGACAGACGAACTGACCAATGTTTATGATCTTGTGCTGTCTCAGGATCATGAGAAACTGTTAATGGTGGCCGGACGTTATGAAACCGTGTCTGAGGATAAGGATGGTATATTTGAAGTTAATGTAGCATCTAAAAAAATATCTGTTGCCCTGGAGCAGGGGCAGTATGCCATCTTTGGGGCATGGTATCTGGGCGGGAAAATTGTGGTGGCAGCGGCCCGGGGAGATCGTTTTGGCATCAATGAAAATCCGCAGTTTTATGTCCTTAAAGATCAGCAGCTTCAATTACTGGCGCCGTGGGAACAGAATTTTTATTCTTCCGTTGGTTCAGACTGCAGACTGGGCGGCGGAAGCAGTACACGAGTTTATAAGGATCGGCTGTATTTTGTGTATACCGAACGAAATGCTGCCCATTTGGCGGTTTTGGATACCAACGGTAATATTTCAACCGTGATTGATACAGAGGGCTCCATTGATGGACTGGATTTTTATAAAGACAAACCGGCTGTGATCGGAATGTACGGAACAAAGCTTCAGGAGCTTTATATTGACGGACAGCAGGTGTCTGTGATCAATGAAGCTGCTCTGGACGGAAAGTATGTTTCAAATTACCATAAATTCCAATATGAAAATGATGGTGTTGTTTTAGACGGCTGGGTTTTATATCCAATGGGTTATGATCCCGAAGATCAGACTAAAAAATATCCGGCAATTCTGGATATACACGGAGGTCCAAAAACCGTTTATGGAGAAGTGTTTTTTCATGAAATGCAGGTATGGGCCGGTGCCGGCTATTTTGTATGCTACACAAATCCCAGGGGATCAGACGGAAGGGGCAATGAATTTGCCGATATCCGGGGAAAGTACGGCACCGTTGATTACAGTGATCTCATGACATTTATGGATCAGGTTCTTAAACGGTATCCTGAGATTGATGAAAAACGAGTAGGCGAAACCGGAGGCAGCTACGGTGGTTTTATGAGTAACTGGATGATTGGACATACAGATCGTTTTGCAGCAGTTGCTTCCCAACGTTCGATTGCCAACTGGATTGGATTTGAAGGCGCCAGTGATATTGGTCCCCGGTTTGCCAATGACCAGTGCGGTGCAAATCTGGAAACCAATCTGGAAAAAATGTGGTATCATTCGCCTTTAAAATATGCCAAAAATGCGGTGACTCCAACCCTGTTTATCCATTCTGATCAGGATTATCGCTGTCCTGTATTTGAGGCTTATCAGATGGCCACGGCATTGATGAATAAAGGCGTTCCCACGCGTCTTGTGCTTTTCCATGGAGAGAATCATGAGTTGTCCAGAAGCGGAAAACCTAAAAACAGAATACGCCGTTTGCGTGAGATTACAGAGTGGATGGACAAGTATTGTAAAAAATAATTTAAAAAAATAGCAGGCATATCGATCCGTAAAATAAAGACAGAGCCTGCAAAGATGCAGACTCTGTCCGTTGGAACATTTTATCGTTCATCCGTCTGTTCAGGATGGCTGTTTTGTCTGAATTAGTTCAGTTTAAGGCCGGAAAGCAGTGCCGCAAGGCTTGTAGCGGCCTGCCCGTCTTCTTTATAATCAAAGGTCTCTTCGGCAGTTTCAGGTATTTCCTCTTTGTCCTGCAGGGCTTTGATACTCAGACTGAGTTTGCCGTCCTTGATGGCAATAACTTTTACTTTAACCGTATCGCCTTCTTTGAGTACTTCGTGAACGGATTGAATACGCTTCTGGCTGATCTGGGAAATGTGGACAAGGCCAGAAAGACCTTCACCCAAATCGATAAATGCACCATAGCCAGTAATATTTTCAACCTTGCCTTCCATGATGTCACCAATCTGAATACGGGCAAATTTTTCCTGTTTTTCCTGGGCCTTTTGATCACGGAGAACCTCACGGACAGAGAGCACAAGACGTTTTTTGGATGCGTCTACAGTGATAATTTTGGCTTCTACGGTCTGATTCAGATAGGTATTCAGATCTTCCACATAGCTCAGCGCCAGGTGTGAGGCTGGGATAAAGCCACGGATGCCGTGAACATATGTAATCACACCGCCGTTGACAACACCGCCGATTTTCAATGTAAGGACAGTGCCCTGATCCATCAATTCTTTTAAATCATCCCATGCCAGGATATCATCGGCCTGTTTCTTGGAGAGCAGAATATGGCCTTCACCGTTATCCTCGGAAAGAACCACAGCTTTGATGGGCTCACCTACAGTAATGTCGCCTTTGATGGAAAATTTAGGATCATTGCTCAGTTCCTGAAGCGGAATGATACCATCACTGTACAGGCCAAGATCAACAGTGACTTCTGTATCTGTAATACCTGCCACAGTTCCGGACAGTAAGTCGCCTTCCTTAATTTTTGTGAATGACTGTTCAAGTTCTTTTTCATAGTCTTTCATTGATTCAGTAACTGGTGTTTTTTCTTCGCACATCGTCATACATCCTTCCTTTAGATAATTATAAGCACAAAAACCTGCCGGTTTTATGCCGGCAGGTTTTTAGATCTTATTTGTTCAATAAATCATCTGCTGCGTCAGCAACACTTTCTTTGACATCATCTGCTGCATCTTTGACGGCATCTTTGACATCACCGGCTGCATCTTTAACCGTTTCTTTGACATCTTCGGCAGCTTCTTTGGCAGTATCTTTAATATCTTTTGCCGCTGTTTTAATTTCATCTGCGGAAGGGATATTGATACTTACATATTCTCTGGAGGTTTCTTCTTCACTGTCAAAGTCTTCAAAATCATCATCGAAATCATCGTCAAAGTCGTCATCAAAATCATCGGCCTCGGACTTTTTGTCAAGAATCTGTTTTATAACATAGGCAATACCTGCGACTGATGCAGCAATAGCAACGGTCTTCATAAATACTTTCAGAAATTTTTTCATTATTCGGCACCTTCCATTCATGATATATTTTCTCTTGCTATTATAATTCATTTCCGTAAAAAAATAAAGAGGTTCTTTCTGAATACTTTATTAATATTGCCTGAAGTATGATATTTTATGAATTTTTTTGAATTTAAACCAAATTTTCGCACACCGGCTTTGGAAATGTGTTGTTTGACAGAAGCCGCAGAGGCTGTTAGACTGATTAAAAAACGGAGGTGGGAAATGCTGGGATTTGCGGTGGCCGGTGGCCTGTGTTTGGTTTATTATCTCATTATTATTTTTTATTCAGGTTTTAGAACTTCTTTTTCTGCTTTCTGGCTGCTGTGCGGACTTGGCGGTTTTGCTGTCTTTGGGATTTCCGTTTTGGAAAAATCCGGACAGATTGTAATTGACCGGGGCTGGATGATGGCCTTTTGGAGCCTGCTTTTGGGCTTTTGTCTGATTTTTATGGCAGTGGAACTGCAGATGATTGGTGCTGCACTGGAAAAGCCTCCAAAAGGCGCTGAATATGTGATTGTACTGGGGGCACAGGTGAAGGGACGTGTGCCAACACGTTCTATGATACGGCGCGTAGATGCGGCTGTGTCTTATTTAAAGGAAAATCCGTCAGCAATGGCTATTGTGTGTGGCGGCCAGGGGCCGGGTGAAGATATGACGGAGGCTGAGTGTATGGCAGGTTTGATGAAACAATACGGGATTCATGAAAAACGGGTGCTTCAAGAATCTGCTTCCCGCAATACATTTCAGAATATTGAAAATAGCTTAAAGTTATGTAAAAAAGACAAGACATTTGTTATTGTCACGTGTGGTTTTCATATTTATCGCGGCCGGTGTATTGCTAAAAAGGCCGGTGTGGCTTCTGTTTTTGGACTGGCCAGTAAAAGTGGTCGGGTCCTGATGCTTAATTTTTATGTAAGGGAATTTTTTGCCATACTCAAGTATAAAATATGCGGGCAGATCTGAGGGGACGGCCGAAAATAGTTGAGGTTTTAAAAGAGATACGTTATAATATTTATGACCATCCGATGGCCAGGATATGAATAAAACGGGAAAAAAACAGTTGACATCGTTGTAAAAAATGATATACTTTGAATATCAAAGCATATAAAGGCACTGTGATAAAGCGGTGTTTTCATAGTAAATGATTAAAAGGAGAAATTTATTTATGTTTGAAAAAATTCAGGCAATTATTGCAGAACAGTTAAGCGTTGATCCGGAAGAAGTAACCATGGAGGCATCTTTTAAGGATGATCTTGGTGCTGATTCCCTTGACTTATTTGAACTTGTTATGAATCTTGAAGATGAATACGGCATTGAAATTCCTACAGAAGAACTGGAAAAAATTACAACTGTTGGTGCTGTAATCGAATATCTGAAAACCCAGGGTATCGAGGAATAATGCATGAAGACCAAAATTACGGAACTTCTGGGGATTGAATATCCGGTGATTCAGGGCGGCATGGCCTGGGTGGCTGATTACCATCTGGCTGCAGCCGTTTCTGAGGCCGGCGGTCTGGGGCTGATCGGTGCAGGGGGAGCACCTGCATCCTTTGTAAGGGAACAGATTGAAGCCTGTCAGAAGCTGACGGATAAACCTTTCGGTGTCAATATTATGCTGTTAAATCCTGAAGCGGATGCCATTGCTCAGGCTGTGGTTGATCTGGGCGTTAAAGTCGTGACTACAGGTGCAGGCAGTCCTGAAAAATATATGTCGATGTGGAAGAGGGCGGGAGTGAAGGTTATTCCTGTCGTAGCCAGTGTCGCTCTGGCCAGACGTATGGAACGCTGTGGTGCGGATGCCCTTGTCGCCGAAGGCATGGAATCCGGTGGGCATATAGGGGAATTGACCACGATGGCTTTAGTTCCCCAGGTTGTGGATGCGGTGAGTATTCCGGTGATTGCTGCAGGCGGCATTGGAGATGGCCGGGGGATGGCAGCAGCTTTGATGCTGGGGGCCCAGGCTGTTCAGATGGGGACACGCTTTTTGCTGGCTTCCGAAACCAACATTCATCAGAACTATAAAGATAAGGTGGCAAAGGCCGGTGATATTGATACGCAGGTTACAGGCCGAAGCTTTGGTCATCCGATCCGATGCCTGAGAAATCCCATGACGAAGGCTTATCTGAAGATGGAAAAAGAAGGTGCCACATTTGAGGAATTGGAACTTCTGACACTGGGAAGTCTTAAAAAGGCTGTTATCGATGGGGACGTTAAAGGCGGATCTATGATGGCCGGACAGATTGCAGGTCTTGTTTCCAAACAGCAGACATGCAGAGAGATTGTTCAGGAGATAATTTCTGAGTGCCAAACCGTTATTGAGCTTGGATTTAAGTCATTGGTGCAGTAATATGTTGCAGGTAAAGAAATGGCGGCTGCATATAAAGCGCAGCCGCTGATTTTTAAATAAATAGTTTGAATATCAAAGTAATTAGGTGAAAAAATGAAACATACAGCGTTTATATTTCCCGGACAGGGTGCTCAGTATACGGGCATGGGAAAGGATTTTTACGATACATTTAAAGAGAGCAGAGCAATCTATGATCTGGCCTGCGACGTTACAGGGCTGGATATTGGGGGGCTTTGTTTCGAAAAAAATGAAGATCTGAATATTACAGAATATACACAAATTGCTCTTTTGACAACAGAACTGGCCATGCTTGCTGCTGTTAAAAGTCTTGGGGCGCGTCCCACGGTGAGTGCCGGGTTAAGTCTTGGGGAATATGCAGCTTTGGTAGCTTCAGAAAAAATATCCCCCCGTGAGGCGATGGCGGTGGTGCGTCAGCGTGGAATATTTATGCAGGAAGCTGTTCCCCACGGCGGTGCCATGGCGGCTGTAATGGGACTGGACGGCGCAACCGTGGAAAAGGTGTGTGCAGGTGTTGCTGGTATAGTAGAACCGGCTAATTTTAACTGCCCCGGACAGGTTGTTATTTCCGGTGAACTGCAGGCCGTTACGGATGCAGGTCAGCAGCTTCTGGCAGCAGGGGCAAAGCGGGTGATGCCTTTAAAGGTGAGCGGTCCGTTTCATTCGTCTATGCTTCAAGGTGCCGGTGCACGTCTGAAAGCGGTTTTAGAGCCAGTGATCCTCATGGATTCGGATATTCCTTATGTGTCCAATACGACCGGAACGTATGTGAATGAAATCAGTGACATTAAACCGCTGCTTGTGCGTCAGGTATCCAGCAGTGTGCGCTGGGAACAGAGTATTCGTACAATGCTGGCTGAAGGCGTGAACACTTTCGTGGAGATTGGTCCGGGCCAAACGCTGGCAGGATTTATGAAACGAATTGACCGCAGTGTGAAGATGATTAATATTGAAAAAGTCCAGGATCTGGAAAAACTGGAGCTTTAAGCAAACAAAGCTTTAAAAGCTGAAACTTTAAATAATGAGGCTTTAGACGTTGAAATTTTAAAAGAACAGGAGGCGCTTATGCTTACAGGAAAAGTTGCACTTGTGACCGGTGCCAGCCGGGGGATTGGCTGTGCAGTAGCCAAAAAGCTGGCTGGCCAGGGTGCCTTTGTGATTGTGAACTATCATGGTTCAAAGGCAGCTGCTGAAGCGGTTGTTGAAGATATTTTAAACGTCGGCGGACGGGCAGTCAGCTATGGCTGTAATGTGGCTGATCATGGGGCAGTGAAGGCTATGATGGCCTGGGTGATTGAAAATTATAAAAGAATAGATATTCTTGTGAATAATGCAGGAATTACAAGAGATACATTGCTCATGGGAATGAGTGAAGCCGATTTTGATGCGGTTATGGATACGAATTTAAAAGGAACATTTAATTGTATAAAGCATGTGGCGCGCCCTATGATTAAGCAAAGAAGCGGAAGAATTATTAATCTTTCATCGGTTGTGGGACGGATGGGAAATGCCGGGCAGGCCAACTATGCCGCTTCAAAGGCTGGGGTTATCGGTCTGACGATGTCGGCCGCCAGGGAACTGGCCAGCCGGCATATTACGGTCAATGCCGTTGCACCGGGATTTATTCAGACGGATATGACAGCGGTGCTGTCTGAAGATATTAAAACATCTATGTGTCGGATGATTCCCCTGGGGTTTATGGGTGAACCGGAAGATGTTGCAGAAGCAGTGGTATTTCTGGCATCCGATGAGGCACGCTACATTACCGGTCAGACGATCAGCGTAGACGGCGGCATGTATATGGGATGATGGCCGGATAAAGGTTCATTTAAGAGGAGGCAGTGATGAGTAAAAGAGTTGTGATAACCGGTATGGGGGCAATTACCCCTGTCGGTCATTGTGTTGAAGATTATTGGAAATCTTTAAAAGAAGGCGTTGTAGGAATCGGTGAGATTACCCAGTTTGATGCAGCGGGGTATAAAGCGACGCTGGCTGCTGAGGTTAAAAATTTTAATGCCAAAGAATATATGGACGTTAAGGCTGCCCGTCGTATGGAACGTTTTTCACAGTTTGCCGTGGCTGCAGCCATGGAGGCAATGAAACAGTCCGGAATGGATATGTCAAAGGAGGACCCATATCGGGTGGGACTTTCCATTGGCAGCGGAATCGGCAGTCTGCCTTGTATGGAAAAAGAGGAACGCAGGCTTTTGGATAAGGGTCCTTCCAGAGTCAGTCCTATGATGGTGCCGCTGATGATTTCCAATATGGCTGCAGGAAATGTGTCTATCCAGCTGGGGCTAAAAGGAAAAAGCCTGAATGTTGTAACTGCATGTGCTACAGGTACCCATTCGATTGGAGAGGCTTATAGAAGTATACAGTGTGGGGATGCGGATGTGATGCTGGCCGGAGGAACAGAAAGTGCGATATGCCCCATCGGAATTGCCGGTTTTGCGTCTTTGACGGCGCTGACTGAATCCACAGATCCCATGCGGGCATCCATACCTTTTGATAAAGATCGAGGTGGCTTTGTTATGGGAGAAGGCGCCGGTGTTCTGGTGTTGGAATCTCTGGAACATGCCAGAGCCAGAAATGCCTGCGTTTTAGCTGAAATTGCCGGTTATGGCGCAACTTCGGATGCTTTTCACATTACCTCTCCGGCTGAGGACGGTATGGGTGCGGCCAGGGCAATGATGTTTGCCATGAATGAAGCCGGTGTGAAGCCGGAGGAGATCAGCTATATTAATGCCCACGGAACCGGTACGCATCATAATGATCTGTTTGAGACAAGAGCCATCAGGCTGGCCCTTGGGGCAGCGGCCGACCATGTGCCGGTCAGCTCCACAAAGTCAATGATCGGTCATTTGCTCGGAGCGGCAGGTGCTGTGGAAGCCATTGCCTGTGTGAAGTCAGTTGAGGACAGCTTTGTTCATCCTACAGCCGGTCTAATGCACCCGGATGAAGGCTGTGATCTGGATTATGTCCCTCAGATCGGACGGCAGATGCCGGTGGATATCGTGCTGTCTAATTCACTGGGCTTTGGCGGTCATAATGCGACATTGCTGTTTCGCAAATTTAAAGACTGATATTAACTGAAAATGGAGGTTGTCGTGGATGGATATAGATAAAATTATTCAGCTTATTGATAAAGTCGATGCATCAGGGATTTCCAGTTTGACGGTTGAGGAGGGATGCCTTAAAATAAATATAGAAAAAAGTACTGGTCAGACCATGGTCGGAGGTGAGCCCTGTACCTGCTTAGGAACTTCTGCAGCCGGTGCACTGCAGGCTGCGAAGGATTTACCTGCAGCCGGTACGGCATCCTTGACGGGAACCGGCGCGGTGCCTGGGGATTTGGATATAACCTTATCCGGTCAGAGCCTGCAGCAGACAACGCCATCTGAGGATGATGGAATTTCTATTACAGCCCCCCTGGTCGGTGTGTTTTACAGCGCGCCGGGACCGGAGGATGAACCTTTTGTTAAAGTTGGGGATCATGTAAGCGTTGGTCAGGTTATTGGAATTATAGAGGCAATGAAGCTGATGAATGAGATTGAAAGTGATGTGGATGGAATTGTTACGGAAATTCTTGTAGATAATCAGCAGAGCGTGGCGTATGGCCAGTCATTATTAAAAATAAAGTAAAGGGTGAGATGATTATGACGACATACGGTATTAAAGAAATTATGGAGATTCTTCCCCACAGACAGCCGTTTTTACTGATTGATCGGGTAGAAGTGACAGAACAGGGGAAAAAAGCAACTGGATATAAGGCAGTGTCTTATAATGAACCCTATTTTGCGGGCCATTTTCCTCAGGAGCCGGTGATGCCCGGCGTTTTAATTATGGAAGCAATGGCGCAGGTGGGGGCTGTGATGATTTTGTCAGAGGAAGAAAATAAAGGTAAAATTGCTTATTTTGGCGGCATTAATAAGGCCAGATTCAGAAACAAGGTTGTGCCTGGCACGATGCTGCGTATGGAATTGGAACTGGTCAGACGCAAAGGTCCGGTTGGCGTAGGTATAGGCAAAGCCTACGATGGGGACCGGCTGATGGCCGAAGGTGAGCTTACCTTTATGATCGGCTGACGTTTTTTGAGGTGAGAGAATGAATAAGGTATTGATTGCCAATCGTGGTGAGATCGCAGTACGAATTATTCGTGCCTGTCGTGAACTTGGCATTGAAACAGTGGCGGTTTATTCCACCGCTGATGCTGAAGCGCTGCATACCCAGCTGGCTGATCAGGCGATCTGCATCGGGCCGGGTCCATCAAAGGACAGCTATCTGAATATGGAAAATATAATCAGTGCCACATTAATCAGTGGGGCTGATGCCATTCACCCGGGATTTGGATTTTTATCGGAAAATACAAAATTCGTGGAAATGTGTGAGCAGTGTAAGATTACATTTATTGGTCCCAGCGCCCGTCTGATCCATCAGATGGGAAATAAATCTCAGGCCCGCAGGACGATGATGGAGGCCGGAATTCCGGTAATTCCCGGAACAAAGGAGCCCATCTACAATGCCCAGGATGGCTTAAAACAGGCCTGTGCCATTGGCTTTCCCGTGATGATTAAGGCATCCTCAGGGGGTGGAGGAAAGGGAATGCGTATTGCATGGGATCAGGATACCTTTTGCCAGAGTTTTCATACGGCGCAACTGGAATCGATCAATGCCTTTGGGGATGATACCATGTATATTGAAAAATATATTGAAAATCCCCGCCATATAGAATTTCAGATTTTAGCGGATAAGCATGGCAATGTGATCCACCTTGGGGAGCGGGACTGTTCCATTCAGCGCAGGCATCAGAAGGTGCTGGAAGAGTCCCCTTCCTGCGCCATTGATGCGGATTTAAGAGTACGTATGGGAAAGGCGGCAGTGGCTGCAGCCAGGGCTGTGGGATATGAAAATGCAGGCACCATTGAATTCCTTTTGGATAAACATAAGAACTTCTATTTTATGGAAATGAATACACGCATTCAGGTCGAACATCCTGTAACTGAAATGGTTACTGGCGTGGATTTGGTCAAAGAACAGCTTCGAATTGCGGCCGGACTTGAGCTGGGGATGACTCAGGATCATGTAAAGGTCACTGGCCATGCCATTGAATGCAGAATCAATGCCGAAAATCCGGCGCTTAATTTCCGGCCTTGTCCGGGGAAAATTACAGATGTCCATCTGCCAGGCGGTAACGGGGTTCGGGTAGACTGTGCGGTATATCCAGGCTGCGTGATTACGCCCTATTATGATTCTATGATTGCAAAGCTTATTGTCTGGGCCCCAAGTCGGACAGAAGCAATTTGTCGGATGCAAAGTGCCTTAGGCGAGCTGGTTGTTCAGGGGATTGATACGAACATTGATTTTCAGTTTGATATTATCAACGATCAGCGTTATTTAAAGGGTGATATTGATACCGGCTTTATAGAAACAATGTGAGGTGGTCTGAGCCATGCTTAAAGGAATGTTTAAAAAAACCGCTTATATTCATATTTCCGGAGGGCTGAAAAACAGCCCTCAGGAGCGAAAAAACGTGCATACGCCAGAGGTGCCTGAGGGGCTGTGGCAGAAATGCCCTCAGTGTCATGGGATGATTTACAGAGAGGATCTGAAAGCCAATTTTTTTGTGTGTCCGAAATGTGGTCATCATTTGAGAATGGGTGCACAGGCACGGCTGGAAATGATTCTGGATCAGGGAAGCTTTGAAGATTTTTCTCTGATTCATAAAGAGGATGCGATTGCAAATCCTTTGGATTTTAAAGGATATCCGCAAAAGGTTCTGGACTTTCGCATGCAAACCGGACTTGCGGAAGCGGTGGTTGCCGGGCGCGGCAGGATTGATGGTCAGGATACAGTTATTGCAGTGATGGATGCCTCATTTTTTATGGGCAGCATGGGACATGGTGTTGGTGAGATCATTACCGACGCCGTGGAACGGGCAACCAGGGACCGACTGCCGGTGATTATTTACTGCTGTTCCGGCGGTGCAAGAATGCAGGAAGGGATGATTTCGCTGATGCAGATGGCTAAAACAAGCGCAGCCTTAAAAAAACATGGCGATGCGGGCCTGGCGTATTTTTCTGTATTAACCGATCCCACAACCGGTGGTGTGACGGCAAGCTTTGCAATGCTGGGCGATATTATTATGGCAGAACCCGGGGCGCTTGTGGGGTTTGCTGGACCAAGGGTTATTGAGCAGACCATTGGACAGAAGCTTCCCAAAGGCTTTCAGCGCCCTCAGTTTTTACTGGAGCATGGCCTGATCGACAGGATTGTGCCCAGAAGCGAGCAAAAATCCATATTATCCGCCTTGCTCAGACTTCATTGTCCATATGATCGGGAGGTGACATCTCAATGAGTCTTACACCATGGGATCGGGTTAAAATTGCCAGAAGTAAGGACAGACCTACAGCGATGTATTATATCGAAAATGTTTTTGATCAGTTTATAGAGCTTCATGGGGATCGACATTTTGGGGATGATGGAGCTATCATCGGCGGTCTGGCATTTATCGGCGGCCGGCCGGTCACTGTTATAGGGCAGCAAAAAGGCCGATCTACAAGAGAAAATATCGAGAGAAACTTTGGAATGCCCAATCCTGAAGGGTACCGTAAGGCCTTGAGACTGATGCTGCAGGCTGAGAAATTTTTACGGCCAGTGATTTGTTTTGTGGATACATCCGGTGCTTACTGCGGTCTTGAGGCCGAACAGCGGGGGCAGGGTGAGGCAATTGCCAGAAACCTGGCCGAGATGGCCGGGCTGAAGGTACCAGTGCTGTCTGTGATTATCGGTGAGGGCGGCAGCGGCGGGGCATTGGCGCTGGCTGTAGCCAATGAAGTATGGATGTTGGAAAATGCCATGTATTCAATTTTATCCCCTGAAGGCTTTGCCTCCATTTTATGGAAGGACGGCAAACGGGCAAAGGAAGCAGCTGGAAAAATGAAAATTACAGCCCGGGAGCTAAAGTCCTTGGGGGTTGTTGATAAAATTTTAGGAGAGCGGGAACTTTTGACCGAGGAAAGCGGCGGTCAGGTGGCTGAAAAAATGAGAAAAGGAATCATACGTTTTTTAAAGCAGTATGATGATAAAACTGCAGAGGAAATCGTAGGAGAAAGATATGACAGATTTCGTAAATTTTAAATATGGACCGTTAAAAATCGGGGATTTGCAGGCCAGGCTTCCCCTTATTCAGGGCGGCATGGGCGTGGGTATTAGCCTTTCTTCGCTGGCAGGGACTGTGGCTGGCTGGGGTGGGGTCGGTGTGATCAGTACGGCCCAGATTGGTTATAATGAACCGGGATGGGATAAAAATCCGGTGGACACGAACCTGTCTGCTATTGGCAAACATATCAGAGCAGCCAAAACACTGGCATCCAGCGTAAGCTGTCGTTTGTTTGGCCGGGACGAGTTTAACGCCTATCCGGGAATTGTAGGGGTAAATATTATGGTTGCTACCCGCTTTTATGAGCGCTATGTCCGGGCGGCCGTTGAAGCCGGGGCGGATTTGATTATTTCCGGTGCAGGCCTGCCGCTTAGGCTGCCGGAGTTTGTTCTGGGATCAAAGACGAAAATTGCGCCCATTGTTTCATCGGTCAAGGCTGCTTCTGTTATTTTAAGAATGTGGGACAAAAAATATGGGCGTATGCCGGAGCTTGTTGTGATCGAAGGGCCGTTGGCCGGCGGACATTTAGGGTTTGATCTTAAACAGCTTGAGCATATTCATATGGAAGCCTATGACCGGGAAATTGAAGAAATTATGGAAGTAACCGCGGATTATGGACGGCGTTATGGATGCCATATACCGGTAGCTGTAGCGGGAGGGATCAGTGAGGCTGAGACGGTGGCGCATTATATGTCCATGGGGGTGGATGCTGTTCAGGTTGCCACCCGTTTTATTACTACCAGGGAGTGTGATGCAGCACCAGCCTATAAGCAGGCCTATATGAATGCTCGTGAGGAAGATATTATGATTATCAAAAGTCCGGTAGGCATGCCGGGACGGGCGATCAGGAATGATTTTGTAAAAAATATTCAGTCCGGTGTCCGTTATCCCATTCGCTGTCATCAGTGTATTGAAAAATGTGACCCTTCCAAAATCCCATATTGTATAACGGATGCGCTTGTTCATGCGGCCAGGGGGGATCTCCAAAGGGGGCTTTTGTTTTGTGGGGCTTATGGATGGAAGGCCCGGAAGCTGGAAACCGTGGGGCAGGTTATTAAAAGCCTTGGATTTTTGTAAGTCATTGAAAGCCTTGTTTTTTCCCTTGACAGAATCATATGTTTGACGTAAGGTAACTATGAGAGTCCCGGACTATGGGCTAAGACGGGTCGCTTTTTGATAAAATGTCGACGGGAGTGAAAAAATCATGGTTTATGCACTGGGAGAGCAGCTGCGGGAGATTACATTAGAGCAGGCGGTGAACGATAATATTCCGTCTATATTGATTACCTCTGTCAGCGGATGCGGTGAAATTTTACAGCAGACGGGGATGACCTATGAAGGTGAGATTAATCTGTCTGATGCGTATTTTTGTAAAATCGAGACACAGCAGGAATGTCTGTATGGAACACTGGCAATTCCCAGACTTCTGGATGTTCTCGGAGACCGTTACCGTATGATTTTGTTTGTGAACAGAAATTATATTGTGATTGTCAACGAGGATGGTTTTGCTCAGCGTCTTATACGTCGGATTAAAAAGAAAAAACTTCATCAGGGAAAAACGAAGGAGCAGTTTTTATATAATCTGTTTGCAGAGTTTATGAGCCGTGATAATACGGTGATGGAAAATTTTGAGCGGACACTTATGGAAACTGAGGATGATATTCTTCATGAAAAAACCGATAATTTCCAGATCGATGTAGCGCCTATTCGGCGTCAGCTTTTGATATTGAGAAGCTATTATGAGCAGCTGGCAGAGATGGGAAAAGCGTTTGAGGAAAATGAAAACCATTTTTTCTCAAAAAAGCAGCTAAAATATTTCGGGACAATTACTGACCGGGCCGACCGCCTTATGGGTCGTGCCATTCATTTGATTGATTATGCCCAGCAGATCAATGATGCCTATCAGTCTCAGGTGGACGCAAAGCAGAACCGGAATATGCAGGTCCTTACCATTATATCTACGATATTTATGCCTTTGACGTTGATTACCAGCTGGTATGGTATGAATTTTAGAAATATGCCTGAGCTGGAGCATGGCTATCCGGTTGTGATTGCCTTGTGTATTCTTGTAATTATTATTTGTATCATTATTTTTAAAAAAAAGAAAATACTGTAATGTGAGTATGTCACATACTTTTTTAAATAAAATGGTTATACTTATACCATAGTTCATACAAAACATATTCCGGATGCACAATGATTGATTCCATGTCAGGCCGGTATAATGCAAATAATGAAAGGGGATAATCAATATGTCAGTTGTAACATTAAATAAAAATAATTTTGATACAGAGGTTTTACAGGCCGATCGTCCGGTTCTGGTAGATTTTTGGGCTTCCTGGTGCGGGCCGTGTAAGATGCTTTCTCCGATTGTAGATGAAATCGCCGGAGAGAGAAGTGATATTAAAGTATGCAAGGTCAATGTGGATGATGAGTCCGAACTGGCGGCCAGATTCAATGTGATGAGTATTCCGACACTGCTTGTATTTAAAAACGGACAGCTGACCAATCAGTCGGTTGGATACCGTGATAAGAATGCAGTTCTTTCTTTGATCTAGGCATATTTGAAATTTAAAAAATATAAGAACACTGCAGCACCGGATGGCTGATACCTCTGGACTGCAGTGTTTTTGTTGACGCTCTCATCTAATTATCATATACTATTCTTGCGCTTTTATCGATGAAAAGCAGATGGCATTGATTGAACAAGGGGGCCTAAGAATGGACGAAGAAATCAAAAAGGTTGCAGAAAAACTGCCGTTCTGGCAATATTTATCGCAGGAAGACAAGGAGAATCTGCTTTTAAACTCAACAAAAATAACGTATAAAAAAGGGGATATTATTCACAGAGGCGATGAGCACTGTACAGGGTTTATTATTGTAAAGTCAGGACAGCTGCGGGTATATATGCTTTCAGAGGATGGGAGAGAAATTGCACTGTACAGACTTTATGAAAATGATGTATGTACATTATCGGCTTCCTGTCTGTTTCAGGAGATTACCTTTGATGTATTTATTGATGTTACAAGGGACTGTGAGCTGATCTTAATAAATAACTGCGTTATGGGACGGGTAGCTGAACACAACCTTTATGCTCAGAATTATCTTTACAAGGTAACTGTAGGCCATTTTTCAGAAGTTATGTGGGCCATGCAGCAGATTTTGTTTATGAGCTTTGATCAGCGTCTGGCAGTTTTTCTGCTGGATGAATCAGCTAAAACCAAGAGTTTGGTTATACGGCTGACTCATGAGCAGATTGCCCGTTACATGGGAAGTGCCAGAGAGGTGGTTTCCCGGATGCTGAAGTATTTTTCGGAAGAGGGCATTGTCAGGCTGTCGCGGGGAGCAGTGGAAATTACAGACAAAAATCAGCTTCGAAAATTGGCTTTGGGATGATCGTTCAAAGAAGTGCTTTTTGATGTACAGCATCCTGAAGCTTTAAAAGTTTTTCGAAGAAAAGACCTGCACCAAACCACAGCGGTGTATACGTTAAATTGATTAATCCTTTAATATTTGCCGGCTGATTACTGTAGTCCCATGGGCAGACATTGTACTTTTTCAGAATTGATCCGGTGGTAAATTCTGTGGCAAAGATACAAAGTGTGTAAATCCCTCCTCTAAGTAAGAAATTTTTGCCTGCCAGATGTTTGCTGATGGGGGAAAGCAAAGCAGCCATACCATAAATGGGAAACATCCAAATCGAAGTCTTACAGGTTAGCTTAGGGTCCCGTGACACTATGGAACCAATACCTGTCCATAGTACTTCCATACACCAGCCTGTAAGACCACAAAGAATAAAACTTTTCTTCATAGATATAATATGCCCGGCAGGTACTGTTTTATGCATCTTATTTGAAATAAGGCCACCGCAATCTCACTGGATTTAGACAATGGGGAGTTCACGTATAAGACATGTTGCTGTTATTCATGTATTGGCCTTTTGGGCAATTGGGTATGCCATCAGCGTATGGACTTTGTCGATGGCTTATGATATAATTTTTACCTGTAAGCGAAGGTTTACTATTTGTGAAAGGATTGGTGTAGGCAAGTGAATGACAGAGAGTTATTGAAGGCTATTTCGGATTTAATGGATGCCAAAATCCAGCCTATGAAAGGGGCTGTTGATGACATGAAGGCTGATATAGCGGATATGATGGCTGAGATGAAGGACATGCGTTCCGATATTGAGAAGCTTCAAGCCCATGTCCGGGATATGAAGTTGGATATCCGGGTACTTTCAGAACGGGTGGAGGATCTGGAACTGGTTGTCCGGAATCTTAAAACAACCTTGGAGCTTGAGACAAGAAGAAGCATTCAGGCAGTGGCAGAGGGCCATTTGGATCTGGACCGTAAACTTAATGAGGCGTTGAAAGTTGAAGAAAGCAAGGAATTGCTTATGATTCGTGTCAACTTCTTGGAGAGTGAATTAAAGAAACTTAAGGATGTGTTTAATCAGCAGTTTCCGGATCAGATGATTGCATAAGCGATAAGCCTAATAAAACTACATAATCTTTTACAAATGACAAAAAAAGAGGGCGATTTTCTCCACTGGATGGCAGGGAAGGGATAATTGCACTCTTTAAATTTTACTGTGAATGAAAAGGTATTTACAAAAAGGATCGTTATAAATGAAAGGATAGTTATATGAGTAAAGCACAGGTGATTTTAAAGAAGGGTGAGGGACGGCAGCTGAAATCCGGCGGAATGTGGATTTTTGATAATGAGATTGATATGATCATGGGCAGCTTTGAAAATGGCGATCTGGTTATGGTCAAGGATTTCGACGGCTTTTTGCTGGGCCAGGGTTTTATTAATACTAAATCCAAAATTACGGTTCGAATGATGACAAGGCAGCCGGATGTCAAAATCAATTGGGATTTTATTTTAAACAGAGTCCGTGAGGCCTGGGAATATCGAAAAAAAGTGACAGATACCTCAAGCTGTCGTCTGATTTTCGGAGAAGCAGATTTCCTTCCTGGAATCGTTGTAGATAAATTTGAAGACTGTCTTGTTGTGGAATCTCTGGCCTTGGGCATTGACCGGATGAAAGAAATGATTGTGGATTGTGTAAAGGAAGTGCTTTTGGCTGACGGTATTCAGATCAGGGGGGTGTATGAACGAAGTGATGCCAAAGTCCGACTCAATGAGGGTATGGAACGGGTGAAGGGCTTTATCGGCGCGCCCTTTGACACCCGGATACAGATTGAGGAAAATGGTGTTAAGTACATGGTTGATGTGGAAAATGGACAAAAAACCGGTTTCTTTCTGGACCAAAAATATAATCGTCTGGCCATTCAAAAGCTTTGCCGTGGTGCCAGGGTTTTGGACTGTTTTACGCACACCGGTTCTTTTGCTTTAAATGCCGGAATTGCTAAAGCCGCGTCTGTTCTCGGTGTGGATGCCTCTGGACTGGCTGTTGAGTGTGCACAGGAGAATGCCCGTTTAAACGGTTTGGAGGATGTGGTAAAGTTTCAGTGTGCCGATGTTTTTGATCTCCTTCCTCAACTGGAGCAAAACGGTGAGCAGTTTGATGTGGTGATTTTGGATCCTCCGGCATTTACGAAATCCAGAAATTCAATTAAAAATGCAGTGAGAGGCTATCGGGAAATTAATCTGAGAGGGATGAAACTTGTTCGTCCCGGCGGTTATCTGGCTACCTGTTCCTGCTCACATTTCATGTCCTATGAGCTGTTTACGCAGACGATCCATCAGGCGGCTAAAAACGCCCATAAACGTCTGCGTCAGGTAGAATTCAGAACTCAGGCGCCGGATCATCCGATTTTGTGGGCAGCAGATGAGTCCTACTATTTAAAATTTTATATATTTCAGGTTTGTGATGAAATATAATTCTTATAAGTCCGCACAAAGGGCAGGCGTCAGGTCTGCTTCTTGTGCGGATTTTCATTTTCTAAACCCTGTACTTTTGCAGATTCATCTGTTAAAATATACAGAGATGATTAACATTTGTGCAAGGAGGCGTATGAGCGATGATCGATTTGCATGTTCATCTGGAAGGTTCGGTCAGACCCCAGACTTTACTTGAACTGGCCAGAGAGCAGGGGGCCTATATGCCAACCTATGATGTGCGGCTGCTGGATAAGTATTTGCGTGTGCCCAATCGCTGTACGGATTTAACAGAATATTTGAAACGGTTTGACCTGGCATTTACCGTATTGCAGGAGCGAAAAGCAATCCGCCGTGCCGTCTATGAGCTGGTCAGAGATATGGATGCTCAGGGGATCTTATATGCGGAGATTCGTATCATTCCTCAATATCATACTTTGAGAGGGCTTCGTCAGGGGCAGGTGGTGGAGGCTGCTGTTGCCGGAATGAAAAAAGCTGTGGCAGACAGCCATCAAATTCGCGCCAATCTGATTTTATGTACAGTGAGAGGAGCCGACGAAAAAGATAATTTTGCAACCATTGTGGAGGCTATACAGTATTTACATCGTGGTGTTGTAGGCATTGATCTGGTCGGAGATGAAGTTTGTTATCCCACAAAAATGTATGAGGGACAATTTGAGGTGCTTAATCAGGAAGAAATCCCGTTTTGCGTTCATGCCGGAGAAAAGGCGGGACCGGAAAGTATTCGGCTGGCTGTGGAAAACGGGGCGAGAAGAATTGGTCATGGTATCCGGGCTGTGGAAGATGAATCGCTGATTCAGCTTTTGATTGACCGCCATGTTACCCTTGAAGTCTGCCCTACAAGTAACATTCAGACCGGCGCAGTTGTGGATATCGCTGCCCATCCGATTCGCAGGCTTTATGAGGCCGGTGTTCATGTGACTGTAAATACGGATGATATGATCGTCTGTGATACAAAAGCCTATAAGGAGTACAGACTGCTGCATGAAGCCTTTGGCTGGGATTGCCAGGATTTTAAACGGATGAACCTCTATGCGGCAGAGGGCGCATTTATTTCATCCATGGAAAAGGAGCGGCTTCGTGCTCTGATTGAAGAAAAATATAAGTAAAGCAGAAAAAGAGACTTAAGCGGGAGAGACATTTCAAATGGACGAATTACAAAAGCTTAGAGAAGAAATTGATCATATTGACAGCCAGATTGTATCCCTGTTCGAGCAGCGAATGAAAGCTGCAGAGGGTGTGGCTGAATATAAAAAAAAGATTGGAAAGGCTGTTTTGGACACCCAACGTGAAAAGGAAAAGATCGAGAAGGTCAGTGCCCTGGCGCATACAGATTTTAACAGACAAGGCGTGGAGGCACTGTTTAATCAGCTGATGACCATCAGCCGTATGCGTCAGTATATGCTTATGAGCAGCGGTTGGGATGGCTACAGTGGTTTTACATGCCGTGCACAGACGTTTACTCCGGAGACAAAGGTTGTCTATAACGGTGTGCCGGGTGCTTATGGCCATCAGGCCATGCTGGGATATTTTGGCAGTGACGTAAAGGCCTTTCATGTCGCCACCTTTAAGGAAGCCATGGAGGCTATAAAAAATGGAGAGGCACAGTATGGCGTGCTGCCGGTGGAAAATTCTTCGACGGGAATTATTACCGATGTTTATGATTTAATGGGGGCTTATGATAACTATATTGTAGGCGAATATGTTGTTAAGGTGGAGCATGCCCTTCTCGGGGTTCCGGGGGCAAAGATCCAGGATATTCGCACCGTTTATTCTCATCCTCAGGGGCTGCTTCAGTGTCGCCGTTTTCTTGGAAAACATGGGGAATGGAAGCAGATGAGTACAACAAATACGGCAATTGCGGCGAAAAAAGTGATCGACGACGGTGATTTAAGCCAGGGCGCCATTGCCAGCCAGGCTGCGGCCAAATTTCATGGGTTGTGTGTACTTCAATCCAATATCAATGATATCGGCAATAACTCCACGCGTTTTATTATCTTTACAAAGAATCGGGAATATGTGCCAAAAGCCAATCAGATCAGTATATGTTTTGAACTGCCTCACGAAAGCGGCACCCTGTATAATATTTTATCGCACTTTATTTTCAATGGCCTGAATATGAATCGTATTGAGTCCAGGCCGATTCGGGGAGAAAAATGGCAGTATCGATTTTTTGTGGACTTTGACGGCAACTTCAGACAAAAGGCTGTTCAAAATGCGCTGACTGGTGTGGCCTCTGAGGCTAAGAATCTGAAGATTCTGGGAAATTATATTCATGCGGAGTAAACAATTTAAAGAAAGCCAGGGATAGGAAAATATGAATATCAGAATAAACGAACTTATTTTATACCGACATTTTGAAGACCATGTGATGGAGCGAATGGCATGGGCAGCCAATACATACAATGACAAAGATGCTGATCGTCAGGCTGTTGTGGATACAATTTACGATTGTATTAACCAGCTGGTGACGATTGCCAGAACGCATGGTTTTGAAGGCAATTTATGGCATGGCTATCTGACTTTTGTGCTGACAACCAATGAAAACGCGTTTAGCATGTCCTGTGAAAAGACAGGGGCGATTCAAGGCAGTTTAAATGAGCTGGCTTTGCATGATTTGGACATTTTTATGGAAGCCTATCAGATGGACTGGCAGGCGGTGGAACACGCGCTTGGTATTCGTTTCCTTGGACTGATTGGAAGCTATGAGGGACGTAAAAACAGGGGAATCATTTACAGCCATACACTTTGCGAACGCATTGAACGACTGTGTCAGGGACTTTCTGAGGCTGCAAAGGATCGGGACAGACAACAGATGTATACACTGCTGACCCAGTTTTACAAAGAATATGGTGTGGGAAAATTTGGTTTGCACCGGGCATTTAAGGTGGTTCAAAAAGATGGTGCGGCGGTGATTTTGCCTATTACTCGGACGGAAAAGGTCGATCTTTCGGATTTGGTAGGCTATGAAATTCAGAAGAAAAAACTGGTGGATAATACCCAGGCCTTTGTGAACGGACGCAGAGCGAATAATGTACTTCTTTTTGGGGATAGCGGGACCGGGAAATCCACAAGTATTAAAGCTATTTTAAATGAATATTATAAAGACGGTCTTCGTATGATTGAAATTTATAAGCACCAGTTTAAAGATATTCCGGAGGTCATTGCCCAGATTAAAAACAGGAACTATAAATTTATTCTTTATATGGATGATCTGTCCTTTGAGGAATTTGAAATTGAGTATAAATATCTGAAGGCGGTGATTGAAGGCGGGCTGGAAACGAAGCCGGATAATGTGCTGATCTATGCAACCTCCAACCGCCGCCACCTGATTCGGGAAACATGGGGAGAACGTAAGATGGCAAGCGATGATGTCCATGGCGGTGACTCTATGCAGGAAAAACTTTCTTTAGCTACCCGTTTTGGTGAAACTATTTATTACGGGGCACCCAGTCAGAAGGAGTATGTGGCTATTGCCACTGAGCTGGCCGGGCGTTTTGGCATTCATATGTCAGAGGATGAGATTGCAAAGGCTTCTGTTGTATGGGAAATGCACCATGGCGGCCTGTCAGGCCGTACTGCCCAGCAGTTTATTAATCACCTGGCCGGTATGGAAGCCGGGGAAGATACAGCGGGGACATGCAGCTGAACCTAAAGGTGCCAATGGACTGAAAATAGAATTTCAGCCTGTCAAAACAGTTAAAACACGAGGTGATTTTTATGGCAGTCAAAACTTTTGCGGCAATCGAGGTCGGTTCCAGCCAGCTGGAAATGAAAGTTTATGAGATTTCCAGAAAACTGGGTTTCAGGGAGCTGGATCATGTCCGTTATATTATAGAACTGGGCAGTGATACTTATTCAAAAGGAATGATCGGCTATGAGCTTGTTAATGAAATGTGTGATGTTCTTAAAAAGTTCAGACTGAAAATGGAAGAATATGGTGCAGATGCCTATACCGCTGTTGGCGGCAGCGCCCTGAGAGAGGCGGAGAATCGAGATTTGATTCTGGACCAGATTCAGATAAAAACCGGACTTCGGGTTAAAATTATAAGTAATGCAGAACAGCGTTTTCTTATTTTTAAGTCCGTGGCCTATAAAATGCAGAATTTTGAACAGCTGATCCAGGAAGGAACGGCTATTGTGGATTTAGGGTCAGGCAGTCTTCAGGTATCTTATTTTGATCGTGGGGTTTTACAGTTTTCCCAGAATATTCGTCTGGGCTCTTTAAGAATCCGTGAAATACTTTCCGGTATGGAAGGGCATACAACCAGCTTTGTGGATGTGATGGAAGACTATATCGGCAATGATATGAAAACCCTTGGACGGCTTCGGCTGAAGGATTTGAAAATACGCCATATGATCGTTGTGGGTGAAGAATTTTCTTCAATTATAAACTATGTGAATGTGGCCAAAAACAAGGAATTTCTCACAAGAGAACAGTTTTTGAAAATTTATAATAAACTGCTTAAGTCTTCACCGGATGAGATCGCGGATAAATACGGAATTCCATATGAATTGGCTACGGTTATTGTACCTTCCAGTATTATATATAAAAAGCTTCTGGATGCTTCCACAGTCGAACGCCTCTGGGAACCACAGACCGGTATGTGTGACGGTCTTGCTGTGGACTACAGTCAGAGGGTGGAAAAGTTTGTACTTTCTCATGATTTTGAGAAGGATATTTTAAACTGCGTGCGTCATATAGCGAAAAAATACGAGAGCAATGAAGAACATATTGAAAATGTTCAGATGCTGTCCCTGGCACTTTTTGACGGCATGAAAAAAATATCTGGTCTGGATGGACGCCATCGCCTGATTTTACAGCTGGCGGCGATGCTTCATGATTGTGGAAAATATGTCAATATGTCGTCGGGCATACGTGCTTCGTATCAGCTGATCCGTCTCACCGAAATTATTGGTTTGTCTGAGACTGAAAAAGAGATGGTTGCTGCAGTGGTACTTTATAACGCTCATAATGAGATTCCGGATTATGCGGATGTCTGGCAGCGGATGACCAAAGAGGAGTTTATTGCGGTTGTCAAGCTGGCGGCCATGCTCCGTTTGGCCAATGGCATGGACCGCAGCCACAAGCAAAAGATTGAGGGCATACGGATTGTTATAAAAAATCAGGAATTAAAAATTATGGCAGACAGTATTTATGATCTTACGCTGGAGGAAGGGACGCTTGAGACACGCAAGCAGATGTTTGAAGAAATTTTTGGACTGGAACCTGTGCTGCGTCAGAAGCGGAATATTTAAGAGAGGATGATGACAATGGCAGATATATTAAATAAACCGGAAAATTTCTGGAACAGGGAATTAAGCTGGCTGGAATTTAACTATCGTGTACTCAGTGAGGCCAGAGATAAAAGTCTGCCTCTGTTTGAACGTCTGAAGTTTTTAAGTATCACGGCGTCAAATCTGGACGAATTTTTTATGATTCGTGTGGCTTCTTTAAAGGACATGGTTCATGCCAAATATAATAAAAAAGATATTGCGGGTATGACACCGGCTGTACAGCTGGAAAAAATTTATGAAAAAACCCATAAAATGTGTACAATGCAGTACAATACGTATACCCGCTCCTTTTTGCCTCAGCTTAAGCAGAATCATTTGGTTGTGATCACTAATTTTGAACATCTTAATGAAGTCCAGGCTGAGTATGTGGATCAGTATTTTATGAGAGATGTGTATCCTGTGCTCACACCAATGGCGGTAGATTCTTCAAGACCTTTCCCATTAATTCGAAATAAGTCTTTAAATATCGGTGCGCTTATTGACCGGCCGGATCATGAGGATGAATATGATTTTGCCACTGTACAGGTGCCTTCCGTTCTCCCGAGAGTTGTGCGCATTCCTTCAGAGAAGAAAGAAGATACCACGGTTATTTTGCTGGAGCAGATTATTGAAAAAAATATACAGAAGCTTTTTCTCAATAATAAGGTGCTTTGCTACCATCCATATCGGATTATTCGAAATGCAGATTTGAGTATTGAAGAGGAGGAAGCCGCTGACCTGTTAAAGGAAATTCAAAAGCAGCTTAAACGCCGTCAGTGGGGAGAGGTGATTCGCCTTGAGGTGGAAGACTCCATGGACAAACGGTTGTTGAAAATACTGAAAAAAGAACTCAATGTGGAGGAAAGTGCAATTTACCGGATCAATGGTCCGCTGGATCTGACATTTTTAATGAAGATTAACGGTCTTGAAGGGTTTGACCATTTGAAATATAAAAAATATATCCCTCAGCCTGTAAAGGAATTAAATCATGAGGAGGATATTTTTACCCAGATTCGCAGACAGGATATTTTTCTTCATCATCCCTATCAGACCTTTGATCCTGTTGTCGATTTTGTCCGCCAGGCATCCAGGGATCCCAATGTGCTGGCAATTAAGCAGACCCTTTACCGGGTCAGCGGCAATTCGCCGATTATTGCTTCCCTGGCAGCGGCTGCTGAAAACGGTAAGCAGGTGTCTGTGCTTGTGGAACTGAAGGCCCGTTTTGACGAAGAAAACAACATTATATGGGCCCAAATGCTTGAAAAGGCCGGATGTCATGTGATCTACGGCCTTGTGGGGTTAAAGACACACAGTAAAATTACGCTTGTTGTTCGCAGGGACGAGGATGGGATTCGCCGCTATGTTCATCTTGGGACCGGCAATTATAATGATGCCACGGCCAAATTATATACGGACACAGGGCTTTTGACCTGTTCGGAGCCTATCGGAGAGGATGCGACAGCGGTCTTTAATATGCTTTCCGGTTATTCGGAGCCGCCGCATTGGAACAAGCTTATGGTGGCTCCCCTGTGGCTGAGGGATAAATTTATTGAGCTTATCGAGCGGGAAATTACCAATGCACAGGAAGGAAAGCCGGCACATATGATTGCGAAAATGAACTCCCTGTGCGATCCTAAAATTATTGTGGAACTGTATAAGGCTTCCTGTGCAGGGGTAAAGATTGATCTGATTGTTCGGGGAATTTGCTGCCTGAAGACCGGTGTGCCCGGTGTCAGTGAAAATATTACTGTGCGCTCTATTGTGGGAAATTTTCTGGAACACGCCCGGATTTTCTATTTCTATAATAACGGCTGGGAAGACGTGTACATGGGCAGTGCGGACTGGATGCCCAGAAATCTGGATAAACGTGTTGAAATTACATTTCCTGTGGAGGATGAGACCTGTAAACAAAAGGCGATTGAAATTTTAAAAGTACAGCTGGAGGACTGCGTCAAGGCGCATATTCTTCAGCCGGACGGCAGCTATGAGAAAGTGGATAAGCGGGGCAAAAAGCTGGTCTGCGCCCAGGATTATTTTTGTAAAAATGCTAAAAAAGAGGCCAAAGTCGTTGAATTAAAGGAAACGAAGCGGATTTTTGAGCCTATGTACCATGAGGAATAGAGTGGAGGAAGAAATTTGTCAAGAATGGGAGGTTCAATGCTTCACCGGATTCAGGCTGTGTATGATTCTCTGACCGGTGTGGAAAAAAGTATTGCCGGATTTTTCCTGGAAAATGAAGAGGAGTTTAAATTTTCCTCAAAAAATATAGCCGCAAAGCTTTACGTTTCTGAAGCTTCATTGTCCAGGTTTGCAAAAAAATGCGGGTATAAAGGTTTTCGGGAGCTGATCTATGATTATGACAGGGAATTTCACCGGGCTCAGGACAGGGGACAGATTACCCGTCTTACCAAGCAGGTCGTTGATACATATCAGGAACTGCTGGATAAAAGCATTGAACTTGTCAATGAAGCCCAGATGGCGGCGATTGCGGAGATGTTGTCTGAGGCAGACCATATTTTTGTTTATGGCATGGGAAGCTCGGGCATTGCGGCTAAGGAGCTTGCCTTACGGTTTATGCGCCTGGGGCTTTACATGGAAGCCATTACGGATGCACATATTATTCGGATGAATGCGGCTTTAGCGGGAAGAAAGACGTTGATTATTGCTGTTTCGCTAAGCGGTACCACACCAGAAATTACGACTGGCGTAAAGATTGCCAGAGAACAGGGGGCATCGGTACTTTTAATTACAGCCAGTGCGCATGCCCGGATCGGTTCTCTGGCGGATGAGGTCCTGGTTGTGGCCGGGATGAAAAATCTTGATGGAGGTATTATGATTTCGCCTCAATTTCCCATTCTTGTCATGGCGGATATATTTTTTGCTTATTATCTGAATACAGACTATTACAGTAAAGCATCGCTGCATACAGAAACGGTTTCGGCGCTTTACAGACAATAAAAACCAGGGGGGAAGGCTATGGATAAAAACAGAAAGGAAACCTTGGAAGCCTTTAAAGAAAAGATCAGAGGAAAATTAATTGTGTCCTGTCAGGTTCTTCCAGGTGAGCCTTTGTACAGTGAGCAAAATTCTGTGATGGGCCAGATGGCCCAAGCCGCCCAGATGGCCGGAGCAGCGGCTGTGTGCGCAGGCAGCGTCACGGATATACAGCTTATAAAAAAGGAAACGTCTCTGCCGGTCATTGGACTGATTAAAAAACAATATCCAGGTTATGATATCTGTATGACTCCGACCATGGCCGAGGTGGATCAGTTATATGCTGCCGGAGCGGATGTGATTGCCGCAGACAGTACGGTGGCCCGTCGGGGGGATGGTTTAGGTGCGGATGATTTCCTAAGGAAAATCCATGAGAAGTATCCGAATGTTTTATTAATGGCTAATATTTCCTCTTTCGAGGAGGGCCTGGAAGCCTGGATGGCTGGGGCGGATATTCTTGGAATTACCTTAAACCGTCATATTGACAGAGACGGGGCTTTAAAGGCACCGGATATTCGTCTGGTACATCAGCTGGCCCAGACGGTAGATTTGCCGGTGATCGGTGCAGGCGGCATACAGACACCCGATCAGGCCAGACAAATGCTGGAGGCAGGTGCTTTTTCAGTGATCGTTGGCAGTGCAATTACAAGACCTCAGGAAATTGCAGCCCGTTTTGTGGCTGCTATGGAAAATAAAGATTTAAAGGCCGGTTCAATGATATCACCAGAAAGAAGTGTCCATTGACCAAGGCATATCCAGGCCCATACAAAACAAATTCCGGCCGTTTTATTATTTCGGCCGGAATTTGTCATATGGCAGGTATTTTCTGACTGGGCAATTCCTGGAATCTGGTTATTATAAGCATATAGGCTGTCCTTCAAGAAATACAGCCTGAGTTTCCAGTGTATCCCGAAGCAGAATGATGTTTGCATATTTGCCAGGTGCAATGCTGCCATATCGGTCATCAATGCCAATCTCTCTGGCAGGATTGACTGCGGCACATTTAATGGCGGATTCCAAAGGAATTCCCATTTTAAGAACAGCAGTCCGCACACAGTCCATAAGATTGGTCGCGGAGCCGGCGATGGTACCATCGGTCAGAGTCGCCAGATTGCCGGTGACGTTTACCGGCTGACCGCCCAGCTCATACTGACCGTCTTTCATGCCGGTGGCCTCCATACTGTCGCTGATAAGAATGATCCGGTCATCGCCAAACATCTTAAATGTGGTACGTACTGCACTGGGATGGATGTGAACACCGTCACAGATCAATTCCACATGACACTGGGGATGATCACAGGCAGCACCGATCACGCCGGGAGCTCTGTGGGAGTAAGGCGGCATGGCGTTGTAAAGGTGGGTGATGTGGTGTGCACCCAAAGCTATGGCGGTGCTGGCTGTGTCATAATCAGCTGTTGTATGGGCAATGGAAATTACGGTTTCGTCTTTCATATCGCAAATAAACGCCATGGCGCCTTCGGTTTCAGGAGCAATGGCAATCGTTTTTACAAGACCGTCTGCAGCTGTCTGCAGTTTCTTAAAAAGTGCCTGATCAGGTGTTTGAATAAAGGCCTCGTTCTGGGCACCTTTTTTTTCTTTTGAAATAAAAGGGCCTTCCAGGTTGATTCCACACAGGCGGGCATGACTGCCTGTTTCATCGGTAAGACCGTGAGTATTTTGATAGGCCTTATAAGCGGCGGCACCGGCGCAGATTTCTTCAAGAGCCTGGGCGGCCAGTGTCATGGTTGCAGGGCAGACCGTTGTAATGCCCTGTTTGGCTTCATAGGCCGTAATGGCATCCATGGCCTCTTTTGTGCCTTCACAGAAATCATGTCCCATACAGCCATGAAAGTGCAGATCTGTCAGCCCCGGGATTGCCAGAAGACCCTGGGCATCATAGACCCGATAATCATCGGCATCACCGTCATCGGGGATGGGGTCGCCGGGAGACATAAGAGCGGCGATTTTATTGTCGCGAATTAAAATGTCTTTTTTTTCGAATGTGCAGTTTTCAAGAAATACACGGGCATTTCTGATAATCAATGATCTTCACCTCTTACTGTGGAATTTTAGACAGTGCAGCCTCATCGCCAACGATGGTTACATCATTATGCATCTGAAGGATGGAGGCGGGAACTTCCGGAGTTACAGGTCCGAAAAAGGCGCGGGCTACAATATCAGCCTTATCCTGACCGCTGACGACGACAAGAATTTTTTTGGCCTGCATAATGGTTTTAATTCCCATGGTATAGGCATATCTTGGAACATCATCGGGATTATCAAAAAGGCGGGAATTGGCATCGATTGTGCTCTGAGTTAAAGCCACAAGGTGTGTTTCTTTTTCAAAGGCCTCGTCTGGTTCATTAAAGCCAATGTGTCCGTTATGTCCAAGTCCCAGAAGCTGGAGATCAATACCGCCCATGCTGTGAATAATACGGTTATAGCGCTGACATTCGGCCTCGTCGTCCTGAGCCATACCGTTGGGAAGGTTGGTATGATTCATATCAATGTTGACATGACTGAAAAGATTTTCTTTCATAAAATAAGCATAACTTTGAATGTTATCTTTTGTCAGTCCTTTATATTCATCCAGATTAATGGTTTTAACCTCTGAAAAATCCAGATCCCCTTTGTCATACCACTCAATCAGCTGTTTATATGTTCCGATGGGAGAGGAGCCGGTGGCCAGGCCAAGAACACAGTTAGGCTTCATAATGATCTGAGCGGAAATAATATTGGCAGCCTTACGGCTCATATCTTTGTAATCTTTGGCTTTATAAATTCTCATAAGAAAAATCCCCTTTCATTCGCCGTTATTTTTAAAGTATCTATATTTTTTAACCATTTAATATTATTATAAGACTCTGGTTTGTGAAAAGCAAAAAAAAATGGTATTTTAGACAGTACTTTCAGACGTCTGTAAGAGATTTGAAATCCTGTGACGATTACTTTCAGTTGATTTATACAATTTGTGATTGTTTTTGCACAATGGGCATATTGAGCTCATTCTCTTTTTGTCTTTTTGAATGCATAAGTGTATTGCATAAAAATAACCCGCCCTACTGGATTGTCCAGTAAGGCGGGCCCATATCAATGGCGATGCCTTTTTTAGAATATTATTTTCGATTTGCGCGCATACGCATTTTGGGATCCAGAATTTTTTTACGGATACGGATATTTTTTGGGGTGACTTCTACAAGCTCATCATTTTCGATGAAATCCAGGGCCTGTTCCAGACTGAGAATCTTCGGCGGTGTCAGTTTCAGCGCATCATCAGAGCCTGAAGCACGGGTATTGGTCAGCTGTTTACGTTTGCATACATTGATTTCGATATCATCACCTTTAGGATTCTGTCCCACAACCATTCCCTGATATACCTTTTCACCTGGTCCAACAAAAAGGATGCCACGTTCCTGAGCATTATAGAGACCATAGGTAATGGTTTCACCGGATTCAAAGGCAATGAGAGAGCCTGTCTGGCGGTAGGCAATATCACCCTTAAATGGGCCGTAGCCGTTAAATAATGTATTGAGGATACCATTACCTTTTGTGTCTGTCATAAATTCCCCTCTGTAGCCGATCAGGCCTCTGGCAGGAATATTAAATTCCAAACGGGAATATCCGCCGCTGGCTTTGGACATACCGGTCAGTTCGCCCTTACGGTAGCTGAGTTTTTCGATAACAATCCCTGTAAACTCTTCAGGAACATCGATAACTGCGATTTCCATGGGTTCTAAAAGATGACCTTTTTCATCCTTTTTATATAAAACTTCTGCTTTACTTACGGCAAATTCATACCCTTCACGGCGCATATTTTCAATAAGCACAGAAAGATGAAGTTCGCCGCGGCCGGAAACTTTAAAGCAGTCCGTATTATCTGTTTCTTCGACACGAAGGCTGACATCTGTATTCAGTTCACGAAACAGCCGGTCACGAAGATGACGGGATGTAATAAATTTGCCTTCCTGACCGGCCAGAGGGCTGTCATTGACCATAAACTGCATGGCAATCGTAGGCTCGGATATTTTCTGGAATGGAATCGGTTCAGGTTTTTCCGGGGCACAAAGGGTGTCACCGATGTGAATATCTGCAATACCGGAAATTGCCACAATAGATCCAATTGTCGCTTTTTCAACCTCTACTTTGGAAAGTCCGTCAAATTCATACAGCTTGCTGATTTTTACCTTACGGTTTTTCTCAGGGTCATGCGCATTGACAATCACAGCATCCTGATTGACGCGGATGGTACCATTGCTTACCTTGCCCACCCCGATTCGGCCGACATATTCGTTATAGTCAATGGTGCTGATGAGCACCTGGGTCGGTTCGTCCGGATCTCCTGAAGGCGCAGGAATATGTTCAATAATTGTTTCGAAAAGCGGCTGCATATCTTTGGCTTCATCGGAAAGCTCTAAAACAGCAACGCCGGATTTGGCAGAGGCAAAAACAAAAGGACAGTCTAACTGGTCGTCAGAAGCATCCAGATCAATTAAAAGTTCTAAAACTTCATCGATGACTTCGTCGGGACGGGCTTCGGGACGGTCGATTTTGTTAATGCAGACAATGACGGAAAGATTTAATTCCAAAGCCTTTTTAAGAACGAATTTTGTCTGTGGCATAGGACCTTCAAATGCGTCCACAACAAGAATAACGCCATCCACCATTTTCAGAACACGTTCCACCTCACCGCCGAAATCTGCATGCCCTGGCGTGTCGATAATGTTGATTTTGACATCTTTATAAAAAACGGCTGTATTTTTTGAAAGAATCGTAATACCGCGTTCTCGCTCAATATCATTGGAGTCCATCACACGTTCCTGAACAACCTGATTGGAACGGAAAACACCGCTTTGTTTTAAAAGCTCGTCCACCAGTGTGGTCTTGCCGTGGTCAACATGGGCGATAATCGCGATATTTCTTATATCTTCGCGCTGTATATTCATATAATGTGCATCCTTTCTAACCATAATGGCGCTGTGCCTGGCACAGCATGTCATTTTAAATCTACAATTTTTATATTTTACCATATAGAATGATTTTTTCAAGGCGTTTGGCATAATTTTATGACACAAAAAGACAGAACCCGGGAAAATGAACACCTCACCAATCTGGAAAATAGGCATTTATGGTGAAACCTGGCAAAAGGGGACGATGAACAATAATTTCTTTGGAACCTGCAGATGTGATAAGGTTAGAACGCTCGGAAATATTTTTTCAATGATTCAGAATTCTGGATCATTGTCAGATCAAAATCAGAAAGGGGAACAAAAGCGATGGCAGATAAGGTGCTGGACAATAATCAGGTATGTGTAGTAGGAGTGGTGGATTCGGAATTTACGTACAGTCATGAGGTTTTCGGAGAAGGGTTTTACATGATGGAAATTGTTGTGAATCGTTTAAGCAACATGGCAGACCGTATTCCGCTGATGGTATCTGAACGCCTGGTAGACGTCACTCAGAATTACATAGGTCAGACCATAGAGGCTAGGGGGCAGTTTCGATCTTACAATAAACATGAGGAGGGACACAACCGGCTGATTCTTTCTGTGTTTGTCCGTGAATTTGAAGTTCTGGGAGAGGATGCGGAATGTGTGAAGCCAAACAGTGTGTACTTAAACGGTTATATATGCAAACAGCCGGTTTACCGAATGACACCTCTCGGAAGAGAGATTGCGGATTTGCTGCTTGCGGTGAATCGTCCGTATGGAAAATCCGATTACCTGCCGTGTATTTGCTGGGGACGCAATGCACGATTTGCCGGAAAATTTCAGGTAGGTGAACATATTCATCTCTGGGGGCGGATTCAAAGCAGAACTTATCAGAAAAAACTGGATGGGGATACAGTGGAAAAAAGAACGGCTTATGAGATTTCTGTCAGTAAAATTGAATGTGTGGAGGCATAAATCCGTTTGTTTTGAGGATTTTTTATTGACGTTTTCACAAACATGTGGTATTAACTATTAAGGTGGGACTGATAAAACCGCTGATGAGGGAATCTTACAAGCGAAACACCGTCAGACCGGTGTTTTGGATGAGGTGAAAATGTTGAATAATGGATTGATCAAAATTTATTTCGGCGAGGGAAAAGGTAAGTCTATGGCATCCCTTGGCCGGGCCATGATCTGTGCCAGTGAGGGCCGTGAAGTTTTTGTTGTGCAGTTTTTAAAAGGAAGGATGGATGGAAATCTGGAATATCTTCAGCGTCTTGAACCTGAAATGAAAATTTTCCGGTTTGAGAAAGCGGATGGATATTTTGAAAATCTTAATGAAGAAGAGAAAAAGGATGAAATTCAAAATATTCTCAATGGCCTGAATTTTGTGCATAAGGTTTTATCGATCGGAGAGTGCGATGTCCTTGTCCTTGATGAGGTCCTTGGGCTGGTGGATTTGGGAATTATAAGCGTTGAAGATCTGATTCGTCTGATAGAACGAAAAAGCGAGTCCGTTGAACTGATTATGACCGGCAGAAATCTGCCTGACCATCTGATGGATTATGCGGATTATGTTTCCAGAATGGAAATTATTAAATCGGATCAATTATCCGTATAATTTTTTAAAATAGAATTGACAATGTAAAGAAAAAGTGATAATCTTTCAGTGAATAATAAATTAACCAATTAAAGTACAAAAGAGTTTTTAAGTAGAGGCGCATTTTACATCAGTAATGCTGAAGATATGGCAGGCATAGTTGAGTCAGTATGAAAGGGTACGATGCCGAAGAATTATATATCCTGCAGTATATATTTCTGGGCATACAGTAAAAAGCTGTGTGACTGTCATCGAAAGATGGAGTGCTGCTTTAAAGAATGTAAAGATGCACATGTGTTTTCAGATGCGCATTTTTCATTATTCTTACCGGGCCGGCTTCACAGCCGGCTTTTTGCTGTAATATGGGAACTTTTTATCAATTCCTGTAAGCTTTATGAACTAAAGGAGGATATGATTTATGGCGATTTTTAAAGGTGCAGGTGTTGCCATTGTGACACCAATGTACGAAGACGGAAAAGTGAATTTCGAGCAGCTGGAGCATATCGTGGACTGGCAGATTGAAAATGGAACAGATGCGATTATTATTTGCGGAACAACCGGAGAGTCATCGACATTGTCTGAGCCTGAGCATGTGGAATGTATCAAGGTTGCAGTGGCAGCGGCGGGCAAAAGAGTCCCTGTGATTGCAGGTACCGGCTCCAATGATACGCAGACAGCAATCTATTTGACTAAGGAAGCCCAGACTCTGGGCGCCGATGGTGCTTTGATTGTAACACCCTATTATAATAAGGCCACACAAAACGGACTGATCGCCCATTATACCCAGATCGCAAAGCATACGGATCTGCCGATTATTCTCTATAATGTACAGAGCAGAACAGGAATTAATATTGCCCCTGAAACGGCGGTGACACTGGCAAAGACATGTGATAATATTGTGGCTATCAAGGAGGCTTCCGGAAATATTTCTCAGGTGGCAAAGCTGATGAGTCTGGCTGAAGGATGTATTGATCTGTATTCCGGCAATGATGATCAGATTGTTCCGCTGCTTTCTCTGGGAGGCGTAGGTGTGATTTCTGTGCTGTCTAACGTGGCCCCGCATTATACTCATGATATTGTAGAAAAATACCTGTCCGGTCAGGTGGCAGAAAGCTGTGCCATGCAGCTGAAGGCGATTCCTTTGATTAATGCCCTTTTTAGCGAAGTAAATCCGATTCCGGTGAAAACGGCTATGAATCTTCTGGGAATGTCCGCCGGACCTTTGCGTTTGCCGCTGACAACAATGGAGCCCGCCAATGAGGCAAAGTTGGCTCAGGCTATGAAGGATTTTGGTCTGAAGCTTGCCGGCAAGTGATGGGATGACAGATGAATAACGCTTACACAGGAGGAATGGGATTCATGAAAAAGGTTGTTAAGTTCGGAGGAAGTTCACTGGCCAGTGCGCTGCAGTTTAAAAAAGTTGGGGCGATTATCCGCGAGGATGAGTCCAGAAGATATGTGGTACCCTCGGCACCCGGCAAGCGTTTTGCCGCAGATACAAAGGTAACGGATATGCTTTACAGCTGCTATGCCGCTGCCGTGGATGGACAGGATTTTGGTGAATTGCTGTCTAAAATACAGGCCAGATACGATGAGATTATTCAGGGACTTGGTTTGGAATTATCGCTGGATAATGAATTTGAGAAGATTAAAACTATGTTTGAAAGCAAGGCCGGAAAAGATTATGCGGCTTCCAGAGGGGAGTATTTAAACGGTATTGTGATGGCTGCTTATCTGGGGTTTGAATTCATAGATGCGGCCACCGTCATCTTTTTTGATGAAAACGGTAATCTTAACGGAGAGAAAACCAATCAGTGTCTGTCTGACCGGCTGAATCATGTGGAACATGCGGTTATTCCCGGCTTTTATGGTGCCACAGATGACGGTAAGGTGAAAACCTTTTCCAGGGGCGGATCAGATATTACAGGGTCTTTGGTGGCTAAGGCGATCCGGGCCGATCTTTATGAAAACTGGACGGATGTCCCGGGATTTTTAGTGGCTGATCCTAGAATTATCAATAATCCTGAGGTGATCGAAACCATTACATATAGAGAGTTAAGAGAGCTTTCCTATATGGGGGCTACTGTGCTTCATGAAGATGCAATTTTCCCGGTGAGAAAAGAGGGAATTCCTATTAATATTCGAAATACGAATGCACCGGAACAAAAAGGAACTCTGATTGTGGAAAGCACCTGCCACAGTCCCAAATATACAATTACAGGCATTGCAGGCAAGCGGGGCTTTGCTTCTATCAGCATTGACAAGGCGATGATGAATTCGGAGATCGGTTTTGGACGTAAGGTGCTGGAAGTTTTTGAGGATAACGGGATTTCTTTTGAACATATGCCCTCAGGGATTGATACGATGACGGTGTTTGTTCATCAGGAGGAATTTGTTGAAAAGGAACAGCAGGTGATTGCAGGTATTCATCGGGCCGTGAATCCAGATGACCTGGAATTGGAATCGGATTTGGCACTGATTGCCGTTGTGGGCAGAGGCATGCGTGCCACCCGGGGCACCGCCGGAAGAATTTTTTCGGCATTGGCACATGCCCGGGTGAACGTAAAAATGATTGACCAGGGATCCAGTGAGCTTAATATCATTATTGGTGTGAAAAACAGCGATTTCGAAACAGCGATCCGGGCAATTTATGATATTTTTGTGACATCACAGCTGTAGAAAATGGATGGCAGGATCAGGAACGGTTTTCCGGATCCTGCTGTTTTTGCATGTAATTAAGGTTTTCTCAGCCTGAAAAATATGGTAAACTTATGAAAAGCTTTATGAGGAGGATTTCTATGACAAATATAATTATGCACGGCTGCAATGGAGCCATGGGACAGGTGATTAGCCGTTTGGCAAAAGACAGGGAAGATATAAAAATTGTTGCTGGAATCGACAGGTCAGATTTGGGAAATACAGATTATCCGGTTTTTACGGATTTGCAGTCCTGCGATGTACAGGCTGATGTGATTGTGGATTTTTCCACAGCAGGGGCCGTCGATGGACTGGTGGCCTGGGCTGCTGCGCATAAAATCGCTCTGGTATTGTGTACGACCGGCCTGAGTGATGCACAGCTTGAATCTGTAACCATGGCTTCCAGAACAATTCCTGTGCTTCGCTCGGCCAATATGTCTCTTGGTGTGAATACCCTTTTCAAACTGGCAGCTGCAGCTGCAAAGGTATTGGCATCGGCTGGCTATGATATGGAGATTGTGGAAAAGCATCATAATAAAAAGCTGGATGCACCGTCAGGAACAGCACTGGCTATTGCTGAGGCTATGAATGAAGCCATGAATAACGAATATACCTATAAATTGGATCGCAGCCGGGAGCGTGCTAAGCGGGATCGCCGGGAGATCGGTATCCAGGCAGTGCGGGGCGGTACGATTGTAGGTGAGCATGAAGTCTTTTTCTGCGGACCTGATGAGGTGGTGGAAATCAAGCACACGGCTTACTCCAAGGCCATATTTGGAAAGGGTGCTCTGGAGGCTGCCGTATTTCTTAAGGATAAGAAACCGGGCATGTATTCTATGGCGGATGTGATTGGCTGATATCCATAAAGCTGATACCCGTAAAAAGGAAGGATTGGACCAATGATTGATGGATTTATCAAAGTAGCCGCAGCAACTCCTGATTTGAGAGTGGCTGACTGTGAATATAATGTGGACCATATGAAGGCGCTGATCGATGAGGCCGCTAGGGCAGGCGTTCATCTTATCGTGTTTCCGGAACTGGGGATTACCGGTTATACATGCGGCGATCTGTTTTTACAGGATACACTGCTTTTGGGTGCTCTGGATGGCCTCAGGGAGCTGATCAGGTATTCAGAAAATTTTAATATGGTCATCGGGGCAGGTCTGCCTCTGGAAATCGGAGGAAAGCTTTATAATGTGGCTGCGGTTATATGTAAGGGAAAGCTTTTGGGCCTTGTTCCAAAGAAAAATATTCCCAATTATTCGGAGTTTTATGAGGCCAGACATTTTTGTCCAGGCAATGATCGGCCTGTGAGCGTACAGATTTGCGGGCAGCAGACATGGATCGGTACCCGGCTTTTATTTAAATGTGAGAATCTGCCGGAATTTAAGCTGGCTTTTGAAATCTGTGAGGATTTATGGGTGCCGGCACCGCCAAGTATCGGTGCAGCTCTAAACGGTGCCACAGTTATTGCCAACCTGTCTGCCAGTGATGAGACGACAGGCAAGGACAGCTACAGAAAAAGTCTGGTAAGCGGTCAGTCGGGCCGGCTGGTGTGCGGTTATGTTTATGCGGATGCCGGTGAAGGGGAATCCACCACGGATCTGGTTTTTGCTGGTCATAATATGATCGGAGAAAACGGAAAAATTCTGGCTCAGTCCCATCGGTTTGGCTCAGGGCTGACCATGACGGAGCTGGATGTTAAAAAACTAACCAATGAGCGGCGGCGGATGAATACATTTCCGGGAGGGGATCAAAGTCAGGTAGGCACAGAATATGTGGGAACGTCTCAAGAGAATGCTTATCTGGAAATTCCATTTCAGCTGGAAGTCACCAGAACGGCCCTGACCCGCTTTATAGATCCATTACCTTTTGTGCCTTCAGATGTGAATAAACGATACAGCCGCTGCGAGGAAATTTTAAATATTCAGGCCATGGGTTTAAAGAAAAGACTGGCGCATACCGGTTGCAGTCACGCTGTTGTGGGGATTTCAGGAGGACTGGATTCTACGCTGGCCCTGCTGGTGATTACGAGAGCTTTTGATCTTTTAGGACTTGACCGGAAAAATATTATTGCCGTGACAATGCCATGTTTTGGCACGACGGACCGAACGTATCGTAATGCCTGCCTGTTAGTGGAGACCCTTGGGGCTGCGCTTAAGGAAGTGGATATCCGGCAGGCTGTCCGTCAGCACTTCAAAGATATCGGTCATGATGAAAATTGTCATGATGTGACCTACGAAAATGCCCAGGCCAGAGAGCGTACACAGGTGCTTATGGATATTGCCAATCAGTATGACGGCCTGGTGATCGGCACAGGGGATCTGTCCGAGCTGGCACTGGGGTGGGCAACTTATAACGGAGATCATATGTCTATGTATGGTGTCAATGCTTCTGTGCCAAAAACTCTTGTTCGTCATCTTGTAGGTTTTTGGGCAGATACGACAACAGACAGTCTGCTTTCCAAAACACTTAAGGATATTTTGGATACACCGGTGAGCCCAGAACTGATTCCTCCAGAGGACGGAAAGATTGTGCAGAAAACAGAAGATCTTGTAGGGCCCTATGAGCTTCATGATTTTTATTTATACTATGTCATGCGTTTTGGATTTTTGCCTTCTAAAATTTATCGGCTGGCTTGCCATGCCTTTGAGGGGATGTATACGCCTGAAACGGTTCTTAAATGGCTGAAAAAGTTTTACTGGCGCTTCTTTTCTCAGCAATTTAAGCGTTCCTGCCTGCCGGATGGACCAAAGGTTGGTTCGGTTGGTGTATCGCCAAGGGGAGATCTTCGCATGCCAAGCGATGCCTGTGTCACATTGTGGCAAAAGGATCTGGAGCAAATGCTTTTATCGTTTAACTAGAATAGAATCCCATGAATGAAAACAGACAGGATGATTCTTCTTAAAGGAAGAAATCCTGCCTGTTTTTTATTGTAGAAATTTAAAAATACAGGCTGTTTATTAAAAATGAAAACAAAACATACTTTTTTATAAGATTCCTATTAAGCAGATTTTTATAATGAATGTAACAGAAGACAAGCTGTTAAAACTACGCTATAGAATGATTGGAGGAGGAAATTTAAATGGTTCAGAGAAAAGAATTTGAGCGGGTTGCACCGACTGATGTGGGTATTGACTCAAGGGATATTCAGTGGCTTTTGGATCAGCTGGAAATGGGGTTTACTGAGCCTCATGGTCTGATGATCATGCGACATGGCAAGATCTGTGCAGAGGGATGGTGGAATCCCTATGGCCCAGGGGTACGCCATGGGCTTCAGTCACATACAAAAACGTATGCGGCTACCGCCATTGGAATCGCTTATACAGAAGGTCTGCTTAAACTGAATGAGAAGATTGTGGATATTTTTCCTGATGAAATACCTCAAGATCCATCAGACAATCTGAAGGCTATGACCGTTCATGATGTGCTTTGTATGGGCTGCGGAATGGATGAAATGCCCAGGCCAACCCAAACATGGATCAGAGATTTTCTGGCGACACCGGTTTGTCATAAACCGGGGACAACTTATATGTATAACAGTACAGGTTCATCCCTTTTAGGGGCTATTATAAAGAAAAAAACAGGGATGGGCCTTCATGCGTATTTAAAGCCCAGGCTGTATGATAAAATAGGTATTCTGTCAGACAACCACAGATGGCTGTATATGCCGGATGGCCTGGAAATTGGTGGCGGCGGTCTTTTTGCCACTCTGGAGGATAATCTAAGACTGATGAAATTATACGCAGATGGCGGCGTATGGGATGGAGAGCAGATTCTGGCACCGGAATATGTGAAGGCAGCGGTTTCACTGCAAAATGAGTCTGCATCCGAGGCCAGGGTTAATCCGCCGGCCAAAGATAATTTTGTGGGCTATGGTTATCAGATCTGGATGTGTCGGCCCAAAGGTGTTTATCGGGCAGACGGTGCCATGGGGCAGTTTACGATTGTAGTTCCGGATAAGGATATGATTATAGCAATCACGGAAAATGCTCAGGGTGCCCACTGGGCACAGGCTACTCTGGATACAATATGGGCATTTCTGGAGCGGATTCAAGATCATCCAGCTGATAAAATTTATGAAGAAGATCAGAAAATTGAAGATGAAAAATTAAAGCAGCGTATGAAGCGGCTTGCGCTGCCAAATCCGGTTTATGCACCCTACAGTCCGCTGGTTTCTCAAATTACAGGGCATTCTTACAGGGTAGAGGACGGCCTCTTTGATTTGACCGGTGTAAGTTATGGGCAGATGATGACCGGTTCTCCGGCCGTTTCGGGTACTTCGGAATTTTCTATGACTTTTGAAGATGACTGCTGTATTTTATCCTGGAAGGATAATGGAGGCGGAAGGCTGGAAATCGCAATGGATGGAACCAGACGGTACAATCGGCTGTCCCAGGGAACTGTGACGCAGGTTTTGGCCAGTGGTGCCTGGATCAGAGACGATCAGTTGGAGGTTGTTACCCGATGGGTTGAAACGTGCAGCGAACAAAAAAGAATTTTTACCTTTACAGAAAATGCGCTGGAAATCACCACTGAGGAATCTATGCTTTTTGGCATGAATACCGGAAAAAACGTTAAGTGCAAATGCATTTGACATATAGCGCTTTTTAAAGTAGCATGAAGTCGAAATACTGTTAAGACACCGTTATTTATTTTGGAGGTCTGAAGGAGGATGACTGTGAAAATGAAGGAAAAAAAGAAATCCCTGCTCTTTGTTATGATTACTGCCCAGATTTTTCTTTTCGCCTTTGTGCTGCTTTTTATTGGAATGTCAGGTTTTTATTACTATAAGCAATCGGTTTTGGATATTGCCCTGGAAAAAAACAATCAGATGGCTATGTATGGCAGAGAACTGAGAAAACAGCTGGATATGGATACAAAACAGGTTACGGAGCTGCTGCGAACCGTTTTAAACAGCAACGGTCTCTGGGGAGACAATCCAGGCGATAAATATGTGAATAAGGTTGCCGTTCGATCGGCGATTCAGGAAAAGGTCGCTTTGTATGAAGATATGAAATATTTATTCGTCTATCGTGAAGATGACTACATGCTCAACAGTGCCGTTCTTTCTGCAGGACAGGAAAAAATAGAGTTGATGGATTACATACGGGAAAATGCAGATCGGCTTTCATCTGACGAGGCGACCAATGATTGGGTGATCAAGCGTGTAGGTGATCAGGATTATTGTTTTCTCGTTTATTATTATAAGGCGGCTTCTTTATATGTGGGGGTAGCGGTGGAATGTGAAATACTTTTTCATGATTTCTATCAGGTGGCCGAAGATCAGAATGGCTTTCTTACATTTAGTGATGCCAGGAACCATACGTGCTCTGTCCAGCCTTCGGATGGAGATGTCCATGGAAAGACTGTGAAACTGCAAAATCTGGAGCTGGGTTCAGGATTGCAACTTTCTGGTTCTTTTCGGGTGGATTATCTGGAAATACAGCGGCAGAATGTTTTTCTTGTGCTGGTACTGGTAGGAATGTTGTGTGTATTTAGTACTCTTTTCCAAAATTATGTTCTAAATCGTTGGGTTATCCGACCTATTAAGAATCTGGCATCGACTGCAGAAAAATCTCAAGTGAATCTGGGACGGGTGTCCATCGAGACGGATGCACAGATTAAAGAAGTTTATGTTTTACAGTCAACCCTGAAATATTTATTTCAGGAAATTGTTGCAGTCCGGATGGAACTTTATGAGAAAAAGCTGGCGCAGCAGGACATGGAGCTGTGTCAGCTTCGGGCACAGCTTCGACCGCACTTTTATCTGAATGCCATGACAACGGTGAGCACCATGACTTATCAGGACAGCGGTGAAGCCATACGAGAATATCTGAGTCATTTGTCAGAGCATATGCGTTATATGATGAAAATTCAGACAAGAATGGTGAGTTTGAAGGATGAATTAAAGCATATTGAAAATTATGTTAAGATGCAGGAAATTCGTTTCAGGGATTCCTGCATGATGATGTCTGAATGTGATCCCCACCTGGAATATGCAAGAATCCCATACTTACTTTTATATACCATTGTGGAAAATACTTTTAAATATGCCATGAAGCTGTCAGAACCTTTGATTCTTTTAATTAAGTGTGAAGTGTATAATGACGGAACTAGTTTTAAGGGCTTTAGGGTCATTGTAGAAGATAACGGCAGGGGATTTTTGCCGGAACAGCTTAAACTGTATAACGGAGAGCTGCTGCCAGCTGATGAGGACGGCTGCCATATAGGACTGAGTAATGTGAAGCGTACATTAAGGCTCATTTATGGCAGAGCTGATTTGCTTCACATATCTAATGGTGTGCCCTCAGGGGCGATTGTAGAAATAAGAATTCCCGAGGAAAGGAGCCTTATGGATGAAAGTACTGATTGTGGATGATGACCCGAGAACAACGCAGCTGATCGAAGATTCCATACCGTGGAAGGATTATGATATTTCAGAGGTATACACGGCGTATCACGGGGAAATGGCACTGAATATTATGAAAGAACAACATCCGGATATTATTTTCAGTGATATAGAAATGCCTCAGATGGATGGAATTCAGATGCTGGAAATGATCAGTCAGCAGGATATACAAAAGCCGGAGGTTGTTTTTCTCACCTGTCATGATGATTTTTCTTACATCCAGAAAGCGTTAAGATTTGGAGCTGCGGATTATTTATTAAAACCATTCAGAGCCGAAGAACTGCTTGCTGTATTGCTTAAAATCGTTTTAAAATGCAGAAAAAAGCAGACATTGGCCATGCAGGCGTCGACGTCAGAAGCGGCAGATGCGATTCAGTCTTTTATGAACCAGCTTTTAAATAAAATGTTAATCGAAGATAGAGATTATCTGGAGCGGATCTTGGAAAAACGTCGGCTGCCCTTTAATGTAGATCAGCCTTACTACCTGGTTTATGCCGGTGTGAATCAAGGATTGATAGAGGATCATAAAAAGCTTTCGGAGTCGGAATTTTATTTTGTATTCAGAAATCTGGCTACAGAGATTATTTGTGATAATGTGAATGACGCATCGGCTGTCATGAATACGATTCCCCCGTTTTATACACTGATTTTACCTATTGCTACAGGTAAATATGATGAAACATCTGTTCGGGAACGGTGTCAGCGATTGATTTCAGTATGCGATAAATATTTGGAAATTCCGGTATCCTGCGTTGTTTCTGATCCGGTATGTCTGATGGCTTTTGGAGATAAAAAGAAGATCGTAGATAAGGTTTTTCTGGAAAACCGGGCCAATCATTCCAGTGTTATGCTTCTTAAAGATATGCAAAGTCATAAATCGGAGTTTAATGTGCAGCTGCGTCAGGAAAAGATTGGAGGTTTCATACAAAGCCGTCAGAAAACAGGATTCCTTGTTTATTTAAAGTTTTTAATGACAGAGTACGATTCTGCCGGATATTTGCGACTTGAGCATATGAGAGCCATTCATCATGATCTGATGCAGGTTTTTTATGGATATCTCTATGAAAACCATATACAGGCCAATTTGCTGTTTCAAAATGAAACTTTTTGTACTTTAAATAAAAAGGCAGAAAACTCGGCGGTTGATATGATTCGGTATGCCAGTTATTTGTATGATTGCACAGTGTCTGAAATTGAGCAGATTAAAGAATCGGATTCGGTGATCTGGCGGATTAAGCGGTATATCGAGGAACATTACAATGAAAACATTGGTCGGGATGAGATTGCCCAGGCCATCTGTGTTGCCCCGACTTATTTGAGTAAGCTGTTTCATGATGAGGTAGGGATGTCTCTGAGAGAGTATATCAATAGCCGAAGAATTGAGCAGGCAAAAAAACTTCTTGTGGATACAAATGATAATGTGTCAGATATTGCCATGAAGGTTGGCTTTGAAAATATACCGTATTTTTCCACAGTTTTTAAAAAGTATTGTAAAATGACGCCCTTTGCATGGAAAAATACAATCAAAGGAAAGTAGGGGAAAAGATGTCGTTTTTAAATAATTCGTTTATGGAAGGCTTGACAAAATTTGCAGATATGGTGATTTTAAGTGTGCTCTGGCTTTTGTTTTCTATTCCTGTAGTAACGATTGTGCCGGCTACGATTGCTTTGTACTATGCATCGGTGAAGGTGGTACGCCGGCAGGCCGGTTACCCGTTTAGAGATTTTATAAACGGGTTTAAACAGAATGTAAGACAGGGGATGGGTTTAAGTGTACTTTATCTGCTGATTGGATTTTTGCTGTATACATCCTATGATTTTTCAAAAGCTGCGGTTTCCGGGACAATGGTAAGTAAATTTTTTGTTGTATTCTGGATGGTAAGCCTGCTACTCGTTGCTTGTGTCAGTCTGTATCTGATTCCGGTAATCTCAAGATTTAAGCTGTCGCTCATCTCTGCTATGAGGCTGGCTGTGGCTTTTTCATTTGGAAATTTAAAAACACTGATTCCGCTTATGTTTACTCTGGCTGGTGCTGTGGTTTTGATGTATTTGTGGCCGCCGGCTGTGATGGCCGTACCATGTGCGTACTGTTTTTTGCTTTCTTTTTCCGTAGAAAAGGTGCTTATATCCTACATGAGAAGTCATTTGGATCACCTGGAAGAACATGAGACACGGTGGTATATGGCGGATTAAAAATGAAAGTAAACCATACTTTTTTATAGGATTTTTCACGGTATAATTTTTATAATGGATGTATCAAAAACATAAAGGGGAGGGAAAAGAAAATGCCGGAAAGATTAAAACGAAAGTCAAAATCCAAAAGAATCAGCTATGTTCCTTTGATTCTGATGATGCTTCCGGGTCTTATCTATCTGTTGGCAAACAATTATCTGCCAATGTTTGGTATTACCATTGCTTTTAAGGATCTGGATTTTGCCAGAGGTATTTTACAGAGTGATTGGTGTGGATTCCAGAACTTTGAATATTTATTCAAAACAAAAGATGCATTTATCATGATCAGAAACACACTCTGCTATAATCTGGTATTTATTTTTGCGGGACTTGTGCTTCAGCTGGCCATTGCAATTATGATGACCGAAATCGGAAAGCTTAAAATTGCTAAATTTATTCAGCCCGCAATCTGTTTTCCAAACATGGTCTCCATCATTATTGTTGCTTATCTTGTATTCGCTTTTCTGGGAAGTAATGGTTTTGTAAACAATTCTATTTTAGGCGGAGACGGAATTAACTGGTACAAGGAAGCAAAGTACTGGCCGTTTATTTTGACCATTGTAAATTTCTGGAAAACAGCAGGTTATGGTTCGATTATTTACATTGCTTCCATTTCAGGCATCGATAAAAGTCTGTATGAAGCGGCAAAAATTGACGGCGCAGGAAAGATGAAACAAATCTTTGGAATCACACTGCCGATTATCCGGCCAATGATTATTCTGATGTTGCTTTTGTCTGTAGGACGAATCTTTAATTCGGATTTTGGTCTGTTTTTACAGGTACCTATGAATTCAGGGATGCTCTATTCCACTACACAGACCATCGATACCTACGTTTACCGTGCCTTGATGGAACTTAATGATGTGAGTATGTCATCTGCGGCCAGTGTATTTCAGGCTGTGATCGGTTTCGTTTTGGTGTTGATTGCCAATGGCGTTGTTCGCAGGGTTGACCGGGAAAGCGCACTGTTTTAGGAGGTTGTACATAATGAAAAAATGGGATTCAGATCGTCGGTTTCGTCTCATTGCTTTAATTGTGATGCTGGTCTGGACCGTGATTTGTTTGGCTCCATTTGTACTGATGATTAGCGCCTCGATTACAGATGAACAGACACTGATCAGAGAGGGCTATAAATTCTGGCCCCAAAAGGTGAATTTTGCAGCCTACCAGTACTTATGGGCGAAAAGAGATACGATTTTTAATGCATATATGATTTCAATTATTGTTACAGTGGTGGGAACTTTTACAAATGTTTTAATTACAACTTTGTTTGCTTATCCGCTGGCCCGCAGGGATTTTAAATGGAGAAACGTGTTTGCTTTTGTTGTGTTCTTTACTATGCTGTTTAATGGTGGTATGACGGCGTCCTATATTATATGGACTCAGGTTTTCCACATTCGTAATACCATATGGGCACTGATTATTCCCAATTATCTGATGGGAGGGATGAATATACTGCTTGTCCGTAATTATTATACAGCCAGTATTCCAGATGCCATTTTGGAGGCTGCCCGGGTAGATGGCGCCAGCGAAATGACCATCTACACAAGGATCATGGTTCCTTTGTCAAAGCCGGTGATGATTACAGTTGCCCTGTTTGCCGGTATCGCTTACTGGAATGACTGGACCAACGGTCTTTATTATATTACGGATACAAAGCTTTATAGTATTAACGTTTATTTAAATAATCTGATGAATAACATTAATCTGTTAAAACAGCAGTCCACTCTGACGGAAGGTGCCAATTTATCTGGACTGGATCTGCCAAGTGTAGGTGTGCGTATGGCCATTGCCATGGTTGCTGTGCTTCCTGTGGCCTTGATCTTTCCGTTTATACAGGGACAGCTGATTAAAGGTGTGGTTATTGGCGGTGTGAAAGGTTAATAAGATTGGAGGAAAATAGAATGAAAAAATATCAGGTAATGGCAGCTGCATTGGCTGCAGCGACATCTTTGACAACTTTACTTTCAGGGTGTGGAGGAAACAGTCAGGATTCATCCGGAGAAAATACAAATAATACATCACAAAACACGGCACAGTCTCAGGATATATCCTCTTCATCGGATGTGACAACTGTAAAAATTTCTTATCCGGTTTTGTCGGTTGTTCCTTCGGAAGAGGGGACAAAACAGGTTGAAGACTCTATTAATCAGTATCTGGAAGAAAAGGGAGAAGATGTAAGAATCGATCTGGATCCTATTGACGGCAACAGTTATACAACTCAGGTAGATATGCAGATTGTGTCCGGCGATGATATTGATATTTATCTGCCTATGGATGGCTTAAATATGGCTGTTCAGAACAATAAGGTGTTGCCACTGGATGATTATCTGGATAACGAGCTGGCAGGTGCTGTAGAGGTGATGGGTGAGGAATTTCTGGGAAACTGTATTTATGGCGGACAGACATACGGTATACCATGCTACAAAGGCAATGTTTTGATTTATTATTGGGTCTGCAGAAAGGATGTATTTGATAATCTGGGCATTGATCGGGCATCAATCACCAATGTAAGAGATTTGGATGAGGTTTTGGCAAAAATTCATGAGCAGTATCCGGATATGGATGCCATTGCACCTGCTATTGGAGTCAATGGCGCCGGAAATAATTTTCAGCTTGCCCGGGTGCTGGCCGGTGTTGATGATTATGAGGTGAGCAATTTAAACAATGGCCTGTGTGTTGTAGGAAATGATATGACCGTGCAGAATATGTATGCTACAGATTATTTTAAGGAAGCCTGTCAGATCGCCTATGAGTGGAACCAGAGCGGCTATGTTTCCGATGATGCCTCTGTGGCTACAGATACACCGTCGGATATGATGGCTGCCGGCAGAGCTGCCAGCATGATTATCGGTTATGCTTATGATGTGGAAAGTGTGGAAGCGACAACCTTAAATGGCGGCAGTCCGTTTGAAAGCGTAGCGATCCCCATATCCAAAGATATGTTAAGTCCTATTCCTCTGACCTGGTCCATCGCGTATACATGTGAAAATCCTTCGGCGGCGGCAAAGGTTTTAAATATGCTTTATACTGACGAATTCGTACTTAACAGCGTTATTTTTGGTGTGGAAGATGTGGACTGGGTTGATGCAGGAACAGGGGACGGGTCCATCTTGTGGCCGGAAGGAAAAAATATGGAAACCGTACCTTATACGGCTGCTTTAAGCTGTGGTATTATGGGGAATCAGTTTATTATGTACTCTATGGATGGCATTACAAAAGCTTCAGATATTCCATTTATGGCCGATAACATGGAAAATACAAAGAAAAGTCCGGTCTTTGGCTTTACTGTCAATGTGGAAAATATTAAGTCACAGGTATCTGCGGTCAGCAATGTGATTGCTCAGTATGAAGGTGGGCTGTATACTGGGGAGTTGGATCCGGAAGTCTATATTCCAAAGTTTTTGGAAGAACTGGATGCTGCCGGAATGAGTACCATGCTTCCGGAAGCTCAGACACAGTTGGATGGATGGCTGAAAAAATAAATCCAGCTTTTCAAAGCAAGGGATTTATGTGGAACTGTCTCGTTGTGTTTTCCGGAGATTATAAGATATTTATGAGGGTGTCGCAAAATCATCAAATTAGATGTAGAGTGATACCCTCACTCTATACTATAGAAAAATCCAGAGGGAATCCTTTTGTTTTTTGGAATCCTTCCGGATTTTTGGCGTATCTTAATAATACCATCGTTTCTTTGGATTTTTAAGCAGTTTCTTTTACTGAAAAAAGATAACGCTGATTCGTTCTTTTTGGATCTTTGCATGCAGTTTATTGATGTTATAGCCCATACAAAGCAAAAGAATCTTCAGTTTTGCTTTGGTTTTCCTGTGGGCATACATATCGTGGTAATTCTTTGCTGTGGCGCCGATATTTGTTACTGCTCGGTATTTTCTCTGGTCAGATTATTTAACCATAAATACTTTTTATATCTGGGATAGATCCAGGGCAGTTTTACGATTTCATCTGCGCACATGAAGATGTATACAACCATGACCGGCCAGTGGAAAATAAATGTTCCTGCCAGTGCAAGGGGCAGTGAAAAACACCAGGTTGCAAAAAGCACACTGACTGCATCATATTTGGCATCTCCGCCTGCAGGGAAAATACCACATACAATAATTGTATTGATAGAATAGGCAAAAACATAGAATATGGTAAAAATCAACATGATGATCAAATAATGTTTTGCAGTATCGGACAGCACAAAAAACTTTATAATCACAGGACCAATGATGCAAATCAGCAGGGCATGGATGACACCGACCCCAAAGGAGATCTGACAGAATTTTCGTCCATAAATTTTGGCTTTGTCAAACAGATTCTGTCCGAGAAGCTTTCCGACCATAATTCCCGAACCTGCGGCAATGCCTTTGCAGACGCAGGTAACCAGTTCCTGAGCGACAGACGTAATGGATGCGGCTGCCGTGGCATCTGATCCCAGATGTCCCATAATCAGCGAGTGCATGGAAAAGCCCACGCCCCAGGCAAGGGCACTGGCCAGCATAGGGAGAGAGATTTTAAACAAATCTTTGAGAATCCCGGGACTAAACCATTTAAACCCTTCAAAGTCAGGTCGGATACTGTCTTTTTTATGCGACAGGACAATGCACCAGATCAGGGCAATCAGTTCTACCGCAACCGTAGAGTATGCACAGCCATTGGCGCCCAGTTTTGGAACCCCGGCAATGCCGTAGATCAGAAAGAAATCCAGTATAACGTCTGTTATCAGTGTTGCCAGAGATATGATTACACTTTGAGATGCCCGACCTTCCATTTTCATCATCAGATAGTAGCATTGGGTGATACCGGTGAACAGATAAGATATGCCAACGGCACGAAGGTATGATGCACCGATTTGGATTAAAGCCGGATCAGGTGTATATATTCGCATCAGCAGCTGGGGGGCAAACATTGCCAGGGCAAAAAAGATAAAGGAGATGCCAAGAACCCATTTGATGAGCATACAAAATAGATTTTTAACCATTGTTTTGTCGCCTTTTCCCCAATATTGAGCAATAAGTACACCGCCTCCGCCGATAATGGATCCGCTGAAAAGATTCATAATAAAGGAAACCTGGTTGGCCAGTGAAACAGCTGAAACAGCATCCTGGGTCAGCCGTCCAAGCATCAGTGCATCCGATGCACCGATGAATGCAATGAGCAGATTTTGAAGCCCAATGGGAATGGCCAGGGCAATCAGCTCTTTATAAAATTCTTTTTTCTCAAGCGTACTCATTTGAGCGTGTAATGTGTTTCCAGAACTTCGAAACATAAGACCTTTCTTCCTTCCTGTAAATTCATATAAATATTTTTTATGGCGCTGAGACCAAAGGCTTTTTATCCTGATCTTATTATAGGATATTAAACAGGCAAATACAACAGGATTTCAAACCGGTTAATACCACAGAGCCGTTTATTTTGGCAAGATAAAAGTAAAGTATTCTGTTGTCAAAGTAAAATAAAAATATCCCGTGGTAAATGATGGAACATGAGCATCAACTTCCACGGGATATTTTACTGCCGGTTTACGATGGATTCTCGGCCTGTTCAAGGGCCTGGATCACAGCCTGCATTAGAATTTGAAAGGTATATTGATTTGAAGTGTCATAGGAGATCTGGTCAATGGCCGTATTTTTTTGTAACTGCCGGGAAATATCCTGGGTACAGGTTTCAAGCAAAGGATACATGGTTGCAATGGCTTCGGAGAGATTGACAAGGGAGACTGAGTTGATATGATCGCTGTCTACCGTGACGGCCACATCCACCACACTGTCTCCCAGGACGATGGATGATGTATACATACCTGGGACATATTTTCCCATTGACTGGGACGGCCCGGCGGTATTTTGATGATCTGAGGATGTGGCGCTTATGGGCGCCTGTGTCTGTGAGATGGCGGTCTCAGCAGTTTGCGATGTGGTGGTTGACGGGGCTTCTTTTTTGCGTCCGCCAAACATAAAAATAAGCAGTACAACCAATAATATAATGAATAAAAGAAAAATGGCTGTATAGATGATTTCCTTCATCCGCAGGACGACGATGTGTGTTTTGGATTTCATGTCCATGGCACCCTCCATTTTGTTTGATTAATATATGTTATGAGGGCAGGCACAAAAATATGTTATAGGTCACCTTGTACTTTATTCAGGAAAACGGTATAATTGTTTAATATTTTCTGTTTATCGTAAGTAAAGGAAGGTGATATTTTGTCTCTCCAGTTAATTATCGGCAGCAGTGGGTCTGGAAAATCCAGAAGACTGTATGATCAGCTGATTGCACAGGCGATGGCGCATCCTCAGGAAAATTTTATTGTGATTGTGCCTGAACAGTATACAATGCAGACTCAGCGAAATATAGTGGAGCTGCATCCAAACCATGGAATTATGAATATTGACATTGTCAGCTTCGGGCGTCTGGCCTACAGAGTCTTTTCCGAAACCGGTCAGGTACCGGCCGGTGTTTTGGAAGATACCGGCAAGCGGATGGTGATTCGCAAGATTCTTGAACAGAAAAAGAAATCTCTGCAGGTGTTTTCTGGAAGTGTACGAAAATCCGGTTTTTCCGGCGAACTTAAATCCATGGTCAGTGAACTTTTACAGTATAATATAGCACCGGATCAGCTGGAACAATGCCTGCCTCTTTTAGGTGAAAAATCGGTGCTTTATGGTAAGCTTCATGATTTAAATATCGTTTACCAGGGTTTTAAAGAATATATTGAGGGCCATTATCTTACGGCTGAAGAAATTTTAGATGTACTGTGTACGGTTATTGACCAGTCTGACGTGATTAAAAACAGCTGGATTTATGTGGATAATTTTTCCGGATTTACGCCGTCCCAGTATCATCTTCTGGAAGACCTTCTTCGGCTGTCCAGAGGCGTTTTTATGACACTGACCATTGATTGTGATGAAGATCCGTACAATATGGGACATGATTATGAGCTGTTTTATCTTACAAGACAGACGCTGCACCGGTTGGAGGCTGTATGCCGTCAATCAGGAACTCACCGGTTGGACGATATTTTTATGCGTGTGGGAGAAGATGGCGTAAATACAAGGTTTGAAGGTGCTTTGGATCTTTTATGGCTGGAAAAAAATATATACAGGCAGCGGATGACGTCTTATGAAGGTATACCGGAACATATGATTTGCAGGGAAGGAAAAACCCCCATGGATGAAGCTGATGATGTGGCCCGTACAATCCGGCGTATGGTTCGGGATGAAGGGCTTCGTTACAGGGAGATTGCAGTGGTGACAGGTGATCTGTCCGGATACAGACATATACTGGAAAAGGCTTTTGAGGCTATGGAAATTCCATGCTTTATTGACGTGAAGCGAAGCATTTTAAATAATGCCTTTGTGGAGTCCATCAGAGCTTTGCTGGAAATGCTGGCGGAAAACTTTAATTACGAAGGGGTATTTCGGTATATGCGCAGCGGCTTTTGCGGCATAGGGGCTCATGATGTAGATTTGCTTGAAAACTATGTGCTGGCTATGGGAATCAGAGGGGCATCAGGCTGGCGTGGAACGTGGATCAAACGGCCGGCGGGCGTGGATGATGGCGATCTTTTGATGCTTAATCAGCTTAGAGAAGCGGTTTTTGAAAAAATATGGCCGGTTTATGATATTTTTAAAGACGGTCATTCAACGGTTTCTGAATGTACTCAGGTATTGATGCAATGGATTCAGGATATGAATATGGAGCGGCTTTTGGATGAGATGCGAAAGGCCTTTGAGGATCGGGGCGAATTATCTATGGCCAGAGAGTATGCTCAGGTTTATGCGGTAGTGACAGAGCTTTTGTGTCAGCTTGAGGATATTCTGGGAGATGCGGTCATTGGGATCAGAGAATATACGGATATTTTGGATGCAGGGTTTAACGAACAAAAACTGGGGATTATTCCGCCTGGGATCGATCAGGTTATGGTGGGGGATATACGGCGTACCCGCCTAAATGATATTAAAGTGTTGTTTTTTGTGGGTGTTAATGAGGGAATTGTACCATCGGTGACAAGAGACGGCGGGTTGATTAATGACCGGGAAAAAGAACTGCTGCTTTCCATGAATGTGGAACTTTCGCCTACAGCCAGACAAACAACCTATTTTGAGCAGTTTTATATTTATACTGTACTTACGGCGGCCAGCAGGCGGCTGATTCTTACTTATAGTCAGGTGGATGCCTCAGGAAAGGCACGGCGGCCGTCTTCGCTTTTACGAAAGCTTTTTAAGCTGTTTCCTAAGCTTTCAGTAGAAGCGTGCGGCCGTATGAGCAGCTTCAGAGATTATCTGGATAATGAAAAATCGGCTGTGGACCGTTTGATTGAAGGCTTAAACCGTATGGACGTTCAGCCGGTCAGCTCGGAATGGAAAGAGCTGTATTCCTGGTTTATGCAAAATCCGGATCGCAGATCAGAAATGTTAAAGCTTCTGGATGGTGCATTTATTTCATATACAAAGCAAGATCTTTCAAAGTCTGCCATTCGGGCGCTTTACGGAGATGAACTGGAAAACAGCGTGACCACGCTGGAAAATTATGCTGCCTGTGCGTATGCGCACTTTCTTAATTATGGTCTCAGACTTGCGGAACGGGAGACGTATCAGATCGGAAATCCGGATCTGGGGATTATTTTTCACAAAGCGCTGGAATTATTTTCCAAAACTTTGGATACCCGGGGCTATACATGGAAAAATGTTCCTGAGGATTTAAGAGAACAGCTTTGTGGTGACTGTGTCACTGATGCCGTAAAAAATTTTCGTCATACCATTCTTTTGGAAACGAAACGGAATCAGTATCTGATTGAGCGAATTACCCGTATGGTGAAGCGGACAACCTGGGCATTAAAAGAGCAGCTGCTTAAAGGTGATTTTATGCCTGAGGCCTATGAAATTCGGTTTGATAGTGATGTGCTGGAGGGGATGATGGATGTTCATCTGTCCGATGAGGTGCTGATGAAATTAAAGGGAACCATTGACCGTGTAGATGCCTGTGAGGATGAGGAGAATGTTTATGTCAAGGTCATTGATTATAAGTCGGGGCGGCAGAAGTTTGATATTGTGGCGCTTTATTATGGTCTTCAGCTTCAGTTGGTTGTCTACATGAATGCCGCCATGGCCCTGGAGGAGAAAAAGCATCCCGGTAAAAAAATTATTCCTGCAGGAATTTTATACTACAATATTGATGACCCTATGATTGAACATGCTATGCCCAGAGAAGACGAGGATGATGACGGATTTATTGCTGGGATTCAGGATAAAATACTGGAAAAACTGAAGAACGGGGGCCTGGTCAACAGCCACCCGGAAATTATCCGTATGTTTGACAAAACATTTGATAAGGATTCCCCGGTGATTCCTGTGTCCTACAACAAGGATGGTACCTTAAGCCGCCGTTCCAGCGCTGTCACAACCGGACAGCTGCGTCGGCTGGGGCATTTTGTGTCCGGAAAGGTCAAAATGCTGGGAGAGGAAATTCTGGCCGGAAAAATTCAGATTAATCCTTACATTCAGGGGCAGCGGTCAGCCTGTACTTATTGTTCGTTTAAAGGAATCTGCGGCTTTGATGAAAGTATTGAAGGCTACAGTTACAGGCATTTATCCGGCATGGACGCAGCGGATGTCTGGCGGGAAATTGACTGTACCTTTGATGAAGAAAAATGTCTGGAAGAAAGAAATCATAAGGCAGACAGGAGGGAAGATTCATGAGTGTAAAGTGGACAGATGAGCAGCAGCAGGTCATTGATTTGAGAAATCGAAATATTCTGGTTTCCGCGGCAGCCGGTTCAGGAAAGACGGCTGTATTGGTGGAGCGGATTTTTTCTATGCTGACAGATCCTAAAAAGCCTTTGGATATGGATGGCCTTTTGGTGGTAACTTTTACAAATGCAGCGGCCGCAGAAATGAAGGAACGTGTGGAGGAACGGCTGCTTGCAGGGCTTGAGCAAAATCCGGACAGTACACTGCTTCAAAAACACCTGGCTTCAATTCATAATGCCCAGATTACAACAATCCACAGTTTTTGTCTTTACGTGATCCGGAATCACTTTAATGAAATAGATCTGGATCCATCCTTTCGCATCGGTGAAGAAACGGAGTTAAAGCTGTTAAAAGGGGATATTGTAAGCAGGGTACTGGAGCAGTATTATGAGGAAAAACCTGCCGGTTTTACAGATTTTATTGAGTGCTTTTCAGGAGGAAAAACCGACACCGGTATCGAAGATCTGATTCTTAAGGTTTATGAATATTCCAGAAGTTATCCATGGCCAAAACGTTGGCTTGAAAAATGCCTGGAATGTTTTAATGTTCAGACTGTGGCATCCATGGAAGCCTTGCCCGCATTAAAGTTTTTAGGCGAGTATTTAAAAATTTTGTCCAATGAACTGTATGAGAGCCTGAAAGAAGCGCTGGCGCTTTGCCGGGAGGCAGACGGTCCGGTTTTTTATGATGCCGCCATTGAATCAGACCTTAAGTTTGTGGCCGCTTTGCTTGAATGTACCACGCTTTCTCAATATGAGCAGGTATTTAAGACGTTGTCCTTTCCGGCACTGTCCCGGAAGAAAATGCCGGATGTTTCCGAGGAAAAAAAGAACAGGGTAAAAAATATCCGGGAATTTGTAAAAAAAACACTTCAGGAAATACAGTCCTCTTATTTTTATACAGATATGGAGACAATGGCCAAAGATATTTATCATATGCGGCCAGTGATGGAAATCCTTGTCAGTCTGGTTACTGACTTTTCCAGGCAATATCAGCAGGCCAAAGAGGAAAAGAATATGGTGGATTTCGGCGATCTGGAGCATTATGCCCTGCAAATCCTTGTCAGAGACCAGGATGGGGTTTTAACGCCCACAGATGCAGCCCTGCAGCTGTCCAGACAATTCGATGAGATTATGATTGATGAATATCAGGACAGTAATCAGGTTCAGGAAACGATTTTGACCAGTGTATCCAGAATCGGTGAGGGCAGACCGAATATTTTTATGGTTGGAGACGTCAAACAGAGTATTTATAAATTCCGCCTGGCAAGGCCGGAATTGTTTATGGAAAAATATAAGATTTATCAGGATATCAGCCTTGGAGATGCCCTTTATCAGAAAATCGATCTTCATAAAAATTTCCGGAGTCGGGCTGTTGTTCTTGAAAGTATTAATTTTATTTTTCATCGCCTGATGAGAAGAAACCTGGGAGATATTGAATACGATCAGGATGCTGCACTTTACGCGGGTCTGGAATTTCCGGAGCTTTGTCCGGAGACCTGTCCGGATGTTGCTCATTCGGTAGATGTGCTGCTTGTTACCCAGGAACAGGGAAACGATGATCATAATGCCGGCAAAGCTTCTATACAGGAAGCGGACAGTCAGGCCAGGGAAACCACGGAAAAGGAGCTTGAGGCAAAGGCTGTTGCGGGAAAAATCCGGGAAATGCTTCGGGGAAAGAATCCTTTGCTGGTGGTGGATAAAAAGACAGGGCTGTACCGCAAGGCAAAGCCTGGGGATATGGTGATTTTGCTTCGAACGATGAGTGGATGGGCAGATATTTTTGTGAAAGTCCTTGGCGATGAGGGGATTATGGCACAAGCGGAGACGGTTACCGGATTTTTTTCCGCCCGAGAGGTGCGGACGGTTTTAAATTATCTGGGAATTGTAGATAACCCTTGTCAGGATATTGCCCTGGCGGCTGTGCTGCACTCACCGATTGGCGGCTTTGATGATAATGAAATGGCTATGATTCGAACACTTTGCCGTGACCGGGGACTTTATGAGTCCTGCATGAACTTTTTGCAGCCTGAGAGTGATCTTATACTGGAACGTTTTTACAGCCCAGAACAGTATGAACCTGTCAGAGTCCGGCTGCAGGCTTTTTTTGTACAACTGGACAGTTTTCGCTCAATCGTGCCTTTCACACCGATTCACCAGCTTATTTTAAAAATTTATGATGAAACCGGATATTATCGTTTTATATCAGCTATGCCAGGCGGAGAAAAACGCAGAGCGAATCTGGATATGCTTGTGGAAAAGGCTGTGGCCTACAGTGCAACCAGCTACAGAGGGCTGTTTAATTTTGCCAGGTATATTGATAAACTGAAAAAATATGAGGTGGATTTTGGTGAGGCTCCGGCTGTGGGGGGAAACGATCAGGTTGTCCGTATTATGAGTATCCATAAAAGTAAGGGACTGGAATATCCCATTGTTTTTGTTTCCGGACTGGGAAAAAGCTTTAATCAACAGGATGCCAGAAGTGCTCTGATTATTCATCCGGAATATGGATTCGGACCGGATGCCGTGGATGCACTTTACCGGGTTAAATCTCCTACAATTCTTAAAAAAACTTTGGCACGAAAAACTGTTTTGGAAAACCTGGGTGAGGAACTGAGAGTTCTTTATGTGGCATTAACAAGAGCAAAGGAAAAACTGATTATGACCGGTTATGTCAGGGATTTAGACCGGGCATTAACCGGCTGGCTGTCCAAAGCTATAACCCTGGATGGCTGTTTAAGCTTTGGCGCCAGGATTTCGGCATCCTGTTATTTGGATTGGGTGATGCCGGTCATTATTCAGGCGCCGGGGAGTGAAACATTTTTGCAGGCTCATCACAGGTTAAGCTCAGACACCACATTTACAAAGCTGAAGGATACAGAGATATCGGCGAATTTTGAGATTGAATCGGTAACGGATATGGAACTTTTAGCCAGGACAGCTTCCAAATCGGTGCTTTATCAAATGAAAAAAGAGGTGCTGGAGCGCTGGGACTGGAAAAAAATTTACCATCCTCAAATGCATGAGGTGCTGCCTGAACTTTTAATGTGGGTTTATCCATATGCCTCTGCTTCCCGGCTTCACACAAAAATGACTGTATCCCAGCTTAAACAGCCGGGACAGTTTATGGATGACCAGGATACCTATCATCTTGCAGATGTATGGAAAGCTGAAACAGAGTCACAATATATGGAGATCCGAAACAAAGAGAATCCAGATACAGGCGAACCGGAAGACAAATATTCCGGGACAGCGTCCGGCACAGGACAGGCGGCATTAAGAGGTATTGCCGTTCATAAGGTTATGGAGAAAATCGATTTATCCACGATTCACAGTCCTGAAGATGTTAATCGATTCCTTTCTGATCTTGTAAGGGGACAGTGGCTGACTGAGGAAGCCAGATCATTGGTTCATCCATGGCCGATTTATCGGTTTGCAAAATCAGAATTGGCGCGACGAATGCTTCTGGCGGATCAAGCGGGGCAGCTTCACCGGGAAAGTCAGTTTGTAATCGGTGTTCGTGCCTGTGATGTGATTCCTGGTCAGACGGAAAATGAGACGATTCTGATTCAGGGAATTGTAGATGCCTGGTTTGTAGAGGACGGCCAGGTGGTGATTGTGGACTATAAAACCGATTATGTACCGGATGAGGGGCAGTGTCTTGTGGAAAAATACAGAAAACAGCTGGATTATTATGGCATGGCGATTCATCAGAGCACAGGGCTTTCAGTGAAAGAAAAGCTGATCTATGCCATGGGTATTGGAAAAGTGCTGCGGGTTGATTAAAATTCTCTGTTTAGGCTGCTGAAAAAATATGCTTTAATTGAATAAAATTTTTATTTCCGCCGATACTTTTGAAAAACACAGCAAAAGGAGCGGAAAAGGATGACCAGGAAAAAAGAAAAGAAAATTGATTTAAAAAACTTGACACCGGATGAGAAAATGAAATTTGAAATTGCCGCCGAGCTGGGGTTATTTGAGCGTGTGATGACCGATGGCTGGGGCGGCCTGACGGCCCGTGAGACTGGCCGGATCGGCGGTTTAATGACAAGCAGGAAAAAAGCAGAGAAAAAGCGTTAAAAATAAAAAATGAGCCGAGAAACATGAGATTTTTAGGGTATGTTTTTCGGCTCGCTTTTGGATTCCATTTTTTGAATTTACAGGCTTGCGATACTGTCCAGAAGATAGGTTTCAAAGCTTCCCAGCTGTCCGGGGTGTTCCAGTCTGGCCTGGGCTGATTCAGAGGCCAGACACATGGCCAGAATACCTGCGGCCGCTGCATCGGCCGGTGTCTGACACACCGGCAGACAGGCTCCGATTAGGGAGTTTACAGTGCAGCCCGTGCCGACAAGCTTTGGAAGCAGGCTGCTGCCTCTGGAAAGCTTCAATGTTTTGCTGCCGTCACTGATATAATCCACGGCGCCTGTACAGGCGATGGTGCAGCCATATTTTTGGGCGGCTTCCATGACGACCGAGGTGATCTCAGGGGGAGCAAGTGTATCAAGGGCTCCGTCAATTCCCCGGGCCTGGGCACTGCGGCCGCAAAGTGAAAACAGCTCGGCGCTGTTGCAGCGAAGCACATCAATATGATAATGACTTAAAAGTTCTGACACAAAATGTGCGCGGTAGTCAGACAGGCCGGTACCTACCGGATCCAAAACTACCGGAATACCGGATTTTTCGGCGATGGTCAGAGATTTGGGAATGGCGTGGATAAATTCGTCATTAAGGGTTCCGGTATTGATTACAAGGGCATCGGCTCTGGCGGTCACCGAAGGGGCATCATTTCTGGCAAAGGCCATAATCGGTGCTGCGCCGAAAAAGGCGGTTATTCGTGCACACTGATATATGGTGACAAAATTTGTGATATGATGGACCACAGGATGGGCTTTGACCACAGCCTGGCGGATGGTATGCAGCCGGGCATTAAAGTCATCATCCGAATGAATGGATAATTTATCCGCAAAATTGTTCATAGCAGTTCCTCCGTGCCGCTGAATATGCAGTCAGCGGTTTTTTTAGTATTATACCATCGGTACAAAGGGGATACAATGTAAAGTTACAGTCTCTGCAAAGCACTGGCCGATATAAAGTCATCATCGATGCTGTTTCAGGCCTTGTTCACAAAAAATTTAATAGACAAAACGTGCAGGCTTTCGTATAATTGACTACTGTAGAGTAAAAAGACTAACGAATGAGGTGAAGCCTGTGAAAAGCGTAAAGGGATACGGCAGTTATGGTGCCTTTGCCCAGGTTTATGACACATTTATGGATAATATTCCTTATGAACAGTGGTATGCCTATGTGAAGTCCCTTTTGGAAGACTATGGTATCTGCGGCGGACTGGTGCTGGATTTGGGCTGTGGAACAGGTAATATGACAAGGCTTATGGCCGGTGACGGCTATGATATGATTGCGGTTGATAATTCCGAGGAAATGCTTATGATTGCCAGAGAAAAGGCCATGGATGAAGATATGGATATTTTATATTTACTTCAGGACATGCGTGCTTTTGAGCTTTACGGAACTGTTAGTGCCGTCATCAGTATATGCGACAGTATGAACTATATTCTGGAGCCTGAGGAACTGTGCACGGTTTTTAGACTGGTTAATAATTATTTGGATCCTGGAGGAATATTTATATTTGATATGAATACGGTCTATAAATACCGGGAACTGCTGGGGCAGAATACCATTGCGGAAAATCGGGAGGACTGCAGTTTTATATGGGATAATTATTACTATGAGGATCAGCAGATTAATGAATATGAGCTGAGCATTTTTGTTCGGGATGAAGAAGACGAGGACTGCGGGGTACAGGATGATTACGGCGGGGAGTATTTTGTGCGCTTTAAGGAAACCCATTATCAGAAGGCGTATACCCTTGAAGACGTTAAATCTCTGATTGAGCAGGCGGGAATGGAATTTGTGGCAGCTTATGATGCATTCACAAAAAATCCGGTCAGAGACAACAGCGAGCGTATGTATATTATTGCCAGAGAAAAAGGAAAGAAAAGGTGATCTAATGTCTGATTATATTGTAAGAGCAACAGCGGCGGGCCATCAGGTTCGGATTTTTGCCGCAACAACAAAAGAACTTGTGGAGGAAGCCAGACAGGCTCACAATACAAGTCCGGTAGCAACGGCGGCACTGGGGCGGCTTTTGACGGCGGCAGCCATGATGGGCAGTATGCAGAAAGGCGAAAATGATAAATTAACACTGCAGATTCAGTGCAGCGGCCCTATTGGCGGTTTGACGGTAACTGCAGATTCATCGGCCAATGTGAAAGGCTATGTGAATCAGCCGGATGTGATGCTTCCTCCAAACGCCTATGGCAAGCTGGATGTGGGCGGAGCCCTGGATCTGGGTGTGTTGAGTGTGATCAAAGATATGGGATTAAAGGAGCCCTATGTGGGGCAGACCCAGCTTGTGTCCGGCGAAATCGCAGAAGATCTGACTTACTATTTTGCCACCAGCGAACAGGTTAATTCCAGTGTAGCTCTTGGGGTACTTATGGAGAAAGATAATACGGTTAAGCAGGCCGGCGGGTTTATTATACAGCTCCTTCCTTTTGCTCAGGAGTCGGTGATTGCTCAGCTGGAGGAAAATCTTAAAGGTCTGCCTTCGGTCACTCAGATGCTGGAAGCCGGAGAAACGCCGGAATCGATGCTGGCCAGACTGGTTTCAGGATTGGATTATGAGATCATGGATAAAATTCCGACCAGATTTTACTGTGACTGCTGTAAGGATAAGGTGGAAAAAGTCATTATCAGTATTGGGAAGGATGAAATTCAGGCTATGATTGATGATCAGGAACCGATTGAGGTCAACTGCCATTTCTGTGGCAAAAAGTATCATTTTACAGTAGATGAACTGAAAGAAATTCTGAAAAAGGCAAGATAATCTAAAAATAGAAGGCCCTTTTCGGCCTGAATAGAAAGAGTATGATATATGAAAAACGAATTATTGACCATTGGTAACATAACAATTTACGGCTATGGCCTGATGATTGCGATCGGTGTGATTTCGGCGTATTTGATGTCTGAATTCAGAGCCAAAAGAAACGGCCTTGATGAAAATCATATTTTTCCTCTGCTGATCTGGGGGGTTTTAAGCGGTATCATAGGTGCTAAGTTATTATATTATATAACGATTATTGATGAGATTATTGCAGATCCGTCGCTGGTGATTAAAAATATTTCTGATGGCTTTGTTGTTTATGGCGGTATTATTGCCGGTATATTGGCCGGATATATCTATTGCCGGGTAAAAAAGCTGGAGTTTTGGAAGTATCTGGATATTGTGGTTCCGTCGATTGCTCTGGCTCAGGGGTTTGGAAGGATTGGCTGCTTTCTGGCCGGCTGCTGTTACGGCCGGGAGACGACCAGCTGGTGTGCCATTACATTTACCAATTCCAGCTATGCCCCTAACGGGGTTCCTCTTGTGCCGACCCAGCTGATTTCCAGTGGACTGGATTTTCTTCATTTTGCCATTCTTGTCTGGCTGTCCGGAAAAAATAAAATTCCCGGAAGAATCAGTGCGCTGTACTTGATTTTTTACAGTATCGGCCGTTTTATCCTCGAATTTTTCAGAGGTGATCTTGTTCGAGGTTCTGTTGGCGCTCTGTCAACATCACAGTTTATTTCTATTTTTGTCCTTCTGTTTGGCATCGGGCTTTTTATTGTGAAATCACGGCAGAAAAAAGATGAAAAAGCTGAGGAAAATAAATGAAAATTCCATCTAAAGAATAAAAATCGTTTGGGAGAACGCGGGTTTATGTTCTCCCAAACGATTTTTTTATCCAAGATTTATATTTTGGGATGATTTATTATTTTCAGGATGACTTGGTATTTTTGATCGTATCCTTACATATCCGGTCTGCCCAGTCAAACAGCAGATCAAGATCATAATCACCGGAATGGGGGATTCCCCATGGAAGGGCAAAGTCCACATCGGCACCGTGCTTTTCCAAAACTTTGGCTAACATGACAGGAATAGGCAGGGCGGTATCTCTGTCGGCGCAGCCATGACGAATGCGCCAGTGAGCGGCCGTATGGGCAGCCGGATCATCAATATAATTCATGGGATTCATCATTTTAATTGTCATGCTGTCGGCCATGGGGCCTTTGGGATCTAAATCACTGATATCACGGGAAAAATGACGGCATTTAATATCGGGTGTACCGAAAAGTTCATTTTCAGGAGTATTCATTTCAAGGTCATCAAAAGCAAAGACAGGCTTCATTCGAGTGATAAAGGACACATAGCCGTCAAAATCTATAGATGAGGGAAGCCCATCGGTCCATGTGATCCACGAAAGGCCGGAAAGATCCTGGCCGTTTTTAACGGCCTGTCTGGCGGCTTTTGTAACCTGGTTTTGAATATAGTCCTTAAAGCTGCCATCACCGTTTTCATCCAGTGTCAGCTTCTGCGTTTTGTCTGTCAGACGGAGGCTGTTTAGATAGGCGGGAAATCGACGCCGTATGTCTTGGGAAAGTGCAATTTGGTGTTCATTTAACTGACCATTTACGGTTTCAAGATGAAAGCCGCTTTCATCTACGCAGGGACGCAGTGCGTGAAAGCTGTGTTCATGATGAAACATCCATTCATAAGCCATGTCGCCATGGTCCAGATTGGTGATGGGACAGTAGCAGGATGCGGCAAAAATATGGTCTTGTGTATTTGCAGCGCCCATAGCTTTAAGGGCCTGGTCATAGTCCGGATGATTTCCGGTGGCCCCTAACAGTGCACTGAGGGCACCACCGGCACTGGTTCCGTTAGAAATGATTTTATCTGTATCCCCGGGAATCTCATCCTTAATATGGCGCAGATAACGAACGGCTGCCTTGAGATCAAGGATACAGGCCGGCGCACAGCCTGTAAAACGACCGTTTTTATCGGTCAGTCCCCGGCCTCTGACTCCGGCAGCTGCAACGACATAACCCTTCAAAAGTGCGGTAAATGCAGCGTTGGCGATGGGTTCCTCTCTGAAAGGCTCATAACCTACAACAGCTGGACGTGCAGGTGCATATCCGCCGACGGTATTCGGCAGAAAAATGGGCGCGGTTTGGGCTGTGTAGCCGTTAATTGTGTGATTTTCATAATAAGCCTGGGGAATGTAAAGATTCATATACTGATAGTTAGGATCAGCCGGGAAGGCTGTATAGCTTAAGTTGCTGTACATCCGATATCGAACCGTCTGTCCGTTGATTGTCAGATTCTGGTTTGTATAATTCGCTGGGGAAAATCGAGGGAAATGTTGGGTTTGACTGTTTTGTATCATATTCATTTTTAGAACCTCCTCCATGTGGACAGGTCTGAATGAACCTGTCTTATAAAGATAACTATAGCACTTAATTTTTCAGGCGTCTATTCAAATTCTGGAACTCGGTATTCTAATATGGAATCATTGGATATCTTTTAATAAATTTTAGTTATCATACATTGACTAATGTACTTGAATGTCATATAATGTACTTATTAAATAAGTACATTATATGACATGTTGGAATAAAGGATGTATATAGCCAGAAAGGAATGAACATGTGTGGACATTATCATAAGCAGTAATACAAGTAAGCCTATTTATGAACAGATTACAGGGCAGATCAAGGCCATGGTGATGAGTGGCGTGCTTAAAACAGGAGATCCAATACCGTCAATGCGATCATTGGCCAAATCGCTGCATATCAGTGTAATTACGGTTCAAAAGGCTTATGAAGATTTACAAAGAGACGGTTTTATCGAAACAACAGTCGGTCGGGGCAGTTTTATTTCGGCGTCTAACAGGGAATTTTATATTGAAGAACAGCAACGTCAGGCGGAAGAACATTTGGAACAGGCGGCTTTGATTGCCCGAGCCGGCGGTATAAGCCTGGAAAAGCTGATTGAGTTGCTGACATTATTTTATGATGGGGAGGAATAAGAAGTGAATGAGATTTTGAAGGTGGAAAACCTGACCAAAGCGTACAAGGATTTCAAACTGGACAATATTTCCTTTGAACTGCCTAAAGGCTGTATTATGGGGCTGATTGGTGAAAACGGAGCCGGAAAAAGTACAACAATTCATTCCATTTTGGGCCTGATTAAGCCGGATGCAGGCAAAATTACATTCTGGGGGAAACCATTGGATGGACATGACTCGATAAAAGAGGATATTGGTGTTGTTTTTGACGGCAGCAATTTTTATGATACACTGACTCCGGATAAAATTGAAAAAATGTTAAAACCAGCCTACAGACAATGGGATCATCAATGCTTCATGCATTATATGAATGTTTTTGAATTGCCGTTACATAAGGAACTCAAAACCTTTTCTAAAGGAATGAAGATGATGTTTTCTATTACCGCTGCTTTGGCCCACAAACCAAAGCTTTTGATTCTGGATGAAGCGACCAGTGGTCTGGATCCGGTAAAACGGGATGATCTTCTGGATGTGTTCCTGGATTTTGTGCAGGACGAGGATCATTCAATTCTCATGTCTTCCCACATAACCTCGGATCTTGAAAAGGTAGCAGACTATATAACGTTTATTCATAAAGGGCATATGCAGCTGTGCTGTCCAAAGGATGAGCTGATTTATCGATACGGGATTATCCGATGTGGCAGAGATTTTTATTCAAGGGTTGATCCCGGAGATATACTGGCCTGCCGGCGGATGGATTATCAGTGGGAAATTCTTGTGGCTGACAAAGAAAATGCGGCCCATAAATATAAAAATGTAGTTGTGGATGATGCAACGATTGATGAGATGATGTTGATTTATGTGAAAGGAGACCAAAGATAATGAAAAGTATGATATTAAAAGATCTGTATAATATCTGCCATAACATTAAATCCATGCTGCTGTTAAGCCTTGTCTTTGTATTTATTTTGATTCCTGCAGGCGAACCCCTTTCTTATGTGGTGACCAATACGATTCTTTACAGTATGATGATTATGACTACATTTAGTTTTGATGAAAACTGTAAATGGGAACGTTATGCAATGATTATGCCGGTAAGCCGTAAGCACTATGTTCTGGCTAAATTTATGACTCTTGGGATTTTTTGTGGGTTTGGTGTATTGACAGGCCTGATCTTTGGTGTTGCTGGCGGAATCGTCTTTGGAAGATTTGATGCATCTGTCGGTGAGGAACTATTGGCGCTTTTAGGGGGCAGTGTATTTGGTTTTTTTATTGCCATGTTTTTTGGCGGCCTGTCCATTCCTTTGCTGTTTAAATTCGGAGCCGAAAAATCCAGAATGCTTTCTTTTGTGGCATTTGTTATTCCTGCTTTTATGATTATGGGAATTTTGGCAGCCATGTCATTTTTTGGAATTGAGATTACCCGGGGCTTTTTGGCTGCAGTGATGATCGGGCTGCCGGTATTTATACTGGCTGTTTTAGCTGCCCTTTACAGAGTCAGCAGCCATATATTTACAGCCAAAGAGCTTTAAAGGGATGGATGACTTGGGGAATATAAAAGGTTTATAAAATTTGAAAAAAAGTCTTGAAAAAAACCGAGAAGCTGTTATGATTAAATCAGGATTAGCACTCTATAAATCAGAGTGCTAACAATGTATCCTTGAAAACACTGATACCATTACAGGAGGAATTTGCATGGGAGATAAAGATGATCATAACGGATTGAATATGAAAAATGCCGGCGGTGACCGTAATCAGGGGCCTGCCGGCGGACCAGGAAGTAGCGGAGGCCCTGCAGGCGGCGGTGCACCCAGATTTGACAGAATTATTATTTATGTCATTATCGGACTTTTGGTGACGATGCTCTTAAACGGCCTATTTGTTCGTATCATGGGGAATGAGGAAAAGGAGATTTCCTATTCTCAGTTTATTGATATGGTGGAAAACGGCAAGGTTGAAGCCGTGGATATTGACCAGAGTAATGGTCAGATTACCATTAAAGCCAAATCGGATGCCGGGAATCCTTTTGGTGTTTATTACTATACCGGTTATGTTGCCAATGATACAGAACTTATGGGAATTTTACGGGAAAATGATGTGGAGACCGGTGTCTCTATCCCTACACAGACATCCCCGATTATCAGTATGCTTTTGTCGTGGGTGCTTCCTCTGCTTCTGATTTGGTGGCTGATGTCGTTTATGAGCCGTAAGCTTATGGGCAAGATGGGCGGCGGTATGGGCGGCATGGGAAAAAGTAATGCGAAAGTTTATGTCCAGAACGGAACAGGTATTACCTTTAAAGATGTGGCAGGTCAGGACGAGGCTAAGGAATCTTTGATGGAAATCGTCGATTATCTTCATGATCCAAAAAAATATACAGAGATTGGAGCCAAGCTTCCGAAGGGGGCTCTTCTTGTGGGACCGCCGGGAACAGGTAAAACCCTTTTGGCGAAAGCTGTAGCTGGTGAGGCCGGTGTCCCATTTTTCTCTATTTCAGGTTCAGATTTTGTGGAGATGTTTGTAGGTATGGGTGCTTCCCGTGTCCGTGATCTTTTTAAGCAGGCAGAAGAAAAGGCACCCTGTATTGTATTTATCGATGAAATCGATGCCATCGGAAAGAGCAGGGATAATCAGATCGGAGGCAATGATGAGCGGGAGCAGACCTTAAATCAGCTGCTGACTCAGATGGACGGTTTTGACGACACAAAGGCTATTGTGGTGCTGGCTGCTACAAACCGTCCGGAAGTGCTTGATAAGGCACTGAGACGTCCGGGACGGTTTGACCGTACCATCAGCGTGACTCAGCCGGATAAACAGGGACGTATAGATATTTTAAAGGTTCATGCCAGAAGGGTGCGCCTGGATGATACAGTGGACCTGGAGGAGATTGCGCTGGCTACATCAGGGGCTTCAGGGGCGGATCTGGCAAATATTATTAACGAGGCTGCCCTTCGGGCGGTTCGTTTTAACCGTAAATTTATTTCTCAGGAAGACTTATTCGAGTCTGTTGAGGTGATTATTGCCGGACAGCAGCGAAAGAATCATATTATGAGCAAAGAAGAGCGGACAACGGTCGCTTATCATGAAATTGGCCATGCGCTTGTGGCCGCAAAGCAGACAGATACCCAACCGATTCAAAAGATTACCATTATTCCAAGAACTTCGGGTGCTTTGGGGTATACGATGCAGATGCCAGAGGAAGAGCGATTCCTGATGAAAAAACCTGAGATGATTCAGGAAATTGTAACCTTAGTCGGCGGCCGTGCAGCGGAGGAAGTCCAGTTTGGCGTTGTGACAACCGGTGCTTCCAATGACATCGAAAAAGCTACGGATCTTGCCAGAAAAATGGTAACCATGTACGGAATGTCCATGGAATTTGGAATGATGGGGCTGGAACTGCCGGGCAGCCAGTATATGGATGGCCGGCCTGTAAAGACCTGTTCCGATGAAACCATGGCCAGAGCCGATGAGATTGTCCGTAAAACCATTGAGGATGCTTATGCCACAGCTCTTCGTATTCTTCGAGAGAATAAAGTGGTATTGGACCGGGCAGCCAGTTATCTTCTGGAAAAGGAGACGATTACCGGTAAGGAATTTATGGATATTCTCAGGGAATGTGAAAATTCCGTTCAATAAAGCTCTTGACAGATGTTTTTTTAAATATTACAATAAAAAACAAAGCATGGAAAGAGAAGCCGGTTTATGACGGATCTGCACAGAGATTTGACGGCATGGCTGAAAACGTCGGACAGATTTATAAATCAGGTACCCCTCTGGAGCTGTAGTGCGAGAAAGCAAGCATTACCGTCAGCCTGCGTTACCGGCAGATAAGTTAAATATTAAGGTGGAACCGTGCGTACAGGCACCCTTAAACGTTAAAGCGTTTAGTGGGTGCCTTTATTATTTAAGATGGTAAGGAGAAATGATGATGAAAGTAATGTATAATGACAGTACTGTCGGTGAATGTCCGGCGGACGAAGAGATTCATGTGATTCGGCATACAGCCGCGCATATTATGGCTCAGGCTATAAAAAGACTTTATCCACAGGCAGACTTTGCCTATGGACCGGCTACGGAACATGGCTTTTATTATGATGTGGATCTTGGAGATCAAAAACTTTCCGATGAGGATTTGGCCAGGATAGAAAAAGAGATGCACAAAATCTGTAAGGAAAATCTGCCGATTCGTTCCTTTGTTTTACCCAGGACGGATGCTAAGAAACTGATGGAAGAACGCCAGGAAAAGTATAAGCTGGAACACATTGATGATCTTCCAGAAGATGCAGTTATCAGCTTTTACCAGCAGGGTGAGTATATAGATATGTGTGTGGGACCGCATCTGACCTATACAAAAGCACTGAAAGCTTTTAAAATTACCCAGCAGTCCGGTGCATACTGGCGGGGAGACAAAAATAACAAGATGCTTACAAGAATCAACGGTATAGCCTTTAGAACCAACGAAGAGCTGGAAGCGCATTTAAAACTTATGGAAGAAGCTGCCAAAAGAGATCACCGTAAAATCGGTAAAGAGATGAACCTGTTTATGACAAATGATGCCGGACCAGGTTTTCCATTCTTTTTAAATAATGGTCTGATTATAAAAAATGCGCTGATTGATTACTGGAGAGAGATTCATACAAGAGAAGGTTATATCGAGGTTTCCACACCTATGATTTTGGACCGTAGTCTTTGGGAAACATCCGGGCATTGGGATCACTATCGAGATAATATGTATACCACGGTGATCGATGAACATGATTTTGCGATTAAGCCTATGAACTGTCCTGGCGGTATGCTTGTTTACAAGAGCAGGCCTCATTCTTACAGGGAACTGCCGTTTAGGTGCGGAGAACTGGGACTTGTTCACCGACATGAGCTTAAAGGAGCGCTTCACGGTCTGTTTCGGGTACGCTGCTTTACGCAGGATGACGCCCATATTTTTATGACAAAGGCTCAGATTCCTGATGAGATTAAAGGCGTTGTGCGGCTGATTGATGAGGTTTATACAAAGTTTGGCTTTAAATACCATGTAGAACTTTCCACACGTCCTGAAGACAGCATGGGCAGTGATGAGGACTGGGAAGAGGCAACAAACGGTCTGCGTCAGGCTCTGGATGACCTGGGACTCGAGTATGTAATTAACGAAGGCGATGGTGCTTTTTACGGACCAAAGATAGATTTTCATCTGGAAGACTCGATTGGAAGGACATGGCAGTGCGGCACAATTCAGCTGGATTTCCAGTTGCCTCAGAATTTTGAAGCAGAATACATTGATGAAAACAGTCAGCCACAGCGGCCGATTATGATTCACCGGGTGGTTTATGGTTCTATTGAACGTTTCCTTGGTATTTTAATCGAGCATTATGCAGGAAAATTCCCGGTATGGCTTTCCCCTGTACAGGTGAAAGTCCTGCCTGTATCCGATAAAAATCTGGAATATGCCCAAAGTGTTTACACGGCTCTGAAAAATGCCGGTATCCGCTGCGTTCTTGACGACCGCAATGAAAAAGTCGGTTACAAAATCCGGGAGGCCGTGCAGGTTGACAGGGTACCTTATATGCTTGTTTTGGGGGCAAAGGAGGCTGAAGCCGGCAATGTAACTGTCAGAAGCAGAAATGATTCCCAGCTGACAACCATGTCCACGGAAGCATTTATTGCCCAGGTTGTACGGGAAAATAAAGAACGTATTTCTTAATATAGGGATGGGATTTTATGGAAAATCTGGGATTTTGGATATTTATGCTTGTATGTGTGATGCTGATCCCGGTATCACTGACAGTTTTTGGCGCCCGGTTTAGAAAAAATCCACCAACAGACATTAACTGTATGTATGGCTACCGGTCGTCGATGTCCATGAAAAACCGGGCTACCTGGAACTTTGCACATTTGTATTGGGGGCGGCTGTGTCAGAAGACGGGCTCAGTGGTTCTTGTTCTGTCCCTGGCGGTCCTGGCGGTTACAATTGGAAAAAAGGACAGTGTGATTGGAAATACAGGGCTGGCCGTGGAAGCTGCTCAAATTTTGTGGATGCTGTGGACCATTTATATGACCGAACGGGCGCTGAAACGAAGGTTTGACAAAGACGGAAATCCCAGATCAGACACTGGCCTGTAAAAGCAGCAGCCATTACAGGCCGTGGATACTTCGGAATTCTCCGGGGGTCATTCCTTCATAACGTTTGAAGGTTTTGCCGAAATAACTGGCATCATCAAAGCCGCAGAGCAGGCCAACGGTTCTGGCCGGAAATTCTTTCATTTCCAACAGCATTTCCTTGCTGTGCCGGATACGGACCTGATTAATGTAATCAAAAATTCGTACCCCAATGGTGGATTTAAATAAATGACACAGGTATTCTCCGGAAAGACCGCATACACCGGCCAGTTCGTCCAGCGTCAGAGGGGTATCAAAGTGATTTTCAATATAGCGTATAACCGGTGTGAGGCGGTGATGACCGGCTGTGACAGCCGAACCGTTTTCACCGGTTGTATGTAACACAAGATAAAGCAGCATTTCATAAAGCAGCTGAGAGTAACTGCAGCAGGATACAAGGGTAGAATCTCCGGGAACCGCGGTTACCCGATCCAGATACTGTTCAAAGGCCGGAGGGTTTTCCAGCGTAAAAACCCCTGAATTGGCTAAAGGGCTGTTTTTAAGCAGCTGCTTGACTGCAAAACCGTCAAAGGTAATAAAATGGACGGTCCAGGGCAGATCACAGGCTGAATAGCTGTGTCCGATATCCGGGTGCAGAAACATCCCCTGTCCAGGCTGTATTTCATATTCGTGTCCACCAAGAATCATGTTTCCGCGGCCGGCGGTGCATAGGATCCATTGATAAAGGGGAAGCCCTTTTGGTCTGTGAATAGGTTCCTGCATATGATGAATACCTACACCCCTTAAAACAAAGGGAAAATCCAGATGACATTTCTGATAATCTGTAAATATAAATTGTTTCATAACCTTCTCCTTTGATATATAATAAGATCAATATAATTATATGTAATCTAAAAATTATTCGATTGATTCCGGAATAAAAACATATTAACATATTAATATACTTACAGTCAAAGAAAAATACGGCGGTTAAAAAACGGCTGATATTAAAGGAGGATTTTTTTATGGGGAATATACCTGAAATCAGAGATGATCATGGGGTAAAAACTTTGTTTGTCAAGGACCGTCCGTTTTTGGTCAGGGGCGGAGAACTTCATAATTCCAGCTCGTCCAGCCTGGAATATATGGAGAAAAATGTATGGCCATGTTTAAAAGGGCTGCATATGAATACCGTGGTTTTGCCGGTAGCATGGGAGACCATTGAACCAGAAGAAGGCTGTTTTGATTTTTCTATCGTCAGAGGATTGATTGACCAGGCCAGAAGAGAGAAGATGCATCTGGTTATTTTATGGTTTGGACTTTGGAAAAATTCAGAATCAAATTATGTTCCCGCATGGGTAAAGCAGGATACTGACAAATATTTCAGAGTCAGAGATGCCTGGCATAAACCTTTGAATATTATTTCACCTTTGTGCGAGGCTGCTGTGGCGGCAGATGCCAGGGCCTTTGCAAGGCTGATGGCGTATATTTATGAAGTCGATGCCCAGGAAAATACGGTTATATTTGTGCAGATTGAAAATGAGATGGGTATTTTAGGTGCAATGAGGGATTATTCTCAGGCTGGTGAAACAGGCTACGGTGCACAAGTTCCTGATGCAGTTTCCAGAGAATTCCATGTATCCGGAACCTGGGAACAGGCTTTTGGCGGAGATGGTCCGGAATATTTTATGGCATGGTCCTACGGGCAGGCTGTGGAAAAGATTGCACAGGCCGGAAAGGCAGAATACCCGTTGCCATTTTATGTGAATGCGTGGCTGTGGCAGTATCCGTTCCGCCCCGGAACCTATCCTTGCGGCGGACCTGTGATGAAAGTGTCCAGAATATGGCGTCTGGCTGCGCCGTCTCTGTTTTGCCTGGCGCCAGATATTTATGTGCCGGATACGGCAGATGTGATCGATGAATATGCAGATGCAGGCAATCCATTATTTATCCCTGAAATACGGAAGGATCCGTCCTGCGCGTCCTTTGTTTTTTATGCCTTTGGCCGTCATAATGCGATTGGCATATCGCCTTTTGGCATTGAGGATTTACAGGCAGACCCTGAGACACTGGATAAGATTCCTTTTGAAGTGCTTATGCTTTTAAACATCGACGGTACCGCCATGGACGGGACCGGTACGGCCCCCTATCTGGCAAAAAGTTATGAGATCATGGAAAATATGGAGTCCATATACATGAAGTACAGAAATACGGCGCATCTCCAAAGCTTTATTAAACGGAATGAAAATGATCTGGGTACGTATCTGCATTTTGAAAAATACGATGTGCTCGTGGGCTATGACCGTAAGGAAGCCCATCATCCGGTGGCTGCAGGCATGATCATTGAACTGGACCAGGATGAGTTTTTATGTATTGGAACCCATTATAAGTTTACATTTTATCCAAAGGGCAGCGAACGGGCAGCCGCCCAAATTCTGTCCGCAGAAGAAGGGCATTTTGAAAACAGCCAGTGGAAGCGGGGCAGGGTATTAAACGGTGACGAACGTCAGCGGATTGTCATTGGAGATATGCCGGAAGTTAAAAAAGTCAGAGTGTACCAGTTATAAGGTACATGGTTTACAGCACACATTATTGCCAAATGATTAAAAAACGCTTGTCATGGCTGCATACTTCTAAGCAGACATGGCAAGCGTTTTTATGAATGACTTATTTGATTGGATTACTTACTTGATTGGATTACTTACTTGAGAATTTTTCTTCACAGTAAACACATCGATATGTACGGGTTGCTGCATCTGTCAGTTTGAATACATGGGGCAGCTCCTGCTCAATAGATGTAATACAGCGGGGATTTTTACACTTAATTACATTGGTCACGGTCTGTGGCAGTTTCAGATTTTTCTTTTCCACAATTTTTCCGCCGGAAATCACATTTACTGTAATATGATTATCGATAAAACCTAAAATGTCCAGATCCAGATCCAGTTCACCCTGGATTTTGATGATATCTTTTTTGCCCATTTTGTTACTTGTGGCATTTTTGATAATGGCAATCTGGCAGTCCAGTTTTTCCAATTTCAGGTACTTGTAGATATCCATGCTTTTTCCGGCCTGAATATGGTCAATTACATATCCTTCATCGATACCGCTGATACTTAACATAAACCCACCTCCAATAAAATCATAATCAATGCCATTCGGGCATAAACACCAAACTGCGCCTGTTTAAAATAAGCGGCCCGAGGATCTTTATCGACTTCCACAGAGATTTCATTGACACGGGGCAGTGGATGAAGCACAAGCATATCCTCCCGGGCATAGGTCATTTTGGCCGGATCAAGGATATAGCGGTCTTTTAAGCGGATATAATCTTCTTCATTGAAGAAACGCTCCTTCTGCACACGGGTCATATAAAGAATATCCAGTTCAGGCATTACATCTTCCAGAACTTCCACTTCTTTGAAGGGAATGCCCTTATCTTCCAGGACTTCTTTGCGGATGTAGGTTGGAATCCGTAATTCTTCCGGAGAGATCATGACAAAACGGATATTGGGATAACGGACAAGGGCATTAATCAGGGAGTGAACCGTACGTCCGAATTTTAAGTCACCGCACAGACCGATGGTCAGGTTATCCAGACGGCCTTTAAGGGAGTGGATCGTTAAAAGGTCAGTCAATGTCTGTGTCGGATGCTGATGACCGCCGTCACCGGCATTAATCACAGGGATTGTGGAATGCAGGGAGGCCACATAAGGGGCACCTTCCTTTGGATGACGCATGGCTGCAATGTCGGCATAACCGGAAATAACGCGAATGGTATCTGCAACACTTTCTCCCTTTGCGGCAGAACTGGAGTCTGCACTGGAAAAGCCCAGAACACTTCCGCCCAGATTGAGCATCGCAGCTTCAAAGCTCAAACGGGTTCTTGTACTTGGTTCATAAAAAAGGGTGGCCAGCTTTTTGCCTTTACACACTTCGGAATATTTTGACGGATCCTTAGCGATATCTTCTGCCAGAAGCAAAAGTTTCTCAGTTTCTTCCACGGAAAAATCCAGTGGGCTGATTAAATGTCTCATAAGCACCTCCATAGATTATTTTAAATGAATAATTTTTTTGCCTTTTTTTGTTCCCAGCATATCTTTGACATACTTCTTTTCATATTCTTTGATTTTATCATAAGCATAGACAAGAGAGGCGATACCAAAGACAAGCGTGAGGATTGTTTCAAACCAAATGCTTTTGATCAGTCCGGCATTGATAATGCAGCCGGGAACAACCATGATGATGTGGAAAACAATTGCCAGCCTGAAGTAAGCCTTGTCATTTTCACCATACACGGCCCGATACACAAGCAGAGTGGAAGCCAGCTGAAACAGAATCATTGCCACTCCCTGAAGGATGACAGCCACATAATTTGATACAGGTGTGGTTGACAGTGTTTCAAAAATACCCTGAATCTGAGCGGCATCGGCACCGGTGTAGCTATCGAGCATGCTCTGAACATTTCCGCCAAGAATGATACTGGCGTACATGATATAGGATGTCATGGTTACGCCAATGGTCATCACTGCTTCCAGCCCTGCAAAGCCTGTGCCAAACTCCAGGGCATCGCCACGGCGGGCATACTTGTCTGGTTTGGGATCATTTTTCAAAATATGAATGGAATAGTATTTGCCGACCTGAGCAATGACAGCCACGATTGCCTGACTGAACAGCAAAAGTATAAACAACAGCGGCGTGGAAAGGCTGTCTGCGTCTATAAATTGCAGAATCAGGCCATTTAAAATATTGGCCAGGAAAAATGAAAATGCCAGATAGGTCAGCATTCCTAAAAAGAATGGTTTCAGATGTGCCTTGAAACGCTTTTTGAAAATGACACACAGCAGCAGAGGCAGTACCAGACTGTATGTGGCACCGACAACCATCAGGTTAATGGCACCGTTGGAAATTGTGTACTCCATAGATCAATAATCCTCCTGAAATTTCTGCTTAAATTCTATATTATCATAATACAAAATCGACAAAGTTACCAGAGGTTTTGCAAATTATTCGGAAAAAATATATTTAGTTGTAAGCTGCTGTTTGAAATGATAAGGTGTAAACATATGATTTGTGATAAACAGGATATAAATATATTAGGATAAAGTGTGGGAGTGTGAAAAATTTGGAGGGAAATTTTAAGCTCATGCTTGTGGATGATGAACCATGGGCACTGATTGGCCTGGAAGAGATCATTGACTGGAAGGCCATGGGCTTTGACATTGTGGCCAGATGTGGGTGTGGACAAGAGGCGCTGATTTGGGCCCGGGAATTTCATCCGGATGCGGTGATTACAGATATTCGTATGCCGGATATGAGCGGTATACAGCTGTATCAGAAATTATACGAGATAAATCCAGAAATTGTAGGGGCTATTGTCAGCGCTTATGCTGATTTTGAGATTGCCCGTGAGGCGATTCGTCTGGCTTTACTAGATTATGTTTTAAAGCCCTTGGAATCCAGGGCCGTTGAAAAAATGGCCTATACGATCCATCAAAAGCTGGTTCAAAATGTAAAGCATAAGCCTTTGGAAAATATTCTTTCCATTGATCCTGAAAACCCATATTTTCCGGTATATCCGGAAAAAACGGGGGGATGTTGGCTTCTGCTGGCAGAAAGCGCTGAAGTTTTTTATTCGGTGCGCAATGAGCTGAAAATATTAGGGGAGGTACAAATCGGAAGCTACAGAGGCCTTTTAATTCATGAACTTTCTCTGGAGCTTCCTTTGAAGATTGGTATTAGTCGTCCGGCCTGTGATTTTTTAAATGCCAAACAGCTATTTAAGGAAGCACAGGCCTCTTTAAATGGAGGCTTTCGTTTTCCTTATGGTACATGTTCGGCAAAAGTATCTTCGGCAGGAGATGTACAGCTTTATTTATATGAACATTTGGCAGAAAATATTTCTTTGAAAAAACTGGCTGCAGAATTTTTTCTTACAGAGACGTATTTATGTGATCTGTTTAAAAAACAGACCGGAGAAAGTATTTTTAATTTTTTGAAGCACGTACGTCTGCATCGGGCAAAAAAAATGATTGAAAGATCGGAATATGAAGGAGAATCCCTGACTTTAAAGGAAATCTCTTTGATGTGTGGCTATCAGGAATATTCATATTTTGGACAACTGTTTAAAAAAGAAACCGGAATGACACCGGAGGCTTACCGGCGCAGCTGTTCTTATGTAAAAATCAGGCATCAGGCCCCGGAATGATGAATTCAACCATTGTGTAATGTTTTGAGACCGATGAAATGAATAGATGTGCGTGTTCTCCAAATGCCAATTTTAAACGTTTTCTAATATTGACGAGACCGATGCTTGTATCATTGACATTGGTCTCGTTATCTGTCTCGTGAATTTTTTTTATAAGGTCTGTCAGTTGGTCTGGTTTAAGGCCCATGCCGTTATCAATCATACGGATGGACAGGCGTCCGTCACTTTGCAGAAAGGTTTGAATAAGCAGCGTTCCCTGTCCTTTTTGAGAAAAACCATGCTGGATAGCGTTTTCAGCGACAGGCTGAAGCAGCATGGATAGGACAGGAAATGAGAGGGTATTTTGCGCAATGTTTGTTTTAAAGCAATAACGGTTTGGAAATCGCACATCCATTATGGACATATAACCTTTAAGATGTTCCAGTTCATCAGATAATTTGACCATTGTAGGCGCATGGAGGGCGTATCTGAACATTTGAGACATGCCACCAATCAATTGTTCAAGGGGTTGGATTTTGTAATGATGGGCGAGAGATCGAACCGTTTCCAGTGTATTAAATAAAAAATGTGGATTAATCTGCCTGCGGTATGCCTGCATTTGCGCCTGCTTTTGTGCGATAAGTGCCTCATATTTATCTGCAGTAAGCTGCCGCTGCTTCTCGTTGGCTTCTTTTAGTCGATACAGAGTGTGACTTAGGGTGTGGGTGATTATTTTAAATTCCTGAAGCCTGGGTTCGCAAATGAATAAAGTTTCATTTGCCTGATATACCAGATCGTGGACGATATGGCGGATGTCTCTGTGAATAGCCATTAAAAGCCAGAACATCAGAAACGTAATGGACAGCAGCACAAGGAGAATGAGAATGACGGTTAAATTACCTGAAAGCAATGTGGACAGACTGCTTTTGGGGATCAATGAAATAACAGTCCAATCTGAATCTCCGATTTGATCCTGGCGGAAAAACCAGGAACGATGATCGGCAGTGACGGTGGTGTCATTTGGATGGGCCTGAGTCAGTGCCTGAATCAGATTTTGGGATAAAGTGCTGCAGGTACTTCCCAGGATGACATCGTTTTTGGAAAGTATGGTGATGCTTTCATCGTACCCCTGGATTGAAAGTGCTTTAAGTATGTCATTCATATCGTAGATAATGCAGGTGGTTATAATATTATTGTTTGAACGATAGCCCTGGCTGGTACCCATGGAAGACATAAGACATACAAGGTAAGGGCAGCCATGATGAAAAATTACCGGTGAATAAAGGGTTTTTGTAAATACGACATTAGGGTTTAGATCGAGGCTGTCTATAGCGGCATGGGCAATTTCGCCGTAGGCGTTGGTCACAGACAGTTTTCTTCCACGGTTAGAAAACAAAACAATATCTTTGGCATCTCCCATGGAATAGGAAATAAAATTTAGAACATCCTGAGCGGATATTTTTGAATCAATGACAATTTCAGGGGTGTCCGAAAGCAGGAAGCTTTGAAAAGAATAAGAATATGTGGCATACTCTGCAATTTCTAATGTTTTGGACATAGAAGTTTCAAAACGGGCGCAACTGTTTTGCGCCAGTCGGTTAAAATTGTAACTTGCCTGTCGCTCGGCTGTGACAACAATATCTGCATAAAAATACAAAACGGTTATAACGGCTGTAATCATCAGTGCAATTGCCAGAAAAATGCTGTGTTTTAATGATTTTAACTGAAGTCGTTTTTTTAAGTGAATCATTACATGACCTCCTATGGACAATATGTCCGGTTTGCTGTGTTTGGAATGGTCTTAATTTTACCAGAATGTCAAAAAATAACAACGAATCCGTGGGAAGAACCGAAGATTCTATTGGTTAATCCGAATATTATTTCTTAATAATTGAATTTAAAATTGTTATAATTGACCCAGTTCGAACGGGGGATGTTCTATAGAACAGAATTATACAAAAAATACTGGGAAGAGGGATGAAATGGGGAAAAGGACGAACAAAGAAAAAGGATTGACTTCGGCCGAGGCCACTGGAATCAGGAAAGTGCTGATTGGAATGAAAAAACATTGGCAGATTTATCTGCTCCTTGTTTTGCCGTTGGTCTGGTATGTCATGTTTGCCTATTATCCTATGGCCGGTCTGCAGCTTGCATTTAAAACATATAAAGTAAAAGCAGGCATTTGGGGATCACCATGGTGTGGCTTGCAGAATTTTGAGGCTTTGTTCCGGGATAGCTATTTCTGGCGTTCGGTTTTAAGAACGCTGACAATTAATCTGGGACGGCTTCTTTTTACATTTCCTGCACCGATTATTCTGGCACTGATGTTTAATGAACTGAGACTGGGAAAGTATAAAAAATTTATGCAGACAATCTTTACATTCCCGCATTTTCTTTCGTGGGTTATTGTCGCATCAATTATGATTAATTTGTTCTCTGTGGATGGTTTAATCAATAATATCATTACTGCCCTGGGGGGACCGTCAGTGAATGTCCTGGGAAGTGAGTCGGCATTCCAGCCAATGCTGTATATTACAGACATATGGAAAAGTGCCGGATATTCTTCGATTATCTATTTGTCAGCTATTTCAGGAATCGATCAGGATCAATATGAGGCAGCAGAGGTAGATGGGGCTTCCAGATGGCAGCGTTTGATTCATGTCACACTTCCGAATATACTGCCTACGGTTTCTATAATGTTTATTCTTACCTGTGGGAATCTAATGACGGCAGGCTTTGATCAGATCTTTAATATGCAGAATGCAGCAACGAAAAATGTGGCAGAAGTGCTGGATATGTATATTTATCGTGTCACGTTTCAGGGCTCTGTAGATTTTGGCTTTTCGACGGCAGTTGCTTTGTTTCGGTCGGTCCTGAATATGGTTTTGCTTGTTGTGGCCAATAAAGGTTCAAAAATGATGGGCGGCAGCGGCTTATTTGGATGAGGGGAGGAAAAACATGAAAAAAAGAAAAATTTTAAAAAGAAAACGTTTTACGGCTATGGACTGGGTCCTCCTGATTATTTTATCCATACTGCTTTTGTGCATCTTAATTCCATTCCTCAATGTGATTGCAATTTCCTTTACATCTTACAAAGAGTATATGCAGTCAGACTGGGTATTCTGGCCAAAAGCCCCCACGCTGGATGCTTACAAACAGCTGCTGGAAGATGGAAGAATTTTAACCGGCTACAAGACAACACTGCTGTACGTTCTGATCGGGGTACCGCTAAATCTGCTTTTGTCCACAACAATGGCTTATGCGCTGTGTCGAAAGGGATGGCCGGGAAGACGCTTGGTACTTATGCTTGTACTTTTTACAATGATTTTTAACGGCGGTATTGTCCCGTTATATATTGTTATGAAAAGTCTGCATCTGACCAATACAATCTGGGCAATTATTCTGGCTCAGGGGATGAATACATTTAATATGATTTTGATATACAATTATTTTAATTCACTGCCGGAAGTACTTATTGAGTCTGCACAGCTGGATGGAGCCAGCGAATGGACAATTTTGTTCCGTATTATATTACCTTTAGCCAAACCCATTTTGGCAACGGTTGTATTGTTTGTGGCTGTGCAGTTGTGGAACGAATATTTTATGTCCATGATTTTCCTCAGATCCAATAACTGGCAGTCTTTGCAGCAAATTTTGCGATCCATTGTGATGGATTCTCAGGTGGTAGATACGGCTTCAGCACTGGTGGATACAGGAGAGAAAAACTTTACGGATGCTATTAAAATGGCAGCGGTTATTGTAACCATGGTGCCGGTGATGTGTGTGTATCCGTTTTTACAGAAATATTTTGCAAAAGGAATTATGATTGGGGCTGTAAAAGCATAATCCGTTTTAACGGTATGATTCAGAGGAGGTAAAAGTATATGAAAAGACAAACATTGACAAGGACAGTGGCGATTTTGATGAGTTTAACGCTGGCTTCGGGGCTTGGGGCATGCCAGTCGGATTCTGGCACAGCTGAGACTGAACCTGGCAGCCAGGCATCTGATTTACAGGAGAATAAAGCGGATACAGAATCTGCGGATTATGCCACGGCAGATGAAATTTTATCCAGAGATTTCAGCGAGCCAATAGAGATTTCCTTTGCAGGCGTTCAGGTGACCGACGGTTTGGACTATAACCATGGCAATGATTATTATTCCTGGTGGACGGATACATTTAATGTGGAGTGGGATGTGACTTCCCTGACTTTTGAAAACTGGGCTGAACGTATGAATACATGGATTAATGCCGATGATCTTCCGGATTGGAGTGTATGGAATTTTAATGCAGGGGACGCGCAAAATTATGTGGATCAGGGACTTGTAAAACAGATGCCGGAAGACTGGCGGGAAAAATATCCGAATTTGGCTAAAGCCGCCGAGTATTCGCCGGCTAATGCCTATTATGAAGAACTTTACGGCGGTATGTATTATTTCTTCCGTCCTGCGTTTGCCAGTAACTTCCCGGCAGACACGATTACCAACCATATATCCATATTTATGCGTACTGATTTTGCCAAGCAGGCGGGATACGATCTGTCAAAAAATATCGAATCCGGAACGATTACGATTTCTGAGTTCCTGGATTATTTGCGGGCTGTAAAAAATGCAGGCATCTGTGAATATCCGTGGTATAATACAAGTGGTTATGTAGGCAATTTGCTGGATCGGTGCACAGAGGCAACTGGTATTATACAAAATGCTTATTACAAGGGTGATGACGGGCAGTATCACTGGGGGCCTGCAGAGGAAGAAACCGGTATTAAACAGACATTAGGTCTTATAAAGGATGCGTATGATGAAGGTTTACTTTATCCGGAATTTTATACATTACAGGAACCGGATGATATTGGCCATTTTTATGCATCCGGCGATGCTGCGGCTGTAATGTATACAGGCATGGCTGTCTGGTTTGACCGTTTTGACGATTATATGCAGGAAAATCTGGGTGTTAATTATTGGGATACATCTGTGACGCTGGTGCTGACAGATGACAATGGTGTAGCCCATGATGATCCCAGCATGAATTATTGGGCATGTAATGTGATTTCTCCCAATATCGATGATGAAACCCTTGACCGTATATTGACGATATGGGATTATGGATGTACACCACAGGGGCAGCTTCAGATCCGTTTGGGAATTCAGGGGGAAGACTGGGACTATGATGAAAACGGAGCGGTTGTTAATTTGCTGGCAGATACCCAGTGGGAATCTGCGGACGTGAAGTACACATCAACTTACCCGATTACAGGAAATATGTTTATTCTGTCCGATGATTATTCGTTTATAAATCCTTCTTTTGATCAGAAATCAAAGGATCGGGTGACTCAGCTGTATACGATTCGTGCCGAAGTAACGAGTATTAAGGATGAGGCGATTGACTGGGATTTGGCCAGCTATTCTTCTCAGGCGCTGAATCTGGCGTCCATGACCTATGCGGATGAGTATGCGAATCTGATTACGAAAGCCGGTGATTTTGACAGTAATTATGATCAGTGGGTCAAGGACAAGCTTCAGATGATTCAGCCGGTTTTGGACGATTTAAATAGTCAGTTTGGAGAATGAATATTTAAAAATCCATGTTTAATCTTTAAAGGCCGTTACCCGTAAAAAATAAAGAATACAGGGGGATGATTCAAATGAGTTTTATAACAACAAAAATTAATGAACAGCTTTACGAATTTACAGAGCTTTCGGATCTGGCCGGCAATGGCGTTAAGGTTCCTTATGTGGATGCTTATCTGCTGATCGGAACAAAACGAGCCGCACTTATTGACGCCCTGCAGTATAGTAAGGGTCTGTATGAGGAGGTACGAAAATATACCGATCTTCCGCTGGATATTTTAATCACCCATGGTCATGGCGATCATGCCGGATGCAGTCTTAAAGAATTTGCAGATGCCGGCTGTAAAATTTATATGTGTATGGAGGATTATGACAGTCTTCTTCAAATGTCCCCCTTTGTGGAAAAACGCTGGCTGACGGATATGAAAGACGGAGATATTTATGAGCTGGGTGGGATTACACTTGAGACGATAGCCTGTGCAGGGCATACGGCTGGAAGTGTTGTTTTTCTTGAAAGACACCGTCAGTGGCTGTTTTCAGGGGATACCATCGGTTCCGGCAGTTTTTGGCTTCAGATTCCCGGCAGCCTGCCCATCTGTCGATTTGAGGAAAATGTCGGTCGGCTGTGGGAAAAATTAAAGGCATATTCCAAGCTTTTGATTTTTCCCGGACACCGCAATCAGTCTCCCGTTTTGCTGACGCTTGATTATGTCAGTGACTGTCTGTATATAGCCAGAGGACTTGTAGAAGGAACCGTCAAAGGAGAGGATCGTATATTGGATCTGCCCGGACGACATATGGAATTTAAAACAGCCGCACATGGACAGATGCTGGATTTTTGCTATGACCCTAAACATATACAATAACCGATAAAAAGTGATAAAGCGTATACATTTCCTGTGAAAGTGTGTCTCAGGCACATAGATGTACAGGATGTATACGCTTTTTTTTACAAAAATATAAGAAATGGATTCAAAATCAAAAGTTTCATTTTTTCTGAAATGCTAAAATAAATGCTGAGGAGATGAAAATATGCAAAAACGATTATCAGGTGAGATTTTGGAAGATCTAAGGTTATACGGGCGGACATTTTGGGAACCTAAGGGTAATATTTTATATTTTAACTGGACATGCTCTGGATTTGCGGTTACTTTTCAAGGTACTTTTCTGGCTGCCCGTTTCCGGGTGATTCCGGGAACGGTTATGCGTCGAATTCCGGGAGAAACGCCCCAGAGCTTTGCAACTCGGGAGGAAAAGGAATGGCCCTGGCTGGGACTGTTTATGGATGATGATCCGATGCCGGCAAAAAGATTTTTGCTGGATCAGGAGGATACGTCGGTTGTTCTGTTTGAGAGTGATGAACCTGAGCTTCATACAATAAAGGTGATCAGACTCACAGAATGTGCCAGGGCTGTATCAGGGCTGGTATCTTTTATAGCAGAAGGGGATTTGTTAAAATATAAGTCCAGTGAAAAACGAAAAAAAATCGAATTTGTGGGTGATTCGATTACTTGCGGTTTTGGTAATGAAACCTATGGCGGGGAAAGAGATTTTTATACTTCCGAAGAAAACGGCTGGATGGCCTGCGGTGCGATTGCGGCCCGAAAACTTCAGATGGAGGGAGACTATATTTGTGTATCAGGAATTACGGTGGGAAGATTTCCCCAAGCTTTGATGCCTTATGGAATGATTGAACTTTATCCGTATACGGACCGCCTAACACAAGATCGAGTTCCTGAAAGCATGGACAGGGAAACATCCTATGAATGCTGGGATTTTAAAGGGCACGTGCCGGATTATATTGTTATAAATTTGGGAACCAATGATGGGACTATGGTGGGAAGGAGCGAAGATATTTTAGCCGCAGAACGCATGTTTGACACATATTATTACAAGTTTCTATCCATGCTCAGACAGTACAATGGATCCAAACCTCAAATTATCTGTGCTTTGGGATGTATAGATTATTATCTGTATGACAGGATCACTGCCGTCGTTCAGAGATTTATGCAAGACACAGGTGATCAAAAAATTTGTTGTTTTAAATATACGAAAATGCTTATGTCCGGACAGGATGCAGGTGCATGCTACCATCCATCGATTGACAGGCATATGAAAATGGCAGAAGAACTTGCTGCACTGATACGCAGTCTGGAAGAAAAAAATAAATAATATAAAGGGGGAAACTTACAATGACTAATTATGATGATTTTTTAAATGCTCAGTTTAAAATGACAGATGCAGGAAGAATCGATAAGGTAATCGATCTTTATACCACCTATAACCCGGATGTGGATCTGGAAGCTATGAAACAGGGAGGGTATATTGATGCACTTGCCCGGATGATGGAGCCTTTGTTGCTGAATTTTGATGATCACGCGCCGGAAGTGATGGCTTACTGGGCAAAGCTGGGAATGGTCAAGGAGTTTCACGGGGAAACAGATGCCATGAACTGGAAGGAATTTGAGCGAAAAACCGGTTATTACTGGGATTTTAATCCCGAGGGATGTCAGAATATGTTTAAAAAATGGACATCTTTTGTTCCAGTATCGGCTTTTGAAAAAAATAGGAACAAAAAATATCCGGTCATATTTTTTCTGCACGGTGGTTTTAATCCAAACAGTATTATCGACGGATGGGGCATTGTTCAGGAAGCTGCAAAAAGAGAATGGATCGTGATTGCGCCCTCTCTGGAACTGGATGAGGTGCTGGAGGAAATTTTGGAACAGGCCAAAGTTCTTTATCCTGTAGATACATCCAGAGTTTATGCGGCAGGATTTTCTTACGGTGGTTTTATGTCCAATTTTCTTGGAAATAAGCGGCCGGATTTGTTTGCCGCTGTAGGGCCGTGCGGTGCGCCCATTGGTAACGGTTTTGTGGACAAGCCTATAGGGCCTGAACCTCAGACGCCTTTTGACGGTGTTTCCAGAGCTGCTGCTGCCGGGACTTATATGCCGGTCATTAATATTTACGGTAACCTGGACGGACATCGTTTTCCTTTTTATGATTATCAGGGATTTTTTGCAGATCATGGAAAGGGAGCAAAAGAGCTGATTGAAGGAATTAATCACTGGGCCAGGGTTAATCATGCAAAAGAAATTTCTTTTGAAGATGTGATGGCGTTAAAAGATCGGAATGATATTTCTGAGGAAGAAAAATATATAGGGCTGCCGCTGGAGCCTGACTGCCGGAGAACCGTTATTGCTGATGGAATTACAAACTATGTGGGAGACTTGAAAAGCGAGGACGGAATTACGAGAATAAGATTAATGTGTGAAATGAATATGCCTCACTGGCCAACGCCGGAGATGAGTCGCCAGCTGCTGGAATTTTTCTCCCACTTCAGCCGAAATACTCAGACACTGGAAAGCATCTATGATGATGGAGAACATTAAAATGACGAAATAAATAAAAAACAGATAACGATCATGAAGTAAAAGGGGAGAGAAAAATGAATGAAATTAAGAAAATAACGCTTAAAAATGGTGTTACGCTGGCATATAAGGAGATTGGAGCAGGGGACAAATATTTGATTTCTACACAAAATTTTTTCCTCACAGACTGTCATATGGAGCTTTTAGGTAAGTCGCCTTATGATTATCATTGTTTTCTGATTTATATGAGAGGCTATGGGGAATCGGATCATATTTTTGATTCTACCCCAAAGGACTATACAAAAATATGGGGACAGGATGTGATAGATTTTGCTCAGGCAATGAATATACCTGATTTTTATTATACGGGTGTATCTCACGGAAACTGGGCAGGATGGTATATTGCCTTTCACAGACCTGAATTGATCCGGGGGTTTGTGTGCTGTGATGGGATTGCTCAGTACAGGCCGATGAGTGATCGACAGCCGGGAATGCCAGTATCTGGGCTGGATGTGAAAAAACTGGTGGGCAATCAAAAGGCTTTGGAGGCCATGGCCTGGATGGAGCATTGGCCCACGAAAAATCCCAAGCGGCTGGCAAGGCGTGAAGCCAATCACAGGGAGCATACACAAATTCTTATGAACAGGAAGGCAGAGGAATTTATGATCTGCAATAATAATATGTGTGCATGCGATGTAAAATCAGAAAAAGAATTATATGAAAAAATGAGTAAAATTCCTTTCCCGACCATGATTTTGTGCGGAGGCTTGGATCCTTTGGCTACGGCAGACAAATGTTTGGAGGCTGCCCAGGCGATTCCGGGAGCCCGGCTTTTGGTTTACCAGCATCTGGGCCATGGCGGCCCCGATGAGTGTCCGGAGCTGATTGCCAGGGACTGTGACCGATTTTTTAAAGATACTCAGGAAAGAATTTTATAAATAAAGGTTTTAATAAAAAGAAAGAACGATTGACAATGTATGAAAAAAATATTAGATTATTAGAAAATGCGGTTTTGACAAGAGCGGTGATCCGCAATGTTTCCATGCATAGAAAGGCCGATGGAAGTCTGGATGTAGAGGGGAATCTGAAGCTTTGGGATAAGGCGATGGAGCCTTTTGAAAAAATTAGCCTATGGGAGCCTCATAAAACACCGGGATATGATCACAGGGATCCTGGTCAGACAGAGCCTTATATGGTATTTATTCCGGCGAATACAGCTAAAATGGACTGCTTACGGTCGAAGAAAAGTTTTGCACAGGCAGACAATAAAAAGGCGTCAACCATTATTATTGCCCATGGTGGGGGCTTTTCGTGGCGGACAGGCTGTGAAGGCGTGAATGTTGCCTGGTTTTTTCATAATCAGGGCTTTAATACGGCGATCTTATCTTATCGTTTGCTGCCTTATTCCAGAATGGATGCCCTGGAAGACATGAAACGGGCAGTCCGTATACTGCGCAGCCGTAAAGATGAACTGATAATTAACGATAAAATTGCAGTAATGGGCTTCTCGGCTGGTGGGATGCTGTCGGCCAACTGTGCTACCCATTTTGATTATGGTTTTTCTGGGACTTCAGATCCTGTCCAGTGTGAGTCCAGCAGACCAGATGCCGCTGTCATCGGGTATGGAGCCATGTCATCGGCTTCATTTCCTTCTGGCTTTGGTACAAGGCCGGATCCGCTGATGGGAAATACCAGAGAGGAACGGATTTTTCTTTCGCCGGAAAAGAATCTTTCTGTGGATACGCCTCCTTTTTTTATATGGCAGACCATGAGTGATGACGGAAGGTATGGCATGAACCTGGCCAAAGCGCTGCAGGATATGGAAATTCCATATGAGCTTCATATTTTTCAGCCAGGCGTCCACGGTTTGGCCATGGCTGACGGAGAAAATGATCTGGATATGAATATTGGTCATATTGCCCACTGGGGACCAATGTGTGTGGACTGGCTGGTGGAAAACGGGTTGAACCACTATGTGAATGTTGAAAATAAGGAGGCTGTGAAATGACAAAACAGGAAATTATTGATCTTATGAACAGGCGCTATCCGACTTTGCCCGATTACCATGGTTGTGACGGCCTTAAAGCCGGAGCATTGGATGAAGAATGTACAGGTGTGGTATGTGCGATTTCTCCTACAGCGGCGGTGATCGATGAAACAATTAAGAAAGGCTGTAACCTGCTGATTGTACATGAGCCTACATTTTATACAAGTGCAGATACGCCGCTATGGAGTGCCCCTTTTGGCAATGAAATTTATGAAATTAAAAAGGAACGCCTTCATCAGCACCACATAACGGTATGGAGAAATCATGACCGGATGCATATGCATCGTCCGGACGATATTTTTACCGGCCTGATTCGGTGGCTGGGGTGGCAGGATTATCAGGTTGACAACATGGATGGATGTCCTTTTGTTTATACCTTTGAGATCCCTAAGACAACTGTATTTGAAATGAAGTGTTTTCTGGAGAAAAAGTTGAATTTAAACGGCATGAGATATATGGGGCTACCAGAGGGAGAAATTAGAAAAATTGCTGTTGTGGGACATTTATTCCCTAATGCTTTTGGAGATGAGCATGGAAAAGTGATGGATTATCCGACGCAGATTATTAAAGTGCTGGAAAAATCTGTGGATGCCATTATCCCAGGTGAGGTGGTGGAATGGACAGTGCTGTCTTATATCAGGGATGCTTTGACGTTTGGAAAAAATAAGGCTTTATTTAATGTGGGACATTTTAGTCTTGAGGAGCCGGGAATGTGGTATATAACACAAATCCTTTCTGACTTAATCGGAAAAGCTGTGCCGGTGCACTTCGTATCTGCAGGGGATATTTTCCAATTCTAAAATAAGATGACAGATGATTAAAAATAGATTTGACGGAGGAAGAAAAAATGAATCTGCAAGGGAATAAAGATCAGAATGTGCAGCCGCTGCCGCAGCAGCTGCCAAAAACTGATATGCCTGGGGATAAGGTGGGGATCTATGATTGTCATAAAATCATGGCCCGCAGCCTTTTCCCGGAGCTGGAAAAAATGGTGATGCAAAGGATCCGCTGCCATGAAAAGACGGTGATTTCTATTTTTGGAGGTTCAGGCTCCGGAAAATCTGGAACCGCAGTGCTTTTGGGCGAGTATTTTCAAATGTCCGGGCTGGGCTGTTATGTTTTATCCGGGGATAATTATCCCCGCCGGATACCGGTATATAATGACGGGGAACGGCTGCATATTTTTAGAGAAAATGGTATGATAGCTATGACGGAGCAGGATACCCTTACCGAAAAAAATCTGGCTGTTCTCAGAATGCTTCAGGAGCAGGAAATAGACAGCGATCCTGCTCAAATTAAAACCTATCCCTGGCTTGATGCATATATAAAAAAGGGGAGAGAAGCCTTGGGAGCCTACCTTGGCAGTGACCAGGAGATTGATTACGGACGGCTGAACCATGTTATTCGCCAGTTTAAGAAGCAAGAGCCTTCCATATGGCTTAAACGTATGGGGCGCACATCGACACAGCTGTGGTACGAAAAAGTGGATTTTTCTAATATAGATATCCTGATTCTTGAATGGACCCACGGCGGCAGCCCGCTTTGTGAGGGCACAGATCTTTCTGTTTTACTGTCAACGACACCGGAGGAGACTAAAAAAGGCCGGCTTTTGCGGGGCAGGGATCCAGGGGCGGACAGTCCTTTTGTGACCATGGTTTTACAGCTTGAACAGGAAAAAATTAATGCCAGTGGAGGCAGCGCCGACCTGATTGTCACCCAGGACGGCAGATTATTAAGCCGGAGGGAATTTGATGCATACAGTAAATAACGGCCCCATGCTTAATGCTTATCCGGACAGTATGGGAGCCAATTTAAGCGATATTGTAAAAATACTTAAACGTGAGGAATTTTCCGGAGCCTTTACATCTTTTTATATTTTGCCCAGTCTTTTTCATACAGATCTGGACCGGGGATTTTCCGTGATTGATTACAGCCTGAACAAAATGCTGGCCCAAAAGGAAGATTTGGAAGAAATTCGCCAAATGGGAATAGATCTTAAGCTGGATTTTATTTTAAATCACGGATCGGTGCTGTCCAAACAATTTCAGGATATTTTGAAAAAAGGTGATGCGTCTGAATATCGGGATTTTTTTATTGACTGGAATAAATTCTGGGAAGGCTGGGGTGAAATGACACCTGAGGGGTATATACGTCCATCCAAAGAAGCCCTTGAACCAATGTTTTTTAGAAAGCCTGGCCTGCCTATTTTGATGGTCCGTTTTCCGGATGGGCGGGATGTGCCCTACTGGAATACCTTTTATCAGGAAATCCGCTACCGGATGCCGTATGTGGAGGAGCTGATGGAAAAGCTAGGCATTCAGTATGGAATGGCGCAAAGTCTGGCATGCATTTTTGACGATGCGCTCAAACAGGGGAAAACTCCGTCCCAGGTTGAGGTTCATGACCCGGTTTTGAAACCGTATAAAACGGGGATGGTTGATTTGCTGGAATCCGGGCGCACATATTTGGGGCAGATGGATCTAAATATTCATTCTCCTTTAGTGTGGGATTTTTATGAGAAAACACTGACACAGCTGGCCGAATACGGTGCCGGCATTGTGCGCTTGGATGCTTTTGCCTATGCACCGAAACGACCGGGAAGCAAAAACTTTCTTAATGATCCGGATACATGGGAGCTGTTGGCCCGGCTGCAGGCCATGGCCGATGACCATCAGCTTTGTCTGCTTCCGGAAATTCATGCTGCATATGAAGAAAATATTTACAGCCGGATTGCCAAGGAAGGGTATATGGTTTATGATTTTTTCCTCCCAGGTCTTATGATTGATGCTCTGGAGCGGGGGGATGGAACCTGTCTTTCCCGGTGGGCCAGACAGGTGTATGACCGTAAAATCCGGACTGTGAATATGCTAGGTTGCCATGATGGCATTCCGGTGCTTGATTTAAAAGGTTTGCTTCCGGAAGAACGGATTCAGGAATTAATTGATTTGATCGTGTCCAGAGGCGGTTTGGTTAAAGATCTTCATGGACAGAAAAATGTTTATTATCAGGTGAATGCCACCTACTATAGTGCCCTCGGGGAACATGATAAAAAAATGCTGGCAGCCAGAGCGCTTCAACTGTTTATGCCTGGAAAGCCTCAGATCTGGTATCTGGATTTGTTTGCCGGAAAAAATGATGTCCAGGCTGTGTCCAGGGCCGGTGCCGGCGGACATAAAGAGATTAACCGAACAAACCTGTCCGTGGCCCAGGTGGAGGAGGCCTTAAAAAAAGACGTTGTGCTTAAACAGCTGGAATTACTTGAATTTAGAGCCGCCTTTCCCGCCTTTGGTTTTGATGCCGCCATGGAGATCAAAAATGATCAGAACCGTGTATGTATTCAATGGTGTAAAAACGGTTATAAGGCTGTCCTTACGGCTGATCTTAAAACATGTGACTGCTGTGTGAAAGGATGGCAGCCGGATGGAGCGCTGGCATATGAATTAAAGCTATAAATCATTCGCTGTTTTTGTGTTAAATATTATTTGACGGCAAAACCTGGATATGATATTCTAAATGCATTGGTGCCAATACCAAAAACTTAATTTTTATGCATGATGGAGGATCATAAAATGAACAAAGGTACTGTAAAATGGTTTAATAATCAGAAAGGATACGGCTTTATTTCCGATGAACAGGGAAATGATGTATTCGTTCACTACACAGGGCTGAAGATGGATGGTTTTAAAACCCTTGAAGAAGGCCAGGCTGTTGAATTTGAAGTTGTCAACGGTGAAAAAGGACCGCAGGCTATAAATGTTGTCAGATTATAATTGATTACTGAGTTGTAAATGCATAAGGGTTATCCTGCGGTATAGCGTGGATAACCCTTTTTGCTGTGAATTTTACCTGAGTGTGGATCAAAGCAAATGATGGAGGAAGTATGTTGACGGATAATCTGAGAGAAGGATATACCACAGGCAGCTGTGCCGCAGGAGCGGCTTTGGCCTCAGCTTTATGGTTTAAAGAAGGAAGATATCCAGACTGCGTGGAAATTACAACACCGATCGGGCGAAAATTGGTTTTGGATATAGAGGCTTTTGAGGACGGCTGGTGTGGTGTTGTGAAAGATGCCGGCGATGATCCGGATGTGACAGACGGGTGTATGGTGAAGGCCAAGGTTCAGGTGGCTGAAACAAAAGGACCGGTAATTTTTATAGCCGGACCGGGAGTTGGTACAGTGACACAGCCTGGGTTAAAGCTTCCTGTAGGGGAGGCGGCGATTAATCCTGTCCCCAGAGTTATGATTGAGAGAGCCATTCGGCCGATCATTGGAGAACTGGGCGCAACGATTACGGTGAGTATTCCTGGAGGTGAGAAACTGGCCCAAAAAACCTTTAACGACCGTGTGGGCGTTGTGGGCGGGCTGTCTGTTTTGGGGACAACGGGAATTGTACGTCCTATGAGTGAGGATGCGGTCAGGGATTCCCTTGTGCTTGAGATGAATGTAAGGATTTGTCAGGATAAAAGGGACCTGGTGTTTGTTACCGGAATGAGCGGTGAACGGACGGTCCTTGATAAATACGGACAGCATCTGTGCTGTATTCATGTGAGTAATTATATGGGATTTATGCTGGACCAGGCGCAAAAGTCCGGTGTCCGTACGATTTTAATTGCGGGGTTTGCAGGAAAACTGGTTAAACTGGCTGCGGATATTATGAATACGCACAGTCATGTGGCCGATGGCCGCAGGGAAACTTTGTGTACCTTTACGGCTCTGGCCGGTGCTCCCCAGGATGTGATCCAGGAGATTTATGACTGCAGGACGGTTCAGGGGGCCATTGAAGTGATTGAAGAATATGGCTATGGTCGGATCTGGAATGCTATTGCAGAAACTGCTGCAGAAAAATGCAGACTGAGAACACATAGAGCGATTCGCATCGGGGTGATTTTGCTGGACAAAAATCAGAACGTTTTGGGAGAGAGCCAGAATGCGCACAGGATTTTACAATGGCTGAATCAGCAAACGGAGCTCTGAGAAATCGGGAACTTGATTCATAACGGAAATTATATATTGAGCTGCCCCTCGGATTTTGGTATACTTATAGAAAGAAAGCTGTGAATGAAACGAAACATAAGACATGTTCCTGTAAGGGTGGCTGCCTGAAGCGATGTGTGTGCATTGCCTTCTCGCAGCCGTCTTTGTGAGAAGAATGGAGGAAAAATGTACAGACTGACCATTGCCGGCGGCGGCCCCGGAACGCCGGAGTATTTACTTCCGGCAGCAAAAGAAGCCATAGAAAGGGCGGGATGGGTATTTGCGGACAGACGTTATTTAAGCTTTATTTCCCATCCCCGTGTAGAAGTTTTTGGCGATATATATGCAGCGGTGGAACAAATCAGGGGCAGACTTGATGTCTGTGATGTTACGGTTCTGGTTTCGGGAAGTCCGGTGTTTTACAGTTTAACAGGCCTTTTAATGAAACAAATTCCGGAAGCACAGGTTGATATTATTCCCGGTATTGGTTCCCTGGAGTATCTGGCGGCCCGGTGTTTAAAAACAACCGAGCAGGCGGTATTTCTCAGTCTTCATGGCAGAAGGATGGCGCCTGAGGTGCTGATTGGTCAGATCAGGCAGCATCCCCAGTGTTATTTTCTCTGTGACCGTATGCATACACCGGCCTGGCTGGCTGATCGGCTATGTGAAAACGGACTGAAAGATGTGGAAATGGCTGTGGGAAGTCGACTGGGGTATACGGATGAAAGGATTGTGATGGCATCGGCCTGTAAGATATCCGGACAGACATTTGACGAATTATCTGTTGTGGGGGTTTTCAACGCGTCATGGCGTGGGGAAAACGACATGAACGGCATACTTCTGACGGATGATGCATTTATGAGAGATCAGGTTCCGATGACAAGAGCGGAAGTTCGGTGGTGTATTTTAGGTAAATTGGGCCTGAAAAAAGACGGCATTTTGTGGGATATTGGTGCGGGAACCGGATCCGTGACCGTTGAGTGTGCCAGACATATGCCTTTTGGGCATATTTATGCTGTGGAAAAAAACGGCCGGGCCGTAAATTTGATTGAGAAAAATGTGGAGAAACACCAGTTATCGAATGTGACCGTTATTCATGGGGAGGCGAGCCAGGTGATGGACACCCTTCCAAAGCCAACCCATGTGTTTGTGGGTGGCGTGGGCAAATCGCTGAAGCCGGTTCTTAAAGCTATACAAAGGCTGGGAGGGGATATCCGGGTTGTTGTGTCTGCGGTGACCATGGAGACAGCGGCTTTGGCATTGGAATGTTTGGACCAGACATGGAAGGATGTGGAGATCACACAGATTGGGATCAGCCATGGCCGGGCCCTTGGCAGCTATCATCTGCTTGAACCGGCAAATCCGGTTACTCTTTTTTGTGCCGGAACACAGATCAGCCATGACCTGGTGTCGGATACAGATTGCGATGGAGGAAAAAATGAACAATTCTGAGAATATGAATATAGCTCACTGCTTGGATCAGATTCACAAAGGGCAGGATGTGCGGAAAAATCTTATTGAACTGAAAAAAAAGCTGAAAGAAAACGGCGGTTTATCTGACCGGTTATCACAGGAAAATTTGACAGTGCTTACAGACTGCCTTTCCCATGAGGATGCAAAGGTGAGAAAAAATGCGGCTCAGATTATCGGTGAACTGGGCGATGACAGGGCCGGTGTTTCCCTTTATACAGCTTATGAAAAAGAGTGTACGTTGTTTGTTCGTCCGGCGATGGTTCATGCGCTTGGGATGCTTGACTATCGGGATTTTTCCAGGGGGATGAAGCAGCGGCTTCAGGTGCTGCTTAAAGCGCCGGTGACTGATGAAAATCGGAAACATATTGATCAGGAACGGCATGAACTGGCGGAATTGCTAAGATTAATCGAAAAAGATTCTGTCCATGAATTTTGCGGCTGGGGACTCAAAGAGCGAATACTTCTGCTCACCGGACCGGGATTTGAAAAAACGGTTGCTGCAGGGCTGAGGGCGGAACATGCCGTGCCTGTTGCCGGCGGTGTTTTGGTGACAGCATCTCCGGGAAGACTGATGGAAAATCGGCTGTGGAAGAACATGTTGTTTTTATTTGCCCGGCATAACGGATTTGAACCTGAACCGGAAAAAATCGCGGCCGGTCTAATGGATCATCAGCTGCTTTCCTGGTTGGATTTACGTCATCGGGGCAGCGGACCGTATACCTTTCGTCTTGATTTAAGAACAAGAAAAAATGATGCAGATAAAAACAGACTGCTGAAAGGTACGGCTCTGGCACTGGAAGGGGCAAGTCATGGGTGGCTGATTAATTCAGCTTCTGATTATGAGATAGAACTGCGTTTAATCGAAGGAAAGGATGGACGTTTTTTGGCCTGTGTAAGGCTGTGCACATTTGAAGATCCCCGTTTTAAGTATCGGAAAAATTTTCTGCCTGTATCTGAGAATCCGGTAACCTCAGCTCAGATGCTGGCGTTTGCCGCAAAATGGCTGCGGGATGGGGCAAATGTTTTAGACCCGTTTTGCGGTGTGGGTACCTTACTTGCGGAACGCCGTTATTTCGGAAGTGTGCGGGGGCTGTATGGCGTGGATATTTCGGCTCAGGCTATTGATGGCGGACGGAAAAATCTGGCAGCGGCCAAAATGGCTGCAAATTTTATCCGCAGAGATTTTTTTGACTTCAGACATGATTATTTATTTGATGAAATCATATCCAATCTTCCGGATCATGGGTTTGATGAGGCGGATGCCAAGGCTTTTTACGGCCGTTTCCTTGGAAAAGCAAACACGCTGATGGCTTCCAATGCTGTTTTAGTTCTTTACGTACGTCATCCCCAGGCGTTTAGAGAAGCTGCCGGACAAAAGTTTGAGATTGCCGGTCAATGTGAAATTTCCAGGAAAACACAGGATTGTATACTTGTTGTCCGCAAGACGGTTGAAAAGAGATAAAAGGAGGAACTATGTCAGGCATTTTATATGGAATCGGCGTTGGCCCGGGAGATGGAGAGCTTTTGACGCTGAAGGCGAAAAAAATACTGGATACAGTGACAGCGATTGCCGTACCCGTTAAAAAAACGGGAGAGGACAGTACAGCGCTGGAGATCATACGTCAGGTTGTGGATCTCTCTCATAAAGATATCTATTTTTTTGAGTTTCCCATGTCCACAAACCGACAGCTTGTCCAGGCAGGGCATCAGACGGCGGCAAAAAAAATTATCGAAATTTTGGATGAAAACAGAGATATAGCCCTGATTACACTGGGAGATGTAAGCATTTACAGTACTTGTGCCTATGTGCTTAAAATGGTGGTAAAGGCCGGTTACCAGATACAGATCATTCCGGGAATCCCATCGTTTTGCAGCGGTGCAGCCCTGGCAGGCATCCCCCTTGTGGAAGGCCGTGAAAGTATGGCCATTGTGCCTTTGTTTTCTGGGATGGAGTCCGTAAAAACAGCGCTGGATCATTTTGATAATGTAGTAATTATGAAGGCCGGAAGCCAGATTCAGGCCCTTTGGAATGTTCTTTTACAGCAGGGACTTCTGGATCGGACAACGGTGATATGTAATGCCGGGATGGAAGATGAATATATCGGACCGGCGGATGTCAAACGTTCTTATGGTTACTTTACAACATTGATTGTGAAAAAAGGCGGGAAAAAGTAATGATCTATTTTATCGGAGCAGGTCCGGGAGACCCGGAGCTGGTGACTGTTAAAGGAAAACGTATGATTGACAGTGCGGATGTGATTATTTATGCAGGTTCACTTGTGAATGTCCATGTGCTGGATGGACGAAAAAGTGATGCGAGGGTATATAACAGCGCTTACATGACCCTGGAAGAAGTGGTTGATATCATGGAGACTGCATGGAAAAACGGGCAGCATGTTGCTCGGGTGCATACGGGAGATCCGTCTGTTTTCGGGGCAATCAGGGAGCAGATGGATGCGCTTGAAGTTCGTGGCATCAGTTATGAGGTGATTCCCGGGGTCAGTTCATTTTTGGGGGCAGCGGCCAGTCTGAAAAAAGAATATACCCTTCCCGGAGTCAGCCAGACGGTAATTCTAACCCGGATGGAAGGGAAAACCCCTGTGCCTGAAAAGGAAAAGCTTGTGGAGCTGGCCAGACATCAATCGACCATGATCATTTTTTTAAGTGTAGGTATGATTGAATCTCTGGCACAGATTTTAAGTTCGGTTTACGATCCCAAAACGCCGGCAGCGGTTGTGTATAAGGCAACCTGGCCGGATGAACAGATTGTTCGGGGAGATCTGACCAATATTGCCGCAAAGGTGAAGGCGGCCGATATTACAAAGACAGCGCTGGTTGTGGTAGGCGATTTTTTGGGGGATACGTATGAACTGTCCCGGCTGTATGACAAAACCTTTACCACAGAATACAGGCAAGGGATTAAGTTGAGTAAAGATAGTGATGATCCGAATATAAAGGGAGATGAGGTTTTGTGAATATCGCTTTTTTTGCATTAACTCAATCCGGGACCGTATTGGCCCGTCGGCTTTCACAATGTTTAAATGCCAGGTTTTTTCCTAAAAAAGAAGGGGTTTCCCTTGCCCAGACAGTTGCCGGGGTGTGGGATGTGTATGATGGCTTTGTTTTTATTATGGCTGCCGGGATTGTGGTGCGAACAATCGCGCCCCTTTTAAAATCCAAAACCAGAGACCCTGCAGTTGTCGTGATGGATCAGGATGGCGCTTTTGCGGTCAGCCTTCTGTCCGGTCATCTTGGCGGCGCCAACTGGCTGGCCCAGAGGGTTGCTGATCTGTCCGGCGGACAGGCGGTGATCACAACAGCCACGGATGTGTCCGGGACACTGGCTTTTGATCTGTTTGCAGCCAGAAATCATATGTTGATTGAAAATATCCATACATTAAAATATATTAGCACAGCCATGGTAGAGCGGGCACCGGTGGATGTGATTTGCCCTTATCCTTTAAAAGGAGATTTTCCTGAAAATGTCCGTGTGATCACGTCAGCAGGGGATCTGCCGGCCGCAGAGGTCTGTGTTTGCATCGGCCATGACTGTATGGTGGATCAGCGATCTTTTGATCAGTGGCAGCATGTTCTGTATTTACGGCCAAGAAATTTATGGCTGGGGATGGGCTGCAAAAAAAATACAGACCCTAAAATGTTTTTTCAGGCATTTGAATCGTTTATGGAGATGAATCATTTTGACCGTGACGCTCTTTGCGGCCTGGCCACCATTGGTCTGAAACAAAATGAGGCCTGTATACAGGCATTCGCCCGACAAACAGGACTTAAGGTCACCGTTGTGGCCAATGAGAAGATTCAGGCACTGGAAAACTCCGGTCTTTTTGCGACATCTGATTTTGTCAGACAGGTGACCGGAGTGGCTTCCGTATGTGAGGCCTGTGCGCTGATTGGTGCAGGCGATGGCCACAGTCGCCTGCTTGTGAGGAAAACCATATTCCCGGGGATTACTTTTGCCCTCGGGGAAGAGATAAAGGAATGGATAATATGAGTATACAGTTAATCAGTATGAGCCATAAAAATGCACCCCTGGAAATTCGTCAGCGGTTTGCTTTCGATCATCAGGCACAGAGAACGTTCCTTCACCGGCTGACCCACGGCCAGGTTGTGGAGGAGGCGGTGATCATCTCGACCTGTAATCGGACAGAGATTTATACCTGGTCCGGCGAGGCGCAACGGGAACGGGAAATTTTTGAGGAGGTGAGCAGGCTTTGGTGTATGCAGGCAGGGGCAGAACAGGAAAAGGAAAAAAATATTGAGCAGTATTTCCGTTTTTATTCCGGTACAAGAGCCATCCACCATCTGTTTATGGTTGCCTGCGGTCTGGATTCCATGATTATGGGTGAAGACCAGATTCTGGGGCAGGTAAAGGCTGCGCATCAGCTGGCGATGGAAGAAGGGGCAAGCCATACTTATCTGAATACCTTTTTCCGGTATGCCGTCACCGCTGCAAAAAAGGTGAAGACAGACACCCTGCTTTCGAAAACGCCGGTATCTGCGGCCAGTATATGTATTAAAGCGGCCAGAGATTTTTTGGGAACTCTGGCGGGAAAAAATATTATGCTGATCGGGGCTTCCGGAAAGATTGGTTCGATTGTTCTTAAAAATTTGCTGTCAGATTATGGCGCTCATGTGTATGTCACATCAAGAAATACCGGCCATGGGATTGTGCAGTGCTGGGATAAAAATCAGACCGGATATATGCAGATTCATTATGATGACCGGTACCGGTATTTGTCACAGATGGATGTGGTGATCAGTGCCACCGCAAGTCCTCATTATACGCTGACCTATGATCCTACGGCTAAAACCCTGGAGGCAGCCAGAGCCTGCGGGGATAATCGGCCCAGAGCATTCATGGATCTGGCGGTGCCTATGGATATTGAAAGTCGGATTGGGACGATTGAAAATGTTTTGTGCAGCAATATTGACGATTTCGGAAAAACTGCCAGAGAAAATAATGAAAAAAAGCTGGAGCAGGCGGGCCAGGCTCAGATGATTTTAGAGGACTATGAGGCCCAGTTTGAAAAATGGATGATTTTTCAAAATTCTCTTGAACGGTTTGCTCAGGTAAAGACTGTGATTTTAGAAGACGCTGAAAAATCGGGCATTGACAAGGCTCTGGATAAGTTTTTTTATAGAGTTCGGGAAGATGTGACCCCTGAAGAACTGGGGGCGTTTGTCCGGTGCTTAAAGCCATGGCAGTGGCAGAAAGGATAATTTATGGCAAAGTTATTTGTGGTAGGCTTTGGACCTGGTGATTACCGCTATATGACTCATCAGGCGGCACAGGTCATGAGGGAGGCTGACGTTATCACCGGCTATACAACTTATGTTGAGCTGATGAAAAAAATATTTCCGGAAAAAAAATATATAAGTACGCCTATGCGGCAGGAAATTGACCGCTGCAGGCTGGCCATTGATGAGGCACTTAAAGGGCAGACCGTGGCGATGATCAGCAGTGGTGACAGCGGTATTTACGGAATGGCCGGTATTGTGCTTCAGATGGCTGAGGATATGGGGGCTGATCTTGAAGTGGAGATTGTGCCTGGTATGACGGCAGCCAGTGCGGCCGCTGCAGTTCTGGGGGCCCCGCTGATGCATGATTTTGCGGTGATTAGTCTCAGTGATTTGATGACACCTTTGGAGCAGATCATGAAGCGGGTGGAATGTGCGGCCGCAGGTGATTTTGTGATTTGTCTGTATAATCCTAAAAGCAAAAAAAGATATGCTTATGTGGATATGGCTGCCGAAATTATAATGAAGCATCAGCCTGCACATACTCCGGTGGGGATTGTCCGTAATGCAGGACGGGACGGTGAGCAGCACCAAATAACAACCTTAGGTGCCTTAAAGGATGCCTGCATAGATATGTTTTGCGTTGTGATTATCGGGAATTCTCATACCTATGTCGCCGATGGACGGATGATTACCCCCAGGGGCTATGAGTGTAAAGATTATTTCAGAGGTTAGAAAAATGCCTGCATTTCCTTTATTTATAGATTTGGAAAATAAATCCTGTGTTGTTTTTGGCGGCGGTCCTGTGGCTTTTCGGAAAGTTTTGACTTTAAAAAGGTTTGGCGCTTCTATTCGGGTTTTTGCGGATTCCTTTTGTGAGCCGTTTCTGGAAGCACAAAAAAAAGAGGAAAGTCTTGGCGTCCTTAAAGTGTGCCGATGGGATCCCCAATTCCCTTCCCAGGTATTTGACTGTATCGGAGACGCTTTTTTGGTGGTCTGTGCCACCGGCGACAGGGTGTTTAATCAGGTTGTGGCAGACTACTGTAAATCGAGAAATATATGGGTCAACTGTGCCGTGGAGAGCCAGGCCTCAAGCTTTGTTTTTCCGGCAGTCACTGTCCGCGGGGATGTGGTGGCGGCAGTGACCACATCCGGAGCGGTTCCGGCTCTGACCAGCCAGATTCGGCAAAACATGGATGAGCTGCTGCCGGAATGGTACGGGCCACTTTTGCTCCGCCTTAAAGAACTGAGAATGTTTGTCCTGGAAAATGTGGAAAATCAGATGGAACGAAAGAACGTGATGAACAGGCTCGTCACCTACGGTATGGCTCATGAAGGTGAAATCCCCGATGAGGCTGTCTGGAATATTTTAAAAAATGAAGGGAGCTGCTATGAAAAATAAAATCAGAATCGGAACACGAAAAAGTCTGCTGGCATTGATTCAGACCTGTCTTGTCACAGAGCAGATCAGATGCCATTTTCCCGACCTGGAACCGGAGGTCATTCCCATGTCCACAAAAGGGGATGAACGCCTTGACCGGTCTCTGGACAGCTTTGGAGGTAAAGGTGTGTTTACAGGGGAACTGGAGCAGGCGTTGCTGGAGGGGCGCATTGATTTGGCTGTCCACAGTGCAAAGGATATGCCTGTTCGTCTTTTGGATGGACTGGCCATGGCCTCAGTTTGTACCCGTGGGACTGTCAACGATGTGGTTGTCACTATGAACGGCATTCCTGTGAGGCAGATGGAGTCGGGATGCGTGGTTGGAACAGGCAGTCTGCGCCGGGCACTTCAGTTAAAAGCCTTAAATCCGAAAATTGAGATTAAGCCAATCAGGGGGAATGTACAGACCAGACTTTTAAAACTGGAACGTAAAGAATATGATGCAATTGTGTTGGCTAAAGCAGGTCTTGACCGGCTGATGGCTTTAAAATCCAGTCAATGGCTTACAAAGTGCCTGGGAGAGCAGGCAATGACTGATTTTGACTACAGCCGTTTTAAATATGAGCCGGTTTCAGAAACTGATTTGATACCTGCGGCCTGCCAGGGGATTTTGGCGGCCGAATATAGGAAATCAGATGTTCGGATAGAGAATATTATAAAGGCTGTCTCTGATTCCAAAACGCAGGCCATGCTTATGGCTGAGCGGGCGTTTTTAAACGGAATCGGCGGCAGCTGCAATGCACCTGCGGCGGCTGTTTCTCGGGTAACTGGCGGGGGACTGGAACTGACGGCCTATTTTGCGGATAATGGAAAAAACGGTGAGAAAATTACCGTCAGCGGTCTGTTAAAGTCAGCGGAGGATATTGGTTCGGCTGCCGCCGCCAGACTTTTAAGCCCGATTAAACCGGGACATGTATACCTTGTGGGTGCCGGACCGGGAGACGAGGGCCTGATCACGGTTCGGGGGCTTCAATATTTAAAAACAGCAGATGTGGTTGTGTATGACAGTCTGGCATCGGAAAATCTGCTTGTTTATGTCCGGCCGGATGCGGAGCTGATATTTGCAGGAAAACGTTCGGGCCATCATTTTATGACTCAGGAAGAAATCAATCACTGTCTTGTTCGTGCTGCCTTGGATGGTAAAAATGTTGTTCGTCTTAAAGGCGGGGATCCGTTGATTTTCGGACGGGGCGGTGAGGAATGTCTGGCGCTTAGGGCGCATGGTATTGATTTTGAAATTGTCCCCGGCGTATCTTCCGCTTATGCAGTGGCCGCTTACCAGGGGATACCGGTGACTCACAGAGGCATGGCTTCATCCTTTCATGTGATTACCGGACACAGTGCTGACGGGCCGGATGCATTAAGGCCGGATTATAAAATGCTGGCCAGGACAGAAGGAACCCTTGTGTTTCTCATGGGACTTAAAAATTTAGAGGAAATCTGTGGACGACTTATACAGGCCGGAAAAGATCCCAAAACACCGGCTGCTGTTATAGAAAAAGGGACGATGCCGGGACAGCGTCTGGCCATGGGGACGCTGGAGTCTATCGGCGATGTGGTTAAAAAGCTTAAAATAAAAACACCGGCAATCACCATCGTGGGGCCTGTGGTCAGCCTTCACGGTGCATTAAACTGGTACCATGCACAGCCCCTTATGGGAAAAAGCGTTTTAATCACAGGCACACGGGCTGTTTCTGAAAAACTGGGAAAAAGCCTTCAGGCGCTGGGGGCAGACTGTATTCATGTACCGCTGATTGACATACAGGCCATTTGTGATGTCCGGATTAAAGAGGCACTGATGTCCATTGATCAATACGGATGGATTGTATTAACAAGTAAAAACGGCGTAGATTTGTTCTTTGAAAAACTCAGGGCATATAAAATTGATCTGCGATTGTTCAGCCATATAAAATTTGCGGTGATCGGCCAGGGAACAGCCGATGCACTGGCTGATCATGGTATATATTGTGACTGTATGCCGGATACCTATACAAGCCAGGAACTGTCTAAGGTGCTGCCTGCATATCTGAGACAAATTGCCGAAAATGAAAAAAAGAACCATGATTATGAAGAAACGGATCATGATCATCAAATAAACCATCAAACAGGGCAGCGGGTACTGCTGCTGCGGGCAAAGGAAGCTTCCAGAATTTTAGATGAGGCACTTGCAGAGGCAAATATTCCTTTTGATGCCATTGCGTTTTATGAAACAAAAACAGATGAACGAAGAAGGGGACAGCTTTTGGAGGCTGCTGCCCAGGCGGATTATGTGACTTTTTGCAGTGCTTCTGCCGTGGCGGCGTTTGATACGCTGCTGCCGGATGCCCGAAATATTTCGGGAAAGGTGATTTGTATCGGTCCGGTAACGGCACAGGCCGCCATCGACCGGGAAATAAAGGTATACCGTACAGCCGGAGAATTTACTGTAGACGGTATTGTGGCATGTATTAAAGAAGATATAGCGTCAGAAGAAAGGAAGCGTTTTGAATGAATTTAACAAGAAGACCCAGACGTTTAAGAGGCAGTGCACAAATCAGAAATCTTGTTCATGAAACAGATCTGCATGTCTCGGATCTGATTTATCCGGTATTTGTTGTGGAAGGGGAAAACATTCAGACAGAGATTGAATCTATGCCAGGTATTTATCACTATTCTCTGGACCGATTTGAGGTGCATCTTCATGAAATTTATGACAGCGGTGTACGGGCTGTGATCTTTTTCGGTGTGCCGGATCATAAGGATTGCTGCGGCAGCGGTGCTTACGATGAACACGGGATTGTGCAGCGGGCCCTGCGCCTGACTAAATCTGTTTACCCGGACATGATTTGTATTGCAGATATTTGTCTGTGTGAATATACGGATCACGGCCATTGCGGTGTCGTTCATGAAGGAAAAATTCTCAATGATCCGACGTTGGAGCTGCTTTCAAAGGCAGCACTCTCAACGGCCAGAGCCGGGGCGGATATTGTGGCGCCGTCGGATATGATGGATGGACGAATCGGGCATATGCGCCGTACATTGGATGAGGCCGGCTTTGAAGACACTTTGATTATGGCCTATAGCATTAAGTATGCTTCGGCTTTTTACGGGCCATTCCGGGAAGCCGCAGATTCTGCCCCCGCCTTTGGTGATCGCAAATCTTATCAGATGGACTGGCGGAATAAAAAAGAGGCCCTTGTGGAAGCTACTCTGGATGTAGAGGAAGGGGCAGATATTCTTATGGTAAAGCCGGCCCTGGCTTACCTTGATATCGTCAAAACCATTGGCGAGGAATTTTCGCTGCCTCTGTGTACTTACAGTGTCAGTGGTGAGTATTCCATGATGAAGGCAGCGGCAATGAATGGCTGGATCAATGAAAAAGCGGTTGTTATGGAGAGTATGACCGCAATGAAACGGGCAGGTGCCAAAATGATTATTACATACTATGCGTTGGATATTGCCCGGTGGTTAAAGGAGGATTTTCAGTGAATAACAGCGAACGGTTATTTGAGCAGGCAAAAAGTCTGATGCCCGGAGGTGTGAGCAGTCCTGTGCGGGCTTATCGTGCCGTGGGAATGACCCCCAGATTTATCAGTCGTGCCTGCGGCTCAAAAATTTATGATGTGGATCAGCAGGAATATATTGATTATGTAGGTTCATGGGGCCCGATGATCTGGGGACATGCCCATCCGCAGGTGGTGAAGGCCGTTTGTGAGGCAGCAGCCAACGGAACAAGCTACGGGGCACCCACTGCCGGAGAAGTTGAGCTGGCCCAGATGATTGTGGATGCCGTTCCCTGTGCCCAGATGGTTCGGCTGGTGAATTCCGGCACAGAGGCAGTGATGAGCGCTGTTCGGGCGGCCAGAGGCTACACAGGCAGGGACTTAATTGTTAAGTTTGAAGGCTGTTACCATGGACATTCTGACGGACTTCTTGTAAAGGCCGGCAGCGGCTTGCTGACGGAAAATGTGCCGACCTCTGCAGGGGTTCCGGCAGCCTACGCGGCCACCACCCTGACGGCAGCCTATAATGATCTGGACAGTGTGACCGCCATTTTTGAAAAATACGGTTCACAGATTGCCGCTTTAATTGTGGAACCTGTGGCTGCAAATATGGGCGTTGTCCCTCCAAAGCCAGGATTTCTTCAGGGACTTCGGGAAATTACTGAAAAATACAAAACGGTTCTTATTTTCGATGAGGTCATCACAGGATTTCGTTTAAGCTATGGGGGTGCTCAGGATTACTATGGCGTTGTGCCGGATATGGCAACTCTTGGAAAGATTATCGGCGGCGGAATGCCATTGGCAGCCTATTGCGGAAAAAAAGAGATCATGTCCATGGTATCGCCGGATGGCCCGGTTTATCAGGCCGGAACCCTTTCAGGAAATCCTGCAGCCGTTGCAGCCGGATTGGCCACTTTAAAGCTTTTAAAGGAAAATCCGGATGTGTATGATTCTATAGACCGTAAGGGTGCTTTTATGGAAAACGCTTTTAAACAAAGTGCGCAAAAATATAATATACCGGTTTGGGTGAACCGGGCAGGTTCCCTTTTAAGTGTATTTTTTACATCCCGCCCGGTGTCATCCTACAGAGATGTGATGACTTCGGATCTGGAAATGTTTAAGCGTTATTTTGCAGAGATGATCCGTCAGGGGATTTATGTGGCGCCGTCTCAGTTTGAGGCAGTATTTATAGGAGCTATGCACAGCGATCAGGAGCTTGCAGCAACCGCACAGGCGATTGAAAATACTTTCCATACACTGGCATCCCAGCCTTTGGATCATTAAGATTATGAGCGATTATATTGTGATTGCAGGGACAACAGAAGCCCGAATCGTTATTGAAGCATTGACGGAAAAAGGATTTTTTGTGACAGCGGCCGTGGCCACCCGGCTAGGTGCACAGGCGCTTGATGATCTTCCCGATAAGGCCCTGATTCGCGTGGAGACAGGGAGAAAAAACAGCCAGGAATTTACAGACTTCATTATTCAGGAAAATCCGGCGGCGGTTATCGATGCCAGTCATCCTTTTGCGGTGGAAGTGTCAAAAACAGTGATAGAAGCCTGCGCGCTGGCAGATCGAGTGTATATTCGTTATATAAGGCCTGAATTGAGTATAAACCCCGCACTGATGCCCCAAACTGTTGATGTGGACAATGCCGGTCAAGCTGCGGCCTATTTAAATACTGTTTGCGGAAATGTTCTTTTAACTACAGGAACCAATACGGTGGGGGCCTATGTGTCCGGCATCCGGGATTTTAACCGGCGCTGTTATGTGCGGGTCCTTCAAACTCCCGAATCTGTGCAGGCCTGTCAAAAGGCCGGTGTGGATGCAGCGCATGTGATTTCCATGAATCCGCCGTTTTCTGTGGCAGACAATGTAAAACTTTTGAAGGAGAAAAACATTGATTTTCTTGTGACAAAGGACAGCGGACAGGCCGGGGGCTTTCCTGAAAAGCTTATGGCTGCCAAAGCGGTTGGCGCTGTTGTGATTATTATCCGGCGTCCCAGGGAAAATTTATCAGATACACAGAGGGCAGACAGTCTGGAAAAACTGTTGGTCCTGCTGGGTTTAAGTGAGGAGGATAAAGCTTAAATGAGCATGAATCGAATCATGTTTGCAGGTACAGGCAGCGGCTGCGGAAAAACAGCCGTTACATGTGCCGTGATGCAGGCGCTGAAAAACGAAGGGATGCAGGTCATTCCCTTTAAATGTGGTCCGGATTACATTGATCCCATGTTTCACGGGCATATTACCGGAAACAGCCCCACAAATCTGGATTCTTTTTTTCTGGATGAAGATGGCGTCTGCGCCCTTATGGCCCGGCGGCTCAGGGCTGCCGGGGATTTGGGGATTGGTATTGTGGAAGGCGTTATGGGGCTTTTTGACGGACAGGGAACCGGATGGCATGCAAGCAGCTTTGAGATCGCCAAAATAACCAAAACGCCGGTTGTGCTTGTCATGAATGCCCGGGGGATGGCTTTTTCTATTGTTGCCATGATCCGGGGGTATGTGGATATGGCAAAAACCCTTGGCGGGGATAACCTAATCCGAGCTGTTATATTAAATCAGGTGGGGAAGGGCATGTATATGTATCTTAAAACGCTGATTGAACGGGAAACCGGTGTTTTGGTTCTGGGATATTTTCCACAGATTAAGGAGGCTGTCCTGCCAAGCCGGCATCTGGGACTTGTGACGGCTGATGAAATCAGAGATTTAGATGAACGGATGTCTGTGATGGCTCAGACGGCCCAGGCGTCCATTGATCTAAGCCTTTTGAAACGCCTGTCAGAGGACGTCCCCCGGATTTCAGAAAGTTCAAAAAAGAATCCCACAGCTCTGGAAGCTAAGACCGGGATTACGCCATCTTTGCGGCTGGCGGTGGCAAGGGATGAGGCATTTTGTTTCTATTATGATGAGAACTTCCACCTTTTAACAGAACTGGGGGCAGAGTGCGTGTTTTTTTCACCCCTTCATGATTCTCGTTTGCCGGATAACATTTGCGGACTTTATATAGGCGGGGGATATCCTGAACTTTTTGCAAAGCCGTTATCGGAAAATACTGCCATGCTACAGGATATCCGGACTGCCTTTGACAGAAAGCTGCCGCTGATTGCAGAGTGCGGCGGATTTATGTATTTGCATGAAACGCTGACAGACAGTGAGGGCAAAGTCTTTTCCATGGCAGGTGTTATTAAAGGCGGCTGTGTAATGACAAATAAGCTGGGGCCTTTTGGATATATAACTATGACGGCAGACTGTGATACGGTGTTTGGACCTGCAGGGCATCAGATCAAAGGTCATGAATTTCATTATTCCAGATCCGATGACAGTGGTGCCTGCTATTGTATGCAAAAGGATAATGGCCGAAGCTGGACATCGGTTCACGGTGATTCCTGGTATTATGCGGGGTATCCCCATCTTTATCTTCCTTCGGCGCCAGAGTGCGGTGCCCGGTTTGTAAAGGCTATGGAGCGGTATGCGCTTTTGGCGGTTCATAATGATCGGTCTGAGACGTATGGATACAGGCGCCCATATTCGGGCGTATCGATGAGATAGAAAGGATAGGCGTCATGATTTTATATAAGCTGACGATTGGATATATTTTAGATCTGCTTTTTGGCGATCCTGTTTGGCTTTACCATCCTGTGAGAGTGATCGGAAAAATGATCCGTATAGGCGAGCGGTGTTTAAGAAAAATTTTTCCGAAAACATCCGGCGGCCAGCTGGCAGCCGGGACTGTGCTGGCGGTAAGTGTTCCCTTGTTTTCTTTTTTGATTGCCCGGGGAATCCTTTTCGGTCTTGGACAGATTCACCCTGCATTGGCTTTTATCGTGGAAACGTTTTGGTGCTATCAGATTCTGGCCGGAAAATGTCTGAAAACAGAGGCCATGAAGGTAGCTGCGGCGCTGAACAAGCATAATTTGCCGCTGGCCAGAAAACGGATTTCCTGGCTGGTGGGCAGAGACACCCGGCGCCTTTCACCCAGGGATATTATCCGGGCAGCGGTGGAAACTGTGGCTGAAAATACCACAGATGGTGTGATTGCGCCTATGATTTTTATGGCAATCGGAGGTGCGCCGCTGGGTTTTGCCTATAAAGCGGTAAATACACTGGATTCCATGGTTGGATACCGTAATGAGAAATATATATTGTTTGGCAGGGCATCGGCGAAACTGGACGATTTATGGAATTTTATCCCTGCCAGAATTTCAGGTATACTTATGATTGTTTCTGCTTTTTTGTGTGGGTATGACGGCAAGGGGGCGGCCCGGGTATTTCATCTGGATCGGAATAAGCATTTAAGTCCCAACAGTGCACAGACAGAAAGTGTGTGTGCCGGTGCCCTGGGCATATGTCTTGGCGGAACCCATCAATATTTTGGAAAGCCGGTCGTTAAACCTACGATTGGGGAACCAATTAAGGCACCGGTTTTCGGGCACATTCAGGATGCCTGTATACTTATGTCGATGACCGGTATTCTTGCCATGTTTATGATCAACGGGAGTGTCTTTTTCGCATGGTTAATTTCACTTATATAATCCATATGAACAAATTTTTTCAGAAACAAGGTAAAATTTATGCAGGAACTGTACAAAGGAGGAACGAAGATGGAGATGATTCACGGCGGGGACATTTATACCTATCATCCGAAATATGATTTTTCTGCCAATATAAGTCCTCTTGGACTTCCCGATTCGATACGGCAGGCTGTTTGTGCCCAGCTGGACTGTGCCTGTCATTATCCGGATCCTCAAAGCCGGCGGTTAAGATCTGCTATTGAAGCGTATTTGAATGAAATCCATGAGGGCGCTGGAATTCATGCTTCCTGGGTGACCTGCGGTAATGGTGCAGCTGATCTTATTTACCGGCTGGTGTGGGCACAAAATCCCCGTAAAGCTCTTTTGATTGCCCCTTCATTTCTTGAATACAGCCAGGCGCTTCAAACAGTAGACTGTGAAATCATTTATTATGACTGTCCTCAAAATACCCTTTCCCCGGATCATTCGCTTTTGGCATTGATGACCGATGACGTGGATTTAATGTTTATATGTAATCCCAATAATCCAACAGGTTTGCTGATGGATCGGGAACTGATGAAGGCTGTTGTGGACCGGGCTGAACAAAAGAATATACGCCTTGTTGTGGATGAATGCTTTTTGGAATTTACCGGACAGGAAGTTCGTGATTCGGTGATTCCCATGTTATCACACAAAAAACACATCTTTGTATTAAAATCATTTACTAAACTGTATGCCATGCCAGGCATACGGCTGGGGTATGGCCTGTGTTCGGATATATGGCTGAATGAGAAAATTTGTACCTGCGGTCAGGCCTGGCCTGTTGGTACAGTCGCTGAATCTGCAGGGATTGCGGCACTTGCCGATGAAGCATATAAGCATCGGGCCGTAGACTATGTGTGCCGGGAACGGGAATTTCTCATGAAAGGTCTTGATGACCTGAAGATTTATTATATGAGAGGCTGTGCCAATTATCTGCTGCTTAGAATCCCGTCGGATCCGGATTTGTTTGATCATATGCTTGAACAGGGCATACTGATCCGCAGATGTGAAAATTATAGAAACCTGAAATGGCATGATTACCGTATTGCGGTGAATGCCCATGATGCGAATGTCCGGCTGCTTGAGGCTTTGGCGGCCGTGATCGGGAAAGGTGTGTGTGAATGATGAGAATGATCTCCTGGAATGTCAATGGCCTGAGAGCCGTTGTCGGAAAAGGCTTTATGGAAATATTTAAGGCTCTGGATGCGGATATCATGTGTCTGCAGGAAACAAAACTTCAGGAGGGGCAGATTGAGCTGGATCTTCCTGGATATGAACAGTACTGGAATTATGCACAAAAGAAAGGGTATTCCGGAACAGCCGTATTTACCAGAATACATCCCATCAGGGTGACAAACGGACTGGGAATTGAGGCACATGACCAGGAGGGACGGGTGATTACCCTGGAATTTGAAAATTTTTATCTGGTCAATGTTTATACGCCAAACTCTAAGGAAAAGCTGGCCAGAATTGATTATCGGATGCAGTGGGAGGATGATTTTAAGGCTTATTTAAAACATCTGGAAAAAACAAAACCGGTTGTTGTTTGTGGGGATCTGAATGTGGCTAATGAAGAAATCGACCTTAAAAATCCAAAAACCAATCGGATGAATGCTGGTTTTTCCGATCAGGAGCGGGAAAAAATCAAGGCACTTCTCGGTGACGGCTTTATTGATACCTACCGGTTTTTCTACCCTCAAAAGGAAGGGGCTTATTCCTGGTGGTCTTATAGATTTAATGCCAGAAAAAATAATGCAGGGTGGCGTATTGACTATTTCCTTGTATCAGAGTGTTTAAAAGACCGTCTTGTGGGTGCTGATATTTTAAGTGATATATATGGCTCTGACCACTGTCCGGTGGAACTGGGAATTCATTTATAGGAGGAATGGAGGAATCGATTTGGCAAAGGCGATTATGATTCAGGGAACCATGTCTAATTCAGGCAAAAGCTTTATTACGGCCGGATTGTGCCGGATTTTTAAGCAGGATGGCTATCGCGTGGCACCATTTAAATCTCAGAACATGGCTTTAAACTCCTATATTACTCAGGATGGTCTGGAAATCGGCCGGGCTCAGGCTGTGCAGGCTGAGGCGGCAGGGGTAAGCCCATGTGTGGACATGAATCCTATTTTGTTAAAACCTACCAGCCAGGTTGGCTCCCAGGTGATTGTGAGTGGCCAGGTTTGGGGAAATATGAAGGCCATGGATTATTACAAAAATAAAAAGGCTTTGATTCCCCAGGTTATGGAGGCTTACCGGCGGCTGGATGAAAGCTATGATATCATTGTTATTGAAGGCGCAGGAAGTCCTGCGGAAATCAATCTTAAGGACAATGATATTGTGAATATGGGCATGGCTAAAATGGCAAAGGCGCCGGTCCTTTTAGTGGGAGACATTGACCGGGGCGGTGTTTTTGCCTCCATTTACGGGACAGTGAAGCTTTTGGATCCGGATGAGCAGGCGATGATCAAGGGAACGATTATTAATAAATTCCGGGGTGATATTAAAATCCTGGAACCTGGACTTCGTATGATTGAGGAAAAAACCGATATTCCTGTTTTAGGTGCAGTTCCTATGGCAGATGTGGACATTGATGATGAGGACAGCCTGTCAGAACGGCTTTTACAGACTAAAATTTTTAATGGTCTGGATATTGCCGTGATTCGGGTGCCTCATATTTCAAATTTCACCGATTTTACCCCCTTTGAACGTATGGAAGGCGTCTCTTTGCGTTATGTATCCCGTCCGTTCGAACTGGAGCATCCGGATTTGATTATTCTCCCAGGAACTAAAAATACAATGGATGATTTGTCCTGGCTGCGGCAAAGCGGGCTTGAGGGCATGATTTTACGCTGCCATGAAGCGGGGACGCCCATTGTGGGAATTTGCGGTGGCTTTCAGATGCTGGGGCAATCTCTGGAAGATCCCTTTGGCGTGGAGCGTACAGGCGCCATGCGGGGGATGGGGCTTTTGAATATGAAGACTGTTTTTGAACCCGAAAAGACAAGAACCCGTACAAAGGGGCGGGTTCTTGAAGCCGGTGGGACTTTTTCAGGGCTTGGCGGGCTGAATGTGTCTGGATATGAAATCCACATGGGAGTCACAAAAAATATAGGTGGCTGTGTACCTGTGATTATGTTGGAAGATGGGCGGATTGACGGGCTTGCCAATGCTGACTTTTCGGTGATGGGAACTTATCTTCATGGTATTTTTGATGAACCTTCCACCCTGGAAGGCTTTTTATCTCAGCTGTTAAAGGCTAAAGGTACCAGAGGGACTGCGGTGGACCTGACAGCCTACAGGCAGCAGCAGTATGACCGGCTGGCCCAGGTTGTCCGTCAGTCACTGGATATGGAAAAAATATATGAAATATTGAAAAAGGGGATTTGATATGCAGGGGCTTATCCACATTTATTATGGTGACGGCAAAGGCAAGACAACTGCCGGTACAGGACTGTGTGTCCGGGGGGCCGGCGCAGGCCTTCGTATACTTGTCTATCAATTTTTAAAAGACGGATCATCCTCAGAGTGCAGGATACTGAAAAATATTTCCGGGATCACTGTGCTGAACCCCATGAAAATATCCAAATTTACTTTTCAGATGAATGCACAGGAACTTAAAGATCTGACCAAAGACTGTGAGGCGGCTTTTGACGAAGTGGTACATACGGCAGTCAACGGACAGTATGATTTGCTGTTTTTGGATGAAATTCTCCACGTTATTCATAAAGGGTTGCTGGATGAGACTGAGGTACTTAATTTTCTTAAAAACAAACCACAAAATCTGGAGGTGGTACTGACAGGCCAAATCCCCACCCCCGGACTTTTAAAGATCAGTAATTATGTGACCCAGATGAAAAAGGAAAAACATCCCTTTGACGCCGGAATCGGTGCCAGGGCAGGAATAGAAATGTAGACGGAGGAAAAATGTTAGATCATATTGAATTTGTAAAACCAGATGAGATCGAAGCCAGAAGTATGGCAATCATTACCCGTGAATTGGGAACACGTACATGGCCGGAGCCGGAACTGTCTATTGTAAAACGGTGTATTCATACATCGGCAGACTTTGATTATGCAGATCAGCTGTTTTTTTCGGAAAATGCAGGAGCCACGGGCATTCAGGCAATCAGGCAGGGGGCTTGGATTGTGACAGATACAATGATGGCGGCATCCGGAATTAATAAAAAAAGACTGGGCGCCTTTGGCGGTCAGGTGCGTTGCTTTATGTCAGATGAGGACGTGGCGGCGGAAGCTGCATCAAGGGGAATTACCCGCTCTGCGGTCTGTATGGAGCGGGGAGCGGCCATTGAAGGCCCTGTGATTTTTGCCATAGGCAATGCACCTACGGCGCTGATTCGATTATACGAGCTTATACGGGAAGGGGCCGTACACCCACAACTGATCATTGGTGTCCCGGTAGGCTTTGTCAATGTGGTGGAATCGAAAGAACTGATGATTCGTCTGAATCAGGAAATGGGGGTTGCGTGCATTGTTGCAAGAGGGCGCAAAGGTGGAAGCAATATAGCTGCGGCAATCTGCAATGCATTGATTTATTCTGTAAAATAGAGTAAACTATAGGGATACTTAGTATTCGTTGTACTAGGAATGATTGAACAGGAAGGAATGAATTTGAATGGCAAAGATTGATATTATTTCCGGGTTTCTTGGAGCCGGAAAAACAACTTTAATTAAAAAGCTTTTAAAAGAAGCCTTTAAAGGCGAAAAGGTTGTGCTGATTGAGAATGAATTCGGTGAAATCGGTATTGACGGCGGATTTTTAAAGGAAGCCGGCGTACAGATTACGGAGATGAATTCTGGCTGTATATGTTGCTCTTTGGTCGGTGATTTTGGAACGGCTCTTAAAGATGTAGTGACACAGTTCGCCCCGGATCGTATTTTGATCGAGCCGTCAGGTGTGGGTAAGCTTTCAGATGTTATTAAAGCTGTTCAGAATGTTGCCGAGGATGCCGGACTTGAGATGAACAGCTTTACTGCTGTTGTGGATGCGAAAAAATGCAAGGTTTTCATTAAAAATTTTGGCGAATTTTTTGTCAATCAGATCGAATATGCTAAAACGATTATTTTAAGCCGTACTCAGGATGTTAAACAGGAAAAGCTTGAAGAATGTGTACGTCTGATTCGTGAGCACAATGAAAAGGCTGCATTGATGACGACACCGTGGGATGAACTGGAAGGCAGAAAAATACTGGATGTCATGGAGCAGAAATATTCTCTGGAAGATGAGCTTCTGGAGGCCGCCCGAGTATGCCCGGACTGCGGTCATGTTCATGAGCATGGAGATCACTGTGATCATGATCATCACCATGGGCATGGAGACCACTGTGATCATGATCATCACCACAAACATGGAGATCACTGTGATCATGATCATCACCACGCGCATGGGGAGCACTGTGATCATGATCATCACCACGAGCATGGGGATCACTGCGGACATGATCATCACCATGAGCATGGAGATCACTGCGGACATGATCATCACCATGCGGATGAGGTATTTACAAGCTGGGGCGTGGAAACAGCCCATTGTTATACAAAGGAAGAAATGGAAGAAATCCTTAAAAAACTTAGTGAATCTACAGCCTATGGCACTGTCCTTCGGGCAAAGGGAATGGTTAGTGCCAGTGATCATACATGGATTTATTTTGACCTTGTTCCGGGAGAGTATGAGTTAAGAGAAGGTTCTGCCGATTATACAGGACGTCTTTGCGTGATTGGTGCAGACCTGGATCAAGACGGACTGAAAGAATTATTTCATGTGTAAGGAGTCATAAGTCATGAAAATGCCGGTATTTGTTGTCACAGGTTTTCTGGATGCCGGAAAGACAACATTTTTAAAAGAAATTCTTCAGGAAGAGGGATTTTCTGAAGAAGATAAGACGCTCCTCATTTTGTGTGAGGAAGGTGAGGAAGAATTTGATGAAAAGCAGCTGGCGGCGCTGGACATTGATGTGGTATCCGTTGACTCACAGGAAGAGTTTACACCTCAGTTTCTGGAGGACTGCGCCAGGTTTTACAGGCCTGAATGTGTGTTTATTGAGTATAACGGCATGTGGAAAATCGATGATCTGCTTGGAATGACACTGCCCAAAGGATGGTTTATTAATCAGATTGTTTCCATTGTAGATGGTTCCACTTTTGAAGTTTATATGAATAATATGCGTTCCCTGCTCATGGATATTTTTTCAAAATCCGAGATGGTCATTTTTAACCGCTGTGAGCCCCAGCTGCCGCTGAATAACTACCGGAGAAGCATCAGAGCCATTAACCGCCGGGCACAGGTTATTTTTGAAAATTCAGACGGGGAAATGATTCCCCTTGAACTGGATGAAATGCCTTTTGATGTCCATGCGGATGTGATCGAAATTGATGATGTGGACTTTGGATTGTGGTATATCGATGCTATGGATCACAAAGAAACCTATGACGGAAAAACGGTTCAGTTTAAAGGGATGATTTATAAGGGCCAGGATTTCCCGGAAGGATATTTTGTCCCAGGAAGAAAGGCGATGACCTGTTGTGCGGATGATATTCGTTTTATTGGATTTATCTGTAAAAGTAAAAATACAGACAGGCTTCCCAATCGGCGCTGGGTGACGGTAACAGCTAAAGTCAAATATGAGTATTTTCCGCCATATCATGGGGAAGGACCTGTGCTTTATTTGAAAAAGGCTGTTTCTGCACAAAAGCCTGAGGATGAACTGGTTTATTTTAACTGAAGGAGGGTTTGCATGTCTGGGTATCAGATTGTTTCCGATGGATCCTGTGATCTTGGGAAAGAGAGAACAGATGCCTTACAGGTAGCTGTTGTGCCTTATTATATATCATTTGAAGAGGGAAAGTTTTATAAAGAAATCGAGGAGATGGATGTACGCTGGTTTTATAACCATATGGTTGAATACCCAAAGATATTTCCCAGAACATCACTGCCAGGTGTGGCAGATTACGCCAAGGTGTTTGCGGAATCTGCCAAGGAAGGACGGGATATTATTTGTCTGTGTCTGTCTGCCAAATTCAGCGGTTCTTACAATTCGGCCATGAATGCCAGATCAGTGATTCATGAACATTATCCGAATGTCAGGATAGCGGTGATTGACACAACTCTGGCCACGGCACTTCAGGGGTTGCTTGTGATGGAAGCTGCCAGAATGCGGGATGATGGCGTTTGTTTTGAGACGGCTGTGGAACATATAGAGCGTATTAAAAAAACCGGAAGGATTTTCTTCTCTGTGGGAAGCATGGATTATTTGATTCATGGGGGAAGAGTCGGTAAGGTTAAGGGGCTTGCGGCTTCAAAGCTGGGAATTAAGCCTATGATTTCTTTAAGAGATGGAGAAATATTTCCGGAAGGTGTGACGCGGAGCCGTAAAAAGGCGTTTACACGTATTATTGATCAGGCCAGGGCTTATTTTGAAGAAACCGGAGAAAATCCTGATGATTATCAGCTTGCCACAGGATATGGCTATGATTATGAGGAATGTGTACAGTTTCGGGATCAGCTTGTGGCTTCAATGTGTACCTACAGTCATGTACAAAATATTGACATTTATCAGATCGGAGCAACCATCGGCGTTCATACCGGTCCTTATCCCTTAGGCATGGGATTTTTAAAATGTTATGATCGGTAAAAAATGAGAGGAAAAGGACATGAAACGTATCTTATTGATGGTTCTGCGGTTATTTTACAAAGCACCGGGGTGGTTTTACAAGATCTGTAAATACGGGAAGGATGAAAAGTTTGAGAAGTACAGTGATGAGGAACGCTATCGGGTACTTCAGGAGCTGACAACCAGAGCAAACCGGGCAGGCCGGGTGAAGGTGGCATGTTATGGACATGAAAATCTTCCCAAAGAAAATGGTTTTATTCTGTTTCCTAATCACCAGGGATTGTTTGACAGTCTCATATTTTTTCAGACGCTGGACCGCCCTTTTTCGATTATTATGAAAAAAGAGGTGGAAAACTGGTTCCTTGTTAAACAGGTACGGCGCATGATCGGGGCAAAGCTTATTGACCGTCAGGATCTGCGTCAGTCCATGACCGTGATTCGCCAGGTGACGAAGGAAGTTTGTGAAGGCCGCAACTATATTATTTTCCCGGAAGGGACAAGAAGTCGTAACGGGAATGAACTGCTGGAATTTAAAGGCGGCTCTTTTAAAAGTGCCATGAATGCCAAATGTCCCATTGTTCCAGTGGCACTCATTGATTCGTTTAAGGCTTTTGATACCCATTCGATTAAACCGCTGACTGTTCAGGTTCATTATTTGCCTCCGCTGTATTATGAAGATTATAAAGGTATGAAAAGCCAGGAAATTGCCCGCCTTGTGGAGGAAAGGATTCAAACGGCGATTCATCTGGCTGTAGGAGAGGGAGCAGGTGCGAATGTACAGAATCAATCTGGGGCAGATTGAATATTTTTTGGCTGTGGCGGAAAAGCTTAACTTTACTGAGGCCGCCAAGGCCCTTTATATTTCCCAGCCATCGTTGAGTAAACAGATTGGTCTGCTGGAGGATGAGTTGGGGTTTGCGCTTTTTTTCAGAAATAAACGGGTTGTGAAGCTCACGCCGGCTGGCGAAGTATTGAAAATTCGTTGGAAAAAATTGATTGCAGAGCTGGAGATATCGGTGGAGGAAGCTGTTAAGGCCAATGCCTCTTATGACGGGGAATTAAAGATTGGCCTTATTAATTCCACGGCTGTACAAAAGTATGTGGAACCCATTTTTTCCGGATTTTCAAAAAAATACCCCCAGCTGATGATTTCCTATGAAAGCTATAGTTTTAAATCTTTGAGAGAGAAATTGATTGGCGGGGAACTGGATCTGATCTTTACTTTTTATTTTGACTTTGATTTCCAGCTGAATGAGGATATTGAGTGGCGCAGAGTGGAGGAGATGAAACTTTGTCTTGTTGTTCCAAAATCCAATCCTTTGTCTTTGAGGGATGATCTGACACTGGCTGATGTGAAGCACGAGCCCTTTATTCTTATATCACCCAATGATTCGCCAAGTGGCGTGGGACGTATTGTGGATCTTTGCAGAACCTATGGCTTTCAGCCAAATGTTAAAAAATATGTTCCCAATATCAGTTCTCTGGCTTTGTCTATTGCCAGCGGTATGGGAGTCACCATTCACAGTGACAGAGATTTGTTTGATAATGATGATCGTCTTCGTTTTTATCCTATACCCGATCGGGCCAATGATTCGGATCTGATTGCGGTATGGAATAAGAAGAATGATAATGCCAGGCTTCAGGTGCTGATTCAGGAGATTGATAAATACAGACAGGAAAAAAGCTGTAAATAAAGTAGCGCAGATCATGTAAAAGTGCTTTAGATCCTATAAAATAACGGCGGTAGATGAAATCCTTTGATTGAAGAATTTCATCTACCGCCGTTTTTGGTTGTTGTCAGAATATGTTTAAGCGCAATTGATAGGGCACAGATCTTTTATACAAATACGAAACCGACAATAACAAAACCGATACAAACAACAAGACCGGAAAGCAGAAGGTCGATAATGCAGTAGCCCATAATATCACGGGCACCAAGACCTGCAATACCCAGTGCAGGAAGTGCCCAGAATGGCTGGAGCATATTTGTCCAGGCATCACCCCAGGCGATAGCCATACATGTAACTGCCGGGTTAACACCCAGTGCCTGACCGGCTGGCATCATGATCGGAGCCTGAACAGCCCACTGACCGCCGCCGGACGGAACGAAGAAGTTAACGATACCTGCACTTAAGAATGTCCATAACGGGAATGTGATTCTTGTGGAAATTGCTACAAATCCGTCACTGATGACACTGGCTAAAGATACGCCGTCAGCGTTTGCGCCGGTCATCATACCCATAATACCTGCATAGAATGGGAACTGTAAAAGAATGCCGCCGGCACCTTTAACAGCCTCAGTAATAGCATTCACATAGTTAATCGGTGTACCGTGGAAAAGAACACCCAAAGTCAGGAAAATAAGGTTAACAATATTTAAATCCAGGGAACCACCGCCGATAAAGTATTTTACAATGTACACAAGTCCAAGTAAAACAACGATCAGAGACATGATTCTGCTGTGTTCCAGTTTTTCAGCCGGAGTGGAAGCCTTTGTTTTCACAACTTCTGTTTCCACCAGCAGTTTGGGGTCAATGACAACAACTTTATCTGGTGACGGATGCATCAGGGCATTAACGATTGGCATTGTAATCAGAATGACAAGGCACATACCCAGGTTCCATGGAGAGAAAATAGTCTGAGCTGTAGGAATGGCAGAGGTAATGACACCGCTTGTCTGTTCTGCAATTGTTTCACTGGCTGTAGCAACCTGAAGTGGAATAGAACCGGAAATACCGGCATGCCATACAACGAAACCGGAATAAGCGGACGCAATCAGCAGACGATAGTCTACTTTTTTTCCCTGTTTTGCGATTTCTTTAGCAAAAATCGCACCGATAACAAGGCCGAATCCCCAGTTTAACCAGCAGGCAACTGTGGAAACAACAGTAACGAAAACAATTGACTGGAAAGGTGTTTTAGGAATCTGAGCCAGTCTTTTTAATACTTTCTGGATTGCCGGTGCGTTAGCCAGAGCAGTACCCAGAACAAGGACAAGAGCCATCTGCATGGAAAAGCCCAGAAGGCTCCACACACCGCCGCCCCAGTGATTGACCATGGCCAGAGGGCTCTGACCTGTCAGCGGCATGGCAAGGATGAATACCAGGGCCGTTAAAATGATACAGAAAATAAACGGATCCGGCAGGAAACGCTGTACAAGATTTACACATCCATTTGTAAACTTTTTGAACATACTCTAAAATCCTCCCTTATTTTGTTATAGTGTTAACAAACAACCACCTATATTATACAAAATTTTATAAAAATTTTATATATGGAATAATTGGAAAAATTATGATATATTGAACTATGAGGTGAAAAAATGGAAAATACATCGGCGTTTATAAACAGAGATGAAAAGATAAAGATTCTTCCGTTGTATATTACGGAAACCCTGGATGAAACACTTCCTTCCAACAAGCAGTTTGAGGTGTCATCCACCCGGTATGCCTTTATATGCTGTACCCAGGGCAAGGTCCATATGGAAGATGATGAAAAATGTGTAAATCTGTCCAGTGAGATGGGAATTTTGTGCTGTAAGAATAAAAAGTACAGACTTTGTGCGGATTTTGGCGGCTGCCATCTGAAAATTATTATTTTTGACGGGAGCGGTGCACAACAGATTATGACTTATTTCGGGCTGCGACATATGATGGTGTTCGGACTGGATTTACAGCGTTTCGAGTTTGACTACAGGCATATCAGCTTTAATGTGCGGATGCAGTATGGCTACAGGGCGGCACTGGATTTTCAGCAGATCATTTATGAAATTTTCAGCTCAAGGGTTATTTCCGGCCCAAGTAAAAATATGGAGATATTGAACCGGTATATCATGGAAAATTATTGTTCGGATATTGATGTGAACAAGCTGGCAGAGGTTTATGGTACAAGTGTCAGCTATTTATGCAGAGCTTTTAAGGAGGAGTTTCATGTATCCCCCATTGCCTATGTGAATACGCTTAGAGTTAAAAAGGCGAAAAATCTTCTTCAATCCACGCAGAAAAAAGTCGCTCAGATTGCCAGGGAGTGTGGTTTTATTAATGCGGAGTATTTTTGTTATGTGTTTAAGAAGCATGAAAACAGCACACCTTTGCAGTACCGGAAAAATTACAGTATTTTTATGGAATCCGCAGTGGAAGCGGAGCGGGAAGGCGGGAATAACAGTCATAACAAAAAAGCATTAGACGTGGGAAAATTATAACAAAAAGGCATTACTGTTATGAAAAATAAATATTGGCGCAATCTGTTTTTCGCGTCTATAATGGGCTCATAGAAATTTGTAGAAAAATTAACAACATAGTCATTATATGAAAAGACGGAGGTATTTCTTATGAGAACAATGGAAACAGAAATTGTTGTGGTGGCAGCAGGACCGGCAGGCCTGGCCGCTGCAGTTCAGGCCGCAGAGGATGGAGCAAAGGTTATTGTCCTTGAAAAATCCCCGGTTCCAGGCGGCGCCGCCAATATGGGAATGGGCCCATTAGGAATCGGAACAAAGTATCAGAAAAACCAGATGGTGGATGTAACTGTTGAAAAGGCATTTAACATGTTTATGGAATATACCCACTGGCAGGCGGATGCCAATCTTGTACGCCGGTATTTTGGTATGTCCGGTGAAACGATTGAATGGCTTGAAGATATGGGGGTTCAGTTTGCAGGTGCTTTCCGTTATTTTCCCAAATCCGAACAGACATGGCATATCTGTATGACTGAGCATGGCATCGGACGTGGTGCCGCTTCTTATATGGTTAAAGCTTTAGTTGGCCGGGCATCAGAACTGGGCGTTGAAATTTATACAGAAATGCCGGGGACCGGCCTTGTGATGGCAGACGGCAGACTGGCTGCAGTGATGGCAAAGGATAAAAACGGAGAAGAAGTACGGATCAATTGTAAAGCCGTGATCGTAGCGACCGGCGGTGCCGGAGACAATCCTCAGGTTATTAAAGAGGAAACTGGCTTTGAGTACGGGGTGAATATGTTTAACTTTGCCATTCCCGGCCTTAAAGGCGATGGTATTAAAATGCTTCGCGCGGTGGGCGGTGCACCGACACAGATGCGTATGGAGATGATCACCTTCCTTCCGCAGTCCAATGAACTGGATCCTTCGATTCCATCCACCTTTAATCAGCCAAATCTTATGGTGAACAAACTGGGCAAGCGTTTTATTAATGAAGAAGAAATGCAGAATACAACTTTTACAGGAAATGCCATTTCCAGACAAAAGGATATGATGGGCTTTGCCATTTTTGATTCCGCTATTTTAAAGGGATATAAAAGAAATGGCCTGGATGTGGTTAGCTTTGTCCATAATCCCGAAAGTCTGGATGCTTTTGATGAAACAGTGGAACATGCGGTAGCCAGTCATAATACGGATATTTTTAAGGCCGATACGCTGGAAGAAATTGCTCAGTGGTGCGGTATTGAAGATGTAGATACATTTTTGGACACTGTGGACGAATACAATGAGATGTGTGATTCCGTGGATTCTCAGTTTTTTAAAAAGCGTGAATATATGAAGCCTATTGTCAAGGCACCTTTTTATGTGGCAAGATTGCGTCCCGGTGCTTATGGCACCTTGGGCGGTGTAAAGATGAATGAAAACTGTGAAGTCCTGGATCGGGAATTTCATCCGATTCCAGGTGTTTATGTGGCAGGAACGGACGCCTGCAATATTTACGATGACAGCTATATGTTCCTGCTTCCGGGAAACACAATGGGATTTGCGGTAAATACAGGGCGTATTGCAGGCATGAGTGCTGCTGAATATGTGCTTGATGCCGAATAATCGATTGCTGCAAAATATAAAATGACTCAGTGACGTTTTGGGACGGGCTTTTTACTTCATGTAAAAGCCCGTCTTAAACTTCACGGGATCCATCGTCAAAGAATACAAGCGAGAAAAGGAGTTGTGATGGAAATTGGAGAAGGAAGGGATTAGAGTTGGCTGGAATTAGT
>CAJKGK010000002.1 GCA_905199445.1 uncultured Lachnospiraceae bacterium | reverse complement strand
TCGAACCCACGGCCCCTTTCGGAGTCACTGGTTTTCAAGACCAGCTCCTTAAACCGCTCGGACACCTCTCCGGATGCGTTTTGCTTGACTAGTTTACCACACATCTTCAAGTCTGTCAAGTAGTTTTTTAACTTTTTTGAAGTTTTTTGTGATTTTCACTCGTTTCAGCTTGCCGCCCACGCGACAATAGATATGATATCATCATGTTTCTTAAAAGTCAACACTTATTTTCATATTTTTTAACTTTTTTTGCCAACATTTTCGTCAACCTATATATAGTAGTATTACTCAATATAATCTACAAACACTTGTGCTGTTTTCATATCTTCTGGTGTTGTTATTTTTATATTCGTGTAAGTACCCATAACAAATTTAATCGGAATATTGCAATACTTTTCGACAACCATTGCATCATCGGTTACTGAAACATCATTATGTTCAAACATTTTTTTATAGGCTTCTATAATCAAAGCTGTATTAAATGTCTGGGGCGTCTGAACAATCCACACTTTACTCCGGTCTGGTGTTTGAACTACAAGACCCTGATCATCCGAAATTTTTACGGTATCTTTGGATGGGACACCGGTGATACACGCATCACTGATTTTTACCTGCTCAATATTATCATTAATCATTTTTTCTGTAATAAATGGCCTGGCACCATCATGAATTAATACATACTTGCTGTCACTGACACACTGAAGTCCATTATACACAGAATTATAACGTTCTGCTCCGCCAGCGGTTATATGGGCAACCTTATAAAAACCATAGGCCTCTATGATTTCTTTTCTGCAATACTCCATATCCTCAGACGATGTTACAAGGACTATTTCATCTACACAGCTGTCCTGAAAAGCCTTTAATGCATAATAAATTAATGGCTTACCTTCGAGCATCAGAAATTGTTTGGGAATATGACTATTCATCCGTCTCCCCTGTCCCCCAGCCAAGACGATTGCCGCAATTTTTTCTTTTGTATACATATATAAAATACTGCAGCCCCAATCCAAAGCTTCTTTATAATGTAATAGAGCTTTTTACCGGGGCCGCATCTCCTCTCCCTGATTTTAAATACGAACTTTTATAACGTAAATTATCTTTTAGCCTGCTTTAATTCTTATGCTTTACAATTGATTTCCTATTCTTCCGATAATTTTGCTTAGTGCCATCGTATTTAACGCTGCCCTATTTTAAGATTAGGAACCGCATTTAAATCCAGCCCATGTCTTGTCCCCGCCAAATATTCATAGTATGCAGCTGCACCGATCATAGCAGCATTATCCGTACATAAAATTGGTGACGGGTAGTAAAATAATAAACCTTCCTTTTCACAGCACGTCTTCATATGTGCACGCAGCGCACTGTTAGAAGCCACACCACCAGCTAAACAGACCTTTGAAATATTATACGCCTTGGCAGCCTGTATTGTCTTTTCGGTTATTACAGAAATTACTGCTTGCTGAAATGACGCTGCAATATCTGCCTCATTGATTGCCTCACCCTTCATTTTACAGCCGTTAATATAGTTAAGCACTGATGACTTTAGACCGCTGAAACTAAAATCCAGCGGTGCCCCTTCGACATGTGCCCTGGGGAATGCAATCGCATCCGGGTTTCCTTCCTTTGACAGACGGTCAATTTTAGGTCCTCCCGGATATCCAAGCCCAATCGCCCTTGCTACCTTATCAAAGGCTTCGCCTGCCGCATCATCTCTTGTTCGCCCTAAAATCCGATATTTGCCATAATCTTCAACCATCACAAGATGCGTATGTCCACCGGAAATAACCATACATAAAAACGGCGGTTCAAGATCTTTATTTTCTATATAATTGGCAGAAATATGTCCCTCAATATGATGGACGCCAATTAACGGAAGGTTCTTGGCATAGGCAATTGCCTTGGCTTCGGCAACCCCTACAAGCAGCGCTCCCACAAGCCCAGGTCCATAAGTAACACCCACCGCATCCAGATCATCCAGAGTTACCCCGGCCGTACGCAATGCTTCCTCAATCACCTGATTAATCTTTTCTATATGTTTACGAGAAGCGATCTCCGGAACAACACCGCCATAAAGCTTATGCAGTTCAATCTGTGAGGAAATAACATTGGACAATACTTCGCGTCCATTTCTGACAACAGCCGCAGCTGTCTCATCACAGGAAGATTCGATCGCCAGGATTAAAATGTCTTTATCCATCCGTATATCCCTTTCTTCATAATCGTGTTTAATTTATAAATAAGTTTAATCTTCAAAATTCAGTTCTTTGGACATACCATCCTTACCGGTATATGCGTTTGGAAAAATGGCCCGCACATCACCAATAAAATTTTCCGGATATCCCAGCGCCGGACTGTAATGGGTCAGCCACAGTTCCTCCACATTGGCAGCTTTGGCAATTTTTCCGGCTTCCTCAAAAGTCATATGCTTATACTTAACCGCATTATTGACATCGCCTTTTTCGCCGTACATACCTTCGCAAATCAGTAAGTTTCCGTGTTGTGCATGATCAATAATAGACTGTGTCGGTCGTGTATCTGTTGTATAAGTAACCTTAATCCCTTTTCTGGATGCTCCCAAAACCATATCCGGAGTCAGTGTGCGTCCTTCATATTCCAGCATCTCGCCCTTTTGCAGACGGCTCCACAGCATTTTCGGAATTTGATTTTCCTCAGCCCGTGAGACATCAAATTTTCCTGCCCTTGGAATAGATACACTATATCCATAACAGGTAACCTTATGATTTACCTTAAAGGCATCAATCACATAACCATTCACACAAATCTGCTCCTGGGGCTTGGTAAGCTCCATAAATTGAATTTTAAAAGGCAGCTCAGGGGCAATAATCCGCAGAGCATTGACAACCCGCTCCAACCCCTTTGGTCCGATCATCAGTAAATCTTCCGTCCGGTCTGAATTTCCCATCGCCAGCAGTATTCCCGGAAGTCCGCTGATATGATCCGCATGGAAATGGGTGATGCAAATAACATCCAGCGTTCTGAAACTCCACCCCTTTTCACGTATACCATTCTGGGTTCCCTCACCACAGTCAATAAGCAGACTGCTTCCGTTATAACGGGTCATCAGCGAAGTCAGACGGCGGTAAGGCAGCGGCATCATGCCGCCAGTACCCAGTAAACATAAATCTAACATAAATCAGCCTCTTTTCATATTTCCAGCTGAGCCTTCTTTTCCACAGGAATTACAAAATCCCGGCAGATCTCGTCATAGCAGGTCTCACACAGATCAAAACTGTGAATCTGGGTATCTTTATCAGAAAAATACCCCCACTGCTTTTGAACAGTGACAAAATCAGCTTTGAACAGTCCGTCCTGTGCCTCATAAGCATGGCCGCAGCGGTTGCATATAATTTTTATAACCTTCTGGTTTTTATCATAAATGTGCATCTCAGTTTCCTCCTTTTCTCACAGATCCTCTATGACTAAGGTCATTATATACTGATTTCGTTGGAAGAAACAGCGGTAATCTGTGGAAAAGCATTTGCATTCCGACGCATCAGCCAGCCATCCTCTGTAGGAAACTGATAAAAATTTTTCTGAACTACAATTTTTTCAAAACCCATTTTTTCATATAATCGAATTGCAGGCGCATTGCCCACACGCACATCCAGCAAAAAACATGAAACCCCTTTTTCAATACCAATTTTCATCACCATGGAAACCAGTCGTTTTCCCCATCCCATTTGACGATACCCGGGATGTACAGCAACATTGATGATCTCACCTTCATCAAGCATCTGATATAGACAGCAGTAACCGCAAATTCTCCCCAGATATGACCCCACCAGCATCACCGAAAATGTCTGCTTTATAGAATCTATAAAGCCCTGTCTGGACCATGGATCCGTAAAACACTGCTGCTCAATGGCAATAACCTGATCCAGATCATCCTCTGTCATTTTCCGTATTTCCATATTGGGGGACAATTCATAATCCCCTGTCATTTTCCGGCCTCCCCAGCACTGGCAGCGGCCTGTTTTTCAGCCAGTTCCCGTTCGGCCTGTGACAACCTCAGATAATCCGGCTTATGCTCATCCGCTGTTTGTATCTGCCCATTTTTATAATACAAGGCAGCCAAAGACGCAAGAGCGCCGGCTCTCTGCCGATTCAGATGCGGCGGTGCAAAAGAAAATTCCACCTTGCATAATTCCTGAATCACGGTTTCATAAACCGGTACACCGTCCCCAAGAAAAATAACGGGACGTCCCAGTTCATTAATCGCACAGAGCATATCCCGGACATCCATAGGCTTTTGAGACGCCAGTACTTTCATATGGCCATCTTCAAAAGTATACAGTCCTGTATAAACCTGCTGCCGCTTGGCATCCATCATGGGGCAGATAACCTGCTCGTTTCCATAAAGATTATAAGCCAGGCTGTCCACTGTAGGGACACTGATCAAGGGAATGTTCAGGGCAAGTCCCAGCCCCTTTGCCGTAGCACTTCCGATTCTCAAGCCTGTAAAGGAACCCGGTCCCCCTGAAACGGCCACAGCATCCAGCTCACTTAAATCCATCCCTAACATTTTTACCAGCTGATCCAGCATAGGCAGTAATGTCTGCGAATGTGTCTTTTTAAAATTGGTAGAAAACTCTCCCATCAGGCAGCCATCGCTGTACACAGCCACAGATGCCACAAGTCCCGAACTTTCCAGTGCAAGTATTTTCATACTGCCAGTCCTCCTTCTTTTACTGTAATGGTTCTGTAATCAAACCCCTTATCCAGATTTTTTTCGATAATGACTGTTTTAACTTTTTGAGGCAGCAACTCTTTAATCAGATTTGCCCATTCAATCAGACATACCCCCTGCCCCTCCAGATAGTCATCCAGACCAATTTCTTCCATCTCCTCAGGATCAGCAATCCGATAAACATCAAAATGGTAAAACGGCAGCCGTCCATCCTCATATTCCTGAAGAATTGTAAATGTAGGGCTGCTGATAGGCTCCTCAATTCCAAGACCGGAGGCAAAGCCCTGGGTAAATACCGTCTTCCCAACCCCCAGATCGCCCAGCAGGCAGTATACTTCACCGGCACAGGCTGACAATCCCATCCTGCGTCCGGCCTCAAATGTTTCCTCAGCACTAAATGTTTCAATGATCTTCATCTTATCATCCTATCTCTTTCCAAATATACGGTATTTAGCCTTTCAATCCTTTTCCAGATGTACGACGTTTAAATTTGATTTTATACGGTTCCAGATGATCAGCAAATACACGGGTTACGCTTTCATAATATTCCCCAAGTTGAGATTTCGGCCAGATAAAGGCACGTATTGTAGACACATAAACAACAAGACACCGTCCCGTATCTACAACCTTAAAAACACTGCGCCATGGAATTTCACCAGTCTGATCATTTTGGGAAAGAACAAAGCCTTTGGCATAAAATGAATACGTAATCGGTTTTGTAAATGAACTGTTGCGCCGTACCTGCCGCGTGGCTTTGCTTTTTAAAAGCAGGGGATTCACAACCGGAAACATCAGCGCAAGAACTGCCAGCACACCCATTTTTATATAATCCAGCGTCTGAAAATTAAAAATCAGCAGCAAAAGAGCCGCAGCCGAAATAAACAGGCCAATCGCGCCCTGAATACTGCGATAATTATGATACAAAAGAAAATTGTAAAGATCAGCTCCGGAATTCGTAATCGTAAATTCAAATTCAGGATGACCGTCAATGACCGGATGCGCCTGCTGCTCCTGGTGCTCCTGTTCCTGATCCTGCTTTTGCCCCTGCGCTTGACCCTGTTCCTGATTCAGCCCTTGTTCCTGCGTTTCATCGCCGGACGGATTAATTTTGATTTCTTCCATTTCATCCTCCATATGACAGTATTGATATGCTCCATAATTCTACCGGTCATCAGTTTAGTCCCTTAAGCCTGAATTTTCCAATATTGGCACCATGCAGGGAAAACATTTTTGTACAGCAAAAACCGGTGTGTTATCTTGCTGTATTATAACACACCGGTTTATGAATGACAACGCCGACGGTCCCGTAAAATTTACCGTCCCTTTATCATCGGGCTAATCCGTTTGTACAAAAGCATATTCAGCACAGTAAGAAGCCCGCCCTTTAATAAATTAAACGGGACAACCGCCCACAGTACAACCTCACCTACACTATTAATATTACTGTTGATTTCATGAGCAATCCCGACAATGGCATCCAGAGGCATTCCATACAAAGCCGCAAAGGCCGGAAGAAGATAAAAAGCATTGAAAAGGCTGCCAAACACGGTCATCACCAGTGTTCCCACCGCCAGACCAATCAAAGCCCCCTTTTTTGTTTTAATTTTATGGTAAACAATAGAAGCCGGCACAATCATACTGCATCCAATAATAAAATTCGCAAAATCACCTACAAAGGCTGTCGTTGTCCCCTTAATCACCAGCTTCAGCAAAATTTTACACAGTTCAATTAAAACACCGGACACGGGCCCTAAAGCAAAAGAACCGATCAAAACAGGCAGTTCACTAAAATCCAGTTTATAAAATTCCGGTGCAAAAGGCAGGGGGATTTCAAAAAGCATTAAAACAACCGAAATCGCCGACAGCATACCGACAACCGCAATTTTTCTCGTCTTGGCAACGCTCTTTATATTGTCCTTAAATAATACCCGCTCTGCAGCTACAGCCACCACAAAAATCACTGCAACAATAACGGTCACGACCAGCACAAACTGAATATGCGCTTTTGCATCCAACAACAATTTTCCCAGATTCATTTGTAAAATCTCCTTTTGTTCGTCGTTTCCCAGACAAGTCTGTTAAATGTCAAATCCCGATTAAAAAAGCCCCGGTCTAATCTGACCGGGGCACAAATCCATAGATTCATACCGTCATCCATAAGCTCTGACAACTAAAGCTTTTATGACGGCCGTCTTCTTTCATCCAGACTTTACTGTCGGTTTTGGAATTTCACCAAATCAGCCAAAAATCGGCTCGCGGACTTTACCGCCGGTCGGGAATTACACCCTGCCCCGAAAACGTAACGTTATTTTTTTATATTATAATAGCACTCTGTGCAAATATTTGCAACCCCATTTGTTGATCTGCTGTTGGCCGGATCCGGACCATCGGATATCTTCCTAAATGATCATGGTCAGCGCAATACGCTTTCTGGCTATATCCACGCTCATCACCTTTACCTCCACGATATCCCCCACACTGACAGCTTCCAGAGGATGTTTAATAAATTTCTTATTGGTAATCTGCGAAATATGCACAAGGCCATCCTGATGGACGCCGATATCCACAAAAACACCGAAATCAATCACATTACGGACAGTCCCCTTTAAAACCATGCCTTCCTTCAGATCCTTCATTTCCAACACATCTGTACGTAAAATAGGCTTTGGCATCTCATCTCTGGGATCTCTGGCAGGTTTTTCCAGCTCACGCACAATATCTCTCAGTGTAATCTCACCAATACCCAGCTGGTCCGCCAGTTTTTTATAATCCCCGATTTTGCGTCCAAGGCCGCTTAATGATGATTTTCCTATATCCGAAGGCACTATTCCCATTTTCTCCATCAGCATCCGGGCAGCCTCATACGATTCGGGATGCACACTTGTGGCATCTAAAGGTTCATCACCGCCTGAAATTCTCGTAAAGCCCGCACACTGCTCAAAAGCCTTAGGTCCCAGCTTGGCAACCTTAAGCAGCTGACGCCGGTTTTGAAAACGTCCATTGGCTTCCCTATAGGCCACAATATTTTTGGCAATCGTCTTTGTGATGCCTGAAATATATTCAAGCAGCGAAGCAGAGGCAGTATTTAAATCCACACCAACTCTGTTCACGCAGTCTTCCACAACACCGGTTAAGGCCTCGCCCAGCCTTTTTTGATTCATATCATGCTGATACTGGCCTACACCAATGGCTTTGGGATCAATTTTAACCAGCTCCGCCAATGGATCCTGAAGTCTGCGGGCAATGGATGCCGCACTTCTTTGTCCCACATCAAAATTAGGGAATTCCTCTGTGGCCAGTTTACTTGCCGAATAAACCGAAGCCCCGGCTTCATTGACAATAATATATTCCACATGGGTATCCAGTTCCTTTAAAAGTTCCACAATCACCATTTCCGACTCTCGGGAAGCGGTTCCATTGCCCACAGAAATCAGAGTAATCCCGTATTTTTTAATCAGCTTTTTAAGAATTTCCTTTGCTTCTCGCACTTTTTTCTGAGGCTCTGTAGGATAAATCACAACCGTATCCAATACCTTTCCCGTAGGATCAACCACGGCCAGCTTACAGCCTGTTCTAAACGCCGGATCCCAGCCTAAAACCGTATGTCCTGCAATGGGCGGCTGCATAAGCAGCTGAGTCAGGTTCTTGCCAAACACCCTGATCGCCCCTTCTTCTGCCATTTCAGTAAGATCACTTCGAATTTCCCGCTCAATCGCTGGTTTAATCAAACGCTGGTAACTGTCTGCTATGGCTGCGCCAAGTAACGGCGTTGTATAGGGGTTATCCATACGGACAATCTCCCGCTCCATATAACGAATCACCTTTTCTTCAGGGAGTTCTATACGGACAGTTAAAAGCTTTTCATTCTCTCCCCGGTTAATAGCCAGGATACGATGTCCGGGAATTTTAGCCACAGGTTCACTGTAATTATAATACATTTCATAAACAGACTGCGCCTTCTCATCCTTGGCCGATGTGACTAAAAGCCCTTCCTTAAATGTAGTTTTACGAATCCATGTGCGGTATTTCGCCTCATCCGAAAAATATTCAGCCAAAATATCTTTTGCGCCGTCAATGGCATCCTGCACCGTTTCCACACCTTTATCCGCACAAATATATTTCTCAGCTTCTTTTTCCACAGATACATTGGTCTTTTGAAGTAAAATCAATCCAGCCAACGGTTCCAGTCCTCTTTCTTTGGCAATCGTTGCTCTTGTCCGGCGTTTTGGCCGATAGGGGCGATACAGATCCTCCACAGCCACCAAAGTAGACGCCGCCTGGATCTGGCATTGAAGTTCTTCAGACAATTTTCCCTGTTCTTCAATGCTGGAAAGCACCTGAGCCTTTTTCTCTTCAAGATTTCTCAGGTAGGTAAGACGCTCATAAAGATTTCTGAGAACCTCGTCATTGAGAGCCCCTGTGGCTTCCTTTCTGTATCTGGCAATAAAGGGAATGGTATTCCCCTCATCAATAAGCTTTACAGCAGCTTCTGCCTGCTTTTTTTGAATCCCCAGTTCCTGTCCCAGCACTGCTATAATATCCATAGCGCATTCCTCACTTTCATCCATAACAACACCGCAACACGACAGCTTGTCCGAATTACGATTATTTAAATTACGATTATTTCAGGAAATGCCGCGCCTTAAAGCGCGGCATTCCATTTTATTGTGTAAAATAAAATTATTGTGTAAGCCAAAACTATTCTGTAGAATAAAATTATTCTGCGAGATGAAATTTATCATGGATGCTGACCATTGCTTTTTCGGTCAGTTCCTGATCAATCAGAACCGAAATTTTAATTTCTGATGTTGAAATCATACGAATATTAATTCCGGCATCATACAGTGCTTCAAACATACGGCAGGCCACCCCCGGATTGGACATCATCCCCGCACCTACGATCGACACCTTAGCCACATCCATACGCACATCCACATCATGGAAAGACAGGCCAGCCTTATTTTCAGAAAGAACCTTAAGCACATCATCCACATTTTCACTGGCAACAGTAAATGAAATATCCTTTGTCCCACTGCGTCCAATGGACTGTAAAATAAGGTCTACATTAATATTATTTTTTGATATCAGATTAAAAAGAGAAAAAGCCACACCAGGCACATCCTTTAAACCTGTAACTGCGATACGCGCGACATTTTTATCTGCGGCAACTCCGCTGACAAGCATTTTTTCCATCTTGGAAACCTCCTTCACAACTGTTCCTTCCGCTTCATTTAAACTGGATCTTACAACAAGCCAAACACCGAATTTCTTTGCCATCTCCACAGAACGATTGTGAAGGACTTTGGCCCCCAGAGTTGCCAGCTCAAGCATTTCATCATATGTAATCTCTTTAAGCTTCCTTGCATTTGGAACAATTCTTGGATCCGCTGTATAAACCCCTTCCACATCGGTGTAAATCTCACACATATCCGCATGCAATGCCGCTGCCAGGGCAACTGCCGTTGTATCCGAACCGCCCCGTCCCAGGGTTGTATAATCATCGTATTTATTAATCCCCTGAAATCCTGTGACAATAACAATCCGTCTGGATTCCAGCTCTGCTGTAATACGTTCACAATCAATATTTTTTAAACGGGCATTTCCATAGGCACTGCTTGTATGCATCGCCACCTGCCATGCATTAAGCGATACCGCCGGAAGCCCCAGACTGTGCAGCGCCATGGCCATCAGTGCTACAGACATCTGTTCTCCGCATGTCAAAAGCATATCCATTTCACGCTTTGGCGCTTTAGGATTAATCTCACGGGCCTGAGCAATCAGGCCGTCCGTTGTTTTGCCCATAGCCGAAAGAACAACAACCACATCATGGCCGGCTTTATAATCCTCGCTGACTCTTCTGGCAACGTTAAATATTCTTTCTTTATCGGCTACAGAGCTGCCGCCGAATTTTTTAACAATTAACATATTGGCCTCCTAATCTATAATGTCGCCGCCGTTAAACGGCATCATCGCTTATCGGCTAAACAGGTGGTCAATCAATTCATAGCCATTGGCTATACAAATACCGCTGGCCTCGCCTTCCTTTTCGTTATAATACCTTAACCGGTCACTGATCCCACGGTCAAATGCTTCCCGACTGTCGTAGAGCATATAAGGGACAGGCGCGGCTGTGTGGGTGCGGAGCCTTACCGGTGTGGGGTGATCCGGAAGCACAAGCAGCCGATAGGGTTCACCCGATCCATCCATGGCCTCAACCACGGTTTTGATCACCTGATCATCCAGATATTCAATGGACTTTATTTTATTTTCAACGCTTCCCTGGTGCCCCATTTCATCCGGAGCTTCCACATGGATATAAGCGAAATCATTTCCTTCCTCAAGCAGGGCGTGCACAGCCGCCATGGCTTTGCCTCTGTAATTTGTGTGAAGGCCGCCATTGGCCCCCTCCACGCTCATATTTTCCATCTGTGCGCCAACTGCAATACCCTTGAGCAAGTCGACTGCCGAAATCATGACACCTTTTTTTCCGGTTTTTTCCTCAAATGAGGTCAGCGCCGGACGTGTGCCTGCCCCCCAAAACCACAGTGAATTGGCCGGATTAAGGCCCATTTCACGCCGCTTTACATTAATTGGGTGACTGACTAAGATATCATAACTCTTTTTCATCATTTCGTAAAGCATTTTATTTTCCGGCAGAAAATCTTTGATCACACAACCGAGATGATCGTGTGGTGCGGACAAATCCACCACGCTTCCTCCCTTCCAAATGAGAAGATGCCTGTAGCTTGTGCCAGCGTAAAACCTGAAACAATCATTTCCCAGCTCCCGGGCCACTGCCTCCAGCAGAACTGACGCATCCTGTGTAGAAATCTCCCCGGAACTGTGATCTGTAATGGTTCGATTTTCATAGTCACCCGCTTCTTCGCTGAGGGTCACCAGATTGGCTCGAATCGCAATGTCATCATCATCCATGTCCACCCCAATGCTTAAAGCTTCCAACGGTGAACGTCCGGTATAATAAACTTCAGGATTATAGCCCAGAACAGAAAGATTGGCGGTGTCACTGCCTGGCTTCATTCCTTTAGGAATCGTATGCACCATGCCAATCTCCGACACTTGCGCCAACCGGTCCATCGTTGGTGTTTTCCCATATTCAAGAGGCGTCTGTCCCCCCAGGCCGCCGACAGGTTCGTCCGCCATTCCATCGCCAAGAACTATAATATACTTCATCATATTCCCTCCATTTCAAAACGGTTATCATTTCATCAAAAAACAAAAGCTGCCCAGTCCCTGTATGTACAACCAGTCTGAGCAGCTTGAAATATTAAGATGTTAGGGTCAAAAGATGCCTAACGCATTCTTTTTTATCAAAAATTCCCCCGGATTCTTGTCAGCATACCATCAAGCGCCCCTGCTTTTTCATCAAAAATTCGCTCTGCCATGGTCTGGGTTACAAAACCATACTCACCTTCTACACCATCGGCCGTTACAAAATCCACCGGTCCAAAAAGCTCGGTCACCCGATCTCTTGACACATGGTCCAAAACCCGCACAAAAAATCTGTGAAACGCCTCTTTCATATCGGAAAGCTGCAACTTTTCTTTGTTCCAGTTGATTTTAACATTGGTATGCACATGCTTGACTTCCTCGACCACATCCGCCACCACCGCGCTGGCCGTTGGCAGCTTTCCGGCACCGCGGCCGTAAAACATGGCGTCTCCAAGCATATTTCCATTAACAAACACCGCATTAAATACATCACTCACATTATATAAAGGATGGCCACTGCCAATCATTACCGGTGAAACCATGGCAAAAACCCCTTCCCCGTCATGTCGGCATACAGCCAGCAGCTTAATCACAGTCCCAAGCTTTTTGGCATACAAAAAATCGACCGGTGTAAGTTTTGTAATCCCCTCGGTATAAATATCCTCAAAATCCACCTGACGGCCATAGGCCAGGGAAGCCAGAATCGCGATTTTTCGGCAGGCATCATAGCCTTGGACATCTGCATCCGGATTGCGTTCCGCATATCCCTTTTCCTGAGCTTCTTTTAGAACCGCCTCATAATCCAGTCCGCCCTCAGCCATCTTTGTGAGCATGTAATTCGTTGTGCCATTTAAAATGCCGTCAATTTCCAGTATCTCATCCGCACTCAGAGAATTAATGAGCGGTCTGATAATGGGAATGCCGCCGCCTACACTGGCCTCAAACATAAAGTTCACACTGTTTTCTCTGGCCAGTTCAATCAACCGGGCACCGTGTTTAGCCACCAGCTCCTTATTGGAGGTAGCTACATTCTTTCCGGCAGCCAGGGCCTGGCTGACAAAGGTAAAGGCCGGTTCCACACCCCCCATGACTTCAACAACGACCTTGACCTCATCATCATTTAAAATAATATGATAATCATGGACAATTTTCTCCTGTATAGGATCACCGGGAAAATCTCTTAAATCAAGCACATATTTGATATCGATGACTTCACCGGCCCGTCTGGCAATGCTGTCCCGGTTCACATTAAGAACCTCCACAACACCGCTCCCTACAGTACCGTATCCTAAAACCGCAATTTTCATGTCTGTCTCACTCCCTGGATAATATTTTTACATAATGAACACCATTTAAGCCTTCGATATCTTCCACCAGTGTGGATATATTTCCTGTTGTGGGCAGAACGTCAATGCTTAAAGTCAGTGATGCAATCCCATTCACAGGAATTGCCTGATGAATCGTCAGTATATTCGCACCATAATCCGCAATGTGATTAAGCACCGCCGATAAAAGCCCGGGCTGGTCATCCAGCTGAAGCATCAATGTCACCGTACGGCCCCGCACATTATCATGAAACGGAAAAATATCGTCTTTATATTTATAAAAAGAACTCCTGCTGATCCCAGTCAGCTCTGTTGCTTCCTGAACCGTCATTACCTTTTCAGAATCCAGCAGCCGCTTTGCTTCCACCACTTTCAGCAGAACCTCAGGCACAGCTTTCTTTTTAACAACATAGTATTTTGTATCTTCTTTCATTAATTTACCACCTTTGTTCGTCCAACAAGTACAACTGTTCTTGTAAGGAAGATAGTAGCATACTTTCCCGGAAATTGCAACCTGTTTCTGTAATTATATTTTATTTTTGTAAAGAATCACAGAGTTAACTCAACAAAAAAGCCGTACACACAGCACCAGCCCGCCATACAGGCGCGCAAAGGCCATGAAGTACGACTTTTTTAATAATGTTTAATGATTTTCAAACGGACGGTCTGTTTCGATTATACCTCGCTGTCCGTATTGCCGCCCACACTGAGCCATTTCAGATAAGCATTAATAAACGGATCAATATTTCCATCCATCACACTATCCACATTCCCGATCTCTTCACCGGTCCGATGGTCCTTAACAAGTTTATAGGGCTGCATCACATAAGACCGAATCTGGCTTCCAAATCCGTTTTCAGAGATTTCTCCCCGGATACCGGAAATTTTTTCCATATTCTCCTGCTGTTTAAGCATGTATAATCTGGCCTTAAGCATCTGCATCGCCTTATCCTTGTTCTGGAACTGAGAACGCTCATTCTGACACTGTACCACAATTCCTGTAGGCAAATGGGTAATACGAATCGCCGAGGACGTTTTATTGACATGCTGTCCGCCTGCACCACTGGAACGGTAGGTATCGATGCGCAGATCATCTTCGTTGATCTCCACATCAAGATCTTCTTCGATATCAGGCATAACATCACAGGATGCAAAAGATGTCTGCCGCTTGCCGTTGGCATTAAAGGGAGAGATACGTACAAGGCGGTGTACACCGCGCTCTGACTTCAGATATCCATAGGCATTTTCACCGTTAATCTGAACCGTAATGGCCTTAATACCGGCCTCATCACCGTCCAGAAAATCCAGGACCTCGGTTGTAAAACCATGGCGTTCAGCCCATCTTGTATACATTCTAAAAAGCATACTTGTCCAGTCGCAGGCCTCGGTTCCGCCGGCTCCCGCATGAAGGGTAAGGATCGCATTATCCCTGTCATATTCTCCTGAAAGCAGAGTAGAAATCTTCAATGCTTCAAATTCCTCGACAAATGCATCCAGCATCTCCTGAATTTCCGGAATCAGACTTTCATCATTTTCCTCATATCCCATTTCAATCATGGTTTCAATATCTTCATAGTCACCCTTAAGTTTGTCAAACTTTTCAACCGTTGTCTTTAACCCTTTTAATTCCTTCATGGCTTCCTGGGATTGATCCGGGTTATCCCAAAATCCAGGCTCCTCCATGATATTTTCTAATTCCTGAATACGGGCTTCTTTTCCAGCCAGGTTAAAGTGAATCCCTCACTTCAATCAGCGGCTGTGTGTAATTGCCCAGTGTAAATTTAAACTGATCCAATTCAACCACGATATCACCTCTTTCTTATTATATATAAAAGCACTGAATGCGCCCTGCCGCACAGCGCGCAAAACAGCTGGCTTTCATCCATGTTACTGATCATGATCTGTTTATTGATCACCATTTATTTTATTGATTGCCTTCATTTATTTAAGGCGGCCGCAGCACTGCTTATATTTTTTACCGCTGCCGCAGGGGCATGGATCATTGGGATAAACCTTGTCTCCGCCACGACGCACAGGCGCCTTTGCCATGGAATCATCCTTATTTGTTCCTGTGACTTTGGCAACTTCCTCACGTTCAGCTTTCTGCTCAATACGCACATGCATGAGCACTGTAACGGTTTCTCTGGAAATCCCCTGAATCAGTTCGTCAAACATGTCATAACCGGCAAATTTATATTCAACCTTGGGATCACGCTGTCCCAGCGCCTGAAGGCCGATTCCCTGACGAAGCTGATCCATATCATCAATATGATCCATCCACTTACGGTCAATTACCTTCAAAAGCACAACCCGTTCCAGTTCACGCAAATGCTCAGGTTCAGGGAATTCTTTTTCCTTAGTCTCATAATAGGCAACCGCTTTTTCCGTAACCTGGGCAATCAGCTTATCCTTTGTGTATCCGTCATAATCTTTCGGATCCGTGGACATCGGTTCCATAGGAACGATAGGGGCCAGAACAACATTTAACTCATCCAGATCCCACTCCTCCACAGGCTGTGATTCATTGATGACATTATTCACGGCTTCCTTTAATGTATCTCCGATCATCTTAATTATAACCGGCCGCATACTTTCGCCGTCCAGTACTTTACGGCGTTCCTCATAAATAATTTCACGCTGATCATTCATAACCGCATCGTAATCCAGCAGGTTTTTACGAATACCATAGTTGTTGGACTCAATCTTCATCTGAGCCTTTTCAACTGCAGAGGAGAGCATCTTATGTTCAATAGCCTCACCCTCCGGAAATCCCAAAGAATTGAAGATGCCCATGAGTCTTTCTGAACCGAACAGACGCATCAGATCATCTTCCAGAGAAATATAAAATCTGGATTCACCCGGGTCACCCTGACGGCCTGCACGGCCACGCAGCTGATTATCGATACGGCGGGACTCATGACGCTCTGTACCAATAATCATCAAACCACCCAGCTCGGCCACACCTTCACCCAGTTTAATATCCGTACCACGGCCGGCCATATTGGTGGCAATGGTTACCGCTCCCTTTTGTCCTGCATCAGCTACAATCTCAGCCTCCATCTCATGGAATTTGGCATTAAGGACTTTATGCGGTACACCCTTTTTCTTCAAAAGCGCACTGATCTCCTCAGAAGCTTCGATGGTAATCGTGCCCACCAGCACAGGCTGTCCCTTTTTATGGGCTTCAATAATTGTATCAATCACCGCATTTATCTTCTCTTTATGGGTTTTATAAACTGCATCGTGATGGTCCTTACGAATCACCGGTTTATTCGTTGGAATTTCGATAACATCCATTCCATAAATATCGCGGAATTCCTTTTCTTCAGTCAGGGCCGTACCGGTCATACCACTCTTTTTGGCATATTTATTGAAAAAGTTCTGGAACGTGATCGTAGCCAATGTTTTACTCTCACGTCTGACCTTCACACCTTCTTTGGCTTCAATAGCCTGATGAAGCCCATCGGAATAACGTCTTCCAGGCATAATACGTCCTGTAAACTCATCCACAATAAGAACTTCATTGTCCTTAACCACATAATCTTTGTCTCTGGCCATTAAATTATGTGCCCGCAGTGCCAGAATAATGTTATGCTGAATTTCCAGATTTTCAGGGTCTGCCAGGTTTTCAATCCTGAAGAATTTCTCCACCTTATGCACCCCATCCTCTGTAAGATTGATGGCTTTTTCCTTTTCGTCTACGATAAAATCTCCGGTTTCCTCGATTTCTTCACCCATGATCGCAGCCATTTTCGTCATCTCACCGCTGCGTTCACCTCGAACCATCTGACGGGCCAGGATATCACATACGCGATAAAGTTCCGTGGATTTTCCGCTCTGACCTGAAATAATTAAAGGTGTTCTGGCCTCATCGATCAACACAGAGTCCACCTCATCGATAATGGCATAATGAAGATCCCGCTGAACAAGACGTTCCTTATAAATCACCATATTATCTCTCAGGTAATCAAAGCCCAGTTCATTATTTGTGGCATAGGTAATATCACAGGCATATGCTGCACGGCGTTCTTCAGGTGTCATGCTGTTTAAAATAACCCCCACCGTCAGTCCCAGAAACTCGTGGACCTTGCCCATCCACTCGGCATCACGGTGTGCCAGATAATCATTGACAGTAACAATATGCACACCCTTACCTTCCAGGGCATTCAAATATGCCGGAAGGGTAGATACAAGGGTTTTACCTTCACCTGTACGCATCTCGGCAATACGGCCCTGGTGAAGAATAATACCGCCCACCAGCTGAACACGGTAATGCTTCATGCCAAGGACACGGAAGGCCGCCTCCCGCACAACCGCAAAGGCTTCCACAAGGAGATCATCCAGTGTCTGACCTTCCGAGAGACGCTTTTTAAACTCATCTGTTTTTGCGCGCAGCGCTTCATCGGAAAGTTTCTGCATTTGTTCGTCAAGTGCATCGATCTTATCCACCAGCGGCCACACGCGCTTTAATTCACGCTCACTGTGCGTCCCCAGGATTTTTGTCATTATTCCCATTCTTTTCACTCCTAATAAATATCACAAACTGAATATCAGCTTAACTCTAAAAATAGTTTTTCATCTTATTGTAGCACCCACCCTGTGCTTTTGCAAATAAATTTTTCGAAAAGCCTGAAAGAAAGGACAAAATAAAAGTGCCATTTCAAATCACCTGGATATTCATGTGATTCCAAACGGCACTTTGTGATTATAATTTACATATCAGGCAATACGGTCATTCGACTGCATATCAAGTGATCCTTTACCATAAAATAATATAAACGAATCCTAAAATTCAGGTTCAATCAATCCATATGTGTTTCCCTTACGCTTATAAACAACATTAACTTCGTCGGTCTGTGCATTTCTAAATACAAAGAAACTATGTCCAAGAAGTTCCATCTGTACACAGGCTTCTTCCACATCCATAGGTTTCATGGCAAAACGTTTTGTACGGACAACGCGTATATCTTCTTCCGGTTCTGCCTCCATGTCCAAAAATGCCTGCTGAAAATCTCCTGAGGCATGTGCCTGATTCATCAGCTTTGTTTTATACTTACGCATCTGACGTTCAATAATTTCTTCCACCAGATCAATCGATACATACATATCATCACTGACCTGTTCTGCTCTGATCACACTTCCCTTAACAGGTATGGTTACTTCAATTTTCTGACGTAATTTTTCAACACTTAACGTTACAATAACTTCCGTATCCGGATTGAAAAACTTCTCCAGCTTTCCGATTTTGTCGTAAATCGCTTCCTTTAATCCTTCTGTCACATCGATGTTCTTACCGCTAATCCTATAACGCATAAAACCCAACTCCTTTTCTGCCAATATATAATTTGGAAGTACTCTTCCGATAAAATCCTCCTCTGTTCATTGATTGTAAAATTATTATACCATATACATCATTTATTTCAAGTCAATTCGATTTATTTTCTAAATATTTCTTACATAATCACATTTTTTTCAATAATATAAAATTATTTTATAAATATTTAAATATTATTTAAAAACATTAAAGTCAAGTAAATCCCGTTATTTTTTTGTCGAAATATAACGATTTTACATTATCGCCAAAACGTATATTCGTTTTTTACTTTTAAAGATATACACTTTTCCACATCATTTCCCTGTGGATAATGTGGATAACTTTGTGTATAACTTATTTTTCCTTAAAAAAAGCCTTTTTTTCTTAGTGGATAACTTGTGACAAATATAACTTGCCATTATCCCTTTATTATAAAGATCTCCGGCTTTTTTGTGCATTCTTTCCAATGCTTCTTTTGTCAATATGTTTTTTTCATTTTGCATGTTTTTCATTTCACAGGATTTAAAGGAAATTTCAGACATTTCATGCAAAAACCGGATAATCACCACCGGGGGACACAAGCTTATATTGCACCAAAAACGGACAGGCAGCTTTCTAATGAAAACTGCCTGTCCGTTTTTATATCCATCCAATTATATATTCTGGTTTTAAACAGCCACTCTGATATGGTCGTATCTTTTAATCTTAGTAAATCACTCTAACGATCGCCACAGGTGTACGGTAGGACACCGGAGATGTGATAATACCTACAGTTGGACTGCTGGCATGAATAACCATGCCGTCTCCCATATAAATAGCTACATGATCTGCGTAGCTGGAGCTGCCATAGAAGAACAGATCTCCGGGTTTAGCCTCATCCACAGAAGAAATACGAATACCATTCTGCTTCTGAGCATCAGCCACACGATTTAAGGTAATGCCAAAGTGAAGGTATACCTGCTGCGTAAATCCGGAACAATCCACACCGGTTTCCAGGTTATTGCCGCCCCATACATAGGGATAACCAATCCATTTTTTGGCATAAGCTACAATATCCTCACCGGTTACACCTGTAATACCGGAATCTCCATTCCCTGATCCGCCATTATCGGAAGAATCACCGTTTGGATTTGTTGTTGTCAGATAATCACTGTGAATATAAGCGGTTGTTCCGTTAGAAAGGGAAACCCTGCTCCAACCGTTGCTTAAAACACCTGTACGGGTTACACTGGCACCCTTTCTCAGCGAAGAAATAATTGCAGAAGATGTGCTGTAGGACTGACGCACATTCACGCCATCTGTAGCCCATACAGTTTCATTCACCTCTGTCACAGTCACATCATCCTGTGAACCGCTGCCGTTGTTATCTCCCACAGTAATGTAAGATGTATGTACAAAACCAGTAACCGCCTGACCATTGACCGTTGTATTCACCTGATACCAGGAATCCTTCTGGCCGGTAATCGTCACTTTATCTCCCTTATAAATCAGCCCCAGGGTTGCAGAGGATGTGGTCGCATCTTTGCGGACATTAAGAGCCGTTGTATTACATACACCTTCGCCGCTGGCTGGTGTCACATCCGAGGAGCCGGAATTGCCAGAATTTCCGGAAACCGTAATATAATCTGAATGTACAAATCCAGTAACCTCGCCGCCATTGACCACTGTCTTAACCTGATACCAGTCCCCGCTTGTTCCAAGAATTGTAACCTTAGTGCCACTGGTAATGGTACCATATACACCGGAATTGGTCGAAGCTTCCTTGCGGACATTAAGCACACTTGTATTACATACACCTTCACCGCTTGACGGTGTCACATCTGAGGAACCAGAATTGCCGGAACCGCTGCTCATGGTAATATACGACGAATGTACAAATCCACTGATACCTCTGCCGCCGATGGTTGTATCAACCTTATACCAGTCTCCGGCTGTACCTGTGATTGTCACCTTTGTTCCATATGTAATATATCCCAGAATCGATGATGATGTACTGGCATCGCTGCGGACATTAAGGGCACTTGTATTACATGTACCTTCGCCGCTGGCCGGTGTCACATCTGCAGAACCGGAGTTACCAGAGCCGGCGTTTCCGGAACCGCCAAGGGTAATATACTGAGCATAAACATAACCGGAGGCACCCGACGCAGTTGTAATCCCATACCAGCCGTTAGTGCTTTCATTAATTGTAACCGTCTGTCCCTGATAAAGAGAACCAACAACAGATGTATCCGTGGATGCACCGCTTCTTAAATTAAGCACACTGACATTGACCGTACCTGTTGTGCCGGGAGTTACAGACGGTGCCCCCACAGAGCCGTCAGTTGAAACATACTGAGCGCTTACATAGCCGGTTGTCCCGTTAATATTAATGGCATACCATCCATTTTCCGAAGATACAATATCCAGCTGAGTACCTTTTGTTACTGTTGTAATAACAGAATCATTGGTCGATCCGCCGGAACGTACATTAAGCACATCACAGGTTACTGTACCTGTCGTTGCAGCATATGACGGAATATATGACAAACCGGCAGTCCCTGTAAGCATAAGGGCCATCGCCAGGGTAAGACCTGCCGTCTTTTTAATTCTTCCTAACTTGTTCATTTATAATCACCATTTCTCATCTACATTTATTACAAATTTGTTACAAATCTAATTATAACAATGGTCGTTAAATTTGTCAACAAAATCCGTAAACATTTTGTAACATATTTATCCCATCTTTGTAATAGTTTAATCTTCTGTAGCGATTCGGATCTTACCCTGTATAATTTCAATTTTTCCGTTCTTCAAAAGACGGCCAACAGCTCTTTTAAAGGCAGCCTTACTCATTCCGGTTTCCCGTTCAATAACTTCCGGCGAGGCTTTTTCTGTAAATGGCAGCACGCCGTCATAGCTGTCGATGATTTCCATAACCTTTTCCGCATCAATATCCATCTGAAACTGAATTTTTTCCCTCAGACTCAGTTCCAGCTTACCATCCGGACGCACATTTGTCACGCGGGCATGCACGCAGTCTCCCACGCTATGACGGCCAAAGAAATCCTTCTTTGGAACCATACCATGATAACGGCCGTCAATGGCCACAAAAGCACCATATGTCGGATGGATCTGATAAATATATCCTGTGACATGATCATCTTTTTTATAATCACAGTCACAGCTCAGATATTCATAAATTTTCATAGTCGCACACAAACGGTTGCTTTTATCGATATATAAAGCACACAGATAACTTTTACCCTCCGCCACTCTTGTTGTCTGTTCTTTAAACGGAAGAAGCAGGTCTTTTGGCAGACCCCAGTCCAAAAACGCACCGATTTTTGTTACCTGGCGCACCTGAAGCAGCGCAGTCTGTCCCAGGCAGAGTGCAGGATCTGCAGTGGTTGCAATCAAACGGTCACTGGAATCTCTGTAAATAAACACATCCAGTGTATCGCCAACCAAAGCCCCTTCAGGCACTTCTTTGGCCGGAAGCAAAACGCCCTCCCCGCCGTTTTCATCCATAGCGGAAAGATAAACCCCAAAATCCTTTTTTCTTGTAATTTTTAATTTCTGTTTTTCACCTAAACGAATCATCACTCAATCTCCTATAGCCAATATTATCTATATTTAATTTCTGCCGCCACAAAGACATGGTCCTGGTGGTCACACAGTGCCACATAACTGCGCCCATCCTCACGGCATACCTTGGGATAAATTATATCCCCAAGAACAGCCTGCTTTTTATACTCAGCCCTCAGCTCATGCAGATCATCTGTACAATCCAGCTGATCAAGAATCATGGAGATGTACTGAGCATTATTTACATGCTGATTAGTATCCAGATCTTTAAATGTCACCCGAAACGGTTCTCTTTGCTCCCACACCTTGGGCAGGCGGATTCTCCGGGGCGCATAGTCCATCTCCAGACGTGTTTCACATGCATAAGCCTGAACATCCTCTTTTGTTATTTTGACTGGTTTTCCGGTATGCGTGTCCACAAGCACCCAAAGGGAATTTGCCCGGGCCAGTTCATTTTCCTGTGCATCCTTTAAAATAAAATTTCGATAACCATACATGACATCAAAATCATAAGCCCAGGTTCCTGCTTCGATCGTCTCTCCCAGTTGAGGGAATCGATTAAAAAGCACCTGCCATGCCGTTAATATCCACACATGATGATGTTTTTCCAGAAAATCCATCCCCACACCCAGCTGTTCAGACTGAAATGTGGAGCAGTCCTGAAAATACCGAATAATCTGAGCCCCATCTGCATGTCCATGAGCGCTGATTTCACTGTAAGTTACCTTTCGCCTGCAGGTATACATAATGTTCCTCTCTTTCCTGTCCAAATCGGCCAGCCGGCAGCTTCTCCTCCGTAAAAGTCCCCAAAACCGATTCCTTATAACGAAAATTTATGGTTTATAAAACAAAAGCTCACAACAGCTTATACGCATAAAAATAAGGCAGCTTATATATAAGCTGCCTTAAATATTAAACTGGGCTGGAAGGACTCGAACCTTCAAATGCAGGAGTCAGAATCCTGTGCCTTGCCATTTGGCGACAGCCCACTGTCCTGTTGACAATGGTTATTATATCATCTTCCCGAAAAAATGCAACCCCTTTTTTGAAATTTTTTTAATTTTTTTTATTTTCCTTAATTTATATTGGATTGATACAATTTTCTAAGTCTCAGGACTGTAGCTGTGATCGATTGTAATGACACACTGACATCTGGCATCATATTTTTGTATGTTTTTTTCCAGATCGACAATAAACTGATGGGTTTTCTCAATACTATAAGCATACGGAACAACAATATCAAAAATCAGATTCATCTGAAGTTCACCTGCCACAAGCCGGAAATCATGAGCACTGACAGCGGGATCCATTTCACGAATCAGGCGATAAACCTCTGTACGGTAACGGCTCACATTTTCATTGTCCACATCCACAGGATCCATATGAATCACAAGAAAAATACCGGTTTCTCTTGTCACTTCCCGCTCAATACGATCAATCAGTTCATGGGAAACTTCGATATTCACATCGCTGCGCACCTCTGCATGAATCGTCGCCATACTTTTTGTAGGTCCATAGTTATGGACAATCAAATCATGGGAACCGATAATGCCTTCATAAGACTCCACCTTTTCCTTAAGCATATTGTAAACTTCCGGTGACGGCGTCTCCCCCAGCAAAGGGCGAATCGTATCTCTGGCAATACCGATTCCGGCCCAGATGACAACCAAAGCCACCACCAGCCCTACAAACCCGTCGATATTCAGCCCGAAAATACGGAAAATCAAAATAGAAACCACGGTCGCAGATGTTGTAATCACATCCCCGATGGCATCTGCGGCCGTTGCCTTCATCACCGTGGAGTTGATCCGTTTTCCCAGTCTGCGGTTAAACAGTCCCAGCCACAGCTTAACAGCAATAGACAGAAGCAAAATCAAAACAGAAATTCCACTAAAGATTAATGCTTCTGGATGAAAAATTTTATCCAGAGAGCTTTTCACAAACGTAAAACCCACCTGAATCACCATAAATGCAACAATAAAAGCGGCAATATACTCATAACGTCCATGTCCAAAAGGATGTTCTTGATCCGCAGGCCTGCTGGCCAGTTTTACACCAATAAACGATATAATCGAAGAAAAAGCATCGGATAAATTATTAAAGGCATCTGCCACAACCGCAATACTTCCCAGCAAGGTACCAATCACTGCCTTAACGACAAACAGCAGGCAATTACAAATAATACCTACCAGGCTGGCCAGCACACCATAGGCAGTTCGTACCTTTTCATTTTCTATATGCTCATAGTCCCTGACAAACAGGCGCACAAGCAAATCTGTCATTTCTTTCAACCTCCAATTAAATATTATTTTTATAAAACTTCACTGTAAATGTGGTTCCCTGCCCAACAACACTCTCCACGCCAATATCCCCGTTTTGTTCGTGGATAATCTGTCTGGCCATAGCCAGGCCGATCCCCACACTCTCAGAAGCAGAATTCCTGCCTTTATAAAAGCGCTCAAAAATATGAGGAAGGTCCTCACTGCATATACCGCAGCCCTGATCCTGAATTGTTATAAGAATATACAAACTGTTATCCGAAACCGAAACTTTCAGAATTTTTCCAGAATCCATATGCTCAATGCAGTTTTTAAGTATATTGGCCAGTGCCTCGCTGGTCCAATCCAGATCGCACTCTATGATACAGTTTTCATCACATTCAATAACCAGTTGCTGATTTTTAAGCTCCATAGGAATAAGAAGATGCGCCGAAGCCTTTTTGATCATTTTTTTTACCGGCACCTTGTTTTGCTTCAGCTGTACCGTCCCTGCATCCAGCCGGGCCATTTTTAAAAGTGCCGAGACAAGCCACTCGATCCTGGACAGCTGAATCTGAATGTTTCCCGCAAATTCACATCGTTTTTCCTCACTAAGCCCGTCATCCTTGAGGAAATCTGCCATCATACTCATGGATGTCAAAGGCGTTTTCAGTTGATGAGAAATATCGGAAATTGCATTGGCCAGGTATTTTTTATCGGCTTTTAAAAGCTGAGCCTGCTCCGTCAGCTTCACACAAAGTTTATCCACCTCTGAACACAGATAGCTTAATTCCCCCTCCTCATAGCTCTCCAGATCCAGTCGTTTTTTCCCCCTCTGAAAGCCATGAATGTCATAGGCAATCTGCCGTATTTTTATGTAGCGCACACCGGTATAAATTCCGAAGACAAGCACAAGAGCCACCCCCAGCCCCACCATCATCAGGCGCATACAGCCTGGAAAAACAAAGGTCAGACAAAAAGCAGCCAAAATAAGCAGTCCGGACAACAAAATCATGGATATAAATGGTTTGTTTCTAAACATTTTAAGCCTCCCATCACCCAAAACGATAGCCCATACCGCGAACGGTCTGAATCAGCTCCGGATGGGCCGGATCATTTTCCAGTTTTTCCCGGATCCGTTTAATATACACAGTCAGTGTATTATCATTGACAAAATCACCGGCCACATCCCATATGCCTTCCAAAAGCTGATTCCGGGTCAGTACCTGTCCCTTATGGTTAATCATGGTCAGCAGCAGGCGATACTCCATTGCCGTCAGCTCCACCGGGTTTCCATCTCTAAAAACCTTGGCCATTTTTAAATCCACACGGATATTTTTAATCACAAAGTCATTGGATTCATCCGGCCGACGCCCGTATCGGCGCAGTATGGTTTTAATTCTGGAAATCAGTTCACGGATTCTGAAAGGCTTTGTTACATAGTCATCTGCCCCCATATCCAGCCCCATCACCACATTCACTTCATCATCACAGGCTGTCAGAAATAAAATCGGCAGATCCGTCCTGCTTTTAATCAGTTTACATAACTCATATCCTGTGCCGTCGGGCAGGGTAATATCCAAAATGGCCATTGAAAAGTTTTCCCTGTCAATGACCTGGCGGGCCTCTGCCACACAGTCCGCAGTTTTAACTTCATATCCTTCCTGCTCCAGCGCATAAGACAGCCCGGAAGCAATCATAGCATCATCTTCCACAATCAGAATTTTTATCATACGCCACCTCCAAAAGAAACAGCCCCTGTGCCGGTGCCATGGCTGGCGCCTGGCTGCGGTCCCGGCTTTCAAATATCCGCACAATCTCCTCCGGTGCACACATGCCCCGTCCAACCGCAATCAAAGTGCCTGTCATAATCCTTACCATATTATACAAAAAACCATTGCCGTGAAAAATCAGACGCAGCTCTTTGTCATCCCTGGAAATATGAATATCATAAATTGCCCTCACCGTAGATTTTCCCTTCTTTTTAACCGATGAAAATGCCTTAAAATCATGACGCCCCACAAAATATGCTGCCGCCTGTCTCATACGGTCTATATCAAGTTCTTCCGGGCAATGCCACGTATACTTTCTGTCAAAAACACAGGGAACTTCGCTGATCCCGATTCTGTACAGATATTTCTTGGATACAGCATTGAGGCGGCTATGAAAACGCTCGCCGACCTCATCGACCTGGAGCACCCCAATGTCCATTGGAAGATAATGATTCAGATAATGCTTCATTTCCAGACAAGTCATCCCAGAATGGGTATGAAAATTGGCAACCTGGGCATAGGCGTGCACCCCTGCATCCGTTCGCCCTGAACCGATGATCGTGATCGGCTCACCGGTCATCCTTCCCAGCACCTCCTCGATTTTTCCCTGAATCGTATGTTTCCCGCTGTCCTTACCAAGGCGCTGCCAGCCGTCATAACGGCTGCCATCATATTCAATGATTAATTTTATATTCCTCATTTAATGCCGTCCTTTCTCAGCCGATCTCCGGCAAAGACGGGAACAACATACCGTCCCGCCAATACCATAAAAAGCTGTAAAAACAGCTTTGTCGGCTATAAAAATAATAACACAGACACCCACCGTTTTCACAGCTTTTTATATTTATAATCATACTTTTTTATAAAGTTACCTTAACCTTCTGCAGATGCCAGATTTCATGAACATACTCTTCGATCGTACGGTCAGAGGAGAATTTGCCTACATGTGCAATATTCATAATCGCCATCTTTGCCCAGGCCGAACGATCCTGATACGCCTTATTGACGCGGGCCTGTGCCTGTGCATAAGAGCGGAAATCTTTCAGACTGAAGTAAACATCCGGACGGTCATAGCCTGTACCCCGAAGTAAAGATGTATAAATCTCATTAAACAGATCGCCTTCTCTGGAATAGGTTCCATCCACCAGCTGTTCTAAAACTCCGCGGATTTCCGGATCATTATTATAAATATCATAGGGATTGTAACCGCCATTGGCCTCATAAGCCATGACCTCATCCGAAGACATACCGAAAATAAAAGCATTTTCCTGGCCCACTTCTTCGACAATCTCCACATTGGCACCATCCATTGTACCGATGGTCACAGCACCGTTTAACATAAACTTCATGTTTCCTGTGCCAGATGCTTCCTTACTTGCAGTGGAAATCTGCTCGGATACATCACTGGCTGCAAAGATAATCTCCGCATTGGACACCCGGTAGTTTTCGATAAACACAACCTTAATCTTTCCGTTAATAGACGGATCATTGTTAATCACATCGGCCACAGAATTAATCAGCTTTATGGTTTCCTTTGCCCGTTTATAGCCTGCGGCAGCCTTTGCACCAAAAATGAATGTAGTTGGATAGAAATCCATATTCGGGTTTGCTTTCAGCTTGTTATACAAATACATCACATGTAAAATATTCATCAGCTGACGTTTATATTCATGAAGACGTTTAACCTGAACATCAAAAATAGAATTAGGATCCACATCAATGCCGTTGTGTTCTTTAATGTATTTTGCCAGACGCAGCTTATTCTGGTATTTGATTTCAAGGAATTCCTTCTGCGCCTTTGGATCTGTTGCATATTTTTCCAGCGCCTTAATCTGAGGCAGATCTGTAATCCATGCATTTGTGCCGATTTTTTCAGTAACCCAGGCCGCCTGAAGCGGATTGGCATGAAGCAGGAAGCGGCGCTGAGTAATGCCGTTTGTCTTATTATTAAATTTTTCAGGCATCAGCTCATAAAAATCCTTCAGCTCTCTTTTTTCCAGGATTTCTGTATGCAGTCTGGCCACACCGTTGACAGAAAAACCGCCCACAATGGCCATATTGGCCATACGGATCTGACCCTCATAAATAATAGCCATGCTTTTCACTTTTTCATACTGCTGAGGATTATTGGGATAACGTTCCTCAATCTGAAGGACAAAACGGCGGTTAATTTCCTCGACAATCTGGTAAACTCGAGGAAGAAGACGTACAAACAAATCCACCGGCCATTTTTCCAAGGCCTCGGCCATAATGGTATGATTGGTGTAGGCACAGCATTTTGTTGTAATATCCCATGCCTCATCCCATTCCAAATCCTCCTCATCCACAAGAATACGCATCAGCTCAGGTACAGCCACTGTTGGATGGGTATCATTCATCTGGAAGCATACCTTTTCATACAGTTTATGAATATCATCGTGATTTTCCTTATATTTGGCAATCGCCCGCTGAAGACTGGCAGAGACGAAGAAATACTGCTGTTTCAGGCGAAGTTCCTTGCCACTGTAATGATTATCATTAGGGTAAAGGACCTCCACAATGTTTTTCGCCAGATTTTCCTGCTCAACAGCCTTTAAATAATTCCCCTTGTCAAAAGAATCCAGGTTAAACTCCACAATAGGTTCTGCATCCCAGATTCTCAGGGAATTCACCACATTATTATTGTAACCTACAACAGGCAGATCGTAAGGCACCGCATAGACAGCCTGGTAATCGGTCTGAATAAAACGGTTTTTATGAGCCTGATCATCCCATACGGTACGCACATAACCGCCGAATTTAACGGTCTGTCTGTACTCGGGACGTTTAATCTCAAACGGATTGCCGTTTTTAAGCCAATTATCAGGGACTTCCACCTGATAACCGTTTTCGATTTTCTGCTTGAACATTCCGTATTTATACCGGATACCACAGCCATAGGCCGGGTATCCCAATGTTGAAAGAGATTCAATAAAGCACGCCGCCAGACGTCCCAGGCCACCGTTGCCTAAAGCAGCATCCGGTTCCTGGTCTTCAATCACATTGATATCGCAGCCCAGCTCCTCAAGAACCTGGGCCACTTCCTCATAGCAGCAAAGATTAATTAGATTGTTTCCAAGGGCACGGCCGGTTAAAAATTCCATGGATAAATAATACAGACATTTTGCATCCTGCTTTGCATATTCTTTATGCGTGGCAATCCACTGGTCAATAATCATATCCTTGGCCGCAAGAGCCACAGCCTGGAAAATTTCCTGCTGAGTTGCATTTTCAATCGTTTTTCTGAAAGTCACCTTGACATTTTCCAAAATCGCCTTTTTAAAGGCAGTCTTGTCGAACTTTTTATTTTCTGCAGCTACTGCTTCCTGTGATTTCACTTTAAAAGCTCCTTTCAACTAAGACGGGCAACACCAAGAGTTACCGTTTCACCGTTAATATTCCATTCTTTAACATAACCTTCGGTATTTTTATAAACAACAGCATCAGCCATAACCTCAGATTTAATCTGCGCTTCATTGACCTTTACCGTAGCCTCTGTCTTCTCACTGTGATCGATATATACAGTAATATGATCCATAACCTCAAAGCCCGCTTCTTTTCTCATTGTCTGAATCTTAGAAATGACTTCACGTACAAAACCTTCCTCAAGAAGCTGCGGCGTCAGCTGAGTATCAAGAACAACTGTAACCTCCCGGTCAGTATCTGAAATATAGCCCTCAGACTGAGCAGCATCGATGAGCAGATCTTCTTCAAACAAAACACAGTCCTCGCCGTCAATATGAAGTACAAGCTGTCCAGTGCACTTTAATTCATCCATGGCTCTGTTGCCATCAATTTCAGACAGCATTGTACGGATGGCACCTAATTTTTTGCCAAACTTCGGTCCCAGTGTACGCAGCTGAGGTTTGAATGTATACGATGTAAAGGCGCTGACATCATCAGTAAAGTCCACCTTTTTCACATTAAGCTCATCGGCAATGATTGCCTTAAAGAATTCCGGAAGTTCAAAATTCGCTTTAATATACATCTGACCAATAGGCTGTCTGTTTTTGATATTCGCTGTATTTCTGCAGGCCCGTCCCTGGACAACAACCTGAAGGACAAGATCCATATCTGCTTCCAGTTCTTTATCAATCATCGCCTCATGAACCTGAGGGAAGTCGCACAGATGAATACTTTCCGGAGCTTCCTTATCAATGCTTCTTACAAGATTCTGATAAATATCCTCTGTCATAAACGGAATCATAGGCGCTGCAGCCTTACAGATCGTCACAAGAGCCGTATAAAGGGTCATATAGGCATTGATCTTATCCTGTTCCATCCCTTTGGCCCAGAAACGTTCACGGCTTCTGCGGACATACCAGTTACTCATATCATCCACAAATTCCTGAAGTGCCCTTGCGGCTTCCGGAATCTTATAAGCCCCCAGATCATCATCCACAGCCTTTACAACTGAATTCAGTTTAGATAACAGCCACTTGTCCATCACGCCAAGCTTGTCATACGCCAATGTATATTGGGTTGCATCAAAGTTATCGATATTTGCATAAAGAACAAAAAATGCGTAGGTATTCCACAGCGTTCCCATAAACTTACGCTGTCCTTCCATCACGGCTTTTCCATGGAAACGGTTGGGCAGCCATGGCGCACTGTTGATATAGAAATACCAGCGGATAGCGTCCGCGCCATAAGTTTCAAGGGCATCAAACGGATCCACTGCATTTCCTTTGGACTTGCTCATCTTCTGGCCGTTTTCATCCTGCACATGCCCCAGAACAATAACGTTCTTGTACGGTGCTTTGTTGAAAATCAATGTAGAAATAGCCAGCAGAGAATAGAACCATCCTCTTGTCTGGTCTACAGCCTCGGAAATAAAATCTGCCGGGAACTGTGCTTTAAACAGGTCCTCATTTTCAAACGGATAATGGTGCTGTGCAAAAGGCATGGATCCGGAGTCAAACCAGCAGTCAATCACTTCAGGCACACGATGCATCTGCTTTCCGCAGTGCGGGCACTTGATTGTCACACTGTCAATATACGGACGGTGAAGTTCAATATCATCCGGACAGTTATCAGACATTGCCTTTAATTCCTCAATGCTGCCCACGGCATGCTGATGTCCGCATTCACATTCCCAGATATTCAGCGGTGTTCCCCAGTAACGGTTACGGCTGATACCCCAATCCTGAACATTTTCAAGCCAGTCGCCGAAACGGCCTTTGCCGATACTTTCCGGAATCCAGTTAATTGTATGATTATTACGGATCAGATCATCCTTAACGGCAGTCATTTTTATAAACCAGGACTCTCTTGCATAATAAATCAGCGGTGTATCACATCTCCAGCAATGTGGATAACTGTGCTCAAACTTTGGCGCTGAAAACAACAGGCCGCGCTGATCCAGATCCTCAAGAACCATAGGATCCGCCTTTTTGCAGAAAACGCCGGCCCATGGTGTCTCGGCTGTCATTTCACCTTTGCCGTCCACCAGCTGCAAAAACGGCAGATCGTATTTGCGGCCCACATTAGAGTCATCTTCACCAAAAGCAGGGGCAATATGAACAACACCAGTACCGTCTGTCAATGTAACATAGGTATCACAGGTTACGTAGTAAGCTTTTTTCTTTAACTCAACAAACGGGAATAAAGGCTCATATTCCTTATACTCAAGTTCTTTGCCCTGATAGTGCTCAAGGACTTCATAATCTTCCACCAAAATAGCATCCAGAAGGGCTTCTGCCATATAATAAGTGTAATCACCCTTTTTAACTTTTACATAGGTTTCATCGGGATTTACACAAAGAGCCACGTTGGATGGCAGTGTCCATGGTGTTGTTGTCCACGCAAGAATATAGGCATCCTCACCCTTGACCTTAAAACGGACAACTGCAGAACGCTCTTTCACATCTTTATAGCCCTGTGCGACTTCATGACTGGACAGCGGTGTGCCGCATCTTGGGCAATAAGGAACAATTTTATAGCCTTTATATAAGAGCCCTTTTTCCCAGATTTTTTTCAAAGCCCACCACTCAGACTCAATAAAATCATTATGATAGGTTACATAGGGATGATCCATATCAGCCCAGAAGCCAACGGTTTCAGAGAAATCTTCCCACATCCCCTTATATTTCCATACGCTTTCCTTACAATGTTCAATAAACGGCTCAAGACCATACTGTTCAATCTGCTCCTTACCGTCCAATCCAAGCATTTTCTCAACTTCCAGCTCTACCGGGAGACCATGGGTATCCCAGCCAGCCTTACGGGGAACCTGATACCCCTTCATCGTTTTATATCTGGGAATCATGTCCTTAATGACACGGGTCAGAACATGACCGATATGAGGCTTGCCGTTGGCTGTTGGCGGCCCATCATAAAATGTAAACTCAGGACAGGAAGCCTTGGATTCAATACTCTTCTCGAAAATCTGATGATCGCTCCAAAACTTTTCGATATTTTTTTCTCTCTCAACAAAGTTAAGATTCGTGGTTACTTTTTCGTACACCTGTTTTTCCTCCTTTTAACATCAAATCCACCGTGGGCAGCGTCATGCCTCTTCGCCGCAGTATGGCCGGTGCCCTCTGGAACAAAAAAAGCTTCCGCCCTGAAAAGGACGAAAGCAAAGCAGCTTCGTTTAACCACCTGATCAACATACCAGCATATGCGTTTCTGTAACGGTGAAAAACCGGCGAGGCTTACTGTATGAAAACTTCAGCCTGCAACTCCGGAGTGATCTTCGCTGTTAATCTAATGGTACCGGCTCCCACCGCCCCCGGCTCTCTGTGACTTTGAATTAACGCTACTGTCTCCATCAATGTTTTTAATAACGGTATCATTATATTTTCAAATGTACTTTTATGATAATATAGATTAAATTTCATGTCAATCTCCGTTTTTCATAAAATATCCCCAAAAAGTCTCTGTTTTCCTTATATCTGTAATAAAAATGTAAGATTTGATCGGATATCTTTAAACAGTTTCTATACATATTTATGATATACTATAAATGATATTTTTTGATTCTATGTTATTGAAGGAGGATTTATCGAATGAACAAAAAACAGAAGATGATAACCATCATCTGCATCGTGGTCGGCGTTGTGATCATCGCAGCCGGTCTTCTTTATTTTTTCGTATTCAGAAATCATGACAGTTCCAGCCCGGATGAAGTGGCCTATGTGGACTCTGTAGCTGCCGTTACCGGTGTGGGCGGTGCCACCGGCGTTCAAAATCGGTTCACAGGCGTTGTAGAATCCCAGGAAACTAAGGACTACAAAAAAAACTCAGACAAAAAAATCAAGGAAATCTATGTGGAAGTGGGTCAGGAGGTTTCTGTAGGAACACCCCTGTTTGAGTACGATACAGAAGAAACCGCACTGGAGCTGGCTCAGGCCAAAATTGATCTTGAAAGCCTGTCCAACGAAATTACAGGATTGTATAATCAGATCAGCGAGCTTCAGAAGGAAAAAGCCAAAGCACCTGCCAGTGAGCAGTTAAGCTATACCACACAGATTCAGTCCGCTCAGATTAATGCCAAGCGGGCCGAATACAATAAACAGAGCAAGGAAGCCGAGATTGAAAAAAAACAAAAAGAAATCGACAGCGCTATTGTCACCAGCGACATTTCAGGTCTTGTTAAAGCAATCAACGAAAATGGCGGCTATGATTATAATTCCGGCAACGAACTTCCTTTTATGACCATTATGGCTCTGGGCGACTACAGAATCAAAGGCAAGGTCAATGAACAAAATGTTTGGACACTGAGCGAGGGACAGCCGGTGATTGTCCGTTCCCGTATCGACGAGACAACCTGGAAAGGAACCATCAGTCTGATTGACACAAAGAATACATATAGTGACAATAACAGCAACGGCGGCGGCGTGATTGTATCCGGCGGCGGTTCCAATGCCGGCGAAAGCGGCCAGACCTCTTCAAACTATGCCTTTTATGTTGCCCTTGATAATGCTGACGGTCTGATGATGGGTCAGCACGTTTTCATTGAACTGGATCATGGTCAGGACACACCAAAGGACGGATTGTGGCTTAGCTCCATGTATCTGATTCTGGAAGAAAACGATGCCTATGTATGGGTTGCCAATGACAAAAATAAACTGGAAAAACGTAAAATTGAACTTGGTAATTACGATGCATCTCTGGATGCCTATGAAATTCTCTCCGGTCTTACCCCAGAAGAATACATTGCCTTCCCCGGCAATCTTCTTCATGAAGGCATGAGCTGTGTCCTGAATGACGGTACCCATACCAATTCCTCCGACGGCATGAATGGCGAAGACGGCGGTATGGATAGCGGTATGGACGGCATGGACGGCGCTGAAGGCAGCACAGATATGATCGATGGTGCAGAGGACGGTGTCGAGGGCGGTATGGATCTCACCGGCGGTGCCGAAGGCAGTGTAGATCTCACCGGTGATGCCGAAGGCAGTGTAGATCTCACCGGCGGTGCCGAAGGCAGTGTAGATCTCACCGGCGGTGCTGAAGGCAGTGTAGATGGCACCGACGGTGCCGTAGATGATGCCAAAGGCAATGCAGTCAGTGAAACGGGGGCTTGAGCATGATACTTGAATTAAAAAATATTTATAAAGATTACCTTCAGGGAAAGATGACGGTTCCTGTATTAAAAGATATATCCCTGTCTGTTGAAGAGGGGGAATATCTGGCAATCATGGGACCGTCCGGTTCAGGCAAAACCACATTGATGAATATTATCGGCTGTCTGGATCGTCCCACTTCGGGTGCGTATTTTCTGGGCGGTGAGGATATTCTGCAATACAAAGACAAAGAAATGTCCGATGTCCGACTGAGAAGCATTGGTTTTGTATTTCAAAGCTTCCATCTGCTCCCCCGGCAAAGCGCACTGGAAAATGTAAGTTTGCCCCTCTCCTACGCCGGTATTCCCAAAAAAGAACGTCGGGAACGCGCTTTTAAGGCGCTGGAACGTGTAGGGCTTGCAGACCGGGTTGATTTTAAGCCCACACAGCTTTCCGGTGGTCAGAAACAGCGGGTTGCTATCGCTCGGGCCATTGTTAATAATCCAAAAATTCTTCTGGCCGACGAACCCACAGGCGCCTTGGACTCAAAATCAGGACAGCAGATTATGGATTTATTCCAAAAACTTAATGACGAAGGCGTTACAATTGTTATGATTACCCATGATTCCGATATTGCAGAATTTGCCCAGCGTAAAATCATGATTCGAGACGGAATCATTGTCCCGGATTTAAACCATACGGGATTACATGCGCACAGGCAGCCGGATCTCGATGCATTTGCTCCGGACACCGGACACGAATCCGCACAATCCGATGCCCAAGCGTCATCCCAAAAGGAGGCAGCTGAATGAAAAACAAAAAAATTATTATACCTGTATGCGTCATTCTGATTGTCTGCCTGATTGGCGGAAGTGTCTTTGCTGTTACACAGTTTCAGTCCTCCAAAAAGACAATCGGTGTTGTACCGGTAAGCAATATATCAACCTATGATACCGACAATTTCGGAGGTTCTGAGGGGCTTGTCACCTCGGATGTAAGCCAGACGATCTACCTGCAGCAGGACCAGACAATCAAGGAAATTTATGTTCAGCAGGGGGATACTGTTACCGTGGGAACACCTCTGATTCAGTATGATACCCAGCTGATTGAACTGGATCTGGAGACAAAACAGATGGAGCTTCAGGGCATTGACATAAAGATCAACCAGACCCAGGAAAATATTAACAGTCTGAAAAAAGGGGTTGTTCCTTCCGGACTAGGGCTTGGCGGCAGCGCACCGCAGCCGGAAGCAAAGGCTAACCCTTCCGCTAATAGCAGAATTATGACGGCCTCTGCAGTTCCAAATGAAAATCAGGCCTTATCTGAAGAAACAAGCCAGGGTCAGGACGATACGGCACAGTCGAATTCATCCGAGACAAATCCCCCGGAAACTGACGCACCTCAGACAAGTGCGCCGGAGACAAATCCGCCAGAGACAAATCCCCCGGAAACGGCCCCGCCCCAGACAGAATCAAATCCATCAGATACACAGGCCCCGGGAGAGTCCGAGTCTGTCCCAGAAACAGAGCCGCCAAAGCAAGAGCCGGAAGCAACACTTGATGAGCATTTCGATTTTAGCAAATACGAAAATCCCAATGATCCCGATGCCCAGATACGTATTCCATGTAATAAAGATACCGTTATTACACCAGAATTTATCAACATGATCAGAGGCAAAAATCCTGATGGTACAGAGATTCCCGAAGATCCTCAAACCGGCGAAAAACCCGATTGGGCACGGCAGCGCGATGTGATTCTTCTTCTTGAAGATATGAATAAATATATTCACCTGGATGGCAAGAAACTTGAACGGCCTTATGCCAATACAGTGGATACACGGCTTGAGACCCTGTTCTCCCAAAATGGTCAGCTGACCGTGGAAATTCCTGAGATCATTGGCAAGGAATTTTTCGATCAATACCCTCTGGCACGGGTTACAGATAAACCGCTGAAAATTCTCTGCAATACATCCACACAGATTGATCCTTCTCTCATATATATTTTGTGCGGGCGCAGAGCTGACGGCACACAGGACGAATCCCTAAAGCCGCTTAAGGCTGACCTTGTCCTGGAAGATCTGCAAAAAGTACTCTCCCTGGACGGCGAAACATTAAGATTACCTTATGTAACTTCCATCGCAACAGCGATCGCCGATTTCATTGCCAATGAAAATGAACTGAACGAGGTGCCTGTAGACCAATTAACCGGTGATACAGTGCTTGACCATTCTCCGGATCATCACGATGTTTATGAAATTCTTTGTACCGAAGAAACATTGATTACCAAAGAATTCATTAATCGCATTCGGGAACAGGGGCTTGTTGTCATTCTCCGCGGCGAAGGCCAGGCCAGCTGGATTACATTGGACGGCCGAAAACTGGAAGCCCCGCCGGAAGACGGAGAACCTACAACACTGTCTGAATTTATTACCAACGGCCTTACACTCAATACGCCATCTGATGGCAACGGCGGCATAGACGGAGGTATTGACGGCGGTATTGACGGCGGCGGCATTACCGGCCCCAGCTATACAGCCGATGAAATCAAAAAATTGCTGACAGATGAACAACTGAATCTTTCAAAGCTTCAGGTTCAGCGCAAACAGGCCGTTCTGGATCTTGAAAAAATCCAGCGAAAACTGGATAACGCCACCGTCACCAGCACCCTTAACGGTGTCATCACAACATTAAAAGACCCTGCCGAAGAGCTTTCCTCCTCGGATCCTTTTATGGTCGTAGGCAACACAGAAGGTCTCTACTTAAAAGGCAGCATCAATGAACTGGAGCTGGGAAAACTTAAGATCGGAGATACAATCAGCGCAAGTTCCTGGAGAACAGGTACAACATTTACCGCAACCATCCGTGAAATCTCCCCATATCCGGCCAGCAGCAACGGCTACAGCTATGGGTATAATCCAAACTCCTCAAATTATCCGTTTATCGCCTATATCGATAATCCGGAAGGCCTTACGGAAAACGAAAATGTTTCCATATCCTCCAACAGTTCAGCCATTTCCATGGGCGATCTGGGGAATATATTTATTGTTAAGGCTTACGTTCGGGATGAAGACGGAAAATCCTATGTCTATAAAGCCGACGAAAACGGAAAACTTGAAAAAGTTTATGTTGAAACAGGAAAATTACTGTATTCCAACTTTATTGAAATCAAGGACGGTTCCATCACAGATTCCGATTACCTTGCCTTCCCATATGACAAAGATATTAAGGAAGGCCTGAAAACAAAAGTCAATACAGAAGTATTTTATTAGGAGGTAGCCATGTTAGAAAATATAAGACTTTCATTTCAGGGTGTATGGTCCCATAAGATGCGCTCCTTCCTGACAATGCTGGGTATTATCATAGGCATTGCATCAATCATTGCCATCGTGTCCACCATCAAAGGTACCAATGAACAGATCAAGCAAAATCTGGTTGGTGCCGGCAATAATACCATAGATATTAAACTCAGTGAAAACGGTTCTCCGTACACCCAATATGAATATAACAATATTCCCACATTTATTCCGACCCTCAATGAGGAGCTGCGCCAGGAACTTCTGGAAATGGATGAAATCGAAAATGTTTCATACTACCAGTTCAGAAGCTATGTGGATAACCTTTACTACAAAAATACCAACTATTCCAGTATTCAGATCTATGGCATTGACAGCAACTATTTTGATACCTGCGGCTATATCCCCACCCAGGGCCGTACCTTTGTCCAGGCAGACTATGATGAATTCAGAAAAGTAGCCATTCTTGACAAAGATGCTGTCGCAACCATGTTCCCCGATGAGGATCCAATTGGAAAGACCATAGAGATTCAAGGCGAACCCTATATCGTCATTGGAACGGTAGATAAGGCTTCTACCTTTAAGCCTGTCATTAACTCCATCGAAGATTATCAGCAGTACATGGGTTATCAGGAAAGTAAAATTTATATTCCAAACACCACATGGCCCATCCTTTTCTTCTACGATGAACGCCCGAATGTTGTCATTAAGGCAACAAATACGGATGCCATGAGCAAAGCCGGACAGAAAGCTGAAAAAGCAATTAACGAATTTATTGGCATCACATCTCTGGCCTCCGACAGCAGCATGACACAGGGCGGGGACAGCAATCTTACAATGAACGGTGATATGAGCATGAATATGGGAATGGAAGGCGAGGCTTCTGTTTCCGACGGTTCCTCCGGCAGCCTTTCGGATACAATCAATGGTTTTAAATACAAAGCCACTGATATATTGGAAACTGCCAAAAACCTTCAGGAACTTAGCGCAGCCACCAACAGCCAGTTAATCTGGATTGCCAGTATTTCCCTTCTGGTGGGCGGTATTGGCGTTATGAACATTATGCTTGTTTCTGTTACTGAGCGTACCCAGGAAATCGGTCTGAAAAAGGCTATCGGTGCTCCAAAGAATAAAATTCTTGCCCAGTTTTTGACAGAAGCCGCCGTACTTACCAGTCTTGGCGGAATCATCGGAATTATTGCAGGAATTATCCTTGCGGAGGTCATCTCAAAGATCTCCTCCACACCTGTGGCCATCAGCGCCACGGCGATTGTAGGTTCCGTACTGTTCTCGGTTATCATCGGTATCATTTTCGGATTACTGCCTTCAGTCAAAGCAGCCAATCTTAATCCGATTGATGCGTTAAGACACGAATAGCAAAAAAGCTCTTTTGGATTATCGTCCAAAAGAGCTTTTTTAGTATTAATAAATATTCTCAGATTTCATTCTATTCATTATTTTTTATAATTCTTACGCCCTATTACTTTCCATTTTCAGCCCGCCATGCATCGTACTGTTCCTGCTTGACATCGATCACATCCTGAAGCCCGGCCTCATAGAGGGCCTCATTAAATTTAGGAATATATGCCTCCGGATCAACCGATCCGGTTTCTATTGCCTTTTTGTATTCATTGACGACATTGGACAAAGCGGTGAGTTGTGTCTGGACTGCGGAACCGTCATATAAGAAACCAAATGCCGGCGACTTCTGAGCTTCATCATTAAACGCTTTATACTGATCCCAGATATCGGCATCATTGCCTTCCCATACATAGCCAATAAACTGGTTTGGAAGCTCCCATCCAATATTCAGATGATATGGAGAATTACTGCCGTCCACACCTTCCGGGAAAGTAATCACATTATCACTGCCTTCGACTTTCACATAATGTTCACCTTCGATTCCCCATGTCAAAAGGTTCATAAAATCAGCATTGGTATATGCAAATTCCAAAAATTCCATGGCTTTTGCAGGGTCCTGAGAATTCTGGGCAATGCCCCAGTCAAAATAATGGACATTGTTGGTTGCCATCCAGTTTGTATCTCCAATATAAGCGGTGACAAGCTCCGTATTTGTATTCGCTTCCTCCTGGATCAAAAATCCCGGTTTAATCGGAGAAAGATAACAGAACAGATTGCCGGCTTTCATTAAGTTCTGAGAGGTTTCTGTCGTTGTGGCAGCATCCGGAAGCACATAACCGGCCTCATACCAGGATCTGGCTATTTTACAAATGTTCATATACGTATCTGTTTCGTAATAGTTGACGACCTTTGTAGGATCCCCGTGCATATCCAGACAGCCAAAACCATCAGACAACTGATCATAAAACTGAGAATTACTTACAAAGTTCACCCCTGTAATACAGGTCATATTCGGTTCCCCTGCATGGATTTTTTCAAAAATGGGCGTCAGGTCTGACAGTTCTTTAATGGATTCAACATCGATTCCGTATTTCTCCACCATATCCTTACGCATAACCACACCGGACAGCATATTGCTTTCCTTCTGAGCCGGCAGTCCATATAAAAATCCGTTAATCTGAGCCCCATAGGCGGCTTCTTCACCAATGGTTTCCACAATGCCAGAACCATAGTCTTCGATATAATCTTTCAGATTCACAATCTGGCCATTATTGACATAACTTGGCGCCTGATCAAAAAAGATAGGAAAAACATCCAGTGCATCTCCGCCGGACAGCATAAGTTTTAATTTATTGGCATAATCACCAAAGTTGAGCTGGATGAAATCAACAGTCATATTCAGCTCTTTTAAAGTCAGTTCATTGATGGCATCATACACCTTCTGCTGGTCGGCCTGTTCATTGCCCACATAGGCCATCGTTAAATGATAAGGCTCCTCCGTTGAGCCCGCATTTTCTTCAGAAGCACTTCCCTGAGCAGTTCCGTTTTCCCCGCCCGATGTACCGCCGGCAGCATTTGGTGTTCCCCCGCCAGATCCGCATCCCCCCAGCATGGATGCTGTCAGTGTCATTACCATTGCCATTGCCCATACATTTTTCTTCATAAAAAATTCCTCCTTTAAAATTCCATGCCTAAAGCGGCACTATTTTAACCTTTAACGGCGCCAAGGGCGATCCCTTTGGCATAATACTTCTGTAAAAATGGAAATATAATCAGGATTGGCAGAATAGCCACAAAGGCGATGGCCATCTGTACGCCTGTTGACGGAACTTTTGAAGCTTCCGCCGTGGCACTGGAAAGTGTAGATGTCTGCAGGAACTGCAAATCCGTCACCATTTTATTCAGCAGATTTTGGATCGTGTACAGGTTTGTATTTTTTCCGATATAATAAAGGCCGTTGGTCCAGTCATTCCAATAAGCAAGCCCGGAAAATACACCGATGGTGACAAGAATGGGTTTACCCAGGGGAAGTACAATGGTTCTGAAAATTTTTCCCTCTGTGGCTCCGTCAATTTTTGCAGCCTCAAACAGTGCATCCGGTATACTTGTGGCAAAAAATGTGCGAATCAGCAAAATGTTCATGGCCCCCATCAAAAACGTGGGCACAATCAGACCAAAAATCGTATCTTTAATATGAAAAATACTTGTCCACATCATATAAGACGGCACCAGACCACCATTAAACAGCATTGTAAAGAAAACAAAAAATGTAATCGCTCTGCGTCCCGGAAGCCCTTTAACGGCCAAAGGATAGGCAAACAGGGCGGACAGCGTCAGATGCACCGTTGTACCAATCACAGTTACCAGAATCGTCATACCATAAGCTCTTAAAATTTTCTCACCAGACTTAAAAATATACGCATAGGCCTCCAGGCTGAAAACTTCCGGCCAAAAGCCGTACCCATTATTCAAAAGCACACTTTCATCGGTGATTGAGGACATAAACAGCAGTATAAAAGGAAGAATCGCAGCCAGTGTCACCACAATCATCACCGAGTTGGCCAGAATCTGAAATTTATCAATTTTTTTATGTTTCATGCTGATCCCCCCTAAAACAGTGCATTTTCCTTGCTGACCTTACGAACCACACCATTGGATATGAGTACAAGGAAGAAACCTACAATGGACTGATAAAAACCAGCCGCTGATGCCATGCCCACATTCCCAAGCTGCATCAGTCCCCTGTAGACATAAGTATCAATCACATTGGTTGTTGAATACAATGTACCTGAGTTTCTCGGAACCTGATAAAATAAACCAAAATCCGAATAAAAAATCTTACCAATACTAAACAGGGTTAATGTAATAATCGTCGGAACAAGGGTCGGCAGCGTAATATAGCGAATCTGCTGCCATTTTGTGGCTCCATCCAGCCTTGCAGCCTCAAAATACGTAGGATCAATCCCGTTAATGGAAGAAATATAGATCAGACACCCGTATCCCACACCCTTCCATGTATTTACCAAAATCAATATAAATGGCCAGTACTTCGGCTCGTTATACCATTGAATGGGGTCCAGCCCAAACAAAGGAAGAATCGATTTATTCATAATACCGTTTTGCATACTTAAAAAAGCAAAGACGACATAACCGATAATTACCGCTGACATCAAAAACGGAAATAAAATCGCACTCTGATAAACCTTTTTCAGCTTTTTACTGATTGTATCGCAGATAAAAATTGCAAAAACAATCCCGAGTACTGTATTGATAATAATAAACGCAAAATTATACAGCAGCGTGTTCCGCGTTATAATCCATGCATCATCCGTGGCAAATAAAAATTCAAAGTTTTTCAGCCCCACCCATGGGCTCTCCAAAATTCCTTTTGCAAAATTCACCTGTTTAAAAGCAATAATCAATCCAAACATTGGCATATAATTATTAATGATCAGGTAAATCGCCCCGGGAATCATCATCATATATAACGGAAGCCATCGTTTGATATTCTTTTTCTTTTTTACCGGTTTCTCATTCATGAATACCGTTTCTCCCTTCTGTTCTCATATAGAACCATGCCCGAAGTTCCAGAGCGCCCGATTTTTAAAGTCCTCTGGCTTTGGCCGTCTGGACAAGTTCATTTACAAACCATTCCACATCCTCTTTGAGCATAAATCCTTTAGCCACCTGTACCCGGCAGTCTTCCCGAACCAGTTGTTCATAATTTTCTGCATTTCCATACAGCTCCTTAAGCATTTGAGGGCTGAACACCCGAATATGGCCAAACAAAGGATTGATGGATCCATCCGCCTTTTTGCTTGTAATATAATATCTGCAGGTCGGATAATTAATCGCTGCTGTGCGAACACCACCCAGTGCATTTCCAAAGGCATCTGTCATATTTTCGCGTCTGCTGTTTCTCGGTATCTTTTCCCCGTGGGGTGCAGGCACACCGTTTCTGACCCACTGATAAAGGTTATTAAAAGCAGCCTGGAAAAGCACCTCGTAAGGGTAATCGTTAGGTTCGCCATCTACACCTTCAAACCGCATTTCCCACCCCAGCCGTTTAAGATCTTCATCATCCTTGTACCAGTCCACAATATTATTTTTGGTATCATGGGTCGAACCTGCAAATTCATAGGTTCTGAAAAGATATCCAGGTGTATCCGAATCTCCGGACCAGTTGACATGGGCGTTTTCACTTTCTGTATTCACCGCGATCAGAGGCTCTTTGGCCCCCATTTCATTCACTCCCATATTACCGAAAACATTGGCCTTCACCGGATGATATGTATTGATAGAGGCCGGATGGAAGCTGCCGCCAGCCGATAAATAACCGTCAAAAAGCGGACCTTTATCATAATTTTCGGGAAGATAAGCAAAGGATTTCAGCCAGCGCATCACATACCAGGTTGACTGAGACCATCCGGTAAGATACACCTTATAATCCCCGTAACCTTTCAAAGGATTATCCGGCACCTGATTTTTCAGCAATTTTCCCAAATCTCCAAGCATATCCCAAAACAGCCCGTACTCAAACTGAGGGTAAAAACCAAACCTAAATTCCTCCAAATTTTCCGGCTGCTGCCGCTCCGGCATCGGATTGCTCCAGTTAATTTCCTTATATCTTTCCGGATCAAATTTGTACAGCGCCGGAACAACATCGGATTTACTTGTAAGACCAATGTAAATATCACCGTTTCTTGTAAAAAACCGCCAGGCATTGACCCACATCCGGTCCAGATCAATGGTTGCAGATGCATTAAGAATTTCCACCACAACATTGCCGCTGAAATCTTTAAAATCTGCCGGGCGGCGAATCATGATTCGATTTGTGTACGGCGCATCCGAATAAATCTTATAAGCCACATGGTCATCTCCGGAATCATACACATTGGCTGTTCCTGAGATAAAATACTCTTCCTCTACATACCCTAGCTGTTTAAGATGACATTTCTTTTCCGCACTCATAAAAGGAATACTATCCTCAGTCCGTTCTTTCAACCAGATTTTACTGATCATCTTTACACCTCCAAATTCTTAAATATTTATATTAAAATTTATAAATATTTTCACTTATCTAATAAGTTTGTTTAGTTGTCCATCAAACACCTTTCTGTGTTTTGTAACAATATACAAAATCCCAACGGTGCAAATGCCTTTTTCTTTTAGACTTATTGTATATATTTATTTTATATATTTTTCATAATATTGACAATTCGCACAATCTATGAATTTATATTCAATAATTATATGAATCAGTCACTTTTTAAACTTTTTCTAAACTTTTATATTCATATAAATTGTTTCATATTTTTACAGAAAAAAGGCCGCCAGGCAGCCTCTGTAAGTCAGAGGCCGCCTGGCGGCTCTTGTCTCTAAATTGAATCATTGATTTTATTATGATAAAGTTTGTAATAGGCATCGATCCCAGCATGCATTTCCCTGACGATCAGTTTCTATAATAAGCTATTTCGTGGTCCTTAAATCCGCGTTATTCTAATCCCTCCCTATTCTATTTTCGCAGCGCTTGTGCCGGTTCGGTGTGAAGTGGTTTCAAAGCAGCCAATATACTGATCAATACCACAATAACACCTGTGCCAAGTACAGAAACCAAATATTCGATTACGCCGATCCGAAAGTCAATATGCAGCAATCCGCTGATTGCTATAGCGCCTCCGATCAGTATCGCACTGAATACAGCTGCCAAGCCGGACAGCAGAAGATTTTCGGAAATCACCATATTACGGATTGCGCTTTTATGAAATCCCAATGCAGACAACAGGCCTAATTCGTGATAGCGGGTATGCTGCATTTTCACAAGCAGTACGGCACTGATAAAAACAGCGATCGCCAGAATTAAAACAGAAACCATCAGGAATATGGTTTGAATATTTTGAAACGTTTTCTGCATGGCCTCTACTTCCTTGACAGCAGTTTGAGGATTTATTCCATGATCGCTTATGGCCTGTGTGACAGATACAACATCTTCAAAACGTTTTACATCATAACTCAGCGCGTAGGGCGCATTTTTATCGGTATGTTGATACAATGTCTGTTCCACATCTGCACTTACAAAAAAGTCATCGTATCCTGAGTTAAAAATTCCACTGACTGTCAGGGAATATTCTTGCTGCTGATATGTCAAAACAACCGCTTTCCCAATCAGGTCGTTGATCTGACTGTCGAATTTTTTGGCAAGACTGGGACTTAATGCAATTTCTTTTTGTCCGTATCCTGGCATCGTGCCATAGGACATTTGTTCTGTTGCTTTCGGCATGGGGTACTTTTCAGCCATGACTTCCGTTTTCCCATCAATAAATAACGAAATATCCTGTATCGCATATTGATAATACACATTATCCAGCCGTTCATCCGAAGAAAGCAGAGAAAAAAGTGCCGGTTCTTCCTTATCGATCTTAATATACCCATTTCCAAATGCCGTATTTTTTTCTTGAAAATCCTCAATACTTCCTGCTATGACGTTGCCGTAAGAAAGTGAGAGAAGAAACGCAACCACGCCCATAGAAATAGCAAGCGCAACTGCCGCATATCGAAGAAAATGAATGCCAAAATTTTTACCACCCAACTTCAAAACCGACGGACGAACTGCAGTTTTTGAGGGAAACAGCTTATTGCCATTGTTGATATTTTCCTGCCGATCAGTTACAATTTTGTGATTTTCAATACGAATGACCTCATCAGCAAATTTGCAGATTTTAGAGTCATGCGTAATAACCACTACAAGCCTGTGCTTAGACGCCGCCTTGAGCAGAGTCATGATTTCGTTGGAATTGGTGCGGTCAAGCGCACCGGTAGGCTCATCGGCCAAAATGATGGTGGGGTCGCTGTTCAACGCACGTGCAATAGCTGCCCGCTGCTTCTGCCCGCCCGAAAGGTTCTCCACCTTTTCCTGCGCTTTATCACTCATGCCAACACGTTCCAGCAAGTTAAGTGAAGTTTGTTTTACGGATTCATCCATCGGATGCAGGGTACAGGGCAGCATCACATTCTCCAGTACTGTGCGCCTGGGTAATAGGCAATAGTTTTGGAACACAAAACCGATGTGATCACGGCGATAGGCACACAATTCATCGCTGCTCAGCTTTGACAGATTCTGATTCCCGACCAAAATATTTCCCTCATATTCGCTGTCAAATCCTGCAAGCATATTCAAAAGGGTGCTTTTTCCGCTGCCAGAAGCCCCAAGCAGGCAGACAAGCCCTTGATCGGGAAACTGATAGTCCGTATGCTCAAAAATAATTGTATCTTCGTATTTCTTTGTAAGATCTTTTATAGTAATCATTACTTTTCTCCCGCTTTTAATTCTTTTAACAAATCTATTTTAAAGCATGGCAGTACTGAAATGATGCCATACAAAACCGCAAGCAGTAAAATGAAACCCACCCCGCTCAAAAGCATATCGGCCTGCAATAAACAATAATGTAACAAATTCTGTGTAATCAAGTTAAATAGCGGTGAGGTCACAAACAGCAGCAGAATTGCCGTCAGCGCATATAGCGCCGTATCACAGCAATTAAGCAAAAACAAATGCCCGGTTTTATAGCCGCTGATTTTATCAATCGCATACTCCTTTTTGCGCAGCAGTGAAGTCGTCAGAGAAATAGCAATCACCGCAATCAGACTTAAAACAGCGATTACTGCTGTCGCCTCACCGGAGAGTTCTTCAGTTTGTGTTTGCAGGCGCACCATGTCCTCCACAAGCTCAAATTGACCAAGGGGAACAATCCCCTTTGCATTGAGTTCATCTTTAATGGCAATCAGATCCGCCGGGGTTTTTGCACGAAGTAAAAAGTTGACGGATTCACTCTGAAGCTCTGCCTGACTCCTGATTTCATCAAGCGCCGGCTTACTAAAAAAGAAGGAATCATCTATCGAATAGTTGTACATCTGCCCTTCATATTGCGTTGATATCGTATTGTCAGAAACACCGACAATCACAGCGGAAACTTTTACAGGCTTATAAACCGGCTTTCCGCTGTCCCAGTTGACAACTGAGCACTTAAATGTAATCTTTTCTCCCAAAATAGACGTGTTTGTCCTGCCAGCCTGTTTGACAAAAGCTTCCGGCACAACAACCTGGTTTTCACTTCCATCCGGAAGATGTCCTGATAAAAGCTTCGTAAGCACTGGCGAACTTCCCGAACTTGGAACAGTATATTTTTTGCCTGCCAGCGTAACGGATATTTCATCGAATGGTTGCAAAAATACAGCAAACTGAACCCGGTCATCATTGATATAGTTTTCATACAATCCCGAAATATCCTGTGTTACATCGGCATTTGGTATGTCCTCATCCCCACCGGCAGCACTCATAAAGCTTCCTACCACACTGATGTCCAGGATATTTTCTCCGTAAGTATCCAAAAGTTTCCCAAACTCCGAGTTTCCACGGTCCCCGATTGCGCTGCCTGCGGCAGTTAATAACAAAATACCTGCAAGCAAAATCGAAAATACCGCTGTTATAAAACGACCGGGCTTTCTTTTCATGCCAATGATACTATTCTGCCATGCTTTCGCAAAAGTCAAACGATATGGGAGATCCGCTTTAAGTACGAATGGCTGTTTTCTTTCCACAATTTCTTCTGCGCTGATCAGTTCCCCCTTATCCAGCTCAATGACCCGATCTTGTCCGCCAACGAGCGAAGTGTCATGGGTAACGACAATCACAGTCCTGCTCTTTGCCAAGGTACGCAGAACCTCCATAATGGCTTTGGCCGATTTTTCGTCCAAAGCGCTGGTTGGCTCATCAGCAATAATTACTTGCGGATTTTTCATCAGTTCACGAGCGATGGCAACCCGCTGCTTTTGCCCCCCAGAAAGAAGCCTGACCTTCTGATCCGCCAGGTTCTGGATTTTCATGGTTTTCAAAATTTTTTCCGCCGACTGCTCAGGCACATTATTTAGATAACAAGGCAGCATAATATTCTCAAGTACCGTCCGTTCCTCCAGCAAATGAAAATCCTGCCAGACAAAACCAAAAATATGATTATAGAAATATCCTTTTTCCGTGTCTGACAACGTTTTGACACTTTTCCCGTAATAAAACACCTCGCCGTCAAAATCATGTTCCATTCCGCTGATGATTTTTAAAAGCGTTGTCTTTCCGCTTCCAGAGGCTCCGACAATAAAATTCATCCCTTTTCCGATAGTCAGGGATATGTTTTTCAAAGCAAATTCACCGTTGTACTGCTTTGATACATTTTTAATTTCAAACATAAGCAATCCTATTTTCCTTTCCGTTTAATGGCGTTTAGTATAGCTTAAGCGATGTTAAATCCCTGTTAAGAAACATAAGATCCTGCACTTAACAGAAATTTAACATACAGATATGCTATAATATCCTTACAAGAGAGGTGGAACAAATGAGGATTTTAATTGTAGAAGATGAACTGGATTTACAGGAAGCGATTACAGACGGATTAAAGATAGACGGTTACGCTGTAGATACCTGCGGTGATGGAAATACGGCGTATGAACTTTTGTATGTAGAAAATTATGATTTGGTTGTTTTGGATTTGAATTTACCGGGAATGGACGGACTTGATGTACTGAAAAAAATCCGAAATGAAAAGCCTGAACTGAAGGTATTGATTTTAAGCGCACGCAACAGTGTCAATGATAAAGTTACCGGTCTTGACTATGGCGCCAATGACTATCTTGCCAAGCCCTTTGATTTTGCGGAACTGGAAGCCCGTATCCGAAATCTGCTGCGTCAAAAATACGCACAGACAAGCAGTGAACTTTCTTTCGCCGACTTACGTATTGATTTAGCCAAAAGGCTTGTTTACTTCAACGACATCGTCATTTCCTTAACTAAAAAGGAATTTGCGTTGCTGGAATATTTTGCGTTTAATCCCGATAAGGTCATTAGTCAGGAGGATTTGATCGACCATGTCTGGAACGCTGAAACCGATTTTTTCAGCGGAGCGGTACGGGTGCATATTTCTTCCTTGAGAAAAAAGCTTCGGACAGCTTTAGGATACGATCCGATTGAAACAAAAATCGGCGTGGGGTACTTATTCCATTCAGACGGGAGGCAGGGCGTATGCTAAAAAAAATATCTATCCGATGGAGAATTACGTTGTATTCTGCTCTGCTGCTGACCATCTGCTGTATCCTTTTGACTGGAATTTTGAACCTTTTTGCCTTTCGTATGGCCGATTCCATTGAGTCCGTCCAATTAGCACCTGCGCAAAGCACCTCGTCTGGCAAAAATACACCGCAAGAAAGCATTCCTATGGATATCACTGAAATGTATCTTCTCCCACCATCTGAGATAACGCAAAATGCCAAAAGTATCTTTCGTTATCAAAGTCTGTTATATATGCTCATTATTATTGGTGGCGGTACTGTCCTGACCTATTATGTCATAGGAAAATCATTGCAGCCGCTTCAAAAACTGAACATACAGGTAAAAAATATGACCGTCTCACATTTAGCTGAAACTTTATCGGTTACAGACGCAAATGATGAAATCGCCGCACTGACGCATTCGTTCAACGAAATGACCGATAAACTAAACGAAGCCTTTTTAATGCAGCAGCGTTTTTCCGCCAATGCTGCACACGAACTTCGTACACCGTTAGCTGTCCTGCAAACGAAAATAGATGTTTTCAAAAAAAGTTCTTCTCACACGGCAGCAGAGTATGACGCTTTGATTTCGGTTTTTGAAAAACAGGTGCGCAGACTTCGCAGTTTAGTAAAAACACTTTTGGATATGACAAATATTAATGATGATGTGGAATATTATGCAGTTCATTTAAAAGATATCTTTGAAGATATTGTGGTCGAACTCACACCAATCGCACAAAAATACAAGGTATCTTTACATCTCCAATGCGATGACCATACCGTAACCGGCAACCTGGACTTGTTGTATCAGGCGTTTTATAACCTTGTTGAAAACGGTATTAAATATAACAAAGAAAACGGAAGTGTTACTGTTACAGTTAAAAAAATACAAGATGGGAAAGCCAAAATCCTTATCCGAGATACAGGAATAGGTATTCCAAATGAAATGAAAAAACAAATTTTCGAGCCATTTTTCCGTGTCGATAAATCCCGTTCACGAGCAATGGGTGGCGCAGGGATAGGCCTTGCCATAACAGAAAGGATTATTCTGAAACATCACGGCAGTATTACTGTATCCAACAATGAAGTTGGCGGCACTTGTTTTCAGATAGTTTTATGAAACAAAAATGGTGCAGAGTTTTTAACATTCTGCACCAAATCGATCATCTCGGATCTTCCAAGCTATTTGTGTAAATTTCTCTTAAAAGTTCTATTTTTCGGGCAATTTCCTCAATGACCTGGATAAAGCATTCATCACGCTTACCTGTAGGATCCGGAAGGCCCCAATGATCATCAAATGCTCTGCCGATATAAGGACAGCCGACATCACATCCCATTGAAATCACAAAATCAGGCGTGGGGATTTTATCAATCGTTTTGCTGTATTGGCTTTGCGCCATATCTATCCCGTAAAGCTGTTTCATAAGCCGCACAGCATCCGGATTGATTTGTGATTTTGTTTCTGTTCCGGCAGAGTAAAAATCAAACTGATCGCCTGCCAAATGCCTGCCGAGAGCTTCTGCAATCTGACTGCGGCAGGCGTTATGCACACAAATAAAAGCTATCTTTTTCTTATCCATCGTTAAAACCCCAGTTTGTGCAGCAAGGCGATGACGTCAGCAGCTTTCAAAACCTTACCCATAGCGACAACCTTTTCATTAACAACAAGAGCCGGCATACGCATAGCCCCATATTCCATTACTTTCTGCATGTCCGTAATGTATTCAATCTCCACTGAAAGTCCCATATCCTTTACCGCCTGTTTTGTATTCTCGTACAGCTTGTGACAGGATTTGCAGCCCGCACCTAACACTTTGATGCAGCAGACTTCCCCCGCTTTTAAATCGGGACAGCATTCCTTGGTCATACTTTCTGCCTCATTGGCAGAACAACCACAGCTGCAAGCGCAAGGGGTTGTTTTCTTTTCTTCTTCCTTCTGCTTTCCAAAGTTAAATAATGCCATCATCATAACCTCCTAAAATTAAACAATTAAATATTGTATTGTGTTAAAAAGATAACCTACAATTATAATACCAGCAGTACATATCCCGATAAAAATACCGAGCAGTCTCGGCTTGACTGCCCTTCGAAGCATAATCATCGAAGGGAGCGAGAGTGTCGTGACACCCATCATAAAGGAAAGGACAACACCGAGCAAAGCACCTTTGGCAAGCAGAGCTTCTGCAATCGGGATTGTACCGAAAATATCCGCATACATAGGAATACCGACGATCGTAGCAAGAATTACACCGAATGGATTATTTTCACCAAGGGCTTTGACAATAAATGCTTCAGGAATCCAGTTGTGAATAAAGGCGCCAATGCCTACACCGAGCAAAACATAGGGCGCAACCTTTTTGGCAGTTTCAACAACCTGCTCCCACGCAAATTTCATACGGTCTTTGAAATGTCGTTCTTCCTGCAAAACATCGATCGAGTGACCGTTTCGTATATATTCTTCCACTTGATGATCAAGGTGTAATTTTTCGATTAGAATTCCACCGGTGACAGCAATAACCAAGCCGAAAATCACATACAATACAGCAACTTTCCAGCCGAAAATACTCATCAGCAAAACAAGACTGCCAAGATCGACCATCGGCGAAGAAATCAAAAAGGAAAATGTAACGCCAAGGGGCAGGCCCGCACTTGTAAATCCGATAAACAGCGGAATAGAGGAACACGAACAAAACGGTGTTACCGTACCCAGCAAAGCTGCAATAACGTTGGCCCATATTCCATGAAATCTGCCGAGGATCTTTTTTGTTCTTTCAGGCGGGAAATAACTTTGAATATACGAGATCATCAAGATCAGCACGCCAAGCAGCACCATGATTTTTATAGTATCGTAAATAAAAAATTGAACACTGGCACCGATTTTACCTGTGGTATCTAATCCGCAGGTATTTAAAATTGTTTCAATAAGTCGATTCATCCAGTTCATACCGAGGACTTCATTTTGGAAAAAGTCCCATATTGTTTTGAGTGCCTCCATAGAAAGCCCCTTTCATATAGTTATATTGAAATATATCTATTTGATATTTGAAATGTAAGCCGTGGAGAAAAGGAGTCCTTAAACTTCCTCACTTTTCACAGCACGACTTGTTTTCACATTCAATATCAAGTGTTGTCAACTGTCGCAAACATGCTTTTGCCTGTTCTACCCCTTTTTCTGAAATAGAATAATGCGTCCATTTTCCCTCTTTGCGACCAACAACAATTTCAGCATCACAAAGAATTTTCATATGGTGAGAAAGCGTGGGCTGTGTGACATTGATTTCTTCCAGCAGCTTGCAGGCACATTTTTCACCTGAACGCAGCAACTTTATAATCCGGATACGGTTTTCATCACAAAACGCTTTAAAAATTGCCGCTATTCTTTTTTCGTCCATATTTCTCAATCACCTCACATAGATATATATCTATGTATCATTATATGAGACACATAGGAAAATGTCAATGAATTTTTTTAAAAAGCGGTAGAGATCAACCGCTCTACCGCTCACCTGTCAGTCCAAATCCGCCCGCTTTATATGCAGCACAACCTCACCTGTCACCGGTGGATTGAAGTCAATGGCGGTTCCTGATGTTTCAAATGGTCTGTCATCGATATATATGCCGGTTTCGGGTATAAACCAGCGGACATTAAAACGACCTGCAGCGCCAAATAAACGAAGTTTAAAGACACCACTCTCGGGCTGATAGACAAGGTACTCCTTTCCTTCATCTGCCAGACAATAGCCGGTGGATGACAGTCTGCCACAGGGCAGCATCCGGGTCATATCCATTTGCAGCGCCCACTGTCTTGTCTGTCCCAGAGCCACTCTCACAGGCACCCGCCAGTCCTTTGGAAGCCCATACTGACAGCGTCCGAATAAAAAGCTGACCGGGCTGTCCTGCTGAGTATAGGTCGTATCATCCTTGTCCTTCATTCCGTAATTATCCATAAAAATAGGATTTAACCCTCGCATAAAAGATTTCCAGGCCCACTGAGCGGTTCCCCAGATTCCGCCCAAATGATCTGTATCGGCTAAAATCACCTTACGTCCGTCCGACTCCGGAGGGTTAATGCAATAAGGCTCGTCCGTTGATTCAACACCAACACTGATCACATCTGCAGGGCTGGCAAAAAGCACCTCATTTTGTTCCGGCACCACATGGCTCATCCATACCGGGTGTTGTTTAGGCATTGTTTTTTCCAGTTCATGAATATAACGAATCATCTCGTACTGCCATGCTTTTGACCAGCGCAGACTTTCATTGGCAATTTCAAACATAATATGATCAAAATCATTCAGGGTTTCCACCACTTTTTTAACATAGGCTTTCTGAAGCCTTGTAATTTCCGGATTATCCAGGGTATGCACCAGTATACGCTCATCGGACACAAAGGGATTCCGCTCTCCGGCCTGGGTCAGAGAGACACACCGCTCCTTTAACGGCGGATTGCCGTCAATTCCGTTAATATTATTATCCTTATTATAAGGATGCCCCTGCCATGGCGTATAGATTCTTGTGTCCACGCTCCATGCCTCAAACAGCATCACCGATACATAAATCCCCCGCGCACCTGCCATGGCCACCCGGGTTCTCAGCCGGTCAAAATAGGCCTGGTTCAGTTTTGTCAGATCAAATTTAGGATATTTGCCTAAATGACCGTCCGAATTCACATTAACATAGGCACAGGGCACATTTAACATATCTTTGGATGCTCTCATCCCAAAGGCAGTTTCCCGACACCACATACGCAAAAAGTTATGGTGATTCTTTTCCATAAAATCCAGATAATCTTCATAATCAAAAATATAAGGTGTTCCATCACCGGTCATCGGCAGATTATCCTGCAAAACATTCCATGTATGCGAACCAGTTAAATAAATTGCCTTCCCACTGTGATCTGTAAGATACCTCGGATTTTCCGTACACTTTCTAAGCGTTCCATTGTTCATGATCCCCATCGTAAAATCCCCTTTCTTTCATGTCACAGCTATTATAACACCCCAAAAATTAACTGTATATTCGCACACATAACGATTTATAATCAGAAATTTCTACAGGATCATGTATTTTTAAACTTTTTCTAAACTTTAATCAAATCCTTTTTCCTACCGTATCTCCGTGAACAAGCACTGGGGCAATATCACATACAATATGCTCCATCACCCGACCTTCAATACGATCGATCAGTCTCTGTACGGCAAAATATCCTCTTCGATCATCGATTAAATCCACATAGGTCAGTTCTTTCCCCTTAATCAGACCATTGGGCGGATCGATCCCAATCACGGAAACCTGCTGAGGAATTTTGAACCCCTTTTGATCCAGCTGTTCAATCGTCGCCGCGGATGTAATATAGTTATCACAAACAAAACCGGTAGGCAAATCGGTCTCCCGGTTCAGATATTCAGAAATATTCTTTCTGCAATACTGGAGTAACACTTCCGCCGATCCGTGAACGGTTCCGCTTCTGATACAAATAAAATCTGTCCTCAGCCCTTTTTCTCTAAACATGGATGCACACCGCTTTGCTGCTTCCAAGCGTCTGGTCAGATTATAACAGGTTCCGTCATCTTCCGTATAAAAATAGGCAATATGCCTGTGACCCATTCGATAAAGATGTCTGGCCGCAAGATCCACTGCAGCGCCGTTTCCCGCTCTGACCTGGTCAAAATTTATCGTGAGAATAAGGCTGTCATAAAAAATAACCGGCATATTAAATTGTTTAAATATCACCAGCTGCTCTGCGCTTAAAGTTTCCATACTTCTTGAAAAAATCAGCAAAGCACCTGCCACAGCCTCATTGTTGCATATACGCACAGCCTCATAAATGCTGGAAACCGAATCCGGAAGAGCCAAAACCTCCAGCGTGTATGCAGTCTCTGAAAGTGCCTGTTCGATACCCCAGAGCATCTTTTCAAAAAACGGGGACCTGGCATCTTCCTTAACATCAATTCCTGTAAGGGTAACCAGCTTAATCACACCGGAAGTCCGCACACTTTTCTGTTCCAGTTCTTTTTTACACTGTAAAACTTTTTTACGAGTGTTTTCACTGATCCCTGGGCGATTATTTAAAGCCAATGATACCGTTGCCTTTGAAATCCCCAGATGATTGGCTATATCCACAGCTTTTACTTTTTTCATAATAAATGCCCCCTATATTGCCGCTAATAGAAGTTCCTAGCATGTGCATTTGCACATGCTTAATGTTAAATTGAGTTTATCAGAAAATATATAGAAGCACAACACTTTACATTTGTAATTCAACGCAGTAAGGCAGTTATTTCACTTTTTGCTCCCCTGAAAAAACTTTTCTATTGACATTATTTTCATCCAGCGTTATTATTATGATATCAAATTGATATCAATTAGATTTTGAATTTGTTCACAAAGGAGAGGATTTTATGAACGATCAATTTGTATCAAAAAAAGTGTATGAAGAGAAAAAAGCACCTGCTGCGAACGGCTTTGCCATGTTGGGAATCACGCTTCTCATTATTCTTGCCGCGATCGCTGCCACGATCATCGGCGGTATACTTGTGAGCAACATGAAGAATGTGCCCGGCGGTATCCTCATTGCAGCCGGAATCATTGTCTGCTGTCTGGCTCCCATACTGTTTGCCGGTTTAAAGGTCATTGGCCCCAACGAAGCACTGGTTCTTACATTATTTGGCAACTATTACGGCACATTAAAAAGTGAAGGGTTCTACTGGGTTAATCCTTTTTGTACAGGTGTAAATCCCACGGTAACCGGCAGTGGCTTTTCCATAGCCTCTACAGGCAAGGTGTCCATGGGGACAAACGGAAGCGGCGCAAGCAAAAAAGTATCTTTAAAAGCCATGACACTGGACAATAATAAGCAAAAAGTCAATGATGAACTGGGCAACCCCATCGAGATCGGCACAATCGTTATCTGGCAGGTTGTGGATCCTGTCAAAGCCGTATTTAATGTACAGAATTACAAAACCTTCCTGTCCATTCAGTGCGACTCTATTGTCCGCAATGCTGCCAGACGGTTCCCCTATGATACCAGCGATGGCGGCGATGAAAAATCTCTGAGAGGAAGCAGCCAGGAAGTGGCGGATATTATGAAAGCTGAACTGCAAAATAAGGTCGCCATTGCAGGTTTGAAAATTCTTGAGGTACGGATTACGCATCTTTCTTATTCACCGGAAATCGCTTCTGCCATGCTCCAGCGCCAGCAGGCTGCAGCCATTATTGATGCCCGCCAGAAAATCGTCGAGGGGGCTGTCGGTATGGTTGAGATGGCCCTGGCCAAACTTAATGAAAATGACATTGTACAGCTGGACGAAGAACGCAAGGCTGCCATGGTCAGCAACCTTCTTGTAGTTCTGTGTGGAAACAAGGATGCCCAGCCCATTGTCAACAGCGGAAGCCTTTACTGATCTCTACTAAAAGCTTACAAAGGAGGTTCAAACGTTGGAAGAACGCCAATTAAAAGAAAAAGCAAAAAAGCAGGTGCCCTTACGTTTATCCTCGACACTTTACAATGAGCTTGCCGCATGGGCAGAAGATGAATTTAGATCCGTTAACGGACAAATCGAATATCTGCTGACCGAATGTGTCAAGTACAGAAAAAAACATCCTTCAAAAACAGAAGCCCCGCTCTTTTGAATAAGTAAAAAGATCCCGGCTGTGTGCCGCAGACACTTCATCTTAAGTATCTGCGGCACACAGCCGGGATTCTTTCATTATTATAGCGCAATCCATCTTTTTATGACAAGAATGGATTTTCTACAGGTGTACAGCCATGATTTAATAAAATCCTGACGGGTTTTCGGAAAGATTAATCATAATATTTTTCATCTGTGTATAATGATCCAGCATTACTTTGTGCGTCTCACGTCCAATACCGGATTCCTTATAACCGCCAAAAGGCGCACCAGCCGGAATCGCATTATAGGTATTTACCCACATACGACCTGTTTCAATCCCCCGGCATACCCGAATTGCCCGGTTAATATCCCTGGTCCAGACAGCACCGCCTAATCCATACCTGCTGTCATTGGCCATTTTAATCACTTCATCCTCATCTTTAAATTTTATCACACAGGCCACGGGGCCGAAAATCTCTTCCTGGGCAACCTTCATATCATTGGTAACATCAACCAGTAATGTCGGCTTCATAAAGCAGCCACGGGCCAGATCCCCTTCCGTTATCCGCTCACCGCCGCAGGCCACACGGGCACCTTCGGATTTGGCCTCATCGATCCAGCCTAAAATCTTTTTAAGGTGTGATTCATAAATCTGTGCACCCATCTGAGTATCCGATTCCCATGGAAGTCCCACTTTTACTTTATTAAAAGCCGATACCGCTTCCTGAATAAAACGATCATAAATATCTTCGTGAACAAATACTCTGGAGCCGGCACAGCATACCTGACCCTGATTAAAGAGAATACCAAGCTGCAGTCCATCCATAGCCATATCCCATTTACAGTCCGGGAAAAAGATGTTCGCAGACTTTCCGCCCAGTTCCAATGTTGCCGGAATCAGACTTTTAGCAGCGGCATTGGCCACATCCATTCCAACCTCCGTAGACCCGGTAAATGCTAATTTCCGGAAACCTTTATGTTCCAGCATATAATTCCCGGACTTTGAACCAGAACCGGTAATCACATTAAATACTCCCGGAGGCAGAATGTCCTGAATCAATTCTGCAAAAGCCAGTACGCTTAAAGACGTATGGCTGGATGGCTTAAATACCGTACAGCAGCCGGCAGCCAATACCGGAGCCAGTTTCCATGCCGCCATAAGAAACGGAAAATTCCATGGAACAATCTGCCCGACAACGCCTATGGGTTCTCTTAAAATCAGACTCAGTGTATTCTGATCAAGCATGGAGGCATTGCCTTCTTCGGCTCTGATCACACCTGCAAAATATCGGAAATGATCGGCTGCATAAGGGACATCGATAGCCATGGTCTCCCGAATAGGCTTTCCGTTATCAATAGCTTCAATCATAGCCAAAGTTTCTTTATTGGCATCAATGCGGTCTGCAATCTTCATCAGAAGATCGGCCCGTTCTGTGGCAGTCGTCTTTTTCCATGATTCAAAAGCTTTCCATGCACAATCGACAGCCCTGTCCACATCCGCTCTGGTTGCCTGGGCACATACCGCCAATGCCTCCCCTGTCGCCGGACAGTAAGTCTTAAATGTCGCACCATCGGATGCATCGACCCACACTCCATCAATAAACAGCTTATAAGAATCCTTAATGTAATTTCTAAAGTTCATAAATCGTTACCCCCTTTTGATTCATATGATCTTCTGATAAGTTTATGATATTACCTTTTAAATTGTATGTCAACTATCGTTATTTACTTCACTATTATCAAATAATAAGTTTGTTAAATCTATAATTATCTGATTTTTTATTTTTTTAATCGTCTTCACCCACAAATATTACACCTTATCCATTTTTATAAAACAATTAATGTCCGATGAAATCGAAAAAAACCGACTATACTTATAAGATAGAGTTATATATTCATCTTCGATTTAGCGATCTAATCTTTTATTTAACAAAGATTTTTCGTCTCATACGGATTTTTCCTGACTCACACCAACTAAAAACGGACCGGAAAAGTTTTTTATTTCACAAAACCTTTCACAGTCCGTTTAATATCCATTTTTACAAACTCACATATATGGGCTCATGTCCTGTATATGGGATAAATTTTCCCAGCAGATCTGCAGATTTAAGGCGTATGGATGACGTATTGGCACAAGGATGGCAGGCCGTCATATCTTCCGTATAAACATCCCGGTCAATAAGCAGCTGCACCTGATGCCCGGTATCATTCATCAGTCCCATCACTGTCACAGAGCCTGGATGAACCCCCAGGTATTTTTCCATATATTCTTCCTCCGCAAAGGATAAACGTGCAATCCCCAACTGTGCAGAGAGATCTTTTGTCTTAAATTTTTTGTCACCTGCAATCAGTAAAAGATAAAACCTGGTCTTTTGGGTATTTCTCAGAAAAAGATTTTTACAGGCATGAACATGAAGAAGCCGGTCAATGTCCCGGCAGGCCGCCATAGTCATAGCCGCCTCGTGGTCCACCCGCTCATAGTCAATCCCCAGTTCATCCAAAAGATCATAAACCCTAAGCTCCGCTAAAGACCGCCCCTGTTCATCCAGGGGACGGCCTTTATAAATCGTCCATTGCTTTTGCTGTTCCATAAATAACTCCTGCTTACTGGTTCACTCTTACATGGCCCTTCAGCCCGTTTTCTCCGGCATCGATGGTGATCACATCCCCTGCGCGCACTTCATCAGCCAGGATCATCCGGCCCACAAGTGTTTCCACGTTTTTCTGAAGAAAACGCTTCAGAGGCCGGGCACCGTACATCGGATCATAGCCATGCTCCACAATGTACTCGGCCGCAGCATCCGTCACCTCGATGGACAGCTCCCGGTCGGCAATACGTTTATTCAGATTAGCCACCATGATGGCAATAATATCTTCAATATCCCCCTTAGCCAGCGGCTTAAACATAATAATTTCATCCAGACGATTAAGGAACTCCGGTCTGAAGTGGGCTCTCAGGTCTGCCATCACAGCTTTCTGACTGTCAGCACTGACTTCGCCCTGGTCATTAATACCATCCAGAAGATAAGATGAGCCGATATTGGAAGTCATAATCAAAATCGTATTCTTAAAGTCAACGGTTCGCCCCTGAGAATCCGTAATCCGGCCATCATCCAACACCTGAAGCAGTACATTAAATACATCCGGATGAGCCTTTTCAATTTCATCAAAGAGTACAACCGAATAAGGTTTCCGCCGCACGGCCTCTGTCAGCTGTCCGCCTTCTTCATAGCCCACATATCCCGGAGGCGCCCCGATAAGTCGGGACACAGAAAACTTCTCCATATACTCACTCATATCGATACGCACCATATTATTCTCATCATCAAACAGACTCTCCGCCAAAGTTTTAGCCAGCTCGGTTTTACCAACACCGGTCGGTCCGAGAAACATAAAGGAACCAATGGGCTTTGTCTCATCCTTAATGCCGGCCTTGGAACGAATAATCGCCTCTGTAACCTTTGTAACCGCCTCATCCTGGCCAATCACCCGTTTATGAAGCTCTTTATCCAGATTAAGTGTCTTATTGCGCTCACTTTCCGTCAGTTTCGTCACAGGAATACCAGTCCATCTGGATACAATCTGTGAAATCTCCTCATCGGTTACCTGCTCACGGACAAGAGAGCCTTCTCTATTGTGAATATACGCCTCTTCCTCTTCCAGGCGTTTTTTAAGCTGAGGCAGCTTTCCGTATTGAATTTCGCTGGCACGGTCTAAATCATAGGTTCTTTGAGCCAGCTCAATCTGCTTATTCAGATCCTCAATCTCCTGACGCAAAGACTGAACACTTTCAACCGCTTTTTTGTCCTCATCCCATTTGGCCTTCTGAATCTGGAAGTCTTCTCTCAACTGGGCAATCTCGGCCTGAATAGCGGCAAGACGGTCCTTGCTTAAATGATCATCCTCTTTTTTCAGCGCAGCTTCCTCGATCTCCAGCTGCATAATCTTACGGGACACCGCATCCAGTTCGGTAGGCATGGAATCCAGTTCGGTTTTAATCAATGCGCAGGCCTCATCGACAAGGTCAATGGCTTTATCCGGCAAAAAACGATCCGTAATATAACGGTTGGACAAAATGGCCGCAGCCACCAGAGCACCATCGGTAATCTTTACGCCGTGGAAAACCTCATATCGCTCTTTAAGCCCTCTTAAAATAGAAATCGTATCCTCCACCGTCGGTTCATTAACCATGACAGGCTGAAAACGCCGTTCCAGCGCTTTATCCTTTTCAATATACTGGCGGTACTCATCCAGCGTTGTGGCACCGATACAGTGAAGTTCGCCTCTGGCCAGCATAGGTTTCAGCATATTTCCCGCATCCATGGCACCGTCGGTTTTTCCGGCGCCGACAATCAGGTGCAGCTCATCCACAAACAGAATAATCTGTCCTTCACTTTTCCTGACTTCCTCCAGCACAGCCTTCAGACGTTCCTCAAACTCTCCCCGGTACTTGGCACCGGCAACCAATGCCCCCATATCCAGAGAAAAGATCTGCTTGTCCTTTAAGCCATCAGGAACATCGCCGCGGACAATACGCTGGGCCAGACCTTCAATCACAGCAGTTTTACCCACACCAGGTTCACCGATGAGTACAGGGTTGTTCTTTGTCTTACGGGACAGAATACGGATAATATTACGAATCTCACTGTCTCTCCCGATCACCGGATCCAGCTTCTGGTTTCTGGCCTTTTCCACCAGATTTTCCCCGTATTTGGCCAGGCTGTCATAGGTATCCTCCGGGTTGTCGCTGGTCACCCTCTGGTTTCCCCGGACACTTAAAAGTGCCTTTAAGAAACCATCACGGGTGATCTGAAAATTCCTAAACAGCTGCTTAAGCTCCTTATTAGGAACTGCAATCAGTGCCAGGAAAAGATGCTCCACCGATACATATTCATCATCCATCTGTTTGGCTTCAGTCTCAGCCTGCATCAGCGCCCGATTCAGAGAATCGCTGATATACGCCTTACCGCCGGACACCTTCACCCGCTTGGCAATCAGTTTTTCAGTCTGATATATAAAACCTTCGGTATTCAGCTCCATCTTGCCGATCAATTTAGCAATCAGACTGTCTTCCATGGTCAGCAGGCTATACAGCAAATGTTCCTGGTCAATCTCCTGATTTCCGTAATCATAAGCGATTTTCTGACAGTTCTGAACCGCCTGCAGTGATTTCTGCGTAAATTTATTTAAATCCATAGTCATACACCTCACTTATAAAAAGACGTGTCTCTTTGTTCTATATGTACTATAACAGACTTTATTTTAAAATGCAAGCACTTTTTTCAAGTTTTCTTTTGCGTTCCACTTTTTTGAAATACACAATAAACCATGTTACCAGAACAACGCCTTTTAAAATACTGGAAATACTGATGGACCACCAGATCCCGTTCAGTCCCAGAGCCGTAGCAGACAGGATCATCGCCAATGGAATACGGGCCGATGTAAGCACAATTCCCTCCACAGCCGGCGGAATCGTGTGACCCATTCCGGAAAATGCACCGGTTGTCATAATTTCCATACATAAGAATACTTCTGATACCCCCAGAATCTGCAGATAATCCACGCCCATAGGCACAAGAGCTTCCTCTGGAATAAAGATTCTAAAAATATACTGAGGCAGGAAAATCAGGATAATCGTACATATAATTCCCCAAATCACCGTAATACATACAGCCGTCTTATACCCCTTCTTTACACGGTCTATATTATCTGCCCCATAATTTTGTCCGGTAAAGGAATTAACCGCCGCCGAAAATCCATCGGCTGCCATCCAGGAAATCGATTCAATCTGGCTGCCTACCTTTTGGACAGCCACCGCCGCATCGCCCCATCCGGCAATCAGGCGGGCAATAACCATGGAAATTCCTGTAAACATCAGACTTTGGATACTCATTGGCATACCGATTTTAATGACCATACGCATATGGCACCATTCCGGTTTTTTTAAAAGATGAATCTTATCAAAAATCACCGTATCCCGGCGCATAGAGAAAATAAAGGCCACGGTTACAATAACCTGGGCCAGAACCGTTGCCAGCGCAGCCCCTGCCACCCCCATCCTGGGGAAAGGACCAATGCCAAAAATAAGGACCGGGTCTAAAATAAAATTAAAGCCAAGTCCAATACAGGTTGCAATAAACGGCGTCTGACTGTTGCCCATGGCTGTAATAATTCCGGTCATAATCATATTGACAAAATTAAACACCGTCAGTCCGCATGTAATCACCATATAAATCCTGGCATCACAGATCACCTGCGCACTGTTAAGATTAAAAAATGCAATCAGGGGTCCGTTAAAAATCAGGGACAAAAGCCCAAATAAAAGTCCGGAAATAATCCCCATCTGCAGGGCACTTCTGGCATATACCGCCCCGTCTTCAGGATTTTTAGCCCCCAGAGAATGGGCAACCTTAATCTGACCGCCCACACGGGACAAAGTGGCAATACCGGAGGCCAGCCACATATACATACCGGCTGCCCCTACAGCGGCCACGGCATTACTTCCCACGCGCCCGATCCAGATCATATCCACCATGTTATAGGCCATCTGAACAAGGGAAGTTCCCACAACCGGCAGAGCCAGCCGGGTCAGAGACGGAAAAATCGGTCCGTCAAGTAAATTAATTGCTCTTTTCATCGATGCTACTCCCTCTGTAATTATTTTTGCTGTCAGGTCAAACCTGAAAAACAGACGGGAATGCCCACAGTAAAACGGCATTTCCGTCTGCATATAAGAAAAGTATACATGATTTTAAGCGCAGGAGCAATATTTTCGACGCTCCTAATCCTCATAAAATCTTAAATCATCCCAAAGCGCCATTAATTCACTTCGGTCTAAAAATGCTGTGCGGGTCTGGGTATCAAAAATACGAACCGGTGAAGCATAACCGCTGTATCTTGGCCATTGTTCCCCATTGGGAACACCGGTTTTTATAAACCGCACCCAGGACATGTGCATTTCTTCCACAAGCTGCGCCCGTACCAGAGGCGATTCTGTTTTGGCAGCTTCCGCGGCCATTCCCACGTCAAAAGTATTAAAATCATACGGCAGATCCATGGCATGTCCTGCCAGAAGCCCTATTTTTTCCGTAAAATCACTGATATATTCAAAACGATACATCCACACATCATTCCAGGCCATCTGTGCCTGGGCCACCTTTATGGCCGGGACCTGAAAGGCATAATCGGTAGCAAAATTAATCAGCGAAAGATCCATGCCGTTGACAGATTTACCGCTGTAAGCCGCATCATCATTGTGAGTCTCATAATAATTTTTAAACTTCTCAAACTGTGTCTCATGGCCATTGGTTTTAAACATACGGTGAATCATATCCCAGTCTGAAGGAAAATTGGTATTTTCAGATCGCACAAACATGGTACCCTCATGAAGATTACAGCCAATCATCAGACGTACATCCTTTCCCGTTCCCTGAGCAATAGATTCAATGATTCGGTTGGGACACAGATCATCAATCACTACCGATGGAAGAAAAATCCCCGGATTCACGTACTGATGCCGGTTGGCCATATAGATATTCCCCTTTTGAACCGCATAAGCATCCATCGTTTTTAACCTGGGAAGGTCCGCCGGTGTCCATCCCATCCCCTCCATAAACAAATCCATATTTTTTGCAGACATACGAGCCGTGGTGACAGAATTGGGCAGTCCGCTGGATGCAATGGCCTGGCAAAACAGCCCCTTAAATGCCGGTATAGCCATCAGTGCCACCACAGATGTCCCCCCTGCCGATTCCCCGGCAATAGTGATCCGATCCGGGTCCCCGCCAAAAAACTGAATATTGTCATGGATCCACCGGAGGGCCTCCAGGTGATCCGAAATACCACAATTGGTATCAAAATCCCGGCCTTCAGGATAAGCCCTGAAATCCCAAAATCCCCACACATTTAACCGGTAAGTAAACGTCACATACACAATACCATTTTCCACAAAGGAACGGCCCTCATACAAAGGATCAGAGGCAGCACCCGTATTATAACCGCCCCCATGAATATAGACCAGCACCGGAAGCTTCTCCCCTCCCAGAGGGGTTCGAATGTTTAACCGAAGGCAATCCTCTGCCCCCATGTTTCGATCCATAAAATACTGAACAGACACAGGCCCGTAATCCCTGGCATCCAAAATTCCTGACCAGGGTTTTACCGGCTTTGCCCGTTTCAGCCGCAGTGCGCCCACCGGAGGCTGGGCATAGGGAATACCCAGATATTCCACCATGCCATTTCTTTCATAACCTTGTACTTTTCCACTGTTGGTTTTAATCACATAATCAGACATTTAAACCCTCCCCAATTCTTTTGCCATCGATTGGCTTATGCCCCGTTCACTGACAATCGACGAACTTTTTTTCATGACAATGACTCATTTCTGCAGGCTTCCCGATACATATGGGGTGTAATTCCCATTCGGCTTTTAAAAAACCGGCCAAAATACCCTGCGCTGGTAAACCCCAGCCGCACGGCAATTTCCTTCATCTGCATCTGCGTATCCTGCAGCAGTTCTTTTGCCTTTTCCAGCTTTAAGTCATTGATATACTGTAAAATCGTAATATCTTCCTTTTGTTTAAACACCCTCAGCAGGTATTCCGGGCTGAGATGGACATGCTCTGCCAGGATGTATAAAGAAGTATCTCCATCCAGATGGCTGTAAATATACGCTTTCACTTTATTGATCACTGCCTCATTTTTACTTTCCATACTCTGTTCTCTTAAATCAAAAATGCTGTCCACCACACGGTTTAAATAAGCAAATGCTTCATCCCAGCTTTCATGCAAAGATACATTATACAAATTCATAATACTGATACGAAAGGCAATTTTATCTGTAAGATTCAGCTTTTTAATATACCCCAGAAGCCTTGAACTGATGGAGCAGTAAGTTTCCAGGATAAACAGATCATGCATACTTTTTACATGAGACACAATTTCCCTCAGATTTCCCAGCGCATTTTGGATATCCGCCTGGTTAAAATTCTGAAGACCATCATCCAGCCGGGACACCATCTGTACCACCCGCTGTTTTTCAAGATCAGTGAGATTTTCCATTTCCTGCAGTTCTTCTCTCACTGCATTGCCGGCCTTCACCTCATTGACAGCCATGGTCACCATCTTATCCCGGATTTCACTGAAATCTCCAAAAGCCTGCCTGACAGGAACCGCTTTTTTAGAGATAAAAACAGACACATTTTCTCCAAGGTTTTTGTTCATGGCCTTCTGAAAAAGCTCACTGTTGCCCAGAAGCAGGGTGACAATGCGCTCCGGTGTCACAAGTTTTTTCGGCCGCAGCAGCAAATACCAAAATTTCCGGTTATATTCAATATATGTACCACCAAAGGCATCCATATAATATTTATGGATTAAGGCACCCATACACTCTGAAGCCCGACGATAATCCGGATAATTACATTTACTCACATCACTGTCCCGGCGAAGGGCCACACAGTAAACATCCTGATCACGGCAAAGATCAATATTAAATGAAGCCAGTATACCATCTGTAACGTCAGAAAAGCCGGCGACACCATCCACCAGCTCTTTGAGCAATAACATTCGCTCATAATATTTACCGTATTGCTGGTACTCCAACGCCTCTGCACTCATACTTTTCAGAAGAAGATCATTTTCTATTTCACCGATGGCGTCACGGACCGCCTCAAGAAGCTTCCAGTCCTCCTCTGCCTTGAGTACATAGCGGGCATGCTGATGCACCTTATACACATAGTCAAATTCCGAATATCCGGTCAGAAAAATAACTTTGCAATGGGGCCATCGTTCCCGAATCACATCAAACAAATCAAGCCCCGTCATCTGAGGCATACAGATGTCGGCAATCACAAGATCAATTTTTCTTTCTTCCAAAACAGAAATCGCTTCCACGGCCGAAGCCGCCATGGCCAGATCCAAATCCAGATCTGCCATGGATAAAAGTTCGTAAACACCTTCGCGGATAATTTTTTCATCATCCACAAGCAATACACTATACATCGTCAATCACGCTTATTCCTTTACACTTCCCAGAGTCATACCCGCTATAAAATGCTTCTGCAGCAAAGGGTACACAATAAGTATCGGTATAATTGCAACAAAAATCTGGGCAGCTGTCAAGGTTTTACTGGAAATTTCCTGTAAGGATGCCGCGCTGTGAATATCCACACTGGCCATATCCACGGTTCGAATCACATTTTTCAGGTATGTCTGAAGGGGATATTTATCCGGATCGCTTAAATAAATCATACCGTCAAACCATGAGTTCCAGTGATTAACCATCGTAAAAAGTCCCACCGTTGCCAGAGACGGCTTTGAAATCGGCAGATATATTTTAAACAATACCTGGAAATGATTGGCTCCGTCTATAAAGGCCGATTCTGACAGGGCCACCGGCAGTCCTCTGAAAAAGTTCAGCATAAGAATAATATTAAATACAGCTACAGCCGTCGGCAGAATCAGTGACCAGATGGTATTGTAAATCCCCACGGTTTTAACAACAATAAACGTAGGAATCAAACCGCCGTTAAAAACCATGGTAATCATAAACATCCATGTATAAATTTTTCTGCCATGGAATTTATGGTCAGGCTGGGACATGGCATAGGCACTTAATATCGTTAAAAGCACACTGATGGATGTTCCCAGAATGACACGAATCACGGATACACCGAAAGCCCGGAAAAACTCTACTTTACTTAAAATGTATTTGTAGGCCTCCAGTGAAAAATCCACAGGAAATATGGTCACCTTTCCCGCCTGAGCCGCAGCGCTGGAACTAAAAGAGAGGGCAAACATGTGCACAAGCGGAAACAGTGAAACAATCATAACAACCGTAAGAAAGATGTAGTTAAATACCACAAAGGCTTTTCGTGAAGGCGATGATTTTATTTTCATAAGTACTTCCCCCTAAAAAATCTGATAGCCGGCATATCTCTTGGCAAGGAAGAAGGATGCGGCAATTAAAATAAATGAAATAACCGATTTAAACAGGCCAATGGCTGTAGAAACACTGTACTGGAGCTGCTCCATACCGATTCTGTAGACAAAAGTATCAATAATATCCGCCTTTTCATATACAATCGGACTGTATAAATTAAATACCTGATCAAAACCGGCATTTAAAATGTTCCCCATACCCAAAACAGTGACAAGCAGAATCATCGGCAAAATACTGGGCAGTGTAATGTACCACATCTGCTTTGTATAGCCTGCACCGTCCACGCGGGCAGCTTCATACTGCGTAGGGTCAATACTTGTCATGGCTGCCAGGAAGATAACCATATTATAGCCGACTTCTTTCCATATATTGGATACAATCAGCACCGGCTGAATCCACTGATTACTTCCGAGAAAATAAATAGATTCCAGTCCCAGAGCATTAAGCAGGTTATTGATCACACCGTCTGCCGGAGAAAGAAGGTCAATCAGTATACCGCCTAAAATAACCCATGAAAAGAAATAAGGAATATATACCAATGTCTGCGTTGCCTTTTTAAAGACTCTGTTTTTGACTTCATTGAGCAGCAATGCCAAAACCAGGGGCACTAAAATATTGGTAATGATTTTGCCCACAGCAATCACCAGGGTATTGACCAGAGCCCGCTGAAAATCTTCCATGCCAAAAATGTACTTAAAATTATCAAGCCCCACCCAGTCCGAGCGGAAGAATAAATCCCAGCCTTTCGATGGCACATAATCCTGAAAAGCGATTAAAATACCAACCATGGGATAATATGAAAAGACAGCCAAAAGGATTACCGCCGGCAGAAGCATAAGATGCAGCGGCCATTCACGTTTCAAATATTTCTTTAATTTACTTTTTTTCATCTCGAATCCCTTCCTGATCCGGCATCGGCCGGTGTCAAATCACTGATTATTTGTGGATCATTGATTATTTGTGGAAAGAAAGGAGTGGTGTCCGTTCCACCACTCCTTCCCGCAAATATCCCCACAAATTATCGGTTTTTATACCATTCGTTGACTTCCTTTGTGATTTCTGCAAGACCTAAGCCGTTGACTTCTTCCACAAACGCATCATAATCATCCAGAGATGCTGTACCCATGATAACCTTTGTATAATATTCCATAACTTTATCTGTCACAATACTCAGTTTCTGGGTCATAGCCGGTGTACTTGCCCCTGTAAATGCATCATAATGGAAAGCATCCGTTTTCACATATTCATCCATAGCCGCAAAAGCAGAGCCTTCAGGTGCAAAGGTTTTATACTGACCATATTTGGATGCATCTCCATCCATATAGCCTTTCACGTCATTGTAGCCGGTCAAAAATTCCGGATTCAGTTTTGATGTATCACCGGTTTCAAGCGCATCTTTAATGGCCAGATACTGATCATAGTTCTTTTCAGGGTTCCATGTTTTAAGCATTACACTGTGAAGTGGGAAGGACACAACCCCATCGGCCCCCGGCTCCAGATATTTATTCCATTCCTCATCAGACAGTTCAGTCTGAGTATGGCACCAGAAATTTAAAAGCTTAATCACCGCTTCCGGGTGTTCACATTCTGCACTGACAACCGCATAATTAACGACACGGACAGAAACCTGAGATTTGGCCGGTTCATCGGTTGCTGTTGGAATCGGAAGGGCACACCAGTCAGCCTCGGGATCCGCATCCAGAGACATTGCCAGAGGCCAGATGGCATTCCACATGGCACCGTACTGAATGCCGCCCCGGTTTGATGCAACCAGCTCTGTGGATTTGGAATCATCAATGGCAGAAAAATCTTCCTGAATCAGGCCTTCTGCATACATTTTGGCGATATACCCCAAAGCCTCTTTTGCCTCAGGCGTTGTACTTCCATACATCAGTCCGCCGTTGCCGTCTTCTACCCAGTCTGTGGGATAAGCACCATATGCATTAAAAATACCGACCATATCTGCAAGACCATTGCTCAGGAAATTTTTATGGGTAATCAGACCAACCGTATCATCCACGCCATTACCGTCTGGATCCTGTGTTTTAAAGGCCACCATCACATCATATAATTCTTCCATTGTTGTAGGCCGCTCAAGTCCTAATTTGTCCAGCCAGTCCTGACGGATCCAGAGGAAGGACGCCGCATCAATGGCTGAATCCACCAGCGGAATGGCAATAATTTTACCGTCATAAGTTGCTGAATCCAGTACAGATTCTCCCTGCTGAACTGTCCACTGCTTTAATGTATCGGAAGCATAAGCCTCATATACGCTGTAAATATCTTTATTAATCAGATCACTCTTTGCCAGCAGAGCCAGCTGCGCACTGTCTACCAGCATAAAATCAGGAATTTCACCGGAAGCAATAGCGACATTTTTCTTCTGCTCCGCATCCTCTGGTGTATCCGATGCATACCACAAATAATCAATATGAATATTGGTCTGTTCTTCCTGCTGCTTTGTATAATAGGAATTTTGAATACCTTCCTCAGTAAATATACTGGCAATGGTTGGTGAAATTTCAAAAAATGATGTTAATGTAACCGGTTCTTCATACTTGGCATTGGGATCTGCCACCGACTCCGTCGGTGTCTGAGACGAATCTCCACTGCCCTGTGCTGTTTCCTTTGGAACTTCAGAACCGCTGCATCCCCCCAGCATTCCTGTGACCATCACTGCACCTAATAAAAGACTGATTGCTTTTCTTCTTTTCATAACTTCTCCTCCTACGGGTCCACTGCCTTTTTATCCGCTCACGACAATGCGCGCAGCGCTCTGGAAATATGAAAGCATGTGGTTTCAGGTCTTTTTGTTTACAAGCTTATTATAAAATTTCTATAAACAAACAACAATGAACCAATCTTGACATAGATTTCAAAAAATTGACTTACCCCCAGCATACAAGAGACGGATCCGCAAAAGCAGTCCCCTGTACACTGAGGGTATGATTACTTAATTTCTATAGATGTATCCAGTCTGAGGGTAACTTTAAGTCCGCCCAGCGCACTCATTGATAATAAAAGACCATTGGGTGCTCCAAATGCCAGCACGATTCTTCGATGAATATTCGTCAGCGCATGACTCCTGGTCTGACCGTCTGACCCGTAAACCTGATTTTTAATTTTCTCCAGACCATCCTGCGTCAGTGACCGGCCATTGTCCTCCACATGGATATACAAAATTTTATCTTCCAGAGCATAACTGATTTTTAAAACCCCATCTGAAAGCAGCGTGGATAAACCATAAGCATATGCATTTTCAATAATGGGCTGTAAAATCAATTTAGGCACCCTGAAATTTTTTACCGCATCTGGCAGCAGCTGTTTCTCCAGAGTAATTTTATCCCCGAAACGCATTTGCTGTATATCTATGTAATTTTCCATATGCTCCACTTCACTGCCCAGAGCAATCACTGAGTTTGTTTCTTTATTTAAAAAACGGTAATATTTTGCCAATGAGGTGACAAAAGCTTCGATCTGTTCATAATCCTCGTTGTGCGCCATAAACTTAATAATATAAAAACTGTTATAAAGGAAATGGGGATTAATCTGAGACTGAAGCTGAATCAGCTCCGCATTTTGGAGCAGTCTTCCCTGCTCTTTAATCTGTTCAATCATTTCCCCGATCCGATGAACGGTTTCATTAAAAGAAGAATAAATAAACTCAAATTCATCATTGGCATGATGATAGATCCGCACATCAAGATCACCGTCCCGCACCTTTTCAAAGGCCTCCACCACTTTGTAAAGAGGTTTGCCCACCGTACGGTTGGCCCATAAAATAACAAACAGAAACATCATACCAATCACAATAATCACGATGCCCAGATACATCAGCGTGTAACCGGATCTTTCAAATAAGGCTTTTGTATTTTGATAGGCCACCAGAGTCAAAGAATAATCTTTAAGCTCCTGAGATACAAATAAATAGTCATCCTTCTCATACGCGCCTTCCGCCTCCAGCGATCCTGAATACTCATTTTCAGCCCACAGCTGCGCCCATGTCTCAAACAGCTGCTGTGCCTTTTCGTCATCGGCGCCGATGCATATATTTTCCCCATTCTGACGCAGCACCCAAAAGGCACCCTGCATGGGATTTCTCAGTGTGTCAAGATAAGTATTCATGTAGCTGTCCGACAAAAGAATACGGATCATAAAACTGGGCACATAATCTGTATCAACGGAGTAGGACAGCGGATATCGAATATTCATTTCAATTGTGCGTCCGCCATCCGGGCACCACAGACGGCTGCTTTGGGCTGTATCTAAAGATTCGGGGTCAAAAACACGATGTTCATATCCGTTTTTAGAACTGATCCTAAGACTCTGTTTTGGAAATTCAATAAGAAAATTTTCAATGATACTGTTCATGGACTGACCGCTGGCTACCTGCATCTGCAGTTCGGAGATCAGCTGATACTTTTCATAGCTGTCCACATACGTATCATAGGCAACCTGAAGCAGCCTGGAATCCTGCGCCAGCTGCCATTCCATATTATAAATCGCATGCAGCTGCTGCTCCATCACACTGGCGCTGTTTGTCACCTGGCTGCGCAGTGTTTTAATTTCCGTATATTTTTGCTCATTGACATACTGAATAAAAACAACACAGATCACTGTATAAATGACCACGATAAATAATATAAATAAAAATCCAAGCCGCTTAAAGGCACTGCCGCTGCCAAAACGCTTCATAAGTACACCCTATTCTTTCATCAATTTCTATATGTCTATAAAAACAATATCCCCTCTTGAAATCCAAACATTCGTTTGTTATAATGAACATATATTCGATTTATTCATTGAGTATCCGCTCTGAATAATCCGTGTCCAAAGGAGTTTCCACATGAAAACGATTAATTTTATCCCCTTAGTCATTCTTGCGTTCATCCTTTTTGTTGTTTTAATCCTCCTTGTAAAGAGAAAAAGCCGCTATCCCTACCGTGCCAAACATATGCTTACAAAGCGGGAGTACAAATTTTACATCTACCTGAAGCGGGCTGCTGACAGCTATCACTGTCTGATCTGCCCCAAAGTCGGACTCAAGGATCTGATGGAAGTTTCAGTCAGTCATGATTATATGAAGTATTTCCGCCTGATTTCCCAAAAACATGTGGATTTTGTTATATGCGACAAAGAGCTTAACATTCTGTTTGCCATTGAACTGGATGACAGCAGCCATGATACGGAAAGCGCCCGGCGCCGGGATAAGTTTAAAAACAATGCCTTTAAAGCTGCCGGCATACCGCTCAAGCGCATTCGTGACTTTGACGAGCGGGCTGTATGGGAATTATTTCGTTAATATGTATGCGCATGACCTTCCTGCCGGATCGGTGTATTCATAATTGTATTGAACTCATTTTGTATAACCTCCACAGAAAGCCGGGGATCGGCTGCCGCATACAGCTGATGCTGTGCAGCCAGCTCATCCGTATAATCAGCCAGCTTATACACCGTATACACGCCCAAAGTATGATTATAGTGGGTAAAAAGCGGATCCAGTGTATAATCTCTGACTGTAACCCGGGAATTTTCACCCTCTCCCCATTTTTCCACCGTAATTTTTGCCATACCGCCAATCATCCTTGGCATGGCATCCTGTGTTGATATAAAGTTTCCCATAGAGTAATAAACAATCATTTGATGACCGTCATCCCCTGCCAATTCTGTATAAGGCTCCAGCACATGGGGATGCGAGGCGATGGTTATATCTACGCCCTGATCCAGCAGAAACTGCACCCATTCTTTCGTCGAAACATCCGGCTCATAAACATATTCTACACCGCAGTGAAGAAAAAATATCACACAGTCACTGATCTGCTTTGCCCTGGCGATATCCTCAGCCACCTGATCCCTGTCCAGCAAATCCACAAGATAAGGCTTATCCGCAGGGAGCGCAAATCCATTCATTCCATATGTGTAATTCAGCATGGCAAAAGTGATTCCGTTACACTCAACCGTTTTTATTGTATCTGCATCTTCCTGGCTATCATGTATCCCCAACACAGTAATCTCCGGATGTTTCGTTTTCCAGAAATCCAGTGTATCGGCAATTCCCTGCACGCCCCGATCATAGACATGATTGGTGGCATGGGTAACCACATCAAAGCCTGCACCTGCCAGGGCATCTCCAATCTCTACGGGACCTGCAAAACAAGGATAGCCTGAATAGTCATTACGGTTATATGTATAAATCGTTTCCTGATTAACAATTGCCAGATCAGCGGCCTGGATATCGGCCTTAACGTTGGCATACAAATGATCAAAATTATAAGATCCATCCGCCTGCAGACCCGATTTATAAAGTCCAGAGTGGATCAGATTATCCCCAACAGCCACAATATCCACAGTACTTACCTTAGGTGCGGCTTCTTCCAGCATAATCTTTACCGACGGCACGATACGTTCAACAGCCTGAGCATGTTCCATATGGTTCTGAAACATTAAAACACAACCTAAAATTAAGCCGACAAAAACCCCTGTCCCCATGGAAATCCCCATATTTCTTATTTTACGCTTTAAATTTCGCCGATCTCCAGGCCTTGTATTTCTGTGATTTTGAGACACGCTTTCACTTTTGTAATCCATAAAAATCTCCCCGCTTTATTGATCAGATCAGGCATTTCCTGTCCCGATCACTTTATAATAATGTTAAGGTCAAAAAGTCAAATCCTTCAAAAACATTATAAACCGGTAAAGCGACAAATCCGGTACGAAACTATTACAATTAAGTTAAATTTCCGCCGCTTCTGGTTGCTTTTTTCATTTAGCCGGGGTACAATAATTCTAACTTATCGTTTATGCTTTACATGTGTCAAGACATATATAAAAGAGGGATTTTTATGAGCAGATATAATTTAACATTGCTTACAGATTTATATGAATTAACAATGATGCAGGGATATTTCACCAATCAGACAAACAAAACCGTGGTTTTTGATGTTTTTTACCGCAATAATCCATCCGGCAGTGCCTATGCCATCACCGCCGGTCTGGAACAGGTTATTGATTACATTAAAGAACTGCATTTTGATACGGAAGATATCAGCTACCTGAGATCCACCGGATTTTTTCAGGATGATTTTCTTGAGTATCTTTCCGGATTTCATTTTACGGGAGACATCTATGCCATTCCGGAAGGAACGGTTGTTTTTCCCAAGGAGCCCCTTTTAAAGGTGGTTGCACCCATTATCGAGGCCCAGCTTATCGAGACAGCCATCCTCAACATTATTAACCATCAGAGCCTGATTGCAACAAAGGCTTCCCGGGTTGTATATGCAGCCGGCGGCGGTGTGATGGAGTTTGGTCTTCGCCGTGCTCAAGGACCGGATGCCGGCACCTACGGCGCCCGAGCAGCGGTCATCGCAGGCTGCGTAGGCACATCCAATGTACTGGCCGGTCAGATGTTTAATATTCCTGTTAAAGGAACCCATGCCCACAGCTGGATCATGAGTTTTAAGACAGAGCTGGAAGCCTTCCGCAATTATGCCCGACTGTACCCGGATAACTGCCTGCTTCTCGTAGATACATACGACACATTAAAGTCCGGTGTTCCCCATGCCATCCAGGTATTTGATGAGCTGAAAGCACAGGGAATCAAACCAAAGCTTTACGGAATCCGCCTGGACAGCGGGGATCTTGCCTATCTTTCCAAAAAAGCCCGTATGATGCTGGATCAGGCCGGTTATACGGATGCTGTGATATCCGCTTCCAGCGACCTGGACGAATACCTGATCGAAAGCCTTCGCAGCCAGGGTGCAAAAATCACCTCCTGGGGTGTAGGAACCAATCTGATCACCTCTAAAGACTGTCCTGCTTTTGGCGGCGTATATAAGCTGGCCGCCGTATGCGATGAAAACGGCGTTATGATCCCCAAAATTAAAGTATCTGAAAATATTGAAAAAGTTACGAATCCTGGAAATAAAACTATTTTCCGTTTATATGACAGAGAAACCGGTAAAATCCGGGGCGATCTGATTTCCCTTGTGGGCGAGCATTATGATCCGTCAGAGCCACTGATGATCTTTGACCCTGTTTCAACATGGAAAAAAACTTATCTGGATGAAAACACCTATACCATCCGGGAACTTCTTGTTCCCATCTTCAAAAATGGCCAATGTGTTTATGAATCCCCTTCTGTCATGGAAATACAGGCTTACTGCAAACAGGAACTGGATACCTTGTGGGATGAATCCCGCCGTTTTGCCAACCCGCAAAATGTATATGTCGACCTTTCCCGTCCGTTGTGGGAGCTGAAAAATCAGCTGCTTGACGGTATTCACAGCTTCAAGGATCACCAATAAAATAAATCACCGATATCCGGCATTTTGCCAGGATATCGGTGATCTTAAATTTTTTAAAAGCTTCGTCCGCCACCGCCATGGCTTTCTCCGCCACTGCTCATATGACTGTTGGAATTTCGAGGACCTCGGTCATTGTCAGTCTCAATTTTTCGTTTGGTCACCACATGTCTCAGAAAAACATCGCTTTGCTGCTTCAATTCAAATGTAGACTGATCCATATAGTCTCTTGCAAATACAGCCTGCTTTGTTCCCCTGCTTACAGAAAACGCAATAATTGCACATACACATACAGAAATCCCAACAGAAATCCCCAGTTTAACGGGTATAGACATTTTTTTGTGTGCATTCTGATCATAGAGATGATTCGCTACAGCCTCATCAAAACGGCCTGCATCTGCGACAAAAGCCTGTGCCGCTCCATAATAATTTTGCACAGTCACCTGATCATAGATATGATCCAGCATTTCCTCAATAAGCTCAGGGGTAAAATAGTCTTCAGCCGCTCCATGAGTGGAAAGATATAATTCCCGGCTTTCCATATCAATCAGATAGAGGATTGAGTTTTCATCTGCTCCCATCCCGTAGCCGCCTTGATCCAGATAATCATCTGCATATTGCTGGGGGGTCTTCTCTCCCAGTCCGTTTTTAGTCACAATAACAATATCAATATTTTTTTCCTGTCTCAGATCTTGAATCTGCTGTGACAGTTGGGCTTCCTGTTCATCGGTAAGAAGCTGTGCATCGTCAATCACATACTTCCCGGCTGCTCCAACAGCAGCAAAACTGCATATAAAAACCAAAAGCAAAATAACTGCCGTGCCCACCGTCCCCAATAATCTTCTTTTTTTCATCCGCATCACCCGCCAATCAACAGCAAAATAACGAATATAACAACCGTCAGTATACCACCAAAGCCCAGAAGTTTTTCAACAGATAAAGGCGCATGACCGACAACACGTCCCGTCTGCCCATTCATTAAAAATTTATATTCTTTATTTTTATATATGTAAGAAAGTGTCCACACTGGCAATAAGGCATAGGCTGTATGAATATCCGAAAAATCCACAGTACTGTTTTCCACCGTAACCGTGGAATAACCGGAAATCGTTTGCCGTGTTGCCGACACAGCCCCTCCAGATATATCTTTTTTAACTTCCGCTAAAAGCTGTTCATCTGTATAGTCATATTGATTAGAATCAAAACCTGCAAGATAAGGCATTGCAAATGATCTGCATTCCTGAAAATTAAAAGGCTCCAGCTTCGCCATGGTGCCATCATCCAGCTGGGCCGATGCATCGTGAGGCATTTGATTAAATACCATCTCCGCCTGGCGGGTCACATGATAATAGCTTGTATCCGTATACTCTGTATCTCCCCGGCGGGTTACATGAACTCTTGTTGCCATAGCCCCAAGGCTGACATCTGCCTTCATTCCAAACATCCAATACGGAACGTAAGTTCCGTGTAATTTTTTTATATTGTCTGCCTTCATAAAACCAGACGGCGTAAAATGCCCGTTTCGGCACCATTTTTTAAATGCCGAGGTCGCTGCCCCGCGATCGATTTTAAAGGGTACAATCTCCTGAGGTCTTTTCTCACCGGCCAGCCTGTCTGCCAGCACTAACGGCGCCTGACAATATTCACAGGTCACCGAAGATGTTTTTTCCTGAGCAATCAAAACACTCCCACAATTTGGACAATGGTATTCAAAATTCCCGCTTTGGTGCAATGATTCCATATATGCCGCTTCAGCCTGTTGGATCTCCTCGGGGGAATCCGAAGCAATCGCCTCACTGTGACCACAATGGCCGCAAGCAAGCAGCCCGGTTGTAGGATTGTAGGCCATATCGGCACCACAATCGGGACAATTATATTTTTTTATCATTTTCCTTCTCCTGATTATAATTTGTAAAATATTATTTAATCAGCTTTGAAATCACCTTAAATGCTTCACTTCCGGCTTTTCTGGTTAATTCAAATAAAACGGCTTCACTGGTTGTCAGTATGATCCCCTCACTCTGAGCCCGAAGCAGTGCAATTTCTTTATCCGAAGCCTTTCTTGATCCAATACAATCTGTCACAAGAACAGGCGTATATCCTGCTGCCTTCAGATCAATACATGTCTGAAGCACACAGATATGAGCCTCAATGCCGCAGACAATCACGGTTTTTTTCCCTGTACGAAAAATCGTTTTCCTGATTTCTTCGTCTTCAAAGCAGCTGAAAGAAATCTTATCAAAATAACTGTCATTTTCAGCTGCCTGGGTAATAGAAGGAATGGTCATCCCAATCCCTTTTGTATACTGCTGGGTAACAATAGAAGGAATCCCCAATGTTTTTAGACCTTTTAAAAGAATTTCTGAACGTTTTTCAACCTGCTCATGATCATTGATCACCGGCATAAGCTTCTCCTGATAGTCCACTACAAGTGTTACACAATCTTCTGCTAATAGTCTCATTATTCCTGCCTCCATATCTATTATTTTACTTGGATGAATCTGTCCAGACAGCTTTTCCTGATCCATATATGCCAGCATTCCCCAACTTTTCCCGTAGGCTGCATCTGCATCAAAAAATATAAATTCTGAAAGAACTAATTTATCATGTTAAATGGATTATATATCAAATTGTCAAAAAGCACAATTTAAATTGTGTAAAAAAGCAATGTTCATAAATCATCAATCAGAGCTGTGCTTTTTGCATAAGCTGTACTTCTGGCCTCAAAGAAATCTGTCTTCACCATATTGGCATTGGAATACTGCGAAACCCAGCGCATACTTTCAGGTTCCTTTGTCAGACCTTCATAAATTGCCTCAAAGCCTAAACTTGTCCATCTTAAATTTCCCAGATACTGAATATATTCCGTAATCATTGTTTTTGTCAGGCCTGCAATCTGATCACCGATGACATAGTGCCCCCACTGAATTTCCTGGCGCACCCCCTCCTCCAGCATCTCCCGGAGCATCGCAATCGTTATTGGTGTAAAAAGCTCCGGATTTTCCTTTTTAAGTTCCAGAAGCATATTTCGAAACAGCCACAAATGGGTATTCTCGTCCCTGTTAATATAACGTATTTCCTGAGCAGACCCTGGCATTTTTCCGTTTCGGCTCAGATTATAAAAAAACATAAAGCCGCTGTAAAAATAAATCCCCTCCAAAATATAGTTAGCCATCATCACTTTAAGTAATGTCAGGGTATCTTTGTTTTCCTGAAACTCATTATACAGATCACCGATGAACGTATTGCGTTCAAGCAAATGCCGGTCATTTTTCCACTGATATAAAATCTCATTGCGCTCAACAGGATTGCAGATGGTATCAAGCATATAGCTGTAGCTCTGACTGTGGACGCATTCCTGAAAAGCCTGAATGGACAGACAAAGATTAACCTCGTTTGCCGTAATATACGCTCCGATACCGGGCAGATTAGCGGTCTGAATCGAATCGAGAAACACAAGAAAACTTAGTATTTTATTAAAAGCCGTACGTTCAGCGTCATCCAGTCCGGGATAATCTTTGACATCCTGAGACAGATTAATTTCCTCCGGAATCCAGAAATTATTCATGGCCTGACGATACCAGTCGCTGACCCAGCCGTATTTCATGTTATTAAAATCATTGAGATTTGTTGTATTTCCTCCGATCAAACGGCGTGTTCGCACCTGAGAATCACCATCAGGATTAAACAAAGGTTTTCTTTTTAATTGTTTAATTTGGGTCATCATTTTACCTCCTTATTTATGAAGAACAGCTTTCGCACTCCTCTACCTCAAGAGATTTGCTCCGTACATAGTAAACCGTCTTTACCCCACACTTCCACGCCTCAATGTAAAGATTTAAAACCTGGCGCATTGTATAATCATTGGTAATATACAGGTTCATGCTCTGAGCCTGATCAATATGACGCTGGCGGATCCCACAGGCCCGAACGCTGTACTTCTGATCAATATAGTGGGCATTTTTATACAGCCAGATTGTCTCAGGCGAAAGCTGAGGCGCCACCCGCACAAGCATACTGCCTTTTTTCTCCTCAAGAAAATATTTATTCATCACCGGATCCACCCCGGCTGTTGTTCCGGAAATAATACTTGTGCTGCTTGTAGGTGCCACCGCCAGCAGCCACCCATTTCGCATCCCTTTTTCTCTGACAAAACATGCTGCGTCCTGCCATCTTTTGGATGTATAACCCCGCTTTTCAAAATAGGCACCTGTCTGCCAGTCGCTGCCCTCAAAATAAGCATAACTTCCCTTTTCTTCCGACAGACGGGCACTGGCCATCACTGCAGCATAATTTATATTTTCAAAAACTTTATCTACAAAAGTTAAATGGTCTTCACTTTCCCAGGATATGCCATACTTAGCCAGCATGTGATGATAACCGCTCACCCCAAGGCCAATGCTGCGGTACTTTCGGCTTGTAAGGCTGGCATAGGGAAGGGGATAAAAATTCAAATCAATAACATTATCAAGCGCCCGGACAGCCGTCTCCACAACCTGAGACAGATGCGCCTCATCCTGCACAGGCAAATGACCGAGAGAAAGACTGGCCAAATTACAGACAACAAAGTCCCCTGGTCGGGTCACTGTTACAACTACCTTTTCATTATCAAGGGTTTCAATCTCCTGACTTATGGTTTCAATTTCAGACATATTCTGAGCAATCTCTGTACATAAGTTGGAACAATAAATCATCCCCTGATGTCCATTAGGATTGGCCCGGTTGACAATATCCCTGTTAAAGACAAAAGGCGTTCCGGTTTCCACAGCAGATTTAAGAACCAGACGTATAATATCTTTAATTGTGACAATACGCTTTGAAATTCGGTGGTCGCTGACACAATCCATGTAACGCTGTTCCCATAGCTCCCCATAGCAATCTTCAAGTGCATAGCCCTTCACCTGTCTGATCTGATGCGGACACATCAGATACCACTTCTGATTCAGATCCTCATCTGCCATTTTCCAGAACAGATCCGGATAACATACCGCCGGGAAAATATCATGTGCCTTCATTCGGTCATCACCATTATTGGTACGAAGCTGTAAAAACTCCGGCAAGTCTTTATGCCACACATCCAGATACACCGCCGCAGCTCCCTGGCGCATTCCCAGCTGATCCACCGCAACAGCTGTATCATTAACCAGACGGATCCACCGGATCACACCACCGGCTGCACCTTCAAAGCCACGAATACTGCTGCCTGTTGCCCTCACCTTTCCAAAATACAACCCCATACCGCCGCCAAACTTACTTACTTTGGCAAAATTATCCACGCTCCTGTAAATACCATCCAGGCTGTCAGGTACTGTATCGATAAAGCAGCTGGACAGCTGGTGGTAAGGTTTTCTCGCATTGGAAAGCGTAGGCGTGGCCATGGTCACCTCCAGCCGACTGAGCATATCGTAAAATCGTCTGACCCAGAGCATCCGATCCTTCCCCTCTTTCATCGCCAGATGCAGTGCAATTCCCATATACATTTCCTGAGGTGTTTCCAAAGGCATATGGTCGTGCGTATGAATCACATAGCGTTTCAGCAGAAGATCCAGACCGGAATAGTTAAACAGCAAATCTCTTTGAGGACATAACATCGTCTCCGCTTCCTCGATCTCTGCTTTACTGTAGCTCTCCAGTATATAATCCCCATAAAGCCCCTGAGTCGTCAAATAAGAAATTTTGTCAAACAGGCTGGTAATTCCCCGATCCGACAGTTCATGACTCAAAGCCGTCTTAAATTTAAAATTTAAAAGCCTGGCTGCAATAAACTCCCATTCCGGTGCTTCCATTGAGGTAAGCTCGGCTGCGGCCTTCACAAGGGCTTCAAGACATCCGTTCAAATCCAGCCCCGGTCTATGAAACCCCATATATTTTTCAGCCAATGCCCTTATACTGTAACGTTCTGTATCAAAATCCCGGCAAATGTCGTTCAGGCACTTTTCCAGGGATTTCAGGCCCACTGATCCACTAATCATCTTTATGGTATTTTTCGGATCTTTTAAAATTTCCCCGTTTTCCATCTGTATTTTCCTCCTTCACTCCCTGGGCATTTTCCCGGGACCTGTTCATTCATAATATCAGGTATTTTATATATAATATATAAACGTGTTCTATATTTGCACAACTTGATTTGCGGGCGCAAAACAGATGTATATATTATATCCGGAAAGCTGTTTTAAAACCGTAACAAAGTTACGGTAAAGAAAAAGGATGCCTAAATGACATTCACATTCAGACATCCTCATAAATTATCTGCCGTATCTCTCGGCCAGTTCAATTCTTGTCAGCGCCCGTTTAAGCGCCAGTTCGGCCCGGGCAATATCCATGCCTTCGGAATGCTCCGAAAGTCTTCGCTCGGCTCGGATTTTCGCCTCATTGGCCCGGTTGATATCAATTTCCTCCGGCCATTCGGCACCTTCTGACAACACGGTCATACGATCAGGCAGGATTTCTATAAAACCTTCATGAACGGCTGCATAGCGTTCCCCATCAGCCGCCACAATATGGAGAATTCCAGGTTTCAAAATATTAGTCATAGGAATATGACCGGCTAAAACACCAATCTCTCCCTCTGAAGTTACCAGCTCCACCATGGAAACACTGCCCTCATAAAATACCCTGTCCGGAGAGACAACCTGCAGTAAAAATTCCTTTTCCGCCATTTTCTCTCACCTACTTACATCTGGCAAGAACATCATCAATGTTTCCGGCATTAAGGAAGTAGCCTTCCGGAATATCATCGTGCTTACCTTCAAGAATCTCCTTAAAGCCCTGAATAGTTTCTGACAGCGGCACATAGCGGCCGGTCAGACCGGTAAACTGCTCAGCCACAAAGAACGGCTGCGACAGGAAACGCTGAACCTTTCTGGCTCTGGACACAATCAGCTTTTCATCCTCGGAAAGCTCGTCCATACCAAGAATGGCAATAATATCCTGAAGTTCCTTGTATCTCTGCAGAATTTCCTGTACACCGCGGGCAACCGCATAATGCTCATCGCCTACGATTCTGGGATCCAGAATACGGGAAGTAGACTCCAGAGGATCTACAGCCGGATAAATCCCCAGCTCTACAATGGAACGGGACAGTACGGTCGTTGCATCCAGATGAGCAAACGTCGTTGCCGGCGCCGGGTCTGTCAGGTCATCCGCAGGCACATATACAGCCTGTACGGAAGTAATGGATCCGGATTTCGTAGATGTGATTCGCTCCTGAAGGGCACCCATTTCGGTCTGCAGTGTAGGCTGGTAACCAACGGCACTTGGAATACGTCCAAGCAAAGCCGAAACCTCGGAACCTGCCTGAGTAAAACGGAAAATATTATCAATAAACAACAGCACATCCTTACCGCCCTGATCACGGAAGTATTCTGCCATCGTCAGGCCTGTAAGCCCTACACGCATACGGGCTCCGGGTGGTTCATTCATCTGTCCGAACACCATAGTTGTCTTGTTGATAACACCGGATTCTGTCATTTCATGGTAAAGGTCATTTCCTTCACGGGTACGTTCACCAACGCCGGTAAATACGGAATAACCGCCATGTTCAGTGGCAATATTACGAATCAGTTCCTGAATCAGCACGGTTTTGCCCACACCGGCACCGCCGAACAGACCAATCTTACCACCCTTCTGATACGGACATAACAGGTCTACAACCTTGATACCTGTTTCGAGAATTTCCTGAGCATCAGACAGATCCTCAAACTTTGGAGCCTTTCTGTGAATCGGGAAATAGGTTTTTGCCTCAGGTTCAGGCTTATTATCAATCGCTTCACCCAGCACATTGAAAATTCTGCCCAGGGTCTCCTCACCCACGGGAATCGTAATCGGCGCGCCTGTACTCACGGCTTCCATGCCACGCACAAGCCCGTCGGTCGTTCCCATGGCAATACATCTGACTGTATCATCCCCCAGATGCTGTGCGACCTCCACCACAAGCTTACTTCCGTCTTTGCGGGTAATATTAACCGCATCATTAATTTCAGGAAGTTTTGCATCGGGAAACTTTATATCAAGGACAGCACCGATAATCTGAGTGACTTTTCCAATACTTTTTTCTGCCATATACCTGTTCATTCACTCCTCTCTTAAGCCAGTGCCTCGGAACCCGATACAATTTCGGTGATTTCCTGAGTGATTGCACCTTGTCTTGCTCTATTATAGCTTAATGTTAATTTATCAATCATTTCTTCTGCGTTGCTTGTCGCATTATCCATCGCCGTCATTCGGGCACCGTTTTCCGAAGCTACAGCTTCCATCAGTGCACCGTAAATCAGGCTGCATATATATTTGGGAATAATGGCACTTAAAGCCTCTTCGGCCTCCGGTTCATAGTTCATAGGAATGTTGGCATAACCGGCTTCCTGATTCCCTTCAGATAAACTCCGGCCATCAGAAACGCTGCTGCCGTCATCGATTCCGTCCCCACTGCCCTTTAACAGTGAATTTCCATCCACCGGAAGAAGACGAATCAACTTAGGGATGTGAACCACTGTATTTTTAAAGCTTGTGTATGCCAGATAAATCTCACCGATTTCCTGATTGGCAAAAGCCGTCAGCACTGCCTTTCCGATCTCTGCCGCATCTTTATAGATGGGCGCATTAATCACATCGGAGTAATCTTTGGCGATCTGATACCCTTTTCTTGACAAGGCATCCTTTCCCTTACGTCCGATCGTATAAAGCACTACATCTTCCATATTAAAACCGCTGTCCGTAATCAGTCTGATAATGTTGGCATTATAACCGCCGGCCAGTCCCCGGTTGGAGGTAATGGCAATAACCGCCTTTTTGGGGGAAGTCCCGCCGGACAAATACGGGTGATTGACATTATCCGTTCTGGCCAGAATCGAGGTCACTGTCTGATACATTTTATCGAAATAAGGCTTTGACAGCTCCGCCCGGCCTTTGGCCTTCTGAAACTTTACGGTGGAAACAAGCTTCATGGCCTTCGTAATCTGTGCGGTACTGGAAATACTGCCTTTACGCCGTTTAATCTCTCTCATTGAGGCCATATCGATTACACCTCTTAATTTCTATAATTATAATTCATTCACTGATGCTTTAAATTGTTCCTTATACGCTCCAATAGCCGCAACAATGCCTTCCTCGATCTCAGGACCAAGTTCCTTTGTCTCACGGATGGCACTAAGAACATGGGCATACTTGGTATCCATGTATTCCAGCAGACCTTTTTCAAAATCCATAACCTGATCAACCGGAATATCCAGCAGGTGTTTACGCGTCACCATGTAAATAACCACAACCTGCTTTTCCACAGGCATTGGCTGATACTGGCCCTGTTTAAGAATCTGCTGAATTCGTTCACCCTGTGCCAGCTGTTCTTTTGTTGCCGCATCCAGCTCTGAACCAAACTGGGCAAAGGCCTGAAGCTCTCTGTACTGTGCCAGTTCCACACGGATAGGTCCGGCAATTTTTTTCATTGCCTTAATCTGAGCAGAACCGCCAACACGGGACACAGACAGACCTGCGTTGATCGCAGGACGAAGTCCCTTGTTAAACATTTCTGTTTCGAGATAAATCTGACCATCTGTGATAGAAATCACATTTGTAGGGATATAAGCCGATACGTCTCCGGCCTGTGTCTCAATGATCGGAAGGGCTGTCAAAGAACCGCCGCCCAGATCATCGGAAAGCTTGGACGCACGTTCCAGAAGCCTGGAATGAAGGTAAAATACATCACCCGGATAAGCTTCACGCCCAGGCGGACGACGAAGCAAAAGGGAGAGTGTACGGTAAGCTGTCGCATGCTTGGATAAATCATCATAAACAATTAATACATCCTTGCCCTGCTCCATCCATTCTTCACCGATGGCGCATCCGGAATATGGCGCAATATACTGCAGAGGCGCCAGTTCGGATGCTGTGGAAGACACAACAACCGTGTAATCCATGGCACCGTATTCTTCCAGTGTATGCACGATGGATGCTACTGTGGATGCCTTCTGTCCAATGGCTACATAAATACAGTAAACACCCTGACCTTTCTGATTAATAATTGTATCAATCGCAATGGCTGTCTTACCTGTCTGACGGTCTCCGATAATCAATTCACGCTGTCCCCGGCCAATGGGAATCATGGCATCGATCGCCTTGATTCCGGTCTGCAGCGGTGTATCTACAGATTTTCTCTCAATTACACCATGCGCCACACGCTCGATCTGCCGGAAAGTATTTGTTTCAATAGGCCCCTTGCCATCCAGTGGCTGTCCCAGAGCATTCACAACACGGCCGATCATGGCATCCCCTACGGGAACCTCCACAACTCTTCCGGTTGTCTTCACAATATCGCCTTCATTGATATTTTTCGAATCACCAAGTAAAACAGCACCAACATTATCTTCTTCAAGATTAAGCACCATGCCGTAAACCTCGCCTGGGAATTCCAGGAGCTCGCCCTGCATCGCATTTTCAAGTCCATGGATACGGGCAATACCGTCGGCCACCTGTACAACCGTACCGACATCCGAAACCTCCAGTCTGGTTTTATAGCGTTTAATCTGCTCTTTAATTACTGAGCTGATTTCTTCGGGTCTTAAATTCATGGGGCTTTTGGCACCTTCTTTCACTATAAATTATATTTGTTTCATCTGAAGCTTCATCCGAATCTTCTCAAGTCTGAATCTCCCGGATTTTCTCAAATCTGAATCTTCATCAAGTTTTTAGACAGTGTATCTAACTTTGTCCGTATACTGCTGTCCACAACCTTATCGCCAATGCGAATCACCATGCCGCCAAGCAGCGATGCATCCACATTAAAATGCATTTCATAGGCGACATTATCCGTGATCGCAAGCAGCCGTTCCCGGACAGCAGCCTTTTGCTCATCCGACAATTCAACCGCGGATGTCACATAGGCAACACCAATATGTTTGTATGCTTTAACCGTATTCAGGAAATACATAAGAATTTCCCGTATAAATTTCTGTCGGCCTGCCTGAACAATAATCACAAGAAAACTGGTCAAATCATCGCTGACCCGGTCTTTAAAGCAGTTTAAAACAACTTCAACCTTTTCTTCCTTTGAAATCTGAGGATGCCCAAGAAGCGCCATAAGATCCGGATTTTCATCGAGCAGCGTCAGAATAACACCGGCCTGTCTGCTGTATTCATCCACGGAGTCCGCTTCCACACTCAGCTCAAACAAAGCCTGGCCATAAGTTTTATCTACTAATTTTGCCATGTCTGCTCTCCCATTTCCTTCAGTGTTTCTTCAATCAGTGCATCCTGCTGCGGTGTGTTCATATTTTCCGCAATCAGTTTGGCAGCAGCCGCAGTTGCGTAGGTAATCATGTCCCTGCGGATCTCATCTCTAACTTTTGCCTGCAAAAGAGCGGCTTCCCGATCCGCCCGGTTTACGATACGCGCCGCTTCTGACTGAGCTTCACGCATCATCTCTTCCTCACCGGCTTTTGCCTTTTCTCTGGCCTGGGCAAGGATCACCTCGCGTTCCTGCTCAAAGTTCTTAAGCCTGGTCTCATAATCCTGTGCCAAAAGCAACGCATCTGCTCTGTCCTGGGAAGCTGTATGGATCTGCTCTGCAATCTGGGTTTTCCGCTTATTCAGTGCCTTACTGATCATCGGATACCCGATGTAGCCGGCGACAAAACTAAGCAGAAATATATTAATTGCTGTTATCATCAATTCTGCCATGCGTCACCACCCATTTCTTTCAATGTTTCTTCCACAAGCATCGCCTCCCTGAAACGATCTGACGATTCCACAAACTGCCCTGCCAAAAGTCCCGCGATCTCGGCCATTTCCTGTTTAACCTCATCCTTCACACGGTTTTTCTCCTGGCAAGCCTCCTGCTGGGCCTGTGTCATAATTGCAGAGGCTTTTTCCTTTGCAGCCTCTATAACATCCTCCTGACGCCTGTGCGCCTGCCTGCGGGATGCGGACATAAGACTTTCTGCTTCTTTATGCACCTGCTTAAGCTTTTCCTCATACTCAGCCTTCAGTTTCTCAGCCCTGTTCATATATTCATCGGCTTCGGTTTTATTCTGGTCAATGCCTTCCTGACGTTTCTCCATAAACTGGCGTACCGGTTTAAAAAACAGCCTGGAAAGAATGACAAACAGCACCATAATGTAGATGAACATTGTAATGGCGTCAAACAGGAGCTGGGCATCAAGGCCAAATAATCTTCCGTCCAACTCTTACGCCTCCCTTCGGCCTCTTTACTGTGCCTGATTTTATGCCCTCTGCCGGGTATTTATCATAATTTTCCATACAGTGGGTTTGCAAATAAAAGAATCAGCGCAATAACAAGACCATAAAGACCTGTTGTCTCTGCAACGGCCTGGCCGAGAAGCATGGTCGATGTAATATCCCCCTTGGCACCCGGATTACGTCCAACAGCAGCAGCACCGTGTCCGGCTGCAATACCCTGTCCAATACCAGGTCCGATACCTGCGATCATGGCCAGACCTGCGCCGATTGCTGAGCAAGCTAATACTAAACCTTCATTTGTTATCATAAAATTTCCTCCTTATACATAAGTTTCTCCGGACCACCCTCAGTCGGCCGGCAGCTTGTCATTAATAAATACCATACTCAACATACAAAATACGTATGTCTGAATTGCTCCTGCAAATAAATCAAGATACCCATGCAGGAAAACCGGGATACCCAGCGTTACAATCTTTGGAAGAAGACCGTAAAACAGCGCCATCATAACCGTTCCGCCCATAATATTGCCAAAAAGACGCAGGGATAATGACACCGGTGTCGCTACCTCTCCAATGACATTGATCGGAAACAGAATGGGCAGCGGCTGGGTAAGGCTTTTAATATAGCCTAATGGACCGTTTGTCCTCACCGCATTAAACTGGATCACCGCAAATGTAATCAGCGCCAGCGCCAGTGTTGTACAGTAATCCGCGGTCGGCGGACGAAGGCCGAAGATACCCGAGATATTGGAAAGTAAAAGAAACATGAAAATCGTCAGAATATAGTTGGCATATTTACGCCAGTGCTTAAACATATTGCCTTTAACAATACCGTCCAGCGTCTGAACATAAAATTCAGCCACATTCTGAAGACCTTCAGGAATTTCCCTGGCATGCTTCATTTTCCGGTTAACAACAATACCGAAAATAATCAGCGTCATACACACAATAAACATACACACGTGTGTGGTTGTAATGTAAACCGTCTGCCCAAAGAAAGGCACTTCCAGATACCCATGTATCATAAAGTCAACTTCCTGTCCCATTTATTCACCCTCCTTTGCTGTATAATCTTTATGCCTGTGCACCAAAGTCTTTAAAATTCTGCGAGAAAGCGGACGAATATAAACAGCCCCTTTAAGCGTCAGCAATCCGAGAAAAATCCCGGGAAAAGACAAAAAAGGCAGCTTCAGGCCGCATAAAACCACAAGAATCACAAAGCCCAGGCGCAAAACATAATTCCGTTTTGCATATTTGGGAGCATCTTCAGGATACATATCCAGAGAGCGGCTGATGGTCACAAACATATGCACCGCCAGCAGCATGGCCCCCGCAGATCCAATCAGCAGACTCCCGCAAAAACGAACGCTGTCCGGAAATACAAAAACGCCTGCAGTTCCGGCGATTAGTGTCATCAGAATAATTCCCACGGTAAGTTCACACATGGTTTCATTATAAAGGCCGAGTTTATTTTTTATGTTTTCTATTATTCCAGAATTTTTCATTTTCCCGCTCCTTTTCCCCCTTGAGAAGAGGCCGTGTATAATCATAGAGACTTTTATACGCAGTCAGAATCCCCAGAACAAGAAATATAAATATAAATATCTCCGTCCCAAGCAGCTCATCCAGCCAGATGCCCACAAAAAGACACAGAACGATGGGCACAATCATCCCAATCCCCAGCTGAGTCAGCAGCGCCAGAGCTCTAAATACATCATGATTGTTTTTTTTGCCGCTCATCTCCATGCCTCTCTTTCCTTTTGTCTGTGATACAGCTATGAATCCCAATGACACATATCTAAGGTTAATATTAACATATGCAGACATTTTATGCTACTGAAATATTTTGCCGCCAGAGTTAAAAAGCTTTGACCGCTGATCTTACGGCAAAAAGGCAGGGACAGCGACGCCAAATCGTCTGCTGCCTCCTGCCTTTCAGGCCTGAAAAAGCACTCACATGCAATTAAAAATCATAGTATTCAAAATCAGTTTATTCAAAAATCAGTTTAAAGCTATACGCATACATTCCGGTTTTAATTCTGTATTCCGGATGAATATTTTTAGCCCAGCCCGTATCACCGCCCAAACCGGCGTGAACTGCATCCAGCATAAGCCATGTGCCTGTGCATACTTTAGGCAGCTCATCGGCGTAACCGGCTTTTAAATACGCTTCCATGGAATAAGGCAGCGCACTGAAATGGAAAGGTGCCCCTCCAGTCACTGTCAGCTTATGACGGCCATCGCTTAAAGTCATGCACCGGGTATCTTCATGACCGCCGCATTCACAGGGTACAACAAACGGCTCGTGCTGCGCGGCCACAGTGTCCTCATACTGTCCCATAAAAGCTGCAGATTTTCTGTCCTGATAGGTTTCCCATGGTCCAAGACCATACCAGCTCAGGCGGCTGTATTCTGAAGGCAGCCGAAAGGAAAGACCGATTCTTGGAATACATTCAAAGCCACTGTTGTTGACAACCTGATTATGGATTTCCATGCCCCGGCTGCCAATCATATACGTTGTATTTGTTCTGAACATTCCGGCTCCGTAAACTGACCGTACCTTTAAAATAATCACTCGGTCCCCGGGACAAACCACAACCGATTCCACGCTTTTTTCCAGCCGGTCAAGACCCTTTTCCCGCCAGTCATCATCAAAGTTTCGGCCTTTCTCATGGGTTCCTTCATCAATACCGGTGACGGCTCTGTAAAATTCGTCATTTCCGCCTTCCAAATACTGCTGTCCATTAAACTGAGCCCGACTGAAGACACCTTTTTTCTTATCGTAAACAACGCTGACGCCGTCACCAAAAATTTCAACCGAATCATCGTTTTCCCGAACCTGCACACAATCGCTAAATACTTCCCCACTTTCAGGACAATACACATTTCCTGTAAGCGGAATCTGTTTTCTGTAAATCTCATATCCGGCCGGTGCAAAGAAGGTATCTTTAGCCAGCTCCACATAGTAGTTCACATAAACTTCATCACATAGATCACCCGAAATTTCCGGAATCCATAAGTCATCACTGCCGCCGGCCGGAGTTGTTAATGTTTCCAGACAGCCTTCCCGGGTGAGTATTCCATTTTTAACAACTTCATAGCGGACTTTAAGATGACTTAAATCCAGAACATGATAATGATTCACAATCTTCCAGGAGCCGGTGCCAATATAAGGGTTCGCCACATATTCAATCAAAACCGGTGACTGACCATTTCTCACTTCCAAAGCTCCCGGTTTAAATGAAAGATCCGGATGTACAACACCGTTCATACACATGTCTGGAACCGGATCAACCACATCCTCTCCAAAATAACCGCCGTAAACATATTTTGTTCCGTTATTTTCATCCTTCACGGCAATCGCCTTGTCCGAAAAATCCCAGAGGAAACCGCCCTGGAATCTTGGGTATTTATCAATATAATCCCAGAATTCCTTAAAGTTTCCGTTACTGTTGCTCTTTGCGTAAGCGTATTCGCACATAATAAACGGCCTCAGATCAGAACTGTCTGCCATCACATCTTCGACCCAGGACATATTTGGATACATGGGACAGATAATATCGGAAATATTTCCCTTTGGATTTCCAGATTCATACTGAACATAGCGTGTCTTATCATATTCCTTAATCCAGCCGTACATGGCTGCATGATTCATTCCGGCGCCGGACTCATTGCCAAGAGACCATAGAATAACCGAAGGATGATTTTTATCCCTGAGAACCATACGGGCTGCCCGCTCCATATAGGCATGCGTCCACTCTGGCGAGCAGCTTAACTGACCTCCAAAGCCATGGGTTTCCAGATTTGTCTCATCCACAAGATAAATCCCCAACGCATCACACAGATCATACCAGTCCAGGCTGTCTGGATAATGACTGGTACGGACTGCATTAAAGTTTAACTGTTTCATGACAGCAATTTCTTTTTTCATATACGCCTTTGTCACATAACGGCCGCTTTCCGGGCAAAAATCATGGCGGTCTACGCCACGGATCACCAGACGCTTTCCGTTTAAGGTAAGCACACCGCTGTCATTAATTTCGATATGTCTGAATCCGACCCGGCTGCTTTCAATATCCACAGTGACTCCGTTTTTGTCCTTCAGTTCCAGAACAAGCGTATAAAGATAGGGTGTCTCTGCACTCCAAAGTACAGGATGATTGATTTGGGCCGAAGCAAAGGCCACAAACTTTGGAGACAAATAAAAACCACACTGTGCAAAAGGCTTTGTATCAAATGATGTCACCGGCTCATGCGCCTGGTTATAAAGGGTCAGATGGACATAATGCTCACCGTACAGCGGCTTTGTATTGTCCGGATGAATCATCACGGAAAGCCGGGCCTGATCATAATGATGATGTTCAAACAAAGTTTCGATTTTGTAATCCAGAATATGCTGATATGGCTTAGCTACAATCCGCACATCCCTGTAAATTCCCGAAAGATGCCAGTAATCCTGATCCTCCAGATAGGTGCCGTCACAATAGCGCATCACCTGAACTGCAATGGTATTTTCCCCCTGGCGCACATATTCTGTAATATTAAATTCCGCATTAACCTTACTGTCCTGAGAATAGCCCACCATGTCACCGTTGATCCACAGATAAAAGCAGGACTCCACACCGCCGAAATCAATAAGAATTTCACGGCCCACATAGTCCTGAGGCAGCACAAAGGTACGGCGGTAGCAGCCGGTCAGATTCTTTTCCGGCACAAAAGGCGCATTCAGTTCACACTGTCCCCGGACAATCTCCATCTCAAAGCGGGCACTGGCATCCTCTCTTTTAAAGGGATACAGCATATTTGTGTAAACCGGCTTTCCATAACCGTTAAGCTCCCAGTTGGAAGGCACTGGCATATCAGCCCATCCGGAAATATCAAAATCCTCCCTGTAAAATCCGTCTTCCACAGACTCAGGACTGTCATACATATGAAACTTCCACAAACCATTTAAGCTGAAAACAAATTTTGATCTGTTCCGATCACCTTCCAGGGCCTGCTCCACCGATTCATAGGCCCCGTAAGGGGTATGCATGGGATACCTGTTAATCTGTGTCACATGCTGATTTTCCCAATCATTTCTATGCGCCATTTTAAACTCCTCCTCTAAAATATCCGTCAGATAAAATATCCGCCAGATTTTTTCTTTTAAATAATCGATATATTTATTATAATAGATATGGATAAGATCGAAATAGCCGAACTGGTGTTATTTTTATCCAAAATGGTACAGAAAGGAAAATATCCGTGAACGATTCCATAAAAAGCAATGTCATTTACCGGTGTATCGGAAATAACCTAAAGGAAGGCATTATTGCCTGCGGATATATGGCGAAACCCACAGCAGACCGGTCTCAGTACAACTTCATGAATGAATTTTACAGCTGCTTTGTTCTTTTACAGGGCAGCGGTACTTATATCACCACAGACGGACGAAGACTCCCCATCGAAGCCGGAGATCTGGTACAGCGACTGCCGGGCATCCGCCATTCCACCCAGGTTAATCCAGACGGCCAGTGGCTGGAATTTTTTCTGTCCTTCGGAAAATCCGTCTTCGAAAACTTATGTAAACTTCATATCGTCACAGAGCAGCCGGTTCAAAAAGCCTGCCTGCTGGAATCGGATCCCGCCGATTTTTCCAACCTGATCAAGGAACTTAAAAGTGCCTCAAAAGAAGAATTACCGGAAGCTTTGCTGAAACTTCAGTCCACTGTGCTGAAGCTTTATGGATTTGGCCGGCCTGCGGCCTGCACATCCCACATCCGTGAAAGACTGCCGGTTCATGTGAACCAGGACATCAATCCTTCCATGGAGCAGGCCTGTGAGCGCCTCTCCAGAGATTTTGAAGCTGAAATTTCTCTGGAGTCAGTGGCCAAAAGTCTTCACATGAGCTATGAAAGCTTTCGAAAATCTTTTAAAACCTATACCGGAAAATCTCCGGCCCGCTACCGCACAGAGCAAAAAGTAGGGCAGGCCATGATGATGCTGGAATCAGGCCTGCCCATTAAAGAAGCTGCCCGGCTTACCGGATACAGCGACGTCTATGCATTTACAAAACAATTTACAAAAACCTGCGGTATGCCTCCCGGAAAATACATACAGACCCGGCTTAAATAGGGTCACCTTAAACGGTAAAACGAATTTCCCGGCCAGTAGGGATATATCTGCGGTAACGCACCCCTGCCGCATTAAGCATACGCTTGGAGGCAATCACAGCCGGCGTATCTGCATATTTATCCTCGGCATAAATAATTTCCCGGATACCGCTCTGAATAATCGCCTTGGCACATTCATTGCAGGGGAACAAAGACACGTACAGCTTTGCGCCCTCAAGGCTTCCGCCACGGTAATTTAAAATGGCGTTTAATTCACTGTGGGTCACAAAAAAATACTTTGTATCCAGCGCCTCGCCCTCTCTTGCCCATGGAAATTCATCATCCGAGCAGCCTATGGGAAAGCCGTTATAGCCCATGGATAAAATTTTATTATCCTGACTCACAATACAGGATCCGACCTGACTGCTGGGATCTTTGGACCTTAAACCGGCCAGCCTGGCAACACCCATAAAATATTCATCCCAGCTGATATAATCTTTACGTTTATCGCTCATAACTGCCTCCCCCAATTTTATTTTGTGCCAAAAATACGATCCCCTGCATCCCCCAGTCCAGGTACAATATATTTATGTGAATCCAGGTGATCATCAAGGGCACCGATATAAATGTCCACATCCGGATGTTCTTCGGAAAGCTTGGCTACCCCTTCGGGAGCCGCAATAATACACATAAACCGGATATTGCGTACACCTTTTTCCTTGAGCATCGTAATTGCTGCTGCCGCAGAGCCGCCTGTCGCCAACATCGGATCAACCACAAAAACATCTCTCTGAGCACAGTCTGCCGGCAGCTTACAGTAATATTCTACAGGCAGTGCGGTTTCAGGATCTCTGTACAAACCGATATGTCCCACCTTTGCAGCAGGCACCATGGTCAGCATTCCGTCAACCATTCCCAGTCCGGCTCTTAAAATGGGGATCACCGCCATCTTTTTCCCTTTTAATTCCTTTACAGTTGTATGGCAGATCGGTGTTTCGATTGCCACATCTCTAAGCTCCAGATCTCTTGTCGCCTCATAACACATCAGCATGGCAATCTCGGAAATCAGATTTCTGAAATCTCTGGATCCGGTTTCCGTGCGACGGATAATACCGATTTTGTGCTGAATGAGCGGATGCTCCATTACCTGAATTTTTCCCATGAGTATCTCCTCCATTTTTTATTTTACTTCAATTTTTTCGATTCTGCGAATATGTCTCTCATCATTGGAAAAAGGTGTATTTAAAAATGTATCTACAATCTTCAGCGCCAGTCCTACGCCCAGAACTCTTGCCCCCAGTGCCAGAATATTGGCGTCATTATGCGCTCTTGTTGCTTCTGCCATAAAACAGTCTGTACAGTTGGCTGCCCGGATTCCCGGATAACGATTGGCTGCAATGGAAATGCCAATACCGGTACCGCAAATAAGAATACCGCTTTCACATTCACCATTCAAAATTGCCTCTGCCACGGCTTTGGCAAAGTCCGGGTAATCGCAGGAAGCTTCCGAATAAGTTCCATAATCCTTATATTCCAGTCCCTGTTCTTTTAAATGGTTCATAATTTCCTGTTTTAATTCATAACCGCCATGGTCACATCCTAATGCTATCATCTTTTTCTCTCCTTTACTTTATTTCGATTTTTAATGATTCTGGATATCCGTTTGCCAGGCCTGCAGACGGGCCAGTACCTGACCAGTCAGCCGATCAAGCTGCCAGTAACAGCGCTCATAAGCTTCCGGACCAAACCCATAGGGATCCTTCACATCACCAGACACACCGGCAAATTCCCCTATGGTCCATAAACCGCCTGCACGGCATCCCCGGGATATGGCCGCTGCCTCCAGCTGATGTTTATGAACAGCCGTCATTGTTAAAATCAGGCTGTCTGGAGCCAGATCTTCTATTTCAAGCTGTCTGGAATAATGTTCACCCACAGGAATATCATACAGCTCCAAGACACGCCGGGCATCGGGAGACATCCCGTCGCTGCCGCAGACACTTAACCCTCTGGAACAGATCTGAAGATCCTTAAGATTCTGCCAGTCATCCGCAGCAAGCCTGTGCTTTGCAATATATTCTGCCATAGGACTGCGGCAGGTATTCCCTGTACATACAAAAATAAGCCTTTTAAATTTCACAGTATATCCCTCTTTTTCATTCAGATCTGCTTTGATTGGCCTGAATCACATGATGTCCTGCCGCCTTAAGCAGCCTGTTCATAATAGCCTGTCCCAGCCCGCCGCCTTCAAAACTTTCCGAATAAATCACATCCACGGACAGGGTATCCATCTTTCTGAGAATTTCAAAAAGATTTTGTGCAATACTCTCTTCATGTACCCTTGTCCCGATGGAAAATACACGGCTGCAGGTGTAGGAAGCCTTTGTTTCATCTGTCGCAATCACGGCTGTTTGCAGCCCCTTATCCTGGGCCTGATCCGTAAGCGCATTAATACACCGGGTGACATCCTCAGGCGCACCCTCCACAATAGTCAGATCTCCCTTTGGAGCATAGTGCTTATACTTCATCCCCGGTGCTTTTGGATGAAAATTCTTATCACTGTTTTCAGCCAATATGGCCTGATCCACGGTCACGCAGTCCAAAACCTGCTCAAGCATTTCTTTTGTAATATATCCAGGTCTTAAAATCATAGGGATGGGTCCGGTAAGATCGACAATTGTAGATTCCAGGCCAATACCCACTTTACCCCCGTCAATAATCATGTCAATCCGCCCGTTCATATCTTCGATGACATGCTCTGCCAGTGTAGGACTTGGCCGTCCGGACGTATTGGCACTTGGCGCGGCAATATACGTTTGAGATGCCTCGATGATCGCCCTGGCAATGGGATGGCTGGGCATCCGTACAGCCACGGTGCTAAGCCCGCCGGTTGTTCCCAGAGGGACCCGGGAACTTTTATTTAAAATCATCGTCAGCGGGCCAGGCCAAAATGCCCGGGCCAGCTTTATGGCTGCGTCCGGAATATCTGCCGCAATCTCGGTCAGCGATTCCAGTCTGGCAATATGAACAATCAGCGGGTTATCCGACGGACGGCCCTTCGCGGCATAAATTTTTGCAGACGCCCGCGCATCCATGGCATCCGCGCCAAGGCCGTAAACCGTCTCTGTGGGAAAGGCCACCAATCCCCCCTGAGCCAAAATCTGACCGGCATGACGGATGACATCCATATCCATGTTCGTTGCATCTATTTTATAAATAACTGTATTCATAAAAATTCATCCTCTTTAAAATTATCGATTCCAAAACAGTTCAGTTTATAGAATTTTTAGTATTATTACTATAATTTTAGACATTAGCCCTTTATTTTCTGTCTCATATAGTATAACATTTGAGTAGAGACTTGTGAAGTTTAAAAGTGCTTAAACAACAGAAAGAGAGGCTTCCTATGATTTATCCTTTTTCCGCCTATCGTTATGCCCAGGGCGGAGGGCTTTTTGCTGTTCTTATCGGGCTTGCCCTTGTCATACTCACTGTAATTGCTCAATGGAATATTTTTGAAAAAGCCGGAGAGCCTGGATGGAAAGCATTGGTTCCCATTTACAGAATTTATATTTTATACAAAATTACATGGACAACCAGTATTTTCTGGCTGCAGATCATATTATCGCTGCTTTCCGTAATTCCATTTTTCGGATTCATTTTCACGCTGGCCAGCTACATCCTTTCTTTTATGGCCATGTTCAGAATGTCCGCAGCCTTTGGACATGGACTGGGTTACGCCATTGGCCTGTTCATTTTAAATCCCCTGTTTGTATTAATCATTGGCCTGGGCCGTGACCGATACCAGGGCAGCTACTACAGATAACAGACAGACGGATCACACACACCCGTCAGAGGTCAAACAAAGCCGACGCTTCCACGATATTTTCATCGTCAAAGCGTCGGCTTTATATACACCCGTATCTATGCCCTGCCATTCAGATAATTCATGATCCCCATATAAATATTCCAGGCCACCTGCCGCTGATAGTTTTCATCGGAAAGCTTCTCACATTCTTCAGGATTGGACAAAAAACCACATTCACAGATTACAGCGGCCGTCGGTGCATTTTTCAATAAATAATACGCACTGTTATCCTTGGCCACCCTATGGTTATCCGGATCAAGTCCGGAAACAAACCGGTTTTGTATAGACTCTGCCAGTCTTTGTCCCTCTGAAGACCCTGTATAGTAAAATACCTGAGCCCCCTTATACTTTGGCGCTGTATAGCTGTTTTGATGGATGCTGACCAAAAGATCGGCCTGACTGTCCTTTACCAGTTGCACACGGTTTCTCATATCCTCCGCTTTTTTGTTGGATGTCCCCTCACTGTAAAGTCCGGTATCCGATGTTCTTGTCATCACCACCTGAATACCCTGAGCCGTCAGATATTGCTCCAAAAGCAGTGCTATATTTAAATTAATGGCTTTTTCCTCTGCACCGTTGACACCGATTTTTCCAGGATCATTTCCGCCATGCCCTGCATCAATCACAATGGTTGCCCTTACCTTTGCCGCCCGGCCCTGCTCATTACTGACAGTCAGCGCATCCAGCCGCCCTAAAATGATGGCACAGCAGCTCAAAATCAACACGGAACATATAACGGATGTACGTATTTTCACTGGACGTCCCCCGTTCCCGGCTTTTCTCCTCATTATATGCGCCTTGGTGCCAGCTTATGACAGATGCCGCTTCTTCTTATATATGCTCCGCCTTTAACCGTTCTTCCTCCTGACGTCTGCGCTCCTGCTGGCTGAATACACAGCCGCAGTAGTCCTGACGGTAGAGTCCATAAATCCTGGAAAGCTCTATGGAACGCTGGTAACCTCCCCGCTTTTTAAAATCCGAAGGCAGATGGCATACACCGTATTCCTTCGCCAGGCGTTCTCCGATTTCATTGAGCTTTTGCGCATTTTTCATAGGGCTGATCGTAAGCGTTGTCGTAAAATAATCATAGCTGCCCAGAACGGCCTGACGGGCAGCCTCCCGAAGACGAAGTTCATAACATTTAAAACATCGTTCTCCGCCTTCCGGGACATTTTCCAGTCCCTTCGCAATTTCGTAAAACGCCTGCGGATCATAGGTTCCTTCCACAAAACGAACTGGATATGTCACCGGAAGCCGCAAAATCAGGCTCTGCTGTTCCTCCACTCTTTTATGGTATTCCTCAGGCGGATAAATATTGGGATTATAATAAAATACTGTAATCTTAAAATATCTGGATAAATATTCCAGGGTATAGCTGCTGCACGGGGCACAGCAGCTGTGCAGCAGCAGCGTAGGCACCCGGCCTTCCTTTTGGCAGCAGTCAATCACCTGATCCAGGCATTTCTGATAATTAATTATATTTGACATATTTTTCCTTCCTCTGTAAAAAATCAGCCACATCGGATATACAAAGAATACATCCGATATGGCTGTCTGTTTTTAATAATTCATATACTGGCTGATCACCGGCCAAACAGCCTGGGCATCTTCCTGCTGAAGCTTCCAGAAAGCCGCACCGGCCAGGTTATACTCTTGAATCAGCTTCATCTTCTCGGCAATGGAATTTTCATCTTCAATCCACAGCCTGAATGTATTTCCGTTTTTCTCTGACACATAGGAAGCCACCGTGCAGCCAAGCTCGGAGTTCCATGTACTTGTCGTTGTATCCGGATAACGATTCATATACTCATCCACTTCATCCATTGTTGCATAAAGGGGATTCCCCTTTCCTGGAGCAACCAGATTACCGCTGGGATCCTCCTGCCATACAAGGGTATAGAACGGAATGCCGTTAATCACCTTGGATGCATCTCCGCCGATCATTTCCAGCGTCTGTTCAATGCCCTCACGTACATACGGCAGGGACGCACCAGGGCCGGCCTGCTGTGACCAGGAACCGTTTTCATCATATCCCATAATCACAAGGTAATCTGCAAATTTGGCCTGTTCCGTACGATTATAGAACTTGGAATAAATAGGCACATAGTTATCAATGGACAGACATATATTGTTATTTCTGCAGGCAACCGATAATTCCCGTACAAACTGAATATAATTGTCTGAGCCCTCCTCCAGAATTGCCTCAAAGTCCAGATTAATACCGTCCAGTCCATATTCCAGGGCATAGTTGATCACCTGATTGACCATATTTTCCCGCTTGGATGTGTAGGCCAGAATCTTATCTGTTGTATTTCCGTTGAAGTCGCCATTTTCCGTAATCCGGTTGGCAAAAACCGCCCAAACCTCCATACCGTTCTCATGGGCATAGCTGACATAATCCGTATTTCCTATAAAATTCACATTGCCCTCCGTATCCGCAAAGGACAGCCATGTGGGTGCAATCACATTAATGCCCTGAGTATTATTCAGCGCAGCCTTAAGTCCTTCTACAGATGAAGCCTCTGTATTGGTTACCTGGTGAAAGCCCATACAAATACGGAAATCCTTTTTAATATAAGTAAATACTTCCTCCTCAAAAGCCGGAGCCTGGGTTGTCACACTCTGAGACGTTCCCAGATATTTTTTTTCAATCCAGCCATTATAACCATCATCGGTCATAATATTGGTCCAGCTCCAGTCATCTTCAGACTGAATGATCGTTACCTTTTCTCCGGCTGTAATATTTCTAAGGATCTCACTTTTGGGACCGCCTCTGTAACGCACAACCGTATCCTTTGTCACCTCAGCGACCTGCCGGTCTCCCCACTGAGTCGTTACCACAAGACGGTTTGGCGCCGTAAACGCCTGAAACTCACATTGGGTAAATAACTTAATGTATTCGGAAGAAACATAGGTCCGCGCTTCTTCCCCTTCACCCAGAATCTTCACAGGCTCATAATCCAGGGACACATCCCCTGAAGCTGTATGGTAAACCGATTCGCCCGGCTTAGCCTTAATACTTTCCGTTGCTTTTGTATAAATCAGAATCTGTTCATTGCTGTCCCAGTAAAATCCCGGATTGATATCATCAACAACCTCTGCGATATCCACATAAATCATTCCGTTGATTTCTTCCGCTTTATAATCCTGCATCTCATTATTGACGAGTACTGCATACTGCCCCTGTGAGAGTCCCATCGTTGCTTCATAATCCAGCATTTCCGTGGTTCCAGCCCTGTAGTTTTTTAATAAACCAAACGCCGTAAAACCTCCGACAATCATAATAAGGACAAGGACAATCAGTACCGGAATTCGTCTGCTCCTCATAATCCACCTGTCTTTCTTTCGTTATTTGCTTCCGGCTTTTCCGGAATATACTGCTACAAGTATTCATTGTGAATTATACACCATCACTGACTTTAAGGCAAATGTTAAAATCTTACGGCAGTCTTAATTCTCAAAATTTCACATACTAAAACCATGCCAAATCACATATAATACAGATAGTATCTGCATTTCTTTAATTTATATAAACAAATATTCTTTACAGTTTTGCTGATAATGTATATACTATATCTATAACCTCATGACAAAGGGTGACATTAGAAAAGGAGTGATTTCATGAAAATTGAAAAACTCAATGACAACCAGATCCGCTGTACATTAAATAAGCATGATTTAATTGATAGAGAACTGAAAATCAGTGAACTGGCCTACGGAAGCGAAAAGGCCAAAGGGCTTTTCCGGGATATGATGAATCAGGCCTTTGATGAGTTTGGCTTTGAAGCCGATGATATTCCTTTAATTATCGAGGCCATTCCTGTTTCCGGTGACTGTATTATTCTTATCGTCACAAAAGTCGAAGACCCGGAAGAGCTGGATACCCGATTTGCCAAGTTTTCCACATTCGAGGACGACAGTCTGGACGAGGACGATGATGAGGATGAGGAAGACGACGAGGACGATGATCTGAATCTGATCCTTGACGAAGATTTCCGAGACAGCGTTCCAAAGGCGAAAAGCACAGACAGTGCACTGCCCGATGATATTATGGATCTGATCAAAAAGCTTACGGAAGGCCTTATGGACAGTTCCACCGAGATGACCGGTCATATTGTCCCCATATCCCGCCGGGCCAAAGAAGCACTGCAAAAAGCAGCACTTGAAAGTATTTCAACAGACCCTGAAGATACCGATCGTTCGGATTCCCATCCTTCTGACACTGACAGTCCAGATCTTGATGGTTCCGGCACGGATCCTTCAGATGAAGCCCAGACGATCAGTGATCCGCATCTGGATCATACGGGTGCAGATGATGGCCCGGCTCCGGATCCATCGATTTCGGATGTCAAAAAATCCAAAAAGGCCACTGCTTCCTCAACTGTAAGGGCTGTTATTCCAAGAATATACGCTTTTAGTTCTCTTGACGAGGTCATGACCCTGGCTGGTGTCATTGACAGTTATTTTAAAGGTTCCAGCACCCTCTATAAGGACAGCCGCACTTCAACCTATTATCTGGCCCTGAAAAATTCAGGAACAGCCGAGGATTTTACAAGGGTTCTCAACTTTGTTTCCGAATATGGCCATCGTGAAAAGGCTTCCTACGCAACACTGGCATATTTTGATGAACATTTTGATGTCATTATTCGAGAAAAAGCCATTTCTGTCCTTGCCAATATTTAACCTGGAATCCATGGCAGCAAAAAGCCGTCCCACCGATATCCGATCCTTTCCCTGTCTGACAGAAGAAGGATCGATCCCGGTGAGACGGCTCTTTTTGACTCACATATTATTTTGCAAGAAATTCATTAATTTTATTAACTAATTCGTCCGCATCAATACCGTGAACCAAAGCTGCTTCTTCGATGGTTTCCATCTGAGAAGACGGACAGCCAAGGCAGTGCATACCGATAGAAAGTAAAATCGGAGCCACGCCGGCATCAATGCTGAGAAGTTCACCGATCATAGTGTCTTTATTAACCTGTGCCATATCTTTTCCTCCTTCACACAGTATGATAAGTTGTCGCCAACTATCTGTTATTATAATACACAAGCCTGGGTTTGGCAATTATATTTTGTGCCGCATATTCGCCCTGTATCATTCACTCAATTTATACATGACGCACCGGCAAATCCAGAATTTTGTATCTCTTTTTGAACAAATTTTGCCTAAATTCTGCTTGTATTCACTTATTTTTTGTATTAAAATAGGCTTGTACTTAATGAATACATATTCAAAGTTTAAACTTTCAAGGAGGTAATAATTATGGCATATGTAATTTCTAACGATTGTATTTGCTGCGGTTCCTGCGAAGGCGAATGCCCAGTTGGCGCTATCAGCGAAGGTGATGGCAAATTCGAAATCAATGCAGATGAATGCTTAGACTGCGGTTCCTGCGCAGCTGCTTGTCCTACAGGAGCTATTTCTCAGGAATAATCCGCACCATCAAAGGCAGGCCGGTCATGATTTGATCAGTCTGCCTTTGATTTTATCTCTTTTATTTAATACAGATCCCTTTTTCCAAAAAGCTTCTTTTTCGACCTGTTTTTTCCAAAATCCGGCCCCTTGGCTGCCGCTGCCTGCCGACGGCCTTTTTGTTTGCTCCGTATCATTTCATCCAGGTTTCTGAACCGTTCTTCTGCCCGTTCATCCTGCATTCTGAAAAGATAGTCCATTTCCTTAATTACTTTTCCGGCAAATTCTTCCTGAAGAATCTGATTATTCTTTTTTAAGGCCTGCATCATAATACCGTCCATAATGTATTTAAAATGTTTCATCTTCTCCTGAGCCGAAATCGCCTGAACCATTTCCTGATCTGTTTCCGACAGTGTGCCTGAAGATCTGCTGTAAAGGTCTGCATTCATATCTGTACGCACCGCCAAAGTTTTTTTATGTAAACTCTCCTCATCGTCACAAGCTTTATATGAACCTGAATAGGCCAAAGATTCACCAGCCATATCCTCGCCGCGTGTACCTTCCTGAGCCTTGCCGTGTTTATCTTCCTGAGTCTTGGCACAGCCCATCTCCATGGCACCATCAGCCTTTGTATGAACCGCTAAATCTGTGTCGTTGTCATTCATATTTTTACGGACTGCATCCAGAGAAATAATATTATTATCTTTCATATCCTCCGACAGGGTCGACAGAATCATCTTAATGGCCTTAAGCTGAAAACCTTTTTCTTTTAAATCCCGAACCTGGGTAAAAAGCCGGACCTCCCGGTCTGTATAATAACGATGGCCCATTTCATTTCTGGGTATCTCCATTCCCAATTCCTCTTCCCAGTAGCGCAGAACATGAGGCTCTACGTCGATCATTTTTGCCGCATCAGATATAATATATCTTGTCTCACTCATCGAAATACCTCCATATATTTCCTTCTTATTTTTTATCTGATGTGAGCCTGCCCATCTGTACAGTCGCCTGTCCGGGGCTTTCTTAGTTTATTATAGCAAAATCCCTATGAATTTCAAATTTGAGACCTTATAAAATTTCCTCTAAAAATGAGCGAATCCGACTTCAGCCGTTAAAAAAATCTTCGGCTGCCTGTGGAAAGAAATATTTTTTATCCCAAAATGCCAGCAGCTGTCGATCAATCATAACCACAAACGGAAAATAAACAACGGCCGCAGCATAACAAAAACCGTCATACCGGCAGCCAAAACGGCCATCCGGTATGACGGTTTTACTTAAAGTTTTTTCGGATCTGCAACATCCAGCAAAATTCCCACCTTATAAATGTCGCCTTCAACACTGTTGATCAGCTTACCTTTTTCGGACTGGATAATTCTGCGAACCTCCATAAGACCACGGCCCATGGCATTGGTTGTCTGCTCAAGCAAATCCTCACGGATGGTATTCTTCATAAGATAGATCATCTTGCCGTTTTGTGCATACATCTCAATATACACTCTGGAACCTTCCGCTGCATACTTTTCAACATTATCAAACAAAATGGAAAGAACTTTAACAGCATTGGATTTGTCAATATCCAGCAAAATCGGCTTTTCCGGTGCCCTTAATGTCACACCGATGGAACGGGCTTTAAGTTTGGCCCGAAACAGCTTACGCACATCTTTATTAAGCTGAATGAAATCCACAAGACCATAATCTTCGATTAAGTCTGCGGTCTGTGCCTCACCGGAAACCGCCTTGCCTGGATCTTCCTTTTTCATCTCCGGCAAAACTGAGACATCTTTGTTCTTTTCAGCAGCTGAGACTCTTTCGATCTTTTCTACCTTTACCGGCTCCGGACCTTTGACAACCGCTTTTTGTACCTCTTGTGTAATTTGCGTCAATGGCACTGTTTCCGCACCTGCAGATGCATTAGATTTGGTCTGGACCTTTGAAGCCGCCCTTTTGATCTCCTCTGTATTAAGCATCTGAGTTTCCTGGGACGCTCCCATACCAAGCGCATCCAGCACCTGGTTGCGTTCCTCATTGGAAAGCACCATTGTCTTATCGGAAGTTGTCGTATGCAGATTGACCTGAGTCGCCCCTTTAGATACACCGCTGTGATCCTCAAAGCTGCCATCACTGACCGCGTCAATCGCTTTGGAAAAATCCATCTCATCCCAGCTCTCAGCATCAGAAAGCGTATCCCGCACCGGCGGCATATCATCTCCGGAAGACGAATTTGCAAGGGTTGTGTCCTGATCGTCCCCTTCGTCCTCATAGGCCTGCTCATACTCTGTATCTCCGATTCCGAAAATACAGCCTATAAAGGCAATCAGCTCAATAATAAACACAACTGGTGCCACAATAAAGATCAGCGGAATATTGCCAACCGTAATTTCTCTCTGATAAAGCAGCGCATAAACAAGACCACCGTTAATCGCTACAAGGATCAGAACAATAATGATCACTTTTAATGGTCTCGGCAGTTTATCAAGCCCTTTATTAATCACATGACAAACCTTATAAATCAGAGAATTTGTAATAAACGTTCCGCCCTTGATCCGGCGTACAAGACTAAAGTAACCGCGAATCAAAAAGACATAAATCAAAAATGCATCCGCAATCTTGAGATATCCGCCAAACTTCACATCATGGCCCATCAGATAAAACATCCCATAAGCCAGCGCCCCGATCACAGCTACAATCAAAATAGCGGACGGTTCTGTATAAAACCGGTCAAACCATCCAAGCCGAACACCGCTGTTGCCTTTTTCCATACCTGTTGCCATAATGCAATAAATAAGCATGACAATAAACACAACGATTGCGGCAATTCCAAAAATCTTTGCTTTGGCAAAATAATCTGTCAGCTTCTGATATTCCAGATAGGAATTATAAAAATTATCCTCCTGGGTCAGATTATTATCCACGGCTGTATAAATATCATAGGCATTATTCAGTTCTTCCAGGGCACTCTTCCATCCGGCCTTGTTCAGCTCTTTTGTAGGGACACCGGGAATCACATCAAACTGATTATCCAATGTATTAATCTCAACATAATGATTGCTGGATTCAATCCGCTCCTTGGCATCATCGCCACTGACAACAACCCGTTCCTGATTTTCATCCAGGACAAAATAGGAAAAGTTTCCGGTATCTCCCATAATCGCCGCTGCCAGCTCTGCAGCCCGCTCCGGCGTTACATCGCCCTCATCCTCAATCGCCTTAAGCGCCTTGATCAAATGATTGACACATTCGTTATATTCTCTGGAAAATCCATTACTGTCAAAATAGCTTGTGCTGTACGCACCATCTATATAGCGGTCTTCCACATATTTGTAGCAGATATAGCCGGACAGGCCGATCACTACTGCCGCAATACATAAAATAATTCTGGCGGCAATTTTTACAGGCATACATTTAGTCAGCTTAAATCCCTCGTCCTCAATGTCATACTCTGTATATTCACTTTGATTTTCAGGATCCTTTGTCTGATTCTGCGGCTTTTCCTGCACAACCACATCTTCACCAACGTCATCCCAAAAATCACGTTTTTTCTTTCTGGCCATTGTCTTTCTCCTTCTTACATATTAAGTCTGTTTACAAGTTTTTGCATAAAGCGCATTTATATATCGTATATAATACACCAATTTTAATGTCGTTTCAATCCCTCTATCCAAAAGTCTTCAAATAGTGTATACTGAAATAGATATTTTATTTAAAGCTTATTTTCAGTCTTTAATTGGATAAACACAGAACAGGAGTGATTGATTGATGAATATTTATGATCTCGTGATTATTGGATCCGGCCCAGCCGGACTTGCAGCGGCAGTATATGCTCAGCGTGCCTGCCTCAATACAGTTGTCATCGAAAAAACTGGTATGAGCGGCGGACAGATTCTTACGACAACCGAAGTGGATAACTATCCTGGCCTGCCAGGCATCGGCGGTTTTGATCTGGGCATCAAAATGCGTGAACACGCCGACCATCTGGGCGGACAGTTTATGACCGGTGAAGTTGTGAAAATCAACGCTTCTGCCCCGGTTCACGAAATTATTCTGGCCGACGGTACAAGTCTTAAAACCCGCACAATGATTATCGCTACCGGTGCCAGCCACCGTCACCTGGGAGTCCCCGGAGAAGAAGCCTTTATCGGAAAAGGCGTCAGCTACTGCGCAACCTGCGACGGCGCATTTTTCAGAAATCGTACGGCAGCTGTCATCGGCGGCGGAGACGTGGCCGTGGAAGATGCCATTTTTCTGGCCCGCCTGTGTGAAAAGGTTTATATCGTTCACAGAAGAGACAGCTTCCGTGCCGCCCGTGTCCTTTCTGACCGTCTTCTTTCCCTCGAAAATGTGGTTCCGGTCCTTAACAGTACAACGGTTTCCATTGACGGTAAAGACAAGGTGGAAAGCCTTACCGTTCATCACCTGGATACAGATACAGATGAAACACTGAAAACCGATGGTGTTTTCATTGCCGTAGGCATGCTTCCAAACGCTCAGGCCTACAAAGATGTGGTTGCTACAGATAAAACCGGCTATATCATTGCAGATGAGACATGTCAGACCAATGTTCCCGGTATTTTTGCAGCCGGAGATATCCGCACCAAGCAGCTGCGCCAGGTTGTTTCTGCCGCATCTGACGGTGCCAATGCCGTTTATTCCGTTCAAAGATACCTGGAAGGCGGTCATGCATGAAGAAAAAATATTTCTTCTTTGATATTGACGGCACATTAACTGTCAATCTTCCGGAAAAACATATATCTTATGTTCCGGATTCCACAAAAGAAACCCTGAAGCAATTAAAAGCTGCCGGTCACTTTGTTTCCATTGCCACCGGCCGGGCACACTGGATGGCCGAAGAGATCATGTCACTGGTGGATATCGATAATCTGGTTACCGACGGCGGAAACGGCATTGTTCTGGGCGGCCGGCTTGTGGAGCTTTTGCCTCTGGATCATGAAAAAGCAATTCATATATGCGAAACCTTTTATAATGATGGCCGGGGCGTAGGCGTCATGCTTTTTGATGATAACCGTCTGTTCTGTAAGGACAGGCGGTTTCCTGATGAGCATCCTGGCTTTAACGGCTTTCTCAATTACATCGTGGATGAACAGCTGGATTTCAGGAAAGAAAAAAATATATATAAAATTCTTGTCAGCCTTAACAAGGAGGATGAATCCCTCTATCCGTGCCTGAAAACACTGCCTTATATGCGCTACCACCCGGGAAATATTATGTTTGAACCAGATGACAAATTTTCAGGCATCCGCCGTGTGATGGATGTTCTGAAAGCCCCTATAGAGGATGTGGTTGTCTTTGGTGACGGCCGCAATGATATTGATATGTTTTCAAAAGCTCCATTTTGTATTGCCATGGGCAATTCGGTGGAAGAACTCAAGGTGATGGCAGATTTCGTCACTAAAAATGTGGAGGAAGACGGTATCGCATATGCCTGCCGTCACTTCAACTGGATTTAAAGGAGGCGCAGTGTATCAAATGTCCATCAAACAAAATTTTCATTATCATTCCAGCGATGGCATTCATGAAATCAATGCCTATCGATGGATGCCTGAAGAAAAGCCTTACAAGGGCATTGTCCAGATCGTCCACGGCATGGTTGAATTTGTCGATCGATATGATGATTTTGCCCGTTTTCTTTGTGATCACGGCTATATTGTTACCGGCGAAGACCATCTGGGCCATGGAGGCTCCGTAAATTCGGAAAAGGAATGGGGTATTTTTGCAGAATCCGACGGATTTAATTACGTGATTGATGATATTCATAACCTTCATCAGCATTTTGCCAAGGAATTTCCCGACCTGCCTTACTTTTTTCTCGGTCACAGCATGGGATCTTTTCTCACCAGAATTTATATCACCCATTACGGAAGCACATTAAACGGCGCCATCATTATGGGAACAGGCAATCAGCCTGCCGCTCTGGCCATGGCCGGGAAATTCCTGGCATGGCTAATCAGTCTTTTTAAAGGAAAAAAATACCGAAGCCGCCTGGTCAACAACCTGGCCTTTGGCTCCTACAATAAAAAATTTGCTCCGGTACGTACCCCCTATGACTGGCTGACCAAAGATACGGCGATTGTAGATGCCTACGCCGCTGACCCCAGATGTACCTTTATGTTTACTTTAGGTGCCTATGAGGAATTATTTGACGGTGTTCTTTATGCAGGCCGGAAATCCAATGCCGTAAAAATCCCTAAAAAACTGCCGCTTTTTCTCGTTTCCGGTGCCAAAGATCCTGTAGGTGAATTCGGCAAAGGTGTCATCCGCGCCTACGATATGTATAAAGCCGCCGGAATCAACGATGTGTCCATTAAGCTTTATGAAAATGACCGCCATGAAATACTCAATGAAACCGATCGTTCTATTATTTACAGTGACATTCTGTCATGGCTTGTGCGCAACACACGGTAGCCCGTGACGAATCATAACGTATCAGGGAGGTTATTCGATGGATCCGAAGGTCCTAGAAAAAGCCATACTTCTGGCCAAAGAAGCCCACAAAGGCCAAAAAGACAAGGGCGGTGCCCCATATATTGAACACCCGATGAGGGTTATGGCTGCCGTCAGAACTACGGATGAAAAGATCATTGCCGTGCTTCACGATGTCATGGAAGATACGTCGCTGACTGCCTGTGATTTAAAAAGCCGGCTGGGGCTTTCCGACGATCTGCTTTATGCCCTGCAGCTGCTCACCAGAGATCCTTACCAGAATTATATGGATTACATCCGCCGCCTGGCCCAAAATCCGCTGGCCGCTGCCGTTAAGGCTGCGGATCTTGAAGATAATATGAATCTTTCCAGACTGCCTTCCATAACCCCAAAAGATTTAAGGCGCACGGAAAAATATAGCGCAGCAAAAAAACTTCTGCATCAACTTTCCGGATACTGAGAACCGGCAGCAGATGCATCCAGCAATAACATCAACTGCATCTTACAGCACACTAAAAAATCACCCTGGCTGCGCCCTTTGTCTATAGGGCAAAAGCCAGGGTGATACCATCACAAAAACTTTTACGCAATCACTTCTTTAAATACTTTCCCAATACTTTCCCGAATCAGAAGATCGGCATAATTGTCATAAGGGGTTTCGCTCATATTAATCAGCACTAGCCGATTGCCCTTATAATAACGGATAAAACCGGCTGCCGGATAAACATTCAGAGAAGTTCCGCCCACAATCAGCAGATCCGCCGATGCTATGGCAGCCACACTGTTTTGAATCGTTTGCTCATCTAAGCCTTCTTCGTATAAAACCACATCCGGCTTAATCACTGAACCACAGCTGTCACAGCGTGGAATACCATCACAATTTTTTACCGACTCAAGACCAAAAAACTTATGGCAGGATGTACAGTAATTTCTGTGAACCGATCCATGCAGCTCATAGACATTTTTGCTTCCCGCAGCCTGATGGAGACCGTCAATATTTTGGGTCACAATCGCTTTAAGTTTTCCCTGTTTCTCCAGTCTGGCCAGCGCCTTGTGCGCATCATTGGGCAGGGCATCTTCATACAGCATCACAGATCTGTAAAACCTGAAAAACTTTTCTGTGTTTCTCATAAAATATGTATGAGATAAAATCTGTTCCGGCGGACAGCCAAAATTTTTCACGGTATTATAAATGCCAGACGCACTGCGAAAATCCGGTATACCGCTTTCCGTAGACACACCGGCTCCGCCGAAAAAAACAATATTTTTGGATTCATCAATCCATTGTTTGAACGTTTGAATTGAATTTTCCATTCTGCTTCACCAACCTTTACTGTTTATCAATACACAACCTGAAGAAGCCTTTACAAAAATTGACGCACAAACGGCTCATTGATCGTACATGCATTCCATTCCGCAAGGCCGTCCGCATTTGGATTCCCTGTTTTCATAAAATTGGTCCAATAGTCCAGCATCTGCGCACTTAATTCATAGTCAGCCTCATTCATGGGACGCCAGCACCGTCCCAGTGTTCCAAACATATACCACAGCTCTGCAGAATGAAAGGCTCCGGCATCATTTCCCGGAAGATCATGGGCAAAATAATATACATATGCCGGTTTCCGTCCCATCTGTTCCAGCTTCTGACTCCATCGGATACAGCCATGATAAAGACTTGAAAATTCTCCTTTTGCCTTTAACGCCTCAGTCACAAGAATATCGTCCTTTGTCGTTCCCAGCATATAAGGAATATCCTTGACATGCCCCCGGTCAAAGGCCTCATTATAGCCTTCCTCAAGCAGATGTCCATCCACCGTCGGCGTAAGAAATAATCCTCCGCTTAAAGGAAATACTTTCTCCATAAATGGCCCTAAAGCCGCAAAAATCTCCGCCTGAGATTTTTCCCGCATCTGCTCCAGACAATCAACACCTAAAAGATCGGAAAAAATCAGTCCATAGTTCTCCTGGGTTTTTAACAAAAGATCCTGGTTCAATCCACCGTCATAACCGCCGCCGCTTTGGAAAATAGCTTTTGCTATCATATTTCCGGTCAATGGGGAGCTGACAAGAGTCTGACAGCTCATGGCTCCCGCACTCTGGCCAAATACTGTAATATTTTCCGGATCTCCGCCAAAAGCCCGGATATTTTCATAAACCCATTTCAGGGCAGCCACCTGGTCCAGCATCCCGTAATTTCCGGAGATGCCCAGTTCATTTTCTTCGCTGAGCCATGGATGAGCCAGAAAACCGAAAATATTACAGCGGTATTCCACACTCACTAAAATAACCCCCCGGCTGCAGTAAGCTTCCCCGTCAAACTCCATCTCACTGTTATAGCCCCCGAGAAAAGCTCCGCCGTGAACCCAGAAAGCCACCGGAAGCTTTTTCCCTTCACTGTGATTGGGTACCCATATATTAATGTAAAGACAGTCTTCACTGGGTGTCCTTAGAAATTCCGGATTACTGTAAAACTCCGGACCATACAGTTCATCCGATGCCGGTGCATGAACACAGCAATTTCCAAAGGTATCTGCCACAAATACACCATCCCACGGCTCCACAGGCACCGGTGCCTTCCAGCGCAGCCCCCCTATCGGTGGTTTTGCATAGGGTACACCTTTGTATACCGTATAGTCCCCCATATCTACCCCCTGAATTTTTCCATAGTTTGTTGTCACTGTCATACAAAATTCCTCCTCTTTCTTACAGTCTCACACGTTTATCTCCGCTTCAGAAGATTTTTAAGTCCCCTTATGACCACAAACGGCCATCGGCGCTCCATATCTTTCAGATTGATCCCTGCATCTTCCAAAAGTGTCTCATCCTGAATCCGGCGATAAGTTTTATAAGCCATATCCACATTTCCTATGAGAAAATACACGCGCCCCATCATCAGCAGGTAACTGTCATCCCCGGAAATATCCCAGGCTTCGGAATAAAACTTTAATGCTTCATCATATTTATGAAGGCCAATCAAAAGATTGGCCTTTAAAGCCATCAAATCACTGCCATCCGGCTCCAGGGCCAGGGCACGGTTCACTGTTTTTAATCCATCCTTTACAAACCCCAGCTGTTCATCGGCCATGGCCTCATAATAATAGCCATCGGCACTGGTTTTGTTATAAAGCTGAGCCAGCTGCCCATAGTCTTTTAATGTCCTGATTTCGGAAATATCGTGACACCCGTCTGACATAAGCCGGCTGGCATAAGTCATACATTCCTGTATACAAAATGCAAACTTCCGGGCAGAGATTTCCCTGGCATTATAGTTTTGACGGCTGTGAATTCCCTCCAACGCTTTAAACTTTATATGATTCACGTAAGACTTCGCACTGGCATAGGTCACCGTTTTTACCCGTCCTGCCTTTTCAGGCGCCTCAAAAAGCGTCATCAGACGATCATATCGCGGATCGCTGCACTCAATCACCTGGTACAGTTTTTCTGAAAAATCTTCAGACACAATCCCAAAATTTTTGGCACAAATCTTTGGCTGAGACTGAAAAAGCAGTGCATCCCGGCTCCGGCACACAATATTGCCTTCCAGAAATAGTGTGGGCCGCACCACACAGCGCATCACCGTAGCCCGGCGATATATCCCGCATATATATAACGCGCCCTGACCCAATGAGGGTACATCGTCTTTTTCTGAATCTGCGCATAAAAACACAACCGGAATTTGGTCCAGCTGCCGGGTACGCACCGTACCCTCAAAAAAATCCTCCATATTTGCCGCTGCCCTGTCCGATGTCCCGCCAGCCATCCTGGACCGACTCACGGCATAACAGTTTCCGCCATAATCAAAAAATTCATTCATAGCTAAGGATGAAGGATCTTCGATCCTGACGGCCATAATCGCTTTATCCATAAAATATCCTTTCTTCGAACTCCCGTGAACGCCCCACTAAAGGAACGCTTATATTTTATAATACCACATCCGTGGCCAAAATGTATCCGTTTTATTTGGATATCCCGTTTATTTTTATGGCAAAACCCGTTTACTTATTGTCTCTGATTGGGTAAAATATACTGTGAAAGCCCCAGTTGGCGAACATCCATCATCAGAAAAAGAAAGGAAGAAAATCATGTCTCAAAATCCAATCGTTACAATAACAATGTTAAACGGGGATGTAATGAAAGCAGAGTTATATCCTCAGATCGCCCCAAATACGGTCAATAACTTTATCTCTCTGATCCAGAAGGGATATTATGACGGAATCATTTTCCACCGTGTCATTCACGGCTTTATGATTCAGGGCGGCTGCCCCAACGGAAACGGCATGGGCGGCCCAGGCTACAGCATTAAAGGCGAGTTTACAAATAATGGATTTACCAACCATTTAAAACATACGCCGGGTGTATTATCCATGGCCCGCACCATGATGCCCAACTCCGCAGGCTCACAGTTTTTTATTATGCACAAAACCTCTCCCCATCTTGACGGAGAATACGCCGCATTCGGCAAGGTTGTTGAAGGCCTTGACGTTGTAGATAAAATCGCCTCTGTAACAACCGACGGCAACGACCGTCCTGTGGCAGAACAGAAAATCAAATCCATGACCGTAGAAACCTTTGGTGTGGATTATCCGGAACCGGAAAAGTGCTGAAACAACCACAAAAAAACAAAGCATAAATTATATATATAATTAACACTTTAATCCAAAGGCCACCGGCTTTAATGATGAGCGAATATCATTAACCGGCGGCCTTTTACTGACTTTTTAGGACATTATAAATGTTATTACTGTAACCTTCTGTTTATTTTACAACAGCCTTTTAATCCAGCTGAAACCGCATCACATTCCACGAAGCCGCCTTCAGAGTACATACAGTATCTTCTCCATCCACCACAAGATCTGAAATCACCTGGGGCTGCACATGCTCACAGGTTGCGCTGTTCACAGCCTTAAGATCATAACCGGCCATAACAATATGTTCCTCTGCCCTGAAGTTTTCAAAGCCGGCAATTTTCATCTCAAATTGTGCATCTTCAGAAATATTTCTGTTGACAGCAAAGACGGTTATTGTGTTTTCCGCCTCATTAAGTACAGCGACAGCTTCCACATCGGTTACAGCGCCATGACCTGAAGTTTCATGAACCGTGGATGTCATCACAGGTGTCATCACCGTTCCCCGGCCAAATACAGAGGCATGCATATACGGATAGAAAATGGTCTGCTTCCATGCACTGCCGTCCGCCTGAGTCATAATCGGTGCAATTACATTGACCAGCTGAGCCAGACATGCCATTTTCACACGATCTCCGTTTTTCATCAGGGTGATCAGCATTAAGCCCACCAGAAGCGCATCCTCAAAAGTATACACATCTTCCAGCAGTGCCGGTGCTTTGGGCCAGAGACGTTGATCGTAAATTTTCTGATCCTGGCCATTGGAATGGAACCACACATTCCACTCATCAAAGCTTAAATTCAATGTCTTTTTACTTCTCTTTTTTGCTTTAACATAATCACAGGCAGCGATCACGGACTTAATAAACCGATCCATATCATCGGAGCTGGCCAGAAAATCCGCTGTGTCATTATTGCTGTTTCCGTAATACTGATGCAGAGAAATATAGTCGACATAATCATAAGTATGATCCAGGGTTACAGCCTCCCATTCCGGAAACGTAGGCATCCCGATACCTGAACTGCCGCAGGACACCAGCTCAATAGCCGGATCGATAATTTTCATAGCCTTAGCCGTCTCAGCTGCCAGACGCCCATATTCCTCCATAGTCTTGTGACCGATCTGCCACGGACCGTCCATCTCATTTCCCAAACACCATACCTTAATATTAAAAGGATCTTTTGCACCGTTTTTAATTCGAAGATCCGAAAGTCGTGTCCCTGACGGATGGTTACAGTATTCCAGAAGATCACAGGCAGCCTCAATCCCTCTTGTTCCCAAATTCACGGCCATCATTGTCTGGGTTTCCGCCTTTTCACACCATTTATGAAATTCATGAAGCCCCACTTCATTTGTTTCCGTACTCTGCCATGCCGGTTCAAGTCTTTTTGGCCGTTCATTTACCGGACCAATGCCATCCTCCCATCTGTAGGCTGAGACAAAATTACCGCCAGGATAACGGACAATAGGCACCTTCAGATCTTTCACAAGCCGAATCACATCCGTACGAAAACCGTCTTCATCGGCGCAGAAATGCCCTGGCTGATAGATCCCTCCGTAAACCGCCCTTCCCAGGTGCTCAATAAACGAACCGTAAATCCGGTCATCAATTTTCGCCTTTTTGAAATCCTTTTCAATGATTAGTTTTGCTTTTCCCATTTAAATTGTAAACCTCCTCTGCCGCTGCAGGGCAGCACAAAATTATTCTAGCAATTTTAATTTTACCACACCGGACAATGGCAAACAACCGAGTCTCTTGAATTATTCATCCACCTATAGATAAAATGATCAGCAACCCTCTCTTAATCTGGCCCTATAAAAAACACAATATCTGGCTATATCAGCACAGCCAGATGCATGTTATAATTGCGTAAACTTTAAAGCAGTGAGGTGCTAATCAATGAAAACTACAACACAAAATACCACCCTTCAGGGCAAACATCAAACAAACACAAAAAGTATTGTCATGACCGCATTTTTTGCCGCTATTATTTTTATCGGCATCCAGGCCTTTCGTATCCCCATGCCGGCCGCAGTAGGTACACCTTTTCTCCATTTCGGGCACATTTTTGTGATGCTGGCGATTTTAATGCTGGGTCCGGTACGTTCTTCAATTTCCGGCGTCATCGGCCTTGTTGTCTTTGACATTCTCAACGGTTATGCCCACGCCATTCCTAATGTTTTTGTAAGTACAATCATCAAATGTCTTCTTGTGGGCTTTATCTTTCTGGCACTCAAAAAGCTTGCCAAAAATGCCCGTCAGGAATATATATTTGCCGTCATCTGCGCAGCAATCTATGGCATTACCAATATTATCGTGGACTTTTTCTGGTCCATCGGTGAACTGATGCTTGCAGGAAGTACGTTCCAGGCTGCATTTACAGCGGAAATCACCTCCATACCGGCAACCATCATTAATGCTGTTTTTACGGTCATCGGTATTGCCATTCTTTACATTCCTGTACGGACAGCTTACCGCAGAGTCGTCCGCGCTTAATGATTTCATCGGAGGTATGATGTATGACAGAAACAGATCTTGCCAAAATTCAGCAGCTGCTTGCCGATTATAAGCTGGATGGCTGGCTATTTACAGATTTTCACGGACACGATTTTATTACAAACGATTTTCTTGGCCTTAGCGGCCGCTTCTGCACACGGCGATTGTTTTATTATATTCCTGCACACGGGGAGCCGGTAAAGCTGCTTTCGGCCATTGAACCTTTACTTCTGGATCATTTGCCGGGCAGGAAAATCCTGTATAAAGGTTATCAGGGACAGAAAAAGGCCTTATCTCAAATCCTGAGTCCCGGCCTTAAGGTGGCCTGCCAGTATTCCCCGGGCGGGAATGTGCCGACCATCAGTTCCATGGATGCCGGCCTGATTGAGTATTTAAAAAGTTTTGGCATACAGCTATGTTCATCCGCCAATCTGATGCAGTATTTTGGTGCTGTTTTGACGGAATCACAGATTGAAAGCCACAGGGCTGCCGGTGTGATCATCCACAGAATTTTAAACCGCAGTTTCCAGTGGATCCGCAGCAATATTGACAAAGGAAATTATATCGATGAATGGATGCTTCTTCAGGAAATGAAACGTCTAATTCAAGATGAGCCGGAGATTGAAATGGAAGCCCCGTTTTTCGGAATTGATGAACACGCATCCGATCCTGGCTATGAGCCCTGCCCGAAAGGTTCCAAACAGATTGTGGAAGGCAGTCGGCTGATTGTGGATATCGCCGGACGTCTCAAAGGCAATGATACCATTTATTATGATGTATCCTGGTGTATGCAGGTCGGACGTCCGATTGATCAGGAATATCAGCGAATTTTCGATATTGTGAATCAGGCCCGTCAGCGGGCATTGGAATATATCCAAAAATCGCTGGATAAAGGACAAAATCCTAAAGGCTGTGATGTCGATGCCCATCTGAGGGGATATTTCGCTTCACTTCATATGGATCAGTATTTGATGCATCGAACAGGACATAATATCGGCCACCAGTGTCACGGCATCGGTGCCAATGTGGATGATTACGAAACCCACGATGACCGTGAGCTGCTTCCCGGAACCATGTTTTCCATTGAACCGGGAATCTACACAGAAAAATACGGCGTCCGTCTGGAATATGATGTACATATAACACCGGAGCGCAAACTTAAAATTTATGGGCCGATTCAGAAAGAAATCCTGGTTATCTGAAAGATATTACAGTTTTTTCCTCCTCATTTCCTCAAAAAACGCCTCCAGCATCTGCCCACATTCGTTCTTTAAGATACCTAAGGTCACATGCACCCGATGATTAAATCCTGGATAATCTGCCATATTCATCACAGAGCCCACACAGCCCGCCTTAGGATTTTGGGCCCCGATAACAACTCGCCCCAGCCTGGCCTGAATCATGGCTCCAGCACACATGGAACAAGGTTCCAGCGTTACATACATGGTGCAGTCTTCCAGACGCCAGTCGCCCAGCGTCTGGGAGGCCTGTTCAATAGCCAGAATCTCAGCATGAGCCAGTGTGCTGTGCCTTTGATTGCGCTGATTATAACCCAGCCCTACAATCTGTCCGCCCACCAAATGACGCCCCGTTGTATGACCAGGCGCTTTTTTATTTTCCACAATCACGCATCCAATGGGAACCTCTCCGGCAGCTGCTGCACTGTGAGCCTGCGCCATGGCCTGTGTCATATAAAAAATATCATCATTCTCACACACATCGATAAAACGCATACCAAGTCCTTCCATCCGACGGATGGCCTGATCTTTTTTCTGAAATAAAATTCCATGATACCCATAACTTTTTGCAGCCTTAATATTCGGTGCCATATCATCCAGAAATACACATTCCTCAGGTTTAAGGCCATATTTTTCTTCCAGTGCCGCAAATATATCCCGATCCGGTTTAACCGCCTCTACCTCATAGGAAATCATATGACCGTCTATAAGATCCATAAAATCAAATTTTCTGCTGGCAATCTCAAAACTGGTACGCCCAAAATTGGATAAAAGGTATACGCCATAGCCGGATGCCTTCATCTGATAAATCCACGCTCTCGCATAGTCAAAGGGGGCACAGATATTTTCAATATGATCAAAAACCGCCTGTACCTGACTTTCATACCCTGGCGCCAGACTACGGCAGCCTGCCATAATCTCAGTATCACTTAAACGGCTCCGATCATACTCTACCCACCATGGACTCAAAACCGTGGCCTGAGCTACGATATCAAAGGTTTCCCGGTCAAATCCCAGCGCCCTGAACATTTCCCGCCACCTGAATTTTGCCAGCACATTTCCAATATCCAAAATTATATTTTTAATCATTTGCATTTCCCTTCTACGGTCATATCCATTGGTTCATATACATCTTTCTCCACAAAATGAACAGCATAGGTATCCCAGTACTTTTTGTAGACCCGATTCAAACTGCCGTCCAGATTCAGCTGATACATTCTGAATGTAACCAAAATATCTTTTGGCTGCCATTGTTCCTCATAGGAATACTGATATTTCATACCGACATTTTTCATTACGCCGCCGCTGTGAGGATTATTACGGTCATGCGTTGCCGTAATATAGGGAATCCCGTCCTTTTTCACCTGTGCAATCACCGCCTTACCTGCTTCAGTCATTATTCCCTGATGCCAAAATGCCTTTTGCAGGCCATAGCCAAAATCATGATGGTCTTCCATATCCACATTCATATACCCAATAGGAATATGATCTTTTTTCAGACAAACAGCATAGGCATAGGCCTGAGGCAGTTCATATTTTGACGCATAGTTCTCCTCCCAGAAATGCCCTGCCTCTGCCATGGTTTTTACCGGAAACCACGGCAGAAATCGATTCACTTCTTCATCACTGTAAATGTTATAAAGCGCGGGTATATCCGCTTTGGTAAACTTCCTTAATATTAAGCGTTCGGTTTCAAGTGTGGGTGTATTGATACTGCTCTCCTCCAATCATTTTTCTGTAAAAGCTGATGAAATCAGCTTGGATTGCACTTTATGCAATCATTATACCACAATATTTTAACACAAAATGTGAAAATATCTTCTTTAATTTGCGTACAGATAGGTTCTTTTATACCTTCTTTTTGTAGCGCAGCATCTCATTTTTCCCTACAGACAACCTGTCTTGTATCCGGGAATTATTTATGATAAAATGGTTATCAGATGTTGGGGCAAAAGTGCTTTTGATCCTTGCACCATTAATGATTACTACGAAAGAGAATGAGAGGGCGTGTTTTTATGGAGATTAAAGGATTAGCAAAAACAACACTTCTGGATTATCCAGGACATGTGTCTGCGACAATATTTACCGGAGGCTGTGATTTTCACTGCCCATTTTGTCATAATAAATCTCTGGTCCTCAATCCTGCGCGGCTTCCTTCTATACCAACAGACGAAATTTACCAGTTTCTTCTGCAGCGGCAGGGTGCGCTGGAAGGACTGTGTATCACTGGCGGCGAACCGCTGCTTCAGGAAGATCTGTGCGAATTTTTATATAATGTAAAAACTCTTGGCTATAAAATCAAGCTGGACACAAACGGCTACGATCCTACCCACTTGAGCCATATTTTAAAAAACAATCTGGTCGATTATATTGCCATGGATATTAAAAATTCCCAGGAAAATTACCAGAAAACCGCAGGAATTTCCAGCTTTGATATCAACAGGATCAAGCTTTCCGTTGATTTACTGAAAGAAAGTGAGATTGACTATGAATTCAGAACAACCGTGGCCAGAGAACTGCATCAGATGGCGGACATTGATGCCATCGGCCATTGGCTCAAAGGCGCCAGGGCTTATTATCTTCAGCCCTATGTAGAAACCGATGATGTGATTATGCCTGTGTTTTCCAGTTATTCCAAGCAGGAGATGATTGAAATGCGGGAGCGGCTGCTTCCCTATATCAGCCATGTGGAAATCCGGGGATTTGGAGAAATTTAAAAATATAAAAAGTGCTGCCCAGCAAATCGTTGGACAGCACTTTTTATATGGCTAATCATATTTCGTGAATATTTATACCTGCTGGGTTGTTTTCGTACACCGTTTCAGCATAAAAATCCCTACAATCAACAGTATGGGGAAAACAACTGCAAAAATCATACCCAGTTTCAGGTTATCTCCCAGTAAGTCTGATGCCACACCCACAAGGGCTGGTCCTGCGGCACAGCCCAGATCCCCGGAAAGGGCCAAAAGGGCAAACATGGCCGTGCCGCCCCGTCGCAGAGCTCCGGCTGCTGTACTGAAACTTCCGGGCCACATAATCCCCACAGAAAGACCGCAAAGTGCACAGCCAATGAGATTAATCACCGGATTTGACACCAGAGACGCCAGTAAATAACTGGCAATACACAGTCCACAGCTGATCATCATAAATTGATGCAAATTAATCTTTTCGCTGAATTTTCCATAAAATACTCTTGAGCAGCCCATTAGTATGGAAAAGGCACATGGTCCGGCCAGATCACCAATCGTTTTTGAAACGCCCAGACCGGACTCGGCAAAGGCTGATGCCCACTGGCTCATTCCCTGTTCGCTGGCACCGGAACAGATCATCAGGAGAAATAACACCCAGAAAATCCGGCTTTTAAACAATTCTCCGATTGTCATACCGCTGCCGTCCTCCACGAGCACCTGGATGGGAACAAGGGCAAAATACAGACAGTTAAATATAGGAACAATGGCCCACAGTCTGGCCATCACCCGCCAGTTTTCAATGCCTGCTGCCACAAAAAAGCCGGTACTGACAAGAATGACAAACACGGTTCCCCAGCAATAAAAGGAATGCAGCAGACTCATGGCACCGTCTTTTTTATCCGTGGGACAAGCTTCCACAATGGGGCTGATCAATACTTCTGTCAATCCGCCGCCCACAGCATAAATCATGACAGACGCCACAATACCAATAAAAGGATTTCCGGTGATATCCGGCAATACAGAAAGCCCGATCAAACCGGCTGCACAAAAGACATGGGCCGCCACAATACTGACCCGATAGCCAATCTTATCCACAAATTTTGCTGCCAGAAAATCCACCACAAGCTGAGTTCCAAAATTCAGTGTCACCAACAGTGCAATCTTATCCAGTGAAATACTGTACTCGGATTGAAAGGTCAAAAAAAGCAGCGGTGCAAAGTTGTTAATAATTGCCTGCGTTATATAACCAATATAAGAGGCATAGATTGTATGATTATAATTTTTCCTGATACTCAAAACATCATCTCTCCATTTTAAATAGTTTCCGTGCATTGTTTCCGCTTTTAAGCAATACAAACCGCCTTTTCAAAGGCAAGGCGTTCTCCCCCATCAGCCATATACACAATGCCGCAATATTGAAAATTATATTTTTTCAAAACAGCCTGCATGGAACGATTATCCCGATGGGTATCCACACGAATGGCACAAATTCCGTGCGTTATACACATTTTTTCCAAAGCATCCACAAACAGTCCTGCAATACCGCCGCCTTTTACACCAGGATCTACCGCAATACGGTGGATCACGCCATAAGGACCGCTGCTGTTCCAGTGTCCATCATAAATCCGGTCATACGTAGGCTCATGTGCCAGTGAAAGTACGGCTGTTCCTGCCACCCGACCGTTTTGGACATACACAAAGCACTGGCCGGACGCCACATCCTGCTCCACAACAGACCGATCAGGATAACCATTCTGCCATTGATCGATTCCCTGCGTTTTAAAATAGTGCTGGGCCTGGGAAATAATGTTCAATATCTCTATGATATCCCCTGTATCGGCCAGTCTCAGCTCACCTGGCCGCGCATCCGCCTGCCTCATCATATCCATAACTCGCACCCCCATTCCTGCTATACATCAATCGCTAAAATTCATCAAAGTAACTCTTCAACGTGTCCTAGAATATCACGAAAAAAGTCAAACTGTCAAGAATGAACCACCTGTCCAACAAAAAAATGACGTTCTCCCTTTTCTCCTGCAATCTCAGCATCAAAAAAACGTCTTTCTGACCGCATACACTTCATCGGTCAAAAAGACGTTTTTTACGCTTTACTGTGCCTTCACCTTTGTCCACAGTTCAGCGAAAAGTTTTTTAATATCTGTTTCCTGATAAGCAAATATTTCATTGTTGGTATTGGCTGTATCCGGAACATAGGCACTTACACCCGCGTAGGTTGTCTGCTGCATTTCTTCAAAGGCAGAACTTACACCGGACGTATACCCCACTTCCTCTGTGTTGGCCAGAGCCGCTTCATCGCTGATCATAAAGTTAATAAAATCATGTGCCAGTTCCACATTGACACAATCTTTTGTGATCACCATGGCATCATACCATATATTGGTCCCCTCTGGCGGCGTAAAATAGTCCATATTTTCATTTTCAGACATAATATAAGCGGCATCCCCAGAATATACAATAGCCATAGCCTTATTTCCGGAAATCATGTTATCAATCACATCGTCGCCGGCATAAACCGGATCCATCGTGTCTCTTTGCTGAATCAGCCAGTCATAAGCCGCCTGAATCTGAGCCTCATCATGGGTATTCATCGAATATCCCAAAGCCTTTAAAGCCACCATAAAGGAATCTCGCTCCGAATCATACATATACAGATTGCCCTTATATTTCTCATTCATAAGAACATTCCATCCATCAGCCAAATCTGCTTCATCCACCACGGTTGTATCATAAAGGATACCAACGGTGCCCCAGAAATACGGAACCGAATAAGCATTTCCCGGATCATAGCTTTTATTCATAACCTCATCCATAAGATTATCTTTATTTTCAATCAGATCCCACTGTATCGGCTGAAGCCATTCTTCCTTAATGAGACGCTCAATCATATAATCTGACGGAATAATAATATCATAGCTTTCACCGCTGGCCAGCTTGGTATACATCATTTCATTGGACTCAAAGGTTTCATAAACAACCTGACAGTTATACTGCTTCTGAAATTCTTCCAGAAGACTAAGATCCATATACTCTCCGGCATTGTACACATGAAGAACCTTTTTTGCACCTTTACTGATATAGGTGACGCCTGCCACAAGAGATATCACCAGAATACAGGCCACAATCGTCCCGATTGTCCGCCGTTTCCGGTTCACCGGTGAAATTTCGGAAATTCCCTTTTTTTTGCGAATCATGGGAATAATATTAACCGCTGCCACAATAATTACAATCACAACAATCACAATTGTCGACAGGGCATTGATCGTTGGATTAATTCGTTTGGTCATATTGTAGACAATAATCGAAATATTTTTTACACCATTGCCGGACACAAAATAGGAAATAACAAAATCATCAAAGGACATCGTAAATGCCAGCAGAGCTCCGGCAAAAATCCCCTGGCGAATCATCGGCAGGATAACCTTTGTCAGCGCCTGAAACGGCGTAGCCCCCAAATCCATCGCCGCATTGGCCAGGTTAGGGTCAAGGCTTCTTACCTTTGGATAAACACTGGTAATCACAAAAGGCGTGCAAAAGCTGATATGCGCCAGCAGCATTGTCAAATATCCCTTTGGAATAGCCAGAGATGAAAACAGCAGCATCAGAGAAATAGCTGTCACAATTTCCGGATTCAGAATCGGAATATTATTAATATTCAGCAGGTACTCCTTCATAAACTTCCGGGATTTGGAAAGTCCGATTGCGGTCATTGTTCCAAGTACCGTGGAAATCGCCGTAGACAAAAGCGCCACGGTCACAGATACATACACAGCGGACATCACTTCCCCGTTGGCCAGAAGTTCACTGTACCAGCGCATGGAAAATCCTGTAAAATTAGTCAGTGACTTCGATGAATTAAATGAAAATATCACGGTCACCAAAATCGGCAAATAGAAGAACGCAAAGCATAAAACCATATAAAATCTGGAAAAAAAACGTCTTAATTTTTTCATCTGTGCTTTAGTCCTCCTGTACATCAATCTTTTTCATAAGCTTCATAAATATAAGAATAATCCCTGCTAAAAGCAGTGAAATCGCACTTCCGAAGTTCCAGTCGCCCACAGAAATAAATTGAGATTCAATCAGGTTTCCCACAAGTACATACTGTCCCCCGCCAAGAAGCTTTGGTATCACAAAGGTGGAAATGGACAGAAGAAAAACCATAATCACACCATTCAAAACCCCCGGCATGGACAGCTTAAAGGTTACTTTATAAAAAGCCTGCACCGGATTCGCCCCCAGATCGCTGGCAGCTTCCAGCAAAGATTTATCCATTTTACTTAAAGAAGTATGAATAGGAATAATCATAAACGGCAGGAAGTTGCATACAAGACCCAAAATAACTGAAAAATCGGTATACATCATCTGAACCGGTTCAATCCCCAGTTTGCCAAGCAGATTATTGATAATCCCGTTATCCGCCAGCAGATTCATCCAGGCATAGGTACGCAGCAGCATATTAATCCACATGGGAATCGTCACACCAAGAATCAGGAAGCTCTGAACCTCCTCCTTGCATCTGGAAATCAGATAGGCCAGAGGATAACCGGTCAAAAAACAGATGACTGTTGTAATGGCGCCCAGTCGCATAGATTTCCAAAGCACATTCAGGTACGTGGGTTCCAGAATCTTTGCAAAATTTTCAATAGAAAAATTCAGCGTTTTAACCGTATTGCCATCCGAGGTAAACGCATAAAGTACAATAAGGAATAGCGGCACAGCAATCATGAGAATGGCCCATATGGCATAAGGCCATGTCAATTTTTTAAAATGCTTCATCAGTATCCTCCCATCTGGCACATCACATGGATATCCTCAGGTCCGAATAACAGCCCCACCTCAAGGCCCACTTCCGCATAATCCGTTGTATGCACCATATACATCCGATATTTTGTCTCTACCATAATTTCATAGTGAACACCCTTAAATACAACCGACCGGACAGTTCCTGTAATTTTGGCCTTCTCCGGTGCCACAATATCCAGATCCTCCGGACGTAGCACAACCTCAATGGGTTCGTGATCCTCAAAGCCTTTATCCACACAGACAAACTCCACACCGTCAAACGCCACAAGATAATCCCGGATCATTGTTCCTTCAATTATATTGGATTCACCGATAAATTTTGCCACAAAACGATTTTCAGGCTCATTATAAATATCCGTTGGAGAACCGATCTGCTGAATCACACCGTCATTCATAACAACAACCGTATCAGACATGGACAGGGCTTCTTCCTGGTCATGGGTCACATAAATAAATGTAATGCCGACCTCCCGCTGAATTTTTTTCAGCTCTCGCTGCATCTCCTTACGCATTTTTGCGTCCAGGGCACCTAAAGGTTCATCCAAAAGGAGAATTTTAGGTTCGTTGACCAGTGCCCGGGCAATCGCCACACGCTGCTGCTGGCCACCGGAAAGTAAGGTCACATCTTTATTTCCGAATCCGGCCAGGCCAACCAGCGCCAGCATTTTTTCCACCTTCTGGCGAATAAGGGCCTTATCCATTTTTTTAATATTCAGTCCAAACGCAATATTTTCATAGACATTCATATGAGGAAACAGTGCATACTTCTGAAATACCGTGTTCACCTCACGCTTATACGGCGGCACTTTGGAAATCTCAACACCATTAAACAGCACCTGTCCATCGCTTGGTTCCTCGAATCCGGCAATAATTCTCAAAGTTGTTGTCTTGCCGCAGCCGCTGGGGCCAAGAAGTGTCAGAAATTCATTCTCATGGATATCCAGATTAATCCCTTTAAGAACCTGCTGATCTTCAAAATTCTTTGTCAGATTTTTTAACTCAATTAATTTATTCATCCTTCGTTACCTCACTCTTAAAATGATGGCGGGTTTGATACCCAGATCACCTTGGCCACAGATTCCCACTCATTACTCAGATAATGACTTCGGTCTCCCTTGAAATAAAAAGACTGTCCCTTTTTTACGGTATACTTCCGGTCCCCGTAATGAAGGATGACTTTGCCCTGTAAAACATAGCCGAATTCCTCAGCCTCAAAAGGCCCGTATTCTTCAGAGCGCCCGCCCCCTTTAAGCTCCATCAGCATCGGTTCCATACTGTTTTTCTGGGCATTGGGCACAATATAGGAAATACTGTAGTCATCCTGAATATTTACAAAAAAATCGCTGGCAGCAAATACAATCTTTTCTTCCTTGTCTTCGGAAAAAAATTCTCCCAGCGTTGTCCCCAGCGCTTCAAGAATATCCGCCAATGTGGCAATCGATGGAGACGTCAGATTTCGCTCCACCTGAGAAAGAAATCCCTTGGTCACTTCACTTCTGTTGGCCAGCTCCTCCAGTGTCAGCTGGTTTTTAACTCTCAGCCGTTTCAGCTTTTCTCCAATTTGCATGATTCGCACCTTTCCCGTCTTACCGCCCCAAAAAGCAGCAAAAAATTTCTTTTGTACCGCAAAAAAATATCCATCAGACACCGTATAAATACCTCTGTGAACACCTTGATTTTTACAGTCTCTGTCGGATATTTTTAAACAAATAATTCAGTTTTACTAAACAACTAACATTATACACCAACTTTGATTAATGTCAAGTATGAAAAAACAAAAAATTTCACTATACTAAACAGCACAAACTGACAGATGCACACAGCAAATCAGGGAGCCCCGCCCGATACATGCCCCGGCAAAAGCTCCCTGATTTTTCAGAATTATTTTTATGCATCCCAGGAAATACCGTCAAATTTCCTGAAGCCCTCCATGCTTTTTTCAATACTGTCCATCTGCGTCGGCATGCGGGTCGCATCCTGTTCCAGAATAATATACTGTGCATTCGTATATGTATTCGCTGCATTAATAATATCCTGAATAGGCATGATTCCTGTGCCAATCTCTGTAAAGGCCGTGGTTGCTGCCCATTTCTGCCGTTTTTCCTCCTGAGCTGTCATGCCGCCCCGGGCCGCATAATCACTGTTTCCGTCCAATCCTACAACCTCCCCGGGCTTTAACTTTAAAGCATCCGGATCCAGTCCGTTAAGATTAATGGGTACAAGGCTGTCCCATGCAAAATCTTTCTGGTGAACCAGCCGAATCCGGCGGCCCAGACGTTTAATCTGCTCCACCGGATTTAATCCTGCCCGCATAACCCAGAAAGTGTCCAGTTCAAGAGAAAGATAATTGGGATCTGTATTTTCAATAATATAGTCCAGAATATATTTCCCGTTAATTGTTCTGAACTCATGATTATGATTATGGTACAAATACGTCATACCGGCCTGGGCACAGATTCTCCCCATATGATTAAAAAACTCACACTGACGCATCAGATCATCATAAGTGCTGAATCGCCCCATGGGATTTACAATATTATTGTTTCCTAAAACCGAATTATAGTTTAGTACAGCCTGTATATCTGATTTTTCAAAAGGAAAAATATGGGCACTGATCACCTTTGTCCCGTAATGATCAAAAATTTCCTTAAGTTCTTTTGCATCCACACCAAAACCACAGCCCGGATCATGAATCGCATTATGGTTGCACACCTCAATATTTTTATACCCCATCCGTGCAACAGCTTCCACTGTTTTCAATGGATCCTCTGCCATATGATCTCTCACCGAATATAAAATCAGACCCACCTTCAAAATAACCACTCCATTCTTTATATTGTACACCCCCTCCGCACCGGCAGGCGGCATCTGATTCTATTATACTGCAATATTTGATTTTTACCAGTATCTGTTGGACCAAAATCCCTTATTCCAGCACTGTATACCAGTAACCGAACTCACAGCTTTCAGGCATATGTGCCCGCACAGGCTTAAAATAATCAAATCCAAACATGCCGGCCATAAATTGCTCCCGGCTGTAATTCACACCTGGTATACCCAGAATACATTTTCCATCCTTCATTCGTGCCAAAATAAGATGTCTGTAACTGTAATAACCGTGAAGAAGGAAACTGTTATTGGCAAAAATCCAATATTTCATAGGCAGGCTTCCGATATCCTGGGGCTCCATGCGAATACAGTCAGAAATTTCTCCATCTTCAAAAGGAAACATACGCAGCCCTCTTTCAAATAGCCGCTCCATACTGTCTTGTCCTTTTTGTTCACTGCGGCGTTTTTCGCAGACAACGGCCTGTTTCTCAGGGTTATATTGATCTGAATCCTCAGGTTCCATGCCCGCCTTCGGGGCTTCCTTTGACACACAGGTCTCTTTGCTGAAAAAAACCGGTGCCATCCCGCACATTTCCTCTGCATGAAGGGACTGATCCTTCAAATTTCCCAGATCAGATGCTTCCAAATCAGCTTCTGTATTTGAAGCACTGGCGTCAGTTTCCGGCAGACCTTCTACAATTTCCGGCGAACCTTCTACGGTTTCCGGCGAACCTTCTATGGTTTCCGGCGAACCTTCTACGGTTTCCGGTGAACCTTCTACGGTTTCCGGCGGGACTTCCTCAAAATCCTGTAACGGTTTGTCATCCGTTTCGGTCATCGTCCCTTCATCATATTCATCTATGGGAACAAACCGTTCCACGTTCAGCACCTCATCATCCCAGCCTGTACCATAAATTTTCCCGTTGTCCCCGCGAATAATCATGCCTGCAATCTGTTCCAGGCTATAACCGGACCTTTCAATATTGCCGGCATCGGTCATTCCGTGGAATTCACCCATGCTGCTTTCTGTTTTCAGTTTTCCCAGATAAATTCCAAGGAGCGCACCTTTTTTTCTCACAAACATATATGTGCTGAATTTTACATGGCTTTCGTGATACATATTTTTCATCGTAATGTCAATCCGGCACTGCGGGCCTCTGCTTTCAACTTTTGCAAATCCGGTATTGATTGTCTTCATTCCCCGCTCATACAAATAAATATAGGAGATGAATCTATTATAGTCAGCCATAAAAAAATCCTCCTTTTAGACTACTTTATGCGTCTTTAAGGAGGATTAGAACTATGCGTTAAACATAACCTTTTCGTTGTCAAAAGTTTTTGCGATCACTGCGGTCAGTATAAGGCTGAGCATCAGCGTGGAGCCGGCAGTCATGATGAAATGGGGGACTGTCAGTTCATGGGTCAGCACCTCTCCCAGCGCCAGAGCACTGCTGTATACCGGAATCAGGTATTCAAAAAATTCGTGGCCCCCAGTCGTTTTAAGCATTGTAATTAAACCGGCCACAATAACCAAAAGATACAGGGGTGTCACATAGGTGGTGGCCTCTTTCATAGTTTTTGCAAAAACTGCAATGATTCCCACTGCGGCCACATAAAAAAATGCCAGGATAATCATCAGTACAGCAATCATAAGAATCTGATCCGGTGAAAACGAAATGTCTCCGCCGCCAACCCCCAGCGCCTTAGGCATGGCAACCACAAGAACCACAATATAAATAGCCGCAGACAAAATAGACATGCAGGTCAGAGCCAGTAGCTTTCCAAGAACAATATGGCTGCGTTTGACCGGCGCTACAAGCATACTTGCCATGGTTCCCCGTTCTTTTTCACCTGTAATGGAATCCGTACCAAGACTCATGGTACCTGCAAACAGCAGCATCGTAATCAAATACGGAAGCAGCATGGCCAGCATCTTTCCGGAAGCCTTCTTTTCATTGACAATCTGCGACGTATCATTATCCCGGTCTACGGTAAATATATCCAGCCTGGACAAATCTCCGATTCTGTCCTGTAAAAGGGACGGCCGGATCACCTGATCAACCACACCGTCAAACAGTTCTTTTGCTTTCATAGAATAATCCTCGGAAGGATTATAAAAAGTATGCACATCCGGAATCGCGGCCCCTGCATCATAGGCCTTGATATCTTCCATAAAGCCTTCCGGGAATTCCACAATAAGGTCAATATCCCCGTCTGCAATTCCTGGCTTCAGAATTTCAATATCATCCTCAGCCGTAAGCCATGTGACCTGAGACTGGTCAGTAAAATCCTTAAGGCCTTCCCTGATTTCATCCGGACAATTTTTAATGTAAACATTAGACACATGCGCCTGAATATCATCGGCCATATTCTGCCCCAGATATCCAATCAGCCCATAAATAAAAATCATCATCACAACCGGAAGAATAAACAGTGAAAAGATCATTTTCGGTTCCTTAAAAACCCGGTGCATTTCCTTATTAAAAATAACTTTAAGTCCTTTCATTGCTTACACCTCCTTACCGAATGCTTTATAAAATTCAAAAAATGCGTCCTCAAGATCCTTTGTACCGGTACGTTCCAGAAGTTCCTGCAAGGTTCCACAGGCCGACAGACGGCCGTCAATAATAATGGCAATATGGTCGCACAGTTTTTCAGCCTCAGACATAATATGCGTGGAAACAATGATTGTTTTGCCTTCTTTTTTCAGTTTCCTCAGATAATCCAACACAGCTCTGGCGGTAATAATATCAAGACCGCTGGTAGGCTCATCGAAAATAACAATTTCCGGATCATGAACAAGGCTTACTGCGATAGCTACCTTTTGCTTCATTCCCGTTGAAAGCTCCTCAACCTTTTTATTCTTAAATTCAGAGATGCCAAAATATTCAAAAAGTTCCTGTTTCCTTTTGTCGATCGCCTCCCCTGTCATACCGCGGAGCTGACCGAAAAATGAAAAAAGATAATCCGGCGTAAACTGGGGATCCATCTTAATTTCATTGGTCAGAAAACCGATCCTGCGCCGAACCTCATAGGCATCCTGCTTCACATCAAAACCATCTACCAAAATACTGCCTTCGGTCGGTTTAAGCAATGTCGCCATACACCGCAGTGTGGTTGTTTTTCCGGCGCCATTTGTTCCCAGCAGTCCGAAAATTTCTCCATCCGGGATTTCCAGAGACAAATCATCAACGGCTTTTTTAATAGTATCCTTTGTTTTAAGTTCTTTTTGCTGTTTTTTATTCAGCTTGTAAATTTTTGTTAAATGGTCAATGACAATCATAAGCCCTCTCTTTCTGATACACAAACAAAATTCGAATGATTTTAGTTGGATATCCTATGTAAAGCATTAGCCAGTGCTGCAAACTGTTCCAGTGTAAGCGCCTCTCCCCTTACGGTAAGCGACAGCGCCTGCCCCATGAGTGCATCCTGAATTCTGCCTTTATCTAAAGACAGCTCCGCACAGTTCCCCAAAGCATTCACTAGTGTTTTTCGCCGCTGATTAAATGCTGCCCGGATCATTTTAAACATCAGCGCCTCATCATCAACCTGGACCGGCGGCTTTTCATGCCTTGTAAGCCTGATCACAGCGGAATCCACGTTTGGTCTGGGCATAAAACAGTTACAGGGAACATTGGCCACAATATAGGGTTTTGCATAATATTGAACCGCCAGCGACAATGCACCATAATCTTTTGTTCCCGGACCTGCTTCCATACGGCGGGCCACCTCTTTTTGCACCATAACCGTCAGATTGTAAAGCGGCACATGGCTTTCAAAAAGTCCCATAATAATCGGCGTTGTAATATAGTATGGAAGGTTTGCCACAACCTTAATGGGACGGCCGTTATTGTAGGTCTGAGCCAGCCCGTTTAAATCCAGTTTAAGAATATCATTGTTAATGACCGTAACATTGTCATATTCTTGCAATGTCTCATCCAGAATGGGCAGCAGATTTTTATCGATTTCCACCGCAACCACCTTTCCGGCCGCCTCCGCCAGATACTGCGTCATTGTTCCAATACCCGGCCCAATCTCCAGAACCATATCCTCTTTTGTCACCTGTGCCCCCTTAATAATTTTGTTCAGGACATGAGCATCCACAAGAAAATTCTGCCCAAACTTTTTCTGAAAATTAAACTTATATTTTTGTATAATTTCGATTGTCTTCTGAGGATTTGAAAGTTTATCCTGATCTGTCATCCGACGCCTCCGTTCTTTTCTTTATAAATGATTACCTTTTTCTCAACAACCTTTTTATTGGTTTCGTCTTAGATGTCAATTATATCATGATCTAAATACCTGAACAAGATGCAGGCTTAAATTCCAATTCGGCTTTGATCGAATTTGATTGAATATTGGCATATTATATGATAAAATAGACATACAAATATTAAATACCGAGGGGAGATTTGTATGAAAACCACAAAAAAAATCATAGCCTGTCTTTTAATTCTTATGATGACTGCATCGATTCTGGCAGGCTGCAGTCAGCGTTTTGACTGTTCGGGATATATCAAAGGTATGCTGGATGCCATGTACAAAGGAGACTTTGCCCGCCATGTCACTGACACCCAGACCAGCAAGGATGAGGTCGAAGAGATCTATCTTGAAGGAATTGACATTGAATCTCAGGTGCTTCTGGACTTTCTGGGCCTGACTAAAGAAGATCTTCCGGATGATGTATACAATGAAGTTATGGAATTAATGAAGGATATTTATTCCTATTCCAAATACGAAGTCAAAGAAGCCGATAAAGACGGCTACGTAGACATTGTGATTACACCCATTGATATTTATAATGATGTTTATGAGGAAATCATGAACTTTGGCACAGAGTTTGCCGAACGGAATAACAATTATGAATTCTCGGATTATACTGACGAGGAATACATCCATGCCTTTATGGATCCTGTTATCGAAATTTTCCGCAAGCATCTGGATCCGATAGCTTACAGCGATCCTGTCACCATTACTGTTCATGTTGTACCTGACAGCAATAATGTTTATGGCATCACCGATGAAGAACAGCAGGAAATTGACATGACACTTATCAATTATACTTTGGATTAAGGAGGAGATCTTATTGAAAAATCCTGTACACAGGCTGATATTGGCAATCACCATGGCTGCGTCCTTGATTTTTCTGGCGGGCTGTGAAGAAAGAACCGACTATGAAGGATTTTCCAAGGCATGCATTGACAGTCTTTATCTGGGAGAGGTATCGCCCTCAGCCCCAATCGGTGGGAAAATGAAGGCTGCCATCGACAGCACTTACACTCGGACGCTCAATGATATGACCATGGTTTTCCTTAAATATATCGGCCTGCCTGTACCCTGTGACAGCTCTGTACAGCTTGTACAGGATCTTCTTAAAAATATGATCGCCAAGGCAACCTTTGATCTTTCCGATGCAGATGAAAACGGTAATATCACGGTTCGCGTGCATCCGGTTACTGTATTGGTGGACCTGGCCCAGGATCTGGATGACTACTATTATGATTTTTATCTGAGAAATAATTCTCTGGAATTTTCAGAGCTTAGTGATGAACAGTTTGAAAAAACCTACCTTGACCAGGTAATCACCATGTTTGAAACTCAGCTCATCGGCGCAGATACCCCGACAACCGTTACAGTCAATATTTCCGTCACCGGGTCTCAGCCGGAAAATATGTCCATAGACGCCGATGCGCTCAAACAGCTGATGATCGCATCCATCAAAGGCTTTGACCTGCTGGATGAGGAACCCTATCCTCAGGTTTCCCGGCTGGAACAAATCAACTTCGAATGCAGCGGTTACGTAAAAGCCTATCTGGATGCATTATATCTGGCAAACTTTTCCGATCTGCCTCAATACGTCGATATCTCAGAAAGCGAACTGGAAGACGCCTATATTTCTGCGCTGTATTACGAATCCTGGGTTTTCCTGTCTTATCTTGGGTTTGAACAGCCCGACAGCCTGGAAGATGAAGAAAATAGTGTCATTTCACAGGAATTGCTGACCGAAGCCGCTTTGCTCATCAACGATATTTATCAGTGTGCCAAATATGAGGTTGGACCTGCCGACAGTAAAGGTAATCTTTCGGTCACTATTACACCCATCGATATTTATAATGCCTGCGATGCTCAGATCCAACAGCTTTATGAAAGTATGGACCCATCGGTCAACAGCGAAATGGCCAGTCTGGATGATGAGGCTTTCATCAGCGATTATGTTCTCAATGCCATTGATATCTTCAGATCCCATCTGGAACAGGTACCCTACAGTGATCCTGTCACCATTCCTGTGCAGATTTCCATTGACCAGGACGGGCTATTTGGAATGCCCGATGATGTTTTGGAAGAAATCGATTATACAATTATCAATTATGACTTAAATGATACACATATTTCATGATTTTATGGTAGACACATCAACAAATCAGAGTATAATAGTATTTAATAAAGGGGAGTAGCCGCCATAATGATTATGGACCTTCAGGCGTCAGTACGATAAGAATATCCGCTCGCTGGTTTGAATGGCAAGACTTTTATTACAGAAGCAGTCTGTAATAAAAGTCTTTTTTATATATATTTTTTTATATATTGTGTTCCATATACAAATTTTATTTTAATGTAAAGGGGTGTTTTTATGGATTTTCTTCTGGAAGGACTTCAGGCTGTCACATGGCAGCAATGTATCATGTATCTGGTCGGCATCGGCCTGATTTACATGGCAATCAAAAAAGGATGTGAGCCGGCACTGCTGCTGCCCATGGGCTTTGGCGCCATTCTTGTCAATCTTCCGCTCTCCGGAGCAATTAATCAGATAACAGAGGGTGTGGGAGAAACAAGCGGTATTATTCAATGGCTGTTCGAAACCGGAATCGAGGCTTCCGAGGCACTGCCGCTGCTTCTTTTCATCGGAATCGGCGCTATGATTGACTTTGGCCCTCTGTTGGCCAACCCGGTCATGTTTCTTTTCGGAGCAGCGGCTCAGTTTGGTATTTTCTTTGCCATCTGTGCGGCAGCTCTGATGGGTTTTTCTCTTCAGGACGCCGCTTCGGCCGGCATCATTGGCGCTGCAGACGGACCAACCGCCATTCTTGTCTCCCAGGTGCTGGACTCTAACTATGTGGGAGCCATCGCCGTAGCCGCCTATTCTTACATGGCCCTTGTCCCAATCATTCAGCCGCTGGTCATTAAGGCCATCACAACGAAAAATGAACGTCGGATTCACATGGAATATCACCCTGCTCAGGTATCCAAAATTGTCCGAATCGCATTTCCCATTACTGTAACCATTATTGTAGGTTTCATTGCACCTGCATCCATTTCCCTTGTAGGCTTCCTCATGTTCGGAAATCTGCTTAGAGAATGTGGCGTTTTAGGCACACTGTCGGAAACGGCCCAAACAACGCTGACCAATCTGATCACCCTGCTCCTTGGAATTACAATTTCCTTCAGTATGCGGGCTGAAGCCTTTGTCAATATCAATACCATTCTAATCATGGGTATCGGCCTACTGGCCTTTGTATTTGACACTGTGGGCGGCGTTCTTCTGGCCAAATTCCTTAATCTTTTCCGGAAAAAGAAAATCAATCCAATGATCGGAGCCGCAGGAATTTCTGCATTTCCAATGGCCTCCCGCGTTGTCCAGAAGCTGGCCGGAGAAGAAGAACGTGGAAACATTATTCTTATGCATGCAGCCGGCGCCAATGTGTCCGGCCAGATCGCTTCGGTTATTGCCGGCGGTCTTGTCATTCAGATCGTATCCAGTTATCTGTGATTGGAGGCTAAAATTATGATGGAAAATTTTTTAATTGCACTGGAAATTATGGGAAAAGGCATGGCTGGAATTTTTACAGCGACACTTTTGATTATGCTTTTTGTGTGGGCGCTGGGGAAACTGTCCACCATACGCTCTAAGAGGAAAAAATAAAAAACAGGGATTTGAATCCATATATATTTTGTGGATTCAAATCCCTGTTTTAGTCATCGGCCATTCAGCCCACACCTCTGTAGAGAGAAAATACATCCCTCACCTTTGGCACCACATAGTGGCTGCCGCCTCTGTCTTTGACATCTTCAATCATCATCAGAATCAAAAGGGGATCATCGTTATTGTCAGCCTCATAGGCTAAAAACCACCCCAGCTCGGTTCCTGTCGTATCATCCTGAGAGGCCTTGATCTCTGCTGTACCGGTCTTGCCGGCCAGCGCCAGACTGCTGATCTGGGCTTCGGTTCCCGTCCCCTCGCTGATCACCATGCGCATGGCATCCGCCACCGTATTTACAGCTTCACTGTCAAATACATTTTCCTTCCAAAAAGTAATTTCCGAATCTTTCATCAGCTGGGGAACGATGATATCTCCGTCATTTTTAAACGCAGTATAAATTGATGCCAGGTGAACAGGATTCACAAGCATTTCTCCCTGACCATAGCCGCTGTTCCCAAGCAAAATCTCATCATTGCTCTCACGCAATGTGCCATAAGTGGAATTTGCCAGCCCAATGGTAAAGGGCAGCGCTTCTCCAAAGCCCATCGCATCTAAACCGGACACAAAAGCATCCCGGCCCATACCAATGGTCTTTTTTGCAAAATAAATATTATCTGAATAGGCAATTGCCTTTTTCAAGGTTACATCTCCATAAGTTTCCAGTGTTGTCACCGTCAGATTTCCCCAGGAAGAATCCTTTTGCCAGCTAAGGCCGTTACTTGGCTCAACGGCGTTGGGATCAATGGTTTTATTGGTAAGGCCGATGGCTGCCGTTATCGGTTTGAATACAGAACCCGGTGCCCATGAGGATGCATATCTGTTATAAAAAGGCTGACCCTCATTACTGTTTAATTCTTCCCACCGGCTTGTCAGAATACCGGCCACAAATTCATTGGGATTATAAGAAGGTGTGCTGGCCAGTGCCATCACCTCACCGGTTTTCATATTCATAGCCACAGCCAGGCCCTTGTCCTCACCTAAAGCCTCATACAGCTGAAGCTGAAGCTGGGTATCAATATTCAGATAGATATCCTGACCATTGACAGCCGCCTTATAACCCAGAGTTTCCTTTTTGGTTCCATCGCTGTTCAAGATTAAAATTTCGCAGCCATCCTCACCTTTTAATGTGGATTCATAAAGCTGCTCCAATCCGGCTTTCCCGATCACACTTTCGCTGTCATAACCCTGATCGCTCATCGCTTCCAGTTCCTCGGCACTGATCCCCTGAACATACCCTGTCAGATGTGCCAGTGCACTGCCCAACGGATATTCCCTGGACGGTGTCTCATTCACCATCACGCCCTGAACAGTCAGCGCCTGATCAATCATCTCCTGGTCATCCGCTGCTACGGTTCGAATGGGCACAAATACATCACTGGTCACCCAGGAGGCACCTAACTGGCTGTCAATAAATTCTCTGGAAACTTCCAGAATTTCGGCCAGTCGGTCCAGATCCTCATCCCCTGTCTGAGTGCTTATTTTGCCCGGCACAAGACCTATACTGGCCGCAGTACCATTCACGGCCAACGGGCTGCCGTTTCTGTCATAAATCGTTCCTCTGCTGGCTTCCAGCGTATTCACCCGAACCTTATCCGTATCTTTAAGCGCCGGAAAAATCAGGTTGGAACTCCATAAAATTTTATACTGACCCTGATCATCCTTTACAATTTCCATGGAATAGCCGTTATCCATATTGCCCGTGGCTGTATCCATAGACATTCTGAAATTGAAAGTCCACCGGTCATTCTTTTCCTCACTGTTTACAGGCGTAATTTTCACATTCCTGGCATCAATGCCGCCCAGAATATTCGTATAACGGGCCGTCAGTGTCTCTCTGTCAATACTCTGTCCCACATCCGGATGCACCATATCATATATAGCCTCATAATTTCCAGCTTCCACGGCCTCCACATAAGCATTAAATGTATCCTCCGCCTTTGGCTGGCCTGGTAAATAAACCATAAAATACCAGCCCGCGCCGGCTGCCGCCGCCAATGCAGCAAGGAGCAATAATGTCATTCCGATAATCAATCCTGTATGTCTGCTTTTCTTTTTTCTTACTGTCATTCATTCACCTCCGTTATCTGTGCACAAGACATCACAAAATCCATGACCCGAATCCGTTTCACATCATAATTTTTTTCCTCATCAGAACGGCTGTTTTTATAAGCATCCACCGTTTCATAGCCCAGTTCCCGGGCACATCTTTCAATCTCCGCCTCCGTAGCCTTGTCCCCATGAATATTTTCAGCCTTGGCAATGGCTTCCACGGTCAATTCTTCTCTGATTTCATCCTGGGCCAGCTTTTCCAGCTGGCTCATATAGGTATCATAATCCATCTGCTGATACTGTACCACATAGTCTTCCAGGGACATCTCAAAATCTTTCGCCGCAGCTTCATCATATGCCTTATACGCATCAACAATGGCTTCAACCTGGTCAGAATTAAAAACCACATCATCGGTATTCGCCAACACCTGACTCCATACCGCCGTCTCCTTTGCCAGGCGCCGCTCATTTTCCCGACTTTCAGTTAATGTATCCTTGACCTCCTGTCTGAACGCATCCACGGTTTGACTGTCTGAAATACTGGCAACAAATTCATCTGTAAGCGCGGCCTGCTGAGTCTCATCAATATAGTTAACTGTCACCTTATAAACCGCTGACTTTCCGGAAAGCTCTGCCTGAGGATATCCCTCCGGAAATACTACAGAAATCTCCTTTGTTTCTCCAGGCAGGACACCGATCAGCTCTTTTTCGGCGCCGTCAAAAAACACACCGGAGCCAATGAGAATATTGTAATCTGCCACAGCAGAATCCTGGATTTCCTGCCCATCCATGTAACCTGCATAATTCACATTCACCGTATCGCCTTCGGCTACGGCCCTGGATGTATTTTCATTTGTCACCGTGGCATTGGCTAAAATGGACTCAATGGCATTAATAACATCGGCCTCTGTCACATCAGGAATTTTTTCTACGGTCACATGAATGTCTTTATATGCACCCAGTTTAAGACTGCTGGGCCTGGTCTCCGCTTTAATCTCCCCGGATTCCACAGCTGCATTTTCACCGGATATTGGAGCATCTTTGCCGGCTCCGCCATCGCCGTTTTTAGAGCACCCATACAAACCGATCACAGAAAACCCCATCATCATTGCTGATATCAATAAAACACCCAGTCTTTTACTGTTAAATTTCATTTCCAATCCTCCAAATCCTATACGACTGTCACTCATCCTTCAGATGATACAAACAATGCGCATTCTTCCATGTCTGCGCCTCCACCTTTTCCCGGGAAATCCCCTTAATTTCCGCAATCGCATCAATCACATACGGAATATAACCGGAATCATTACGTTTTCCCCGATAAGGCACCGGCGCCAGATAAGGGCAGTCCGTCTCTACGACAATCCGATCAAGGGGTGTATAGGCCGCCACCTCCTTCAGTGTTTTGGAATTTTTAAAGGTGATTACGCCGCCAATACCGATGTAATAATTCATCTTCAGATATTCCCTGGCAATCTCTACTGATGATGAAAAACAGTGAATCACTCCTTCCATCTGGGAAGCATGGGCCTTCATCAGCTCCAGCGTGTCCCCTGCAGCATCTCTTGAATGAATAATCACCGGAAGACGGCACTGCCTTGCCAGCTCCAGCTGGCGGACAAACCATACCTTCTGGTTTTCACGAACCTTTGGATCCTTATCCCAGTAATAATCCAGACCGATTTCACCGATAGCCACAACCTTTTTATGGGCGGCCTGGGCAGCCAGCCACGCATAGGTTTCCTCATTCATCTGATCAATATCACTGGGGTGCACGCCCGCAGCCGCGTATATAAAGGGATATCGATCCGCCAGCGCAATACTGTTTTTTGTGGTCTGTATATCTGCACCAACGTTGACAAGCTTCATAACCCCCCTGTCCTTTAAACCGGAAAGCACTTCATCCCGATCCTCATCAAAACGCTGATCATCATAGTGTGCATGTGTATCAAATATCATTTATATCTGTCCTTTTCATATTTATATTGTGGTTCTTTTTTATTATAACGCACCAAAAGCCTATATCCAATATATTTCATAGAATTTTCAGAATTATTACAGAAAAGTAACAAGACTCTTTTCTAAAGAATTCCACAACTTGTCAAAGGAATTCCGCCCAAACAAAAAGAAGGCGCCCCGGCCTGCGGAACCCCTTCTCTGTCTGTTATCTGAGTTTATACAATAAATCTTCAAAACATACGCCGTCTGTCACCGGTATTTCCCTTTTCTCAGACTCAACAATACATGCCTTGATAAATTTGGAAGCCTTGCGCACAGACGCCGCAAAGGGAACACCGTTGACAGCATCCGCAGCAATGATCGAGGCAAATAAATCTCCTGTGCCGCATCTGGAACGCCCGGTCTGCTTAATCTTACTTAACAGGCTGACACCATGTCCATCTGCCTGACGTACATAACAGAAATTTCCTAAAAATCCGCCCCGAGGTACACCTGTAATCACGACTTTTTCCGGTCCCATAGCAGACAGTGACTGAGCCATGGCACACAACTGTTCAAAAGTCCATGTTTCCTTATATGGCGTATCTGTCAAAATACAGGCCTCTGTCACATTGGGGGTCAGGATATTTCCATAAGTCACCAGGCCCTTCATAGCCTCACACATTTTAGGTGTGTAAGTTCTGTAGGCCTTTCCGTGATCCCCCATCACCGGATCAATGATAATCTGAGTTTCTCCCCGCTTAAAATCTTTAAAGAAATCTGTCACAATACGAATCTGATCCTCTGATCCCAGAAAACCGCTGTAAATTCCGGAAAATTCCAGTCCCAGCTTTTTCCATTCCCCGATGTAGGCCTCCATTTTATCTGTGTAGTCATCGATAAAACAGCTTTCAAAAGCCGTATGATTGGAAAGGATCGATGTGGGTACAGGGCAGCACTGTACCTTCATAACCGAAATGACAGGGATGGCCACTGTAAGTGCGCAACGTCCAAAGCCTGTCATATCATTAATCACTGCTATTTTTTTCTGATTGTTATGAGATTCCATGATTTCCTCCTCACTGCACTTTTGGCAGATTCCAGCGGTAGCGTGTGGCCAGAATACGGATAATAATCACAACAACAGCTCCCGCAATCATAGCCATAGACATGGTCCAGACCGTACGCAGAGCCAGACAGACCACAGCCCCGGCAATAGAAGCACAGGCATAAACATGCTTGACAAAAACAAACGGTGTTGTACCGGCCATAATATCTCTGAGCATTCCACCGCCAATACCTGTAATCAGGCCTACAAATAATAGCAGAAATGTGCTTTCATACCCAACCTTTAAGGCCGTATTAATTCCGATAACGGTAAAAGCACCCAGCCCAATGGCATCCATAACATTCATCAAACGCTCGTACAGCTCCATAAACCGGCTGCCTAAGAGCTCCTGCTTCAGACGTACAATCAGAAACAGCACACACGAAGTGAGTACTGCAGCAATCACATAAACGCTGTTTCTGAACATATTGGGGGGATTAATTCCAAGAACCAGATCCCTGATCAGACCACCCCCCAGTGCTGTTGTAATCCCAAGAACATTAATTCCGAAAATATCCATGTTCTTCCGGATGCCGATCAAGGCTCCGGAAGAAGCAAAGGCAACAGTTCCGATAATTTCAATGATAAAACCTAATTGTTCCATTGGTATTTTTACTCTCCACTTATTCCCTGACAATGCCGTTTTATTCTATCGGCATCAGCAGATTTCGGCGCCGGACGGCATTTCTTTTTCAGGGACCATTAAGGATAAGTTACCCTGGGCATCCTCTGCACATAAAAGCATACCTTCGGACAAAATACCTGCCAGTTTTGCCGGTTTTAAGTTCACCACAACCATGACCTTTTTGCCGACCATCTGATCCGGTGTATAGTGGCCCTTAATTCCGGAAACAATCTGTTTAACCTGGCTGCCGATTTTTACCTGAGAGCAAAGAAGTTTTTTGGATTTTTTAACTTCCTCGCAGGCAATAATTTCACCGACCTGAAACTGAAGCTTACTGAAATCATCATAGGTAATCTCCGGTTTTGCTTCAAGGTCAATGATTTCTTCATCTGCTTCATCTTCCTTGGATTGGGAATTTTGAGCTTCCTGCTGTGCTTTAAGTGTTTCTACCTTTTCCATCACTTCTTTCATGTCCAGACGGGCAAATAGAATCTCTGTTTTTTCCACAACCTTACCGCCTTTTTCCAAAATCCCGAAGGTATCCAGTTTTTCAAAGCTTCTTTCCTGAGTATTTAACTGATCCAGAATCTTTTTGCTTGTATCCGGCAGAAAGGCTTCCAGACAAATAGCTGCAATACGGATCCCCTCCATAAGGTTATAAAGCACTGTCGCCAGACGGTCATGTTTAGCCTCATCTTTGGCCAATACCCATGGTTCTGTCTCATCGATATATTTATTGCAGCGCCGCAGCAGTGTAAAGACCTCGGTGATGGCATCAGCCACACGCAGCTTATCCATTTTAGCAGCCACACGTTTAGGCGTATCGAGTGCCAATGCCTTTAATTCTTCATCTACCGGTTCATCAACCTGCGGATTGGAAATCACGCCGCCAAAGTATTTATTGTTCATAGAAATCGTACGGTTCACAAGATTTCCTAAAATGTTGGCCAGATCTGAATTCATACGTTCAACCATCAGTTCCCATGTAATTGAGCCGTCATTGTCAAAAGGCATTTCATGAAGCACAAAGTAACGTACAGCATCCACACCAAAAAAGTTCACCAGATCGTCGGCGTAAATCACATTGCCTTTGGATTTACTCATCTTGCCTTCACCGACAAGCAGCCACGGATGGCCGAAAACCTGTTTTGGCAGCGGAAGATCTAAAGCCATCAGCATAATTGGCCAGTAAATGGTATGGAAACGGATAATGTCCTTCCCAATCAGATGGAGATCTGCCGGCCAGTATTTATCAAACATAGGATCACTGTTGCCGTCCAGATCATAGCCCAGACCGGTAATGTAATTGCTGAGGGCATCGATCCACACATAAACGACATGCTTTGGATCAAAATCCACAGGGATTCCCCAGGAAAAGCTTGTACGGGATACACACAAATCCTGAAGTCCAGGAAGCAGGAAATTATTCATCATCTCGTTTTTGCGGGATTCTGGCTGAATAAACTCCGGATGCTCATTAATGTACTGGATCAAACGATCTGAATACTTGCTTAACTTAAAGAAATAAGCTTCTTCCTTTGCATTGACAACCTCACGGCCGCAGTCCGGACACTTGCCGTCCACCAGCTGGCTTTCTGTAAAAAAGGATTCACACGGCGTACAATATTTGCCTTCGTAGTAGCCTTTGTAGATATCTCCCTGATCATAAAGCTTTTTAAAAATTTTCTGTACCTGACGTTCATGGTCTTCATCTGTGGTACGGATAAATTTATCATAGGATGTATTCATTAAATCCCAGATATTTTTAATCTCTCCGGCAACATTGTCCACAAATTCTTTTGGTGTAATTCCGGCCTCAGATGCCTTAATTTCAATTTTTTGTCCATGTTCATCGGTTCCGGTCTGGAAACGAACATCATAGCCCTGCTGTCTTTTAAAACGGGCAATACTGTCAGCCAGCACAGCTTCGTAAGTATTTCCAATATGGGGCTTGCCTGATGTATAGGCAATGGCTGTTGTAATGTAATATGGCTTTTTAGACATGTTTTCCCTCCTAAATAAAAAAACTTCCATCCCTGTATCCCAAGGACGGAAGCAATGCTTACGTGTTACCACCTTTTTTCGTCCGCATCTTACAATGCGAACCTCTGTAAGTACGTCTATTTTCCAAACCGCTTCAAACATCGAATCATCGGTTCAGTCCATACCTTATACTCATGCGCTGTAACGGGCGCTCCCATCGCAGTCTATATGCCAAAGCATGGTCGGTGCGCGGCTCCGAGGCCATCTTCAACGACTTCGTCTGTACTTCTTCTCACCAACTGAAGCTCTCTTTGACAGGTCCGGCGTCTACTCTCCTCTTCATCGCCTTTTTCTTCATCAGACATATGCTGATGTATATAACTAATAATAAATTTAGAATAATCGTTTTAACAGGGTTTGTCAAGGGGATTAGAAAAGAAAAACACCAACACGAAATGAAATCGTTCTACACAGACAAATCAATCGTTCTTTCAGCAATCCTCTCGGCAAGATACTTATTATGTGTGATGGAAATAATACCCATCTTTCTTTTTTGCGCTTCCTGCAAAACAACATTCCAGATTTGAGCTTGTGTAACAACATCCAGCATGGTACTGATCTCATCACAAATAAGGTAATCGGCACCACTCATCAATGCTCTTGCCACACAAAATCTTTGCAGTTCACCCCCTGACAGTTCCCGCGGAAAACGCTCAAGCCATGCCTGCTCAATGCCAAAGGCCTCCAGCACATCTGCTCTAAGTTCTCCACTTTCCTGAAGAACACGCTTTAATCTCCACCGAGGGTTAATTGCCCTTTCCGGATGCTGGTAAATCAGCTGTACTGGGCATACGCCTTTTTGGGGGAGCGGTTTTCCATCCAGCAATATCTGCCCCTTAACAGGCTTCAAATATCCTGCCAAAAGCATCGCCAATGTCGTTTTCCCATAGCCACTGGGGGCAAAAATTGCTAAATGTTCCTCCTTTTCAACACTTATACTGCGATTTTCTAATATCCACGACTGTTTACGATTATATCGAAAATAAATATTTTTTGCTTCAAGTGCCATGAAAACACCTCACCTCTCCATCTCTGACTTTAAATACAGGCGGAATCTGTTCTTCACATTGTCTGGTTTTATAAGGACAACGAGGCGCAAACAAACAGCCTGTCGGCAAATTTCCGGCATACGGCTGAAAACCGGGAATTGGTTCAAATCCATTTTGGGGTAAAGCTTTCCATAAAGCTTTAGAATACGGATGCCTCAAAGCATCGGATCCTATTTTAAAATCAGAAGCCGGCGCCGTTTCAACTGTGGTTCCCGCATAAAAAACAGCCACACGATCTGCAAATTCAAACGCCAGATCAATGTCATGTGTAATAAGTACCACTGCGCTTCCTGCATCTGCCATTTCCCGAAATAGCCGCAAAGCTTCAATTGCCTGGTCAAGGCTCATTCCCGGTGTAGGTTCATCTGCAATAATGAGCTGTGCATTTGTGATTAAAGCAGTAGATACCAGAACACGCCGTGCCATACCACCGGATAGCTGAAATGGATAAAGCTGTTGTGTTTGTGCGGGAAGGTGCAAACGTTCAAACAACTGTTTTCTTTTTTCTGTCAGCTTTGGCCTATAATGGCCATCAGCCTGTGCCCCCACCTTCATTAAAGGATCAAGATAGGCAACAGACTGGGGAACCAAAGCAATCTCTGTTCCCCGAAATTGCTTCTGTCGCTCAGACGTAAGCGCCTCTCCCTTGTAATATAAATGACCCTGTACGGTCGCATTATCCGGAAGGATCCCCAGGATCGCAGATGCTAACAGACTTTTTCCAGATCCGGAAGACCCTGCAATTGCAATGATTTCACCGGGATATACCGTTAAATCCAAATCAGAAATAACCTTAAGTTCCTTTTGTTCCAAGCCCTGCGCATACATGCGGAAAGAGATTGATAAATTATGTATTTCCAGCAAAGTTTCTTTTTTATGTTTCATTATTCTCTCCTTACTCCTGTGCACTATAAGGATCAAGCACCATACGCAGGTAATCACCCAACTTATCTACAAGCAATACAATGAACACAAGCGTGAGCCCCGGCAATACAGCAGTCCACCACATTCCCGTTGACAAATAACGCATACTTTCAGACAAAATAATGCCAATTGCCGATTGCTCAGGCGGCAGCCCATATCCCAAAAAAGAGATCGAAGCTTCATGCAGAATTGCATGTGGGAACATCAAAACCAGGCCTACAAAAAACTGAGGAATCAAATGGGGCAATAAATGATTGATCAAAATCCATCCTCTTGATTTTCCCAGTTTTCGTGACACTGCCACATACTGCTGTGATCGAAGCTGCAGAACCTCTCCTCTGATTAAACGTGCCAGACTGCACCAATGTGTAGCTGCAATGCCTGCCAGCAATCCTTTTAACCCGCGTCCCAATGCAAATGAAATTAAAATAATTAATATTGTATGAGGAACGCCCATCACAAGATCAATGATCCAATTAATAAGCGCATCTACATATTTAGAGCCCGTTGCAGCCGCAATACCGACCAATACCGCAATAACAGCACTAATTATGGATGCCACCAGACCAACCGTAATACTTACAGACAGGCCTTTCAATGTACGTAAAAATAAATCTCGGCCTAACGCATCAGTTCCAAATAAATGTTCCGGACAGGGTGCGCACTTTGCATTTATAAAACTGCCAGTTATGGCATCTTCTGGAATTAAAATGCCACTAATATAAATAACAATAAATAAAACTGCCATTACTGCAGATAAAATAACCGCTTTTGTTCTATGGTTTAACCGTTTCACCGTACGCCCTCCCGAATCTGTGGATCAATGACGCCATAGAGCAAATTGGCAATCATATTTCCTGTACAGACAAACAGTGCGGAGAATAATGTTACGCCGAGAAGCAACGGAACATCGCCCTGCAAACCAGCTGCGGAAACCGCACTCCCAAGCCCCGGATAACTAAACACATTCTCAGCCATAACCGAACCACCAAACAATTCCGCAAACGATGCAAATTGTAATGTCAATGCAGGAAGTAACACATTACGCAAGCCATGGCGGCGCAGAATTGTCCATTTGCTTTCACCTCTGGCTTTTGCAAATAAAACATATTCACTATTTAAAACATCGATCAACTTTTGTCTTGTATGAAGTGCAATATTTGAAAAAGACATCAAGCTTAATGTAAACGCCGGAAGAATCAAATGATATATTTTTTGCCATATCGTTACATCTTTATTAAGAACCCCCACAGGAGACGAAAACCCTATAGGAAACCATTTAAGCCACACAGCAAAAACAAGCAGAAATACCAATCCCAGCCAAAACGTAGGAACAGAACTAAGAATATAGCATATTTTTTTCAATATTTTATCTGGCAGTCTATTGTGATACATGCCCATCACACAGCCTGAGACAAAGCCGATCATACCGGCCAGTATCCATGCAGAAAACATTAGTGCAAGTGAATTTACAAACCGTTCGCCAATAATATCCGCAACTGGTCTGCGATAAATCGCAGATTCTCCAAGATTACCATGCAGCAGTTCAGACAGCCATGTACAATATCGTTCTGCCGGAGGTTCATTGACCCCCCAGTAATCTTCAATTTCCGCACGCTGTTCCGGCGATATGGCAGTTCCAATTCCTAAAATATACTGCCGAACAGGATCCACCGGTGATGCACTGATAAGAATAAAGGAAATCATACTTACAGCAAGCAGTAATGATATAATTTTTATACTATATGTAAAAAAGATACGGACAAGCCGTTTAAATATGCCTTTCATATACGCCTCATTTCTATCGGCCTTCAAAAAATAATAACCCATTTTCTCATAAAAACGCCAGATCTGTTTATTAAGAATAGCCTGCCACATCCGGTAAGATGCGGCAGGCCCATTTTTCACAGCAAAGTTACTCAGCCCATGACCACTCATTCAGATTCTGAATCAACGGCAGACCATGACCATGACCGTGAATCGGCTGTTCCCCTATGGAAAGGCCGTCCCGGACATAAGTGACATGATCCAAATTGACAATCCAAACCCAAGGGCATTCACCCTTCATGGCGGTACCAGTTGTTCCATCCCATTGAACTTTTTGCCAGTTTTCGTTAGCTTCCTCTACAGTCAATGCTTCCATTGCCGCATTGAGATAGGTGTCAGTCACTTCACTCATATAGCCTTCCGGATTGTAATAATCATCCAGCAGAGCACCTTCAGAACGATATAAATAGTAGGTTTCGTTAGGAATAGAAGATCCCCAGCCCATCATAACCGCATCCGAAAACATACGCTGTGCAAGCTCCTCCCAGCTGACGCCTTCTACATTAATCTTAATTCCAATTGCCTTCACCTGCTCTGAAGCAGCCATAGCAACCGCCTGACGAACAGAATCTCCAGACGGATAAATACATGTAAACTCTGCTTTCAGATTATCTTTTTCCACGATTCCATCTCCGTCTGTATCAGACCATCCGGCATCCGCCAAAAGTTTTTTAGCATATTCGACATCGGTTTCGATCTTAACTTCAGGATTATTCCATGGCATACCATCATTCTCGGAATACGCCGGTCTCCCAAAACCGTTCAAAGCAATATCTGCAATCTGCTGACGGTCAATTGCATAAGCAATTGCCTGACGAATTTCAATATTACATGTAACATCATTGCCATATGGAAATCCACTTTTCGTCAGCTTCCCTTCATCAGGAAGGACCGGCAAAATGAATCCACGATTATCAGCAGATGTGATCGCTTCGATATGGTAACCTTCGACTTCTGTCGTGCCGAGTGTTGCAGAAGAATATGCGACATCTACTTCACCCGCCTGAACAGCTGCAAGCGCAGCATCTTCCGACATAAAAACGACCGTTACATTCTTGATTGAAGGTACACCACCATAGTAATCTTCATTCGCAGTAAACATGATCTGCTCCTGAGCTTTCCATTCCACAAATTTATAAGGACCTGATCCGATGGGATGCGTGCCGTAATCTTCACTATAGGCATGCTCGGGTACAATACCAACAGATGCCAATGTGTTAAGGAAAATAGATGTCGGCTTTGAAAGTGTGATTACAACCGTTGTATCATCCTGTGCAACAGCGCTTTCCATATAGGTAAGGTCAACCGACCCCTGGGCAGCCTTTGCTGTTTCAAGCGTAAAAGCAACATCCGATGCGTTTACTTTCTCTCCATCTGTGAAAAACGCATCATCACGAATCGTAAAGGTCCATGTCAAACCATCCGGAGACAATTCATATCCTGTAGCCAGATCATTTTCAAAAGACAGATCCGCTGTATATCTTACCAAAGTACTTTGTACAATCGGAGAGTTTCCGTGCCCCCACCCTTTCGTCGGATCCAGCGTCTCCGGCTCAGAACCAATGGCAATCACAACACTATCTTTTTTTCCTTCTGTATCTTCAGCTATCGAACCATCTGTACTGCTTTCAAACATGTCTGAACTTTCAGATTCCACATTTTCAGAGGTATTCGTGCAAGCAACAATCCCCATGAACATAAGTGCAACAGACAGTATGGCAATATGTTTTTTCATTTTCATAAATAATAATTTCCTTTCTTTGTTTTTTAAAACAAAAGTTTTGTAGCCAACGCACCATTCTACAACGAATCTCCACTTCAAAAAATAAAGCATACAGATCCTCTTCAGAGAATATGTATGCTTTCATAGCAAATCATCGTCTTAATTTATTTTTTAGCCACTCTTTTTTATATCCGTTAAAAATTTCTGGTGCTTCAGCATCCAAACCAATGGCTTCGTGCCATCATTTTAATAAATTATACCACAAAATCAATAAAATACAATGATTTCAACAAAAATACCTATGATTCGCAATCTTATTGTACCGGGCTATCTAAATACATCTCCTGCAGCTTTTTCCGTTTCTCAGGAGTCATACCAAAGGCCTGTTCCAGGCTCTGATCCAAAGACCCGTATCGTTTTTCCAGATAATCATACACCGTTTCAATGTACCGGCGTTTAACCGTCAAAAGGACCTTTAAGCCATCCATCTGCGCCGCTGTCGCCCCCCGGCCGGCCAGAGCTTTGAGCTGGGCAGCCACACCATCCCTGGTAAATTCATTAACCATCAGATAATCGTCAAAAATCGTCTCCATATCAACGCCCAGAGCATATAAAATCAGGCTTGTTCCCATACCAACTCTGTCTTTTCCGGCACTGCAGTGCCAAAGAACGGCCCCCTGGGTCTGATCCAGAAGCAAACTTATAAATGTCCGGTACTGCACCCGTACATAATCGCTGGAAACCATCTGTAAATACATATCATTCATCCGATCCTCAGGGGAAACATGACCGGAAAGCGCATCCTGCATAAATCCTTCAAGAAAATCTTTCTCCCCTTCTTTTTCCCGGGTAATACCGGCATGACTTTCCTCAAAAATAGGGTGCCATATATTTTGAACGCCTTTGATTTCCGGATCCGGACGCTGTGCCCGCTCCTGGGCTGTTCTGAAATCTATGACAGTCCGGAGTCCATACACATTGACCAGTGTCTGAATATCCTTTTCGGATGCATCGTAAAGATCCTCGCTGCGGATCAGACGATGGGGGCGGATTTTTCTCCCATCCTTTGTCACAAAACCACCAAGATCTCTTGTATTATAAAGCTTTTCTAAATTTATTTTTTGGATGTCCATCAAATCACCTCATATTAAAATTTCCATGGTCAGCGAATTTTTGCGGTTACGCAGAAATCGCTTATGTGCAATCATTATACCACGCGCGCAGAAAAGGAAGCGCCCACAGGGCATTGACTTTTCAAGCCGTGGCTTGCCGGTATAATCCGTCACGTATGTGACGGCAAGCTGATGAAATCAGCTTGGACTGCACTTTGTGCAATCATTATACCATATTTAACTGCCAAACTCATCAAAAAAGTCCCATAAAACGGAAGATGATCATATCCGATTCATAGGACTTTTTTATAAATTTTATTTAGTTATATTTTACTTCAATGCTGCACATCCTGTCCAAACAAATCCATCATGCTGAATGGCGGAAGGACTTCGTCAACAAATTTAAACAGATCATCGTCATAATTATGGCGCACCTCACATTTACGGTCAAAGATCATGGTCGGTTCATCTTCAGGTGTCACCGGCAGCCACTGGGGCAGACCTTCATGGTTTGGATTTCCGGACTTTGCAAATGCAGCCACTGCACCAAAAATCTGATTTTCCAGTTCATCGGAAACACCAGGAATATTACAGATTTCCACTTTATCTGTATTTTTAAATACAAACGGAATATCCGAACAGTGCCATGCGATTTTGTCATACTGGAACGGAAATTCCAGAGTGAAGTTATAAAGCCACGTCGGTGCCTTTTGGCCTTTAGCGTGAAGGGCAGCCAGATCTTTTGTAGCTGCACGCATGGCCCGGTCCAGACAAATAGCATCCACAGGATGTTTATCCGGATAAGCTGCTTTAAATTTCTCGATCATTTCATGTCCATGTCCCTTATATGCCTGTTCGACGATGGCCTCGGTTTCCTCCGGTGTCAGGTCAGCCTTTTTCCAGGTCTGAGGTCTGAAGGAAAATTCGCCGAAAACCGTGCCTACCAGCAGCGGAATATCATAGGCATGATCTCTGTAAGCAGTTTCCAGAGGATTTCCATAGTAATAATCATCCACTTTCGGGCCTCCGCCGATATAAACACCCTTCATGGCCAGAGCCGGGCTGACTTTGTTATATGCCCTTGCCAGATCCACATAAGGAACAGTTTCCAGTTTTTCCACATCTCCGGCCTCAAAGCCCAGTTCTTTTAACAGTGCTTCTGCAATCTCACGTCCGTCCCCCTGTTGCGGCGGCATAAAACCGGGTTTTGTGACACCACTCATAACAAATCCTTTATGAAACAGGCCGTCAGCTTCAGGAATCTGCATTAAATCTGTGACCTTCATACCGCCGCCGGACTGTCCGAAAATTGTAACATTTTCCGGGTCTCCGCCAAAAGCAGCAATATTTTCATGCACCCATTTCAGGGCTGCAACCAGATCGGCATGTCCGGCATTTGCAGAGTTTTTATATTTTTCCCCGTAAGGCGAAAGATCCATATACCCAATTATATTCAGTCTGTGGTTAACGGATACGACAACCATGTCGCCCGCATCGCACATATTATAGCCGTCATAGGCAATCTGCTCAATGGAGGATCCCGCAGAGTAACCGCCGCCGTGAAGCCATACAATAACCGGCTTTTTAGCACTTTCATCCAAAGATTTGGTCCATACGTTCAGATTCTGGCAGTCCTCGCTCTGAGGCCAGTATCTGTGAGGCACCAAAAGCTCGCCGTTAGGTGTTTCCTGATTTAAAAGGGGACATACAAAACCATAGGAAGTTGCATCACGAACGCCTGCCCACGGTGTCACCGGCTCAGGCATCTGAAAACGTTTGGCCTGTGCGTAAGGGATGCCCTTAAAAATATAAATATTATCCATGGAATAACCTTTTAAAAGTCCTGCCTGAGTCTTCACAGCAGGCACATCATCATAATTAAAATTTCTTGCCATATTATGGACCTCCTATTTATTAATGATTGTTTTACTGTTTTTCATCATTTTTCATTGTTTTCCGGCTTTTTCACGTTCCTCCAGATCTGCCATTACCTTTGGATAAATCTTATCCAGTTTATAAAAAGCATAGAAAACAGGAATCAGAATAAGGAATGGGATCGGCGCAAGTATATACATGTTTTTAATGGCACTTAACGCACCTGCGGTCTGTACGGCTGCCAGTCCGTCATAACCGGCGGCGCCTAAAATACCAAGCGCTACGGCGCTTCCCACGCCGGCACCGATTTTTGCACCAAAGGTTGTACTGGAATACAACATGCCTTCAACACGGGTTCCGGTCTTCCACTGTCCGTATTCGATTGTATCCGCAACCATGGCAAATAAGGTTCCTGAAAGTGCGGCACTTCCCACACCTTTAAGAAGGGAGCAGATCAGCAGCCATGTTGTGCTGGTTGGATTAATCAGCATGGCAACCTGAGCCACAAGGCTGATCACACTGCCCACAAGCGCCACATTACGCTTACCATAACGTTTACTCAGGGGCGCTACAAAACCCATCAGAATAATGACCGGTAAAATTGCCGCTGAATTTAAAATACCGGCTACATTTTCATTTTCCAGGACATATTTGGCATAATAAGTTGCCACGCTGCCGCTGAAAGTCATACCAAGTGCCATACTTACCCAGACACCGACCAATAACAGCCAGCAGTTGTTTTTCATAATTAATTTAAAGGATTTTACAAAACCAATGGTTTCCTTTTGTTCCATGGAAACCCGAACTCTTTCCTTTGTTTTTGCAAAGCAAAGGAAAAACAGTGCAGCCGCAATAATACCATAAATCACGGATACAATGATCCAGCTTTTCTGGTTGCTGCTGCCGCCCATAGCGTTGACAAGAGGCAGTGTTCCGGCATTAATGATCAAAGAACCGATCTGAGCCATCAGCATACGGAAAATATTAATCACTGTACGCTGGTTCTGATCACGGCTCATCAAAGATGTCAGAGCCCCATAAGGAATATTAATCATTGTATACAAAAATGTTGTTACAAGATTATACGTGATTGTCACATACACATATTTACCAAAGTCCCCTGTGTTCGGAACAAGGAATACAAGAACCGTTGCTATGGCAATAGGAACAGCCAGCCATAACAGCCATGGTCTTGCCTTTCCGTATTTTGTGCGGACACGGTCCATGACATAGCCCATGAGCATATCCGTCACACCATCGGCCAGACGTGAAAACATCATAATGCTTCCGATAATGGCCGCATTCAGGCCAAGAGCGTCCGTATAGAAAAATGTTACAAAAGTTGATGTCAGCACCAGGATCAGGTTACTGGCCAGATCCCCGCCCCCATAAGCGATCTTTTCAAAGGTACCGATCTTCTCCACATGTTGACTGGACGCAGATTTTACAGTTTTCTCTGACATGTTAAGTCCCCCTTCTATTTGTTTCTCTGTTTCAATTATAGTCATTTTGTATATTTTATTATATATTTATTTCATTTTTTATATCACTTTTATTTGTCCACCAAGGAAATTCCCCTTGTTCTCCTAAAAATACAAAGGCATATTTTGCATATAAAAAAGACAGAAATAGGATATTTGTAACAATATGCACTATTTCTGTCTTTCATTTTATCTGTTTTCAGCAGTCTGAAAATTCATTAAATGCTATTTTTCTCAACGGTAATCAGACGAACCTCATGGGCAACCAATCCCGCCTGCAGCAAAAGGGTTCCGTCAGTCTCCATATTTTGGGTATAATATTCAGGTCCGGACAGGGCTTTTAGTTGTTTTTGTTCGTATTCTGTTGGTTTTTCAGGTGCCCCCATCTTCACCCAGGCATCATAAACACTGCCGCCTTCCGGACTGATCCGGTATTGTCTCACCGTATGAATCCCGGGGCAAAGATTTTTCACGGAAATGTTGTAAGATCGAAAATAAGATTCATTAAACACCCGGTACCGGTCTGTCAGTGAAATATTAATCGTATGCCGGTACCGATATAATAAATCATAATGACAATAATTATATAAAAAAATCTGAATCTGATCATCCGTGGCCGTAATCAGACACCCCTCTGTCTGAAGCACAAGCCGATCACCCATGGCGCTTAACAATTCCATGGCCCGAAATCCGCTCTTTGGTAAATTATATTTGGCAAACAGGCCAAACCCACCATGAAAAAGGCCGGCCACCGGCGGCACCTCATCCATTTGGTCACTGATGGCAAAATAGCCCATACCGTCATATAATGATCCATTTTCAATGACGGACTTGAAAATATAGGCAGATTTATAGCAGGTATCATTGCACAGATCCCTCTGCCATATATTATTACTCCATTCACTGATCATCACGGGAAGGCCTGGAAAACCTTCCCTTTCACTGATCTGACATGCTTTTTTGTACATTTTTTTCAGATACTTTTCGTCACCGCTGACAGCCATGTAAAAGCTTTCATTATTCCCAATCAGTTTGAGACCGCTATTTTCTTCTCCCGGGTTAACCGCCGAAAAAAGCTTTAAAGATATAATATCCGGCATACAGTCATGTGCAATACACATATCAAAAAAATCCGACATTTCTGACGATGCGGGTTCTCCCCCAGGGCCCATGATTTTTATGGATGGGCACACAGATCTGATTGCTTTGTAAGAAGCAAGATAATGGTCTGTATACACTTCAAAAGAAAAGGCGCCCATGTCTCCGTAACCCGGTGAAATCCATGGTTCGATCACCCATTTTCCCATTTCTTCGGCACCGTATCGCTGACACAGATGTTCCATAAGCCCCTGCACCAGGTCCTGCCATGCTTTAAGATCCGAAGCCGGAGAAATGAAGAAATTTCTCATGGACAGCTTACAATGATTCGCCGCCAGGGCACCTGGCATATGCCCCAGCTCTATGGCCGGCCTGGCCTCAACCGAAAGAATAAAATCAATAACCTCATCCACGTAGGTATAATTGGGATTTATCTGCCCCAGAATATCTCTGACATAAACCCCCATGTCATCATCCAGGATTCCTTTGATTCGGATATACCTAAAACCGATTTTCTTTTGTACCTTTCGGATTTGTTTCTGCAAAGTGCCATTCATTAAATCTTTGGCATAACCTGCATTAATGATCTTCCGCCAGCTGTTATGGTAGGGTGTATCCGGCTCTTTAAGATCCATGGAGATTTCATAAGCCTTTTCCTGACTGGTACGTCTTGTTGTCTTTGCTTCATCCATATACTTAAGCAAAGAGGCAAACACATTGGAAAAACCGATTTCCGCCATACATGAGGCCTCACGATTCATCTCTTTTTCAGACTCAATTCGCCGCCTGTAGGCTCCGGGCGTACTTCCCCGATAGTGTTTAAATGCCTTAATCATAGCATTCGCACTGGAAAATCCGCTCTCATAGGCAATGTCTGTCACCGTGTTCTTCCCTCCAAGAAGGGTTTGTGCATGGGCAAGACGCACCATCGTCAGATAACCGGTAAAAGAAATCCCCAGATATTTTTGAAAGCTGTGGGAAATATAAGTTTTACTTAAAAATGTCCGTTCAGCCAGATCATCCAGTGTAATATTTTCCCGAAAATTTGCCTGAATATATTCAATCGCAAGACGCAGCCGCTCCCGGCCGGATTCATTTCTCAATTGAGGTGCGTCCTCCATAAAGCAACGAATCAAATCATCCAGCAATACCGAAATTTTTGTTCTCAAATAAACTGAACGGCCGGATTCATTTTTATAATAAGCGCTGAATGCCCGGGCAAAATCCCGGCGGAGAATATCAAAATTTTCCTGTCGGTCCTGGGCATGTAAAAACGACTTGCAATTAATATAAAGATTCGCTGTTTCCGGGCTGATGGCCGTAATAAAGGAAGATGATATACGAAGCGCAATAGCCGATGCCCCATCCTCTAAATCCAGTTGTCTCATACAAAAGCTATTGATGACAAAAATATCCCCTTCTTTAACCGAATATACAGACGTCCCGTCAAGCTCATATAAAGTTCCACTGCCCATCAAAACGAAAATAATTTCCAGACCAGCATACCACAAGTTGCCTGTATCATTTTTTCTTAATATGACAAACTCAAATTCCTGATCCTGATGCAGGGCAGACAGACTTCCCCCGTCCTTTTGAGTCCTTAGTTCCTGTTTTTTGTCCAACGCACCATACCTCCAAAATCTTATCGGCCATGATTTTCAGGTGAATTCTGATTCACAAGAAAACCTTTTTTCTGCAATGCATCCTGGATCATATCCAGAACTTCCTCATTGTCCCCACTGACTTTGTGGTAATGATAATCGGATGTAATATTTTTTAACGGTCTGGATTTTCCGCTCCGGATATCTTTCATAAAAAGTTCAACTTTTCTTCTGGAATTAATATTCAGCTCAGCTTCCATATGACCATATACCTTATGATTGACCATCACATTATCCACGCATCCGCCTAAATCCACAATAGTGCGCAGTTCCTCTTCCATCTGTTCATCCGTATGCTGTACTTTAAATACCCGCACTTCACATACCGGGTCACCGGAAATATACCCCCGATTGGTAGAAATAATATCATAACCGGCTGCCCGGATTAAAGCAATATCCTGTACAATCACCTGGCGGCTCACATTATAGCGGGCCGCCAGAGCTTTGGCTGGCACCGGCTTTTCACTTTCCTGTATCAGCCTGACAATTTCTTTTCTTCTCTCTGATCCGCCTATCAAAACATATGCCTCCTGTCTGAATCGCTGTTCATGTCCACAGACCAAGGTGAACATCACAAATCACTTCCTATTCTAACAACATTTCACAGCGATTCAAGACTTTTTGGAGAAAATCTCCATAAACCGAAGCAGATCGAAAAAAAACTGCCTCCGCCGGTTTCCCGGCAGGGGCAGTTTCTGATTTTTTAATTATTTAACCTGAGGACCTGCGCTGACAAGAGCCTTTCCGGCTTCGTTGCCTTCGTATTTAGCAAAGTTCTTGATAAATCTCTGAGCCAGGTCTTTAGCCTTTGTTTCCCATTCGGAAACATCCGCATAAGTGTCTCTCGGGTCAAGGATATTTGTATCAACACCTGGAAGTGCTGTAGGAACTTCAATGTTGAAGTAAGGAATTGTCTTTGTTTCTGCTTTTAAGATATCTCCGCTGAGGATCGCATCAATGATACCTCTTGTATCTTTAATGGAGATACGTTTGCCTGTACCATTCCAGCCTGTGTTTACAAGATAAGCCTTGGCACCGCTCTGTTCCATTCTCTTTACAAGCTCTTCAGCATATTTTGTCGGATGCAGTTCAAGGAAAGCCTGTCCGAAGCATGCGGAGAATGTCGGTGTAGGTTCTGTAATACCACGTTCTGTACCAGCCAGTTTAGCTGTAAAACCAGACAGGAAGTAGTACTGTGTCTGTTCCGGTGTCAGAATGGAAACCGGAGGAAGTACGCCGAATGCATCCGCAGAAAGGAAGATAACTTCCTTAGCAGCCGGAGCAGAGGAAACCGGACGTACAATGTTGTCAATATGATTAATCGGATAGGAAACACGGGTATTTTCTGTTACGCTCTTATCGTCAAAATCAATCTTTCCGTTTTCATCCAGTGTAACATTTTCCAGAAGTGCGTTACGTTTGATTGCATTATAGATATCCGGTTCGGATTCTTTATCCAGGTTAATAACCTTTGCATAGCATCCGCCTTCAAAGTTAAATACACCGTTATCATCCCAGCCGTGTTCGTCATCACCGATCAGGAGACGTTTCGGGTCTGTGGAAAGTGTTGTCTTACCTGTACCGGAAAGACCGAAGAAAATAGCTGTATTTTCACCGTTCATATCTGTGTTTGCGGAGCAGTGCATGGAAGCAATACCCTTTAACGGCAGGTAATAGTTCATCATAGAGAACATACCTTTTTTCATTTCTCCGCCGTACCATGTATTGATGATAACCTGTTCACGGCTTGTAATGTTGAACACTACAGCGGTTTCGGAATTAAGGCCCAGTTCTTTGTAGTTTTCAACTTTTGCTTTGGAAGCATTGTAAACAACAAAGTCAGGTTCAAAAGTTTCAAGTTCTTCAGCAGTCGGCTGAATAAACATGTTTTTAACAAAGTGTGCCTGCCAAGCAACTTCCATAATAAAGCGGATAGCCATACGTGTATCTTTGTTAGCACCGCAGAATGCATCTACAACATAAAGTTTTTTGCCGGACAGCTCTTTAAGCGCAATCGCTTTAACTGCGTTCCATGTTTCTTCTGTTGCAGGATGATTATCATTCTTATATTCGTCAGAAGTCCACCATACCGTATCTTTTGAGTTTTCATCGACAACGATAAACTTATCCTTAGGTGAACGTCCGGTATACTCACCAGTCATTACATTAACGGCACCAAGTTCACTCTCCTGACCTTTTTCGAAGCCTTCAAGACCAGCTTTTGTCTCTTCTTCAAACAGCAATTCATAAGAAGGGTTGTGCACAATTTCCACAGTGTCAGTAATGCCATACTTGCTTAAATTAATTTCTGCCATTCTACATTTCTCCTCTTTTCTGATAATACGATCAATTAATGGGAACTTTAATAACAATATATTTTTTTAGAAGCGGATTTTTTCCCACTTCCCCCTTCTTAATTATACATATTTAATCAATTAAATCAATAATTTCATCATAATTTTTTGTGTTATACTGTTTGTACAGGAACTTTTTTTATATAAAAAAGGGGTTTTCCCAACAACAGGGAAAAGCCCCGGGCAAACAGGAGTTGACATGATATGACAGAAAATTTTTGTATCGCAGCCTTTGACAGTACGCACCATGCCATTGCCGCCGAAAAAAAACTGACTGACGCGCAACTGTCCATACGAATCATTCCGGTCCCCACACAGGTAACCGCCGGCTGCGGACTGGCTGTGCGTTTTGCCTGCCAGGATTTTGACCGAATTTCAGATCTTCTCAGTGCATACACAGATGCAGCTTATTATAAGGTCAGCAGACAGGGAAGAGAAAAAACAGTCGTCCCGCTTTAAGCAGAGATCAAACCTTTGTGAAATACTCACCCAGATTGGTCAGCGCCTTTACAAGAATCTCACACTGGTTTTCATCCAGGCCCTGACGCATGGCTTCAACCATTTTAAGGTGGAAATCTCTATGGTATTCATAGGCCTTATTTCCCAGCTCCGAAAGGGAAATAAGGACAACCCGGCGGTCTGACTCACTGCGCACCCGTACAACATATCCTTTTTTAACAAGACTGTTGATCGCAATCGTCAGGGTTCCCACAGTCACACCCACCTTTTTTGCAACGGAAGACATGTTCTGTGAAACCCCCGTACCAATCGCATCCAGGATGTGCATGTCATTGACAGATATATTTTTAAATTCACTTTTCAGTACATATTTACGTTCAATATCCATAGTGTTATTAAATAACTGAACAAGTATGGAATTTAACTGATGATAAGCGTCCATGAAAGGCCTCCTTTCTGCGATTTTGGCGGTTTTATAATTATTATATACGATTCAGTCCTTTTGCTCAAGAAGCATCTGATAAACGTCGCGTTTTCCTATTCCACGGTCAGCAGCTGCCGCCTTCATGGCCTCTTTTTTACCCATGCCCTGCTCCATATACATACGGACATGATCCTTAATATCCATCTTTTCCCAGGCGGACTGCTTTTCCTGCATAAGCACCTGGGGATCCAGGCCTTCAATCACAAGCACAAACTCTCCCCTGGGTTCATTTTCTTCATAATAGTTCATGGCCTGAGGCACGGTCATTTCTATGCGATTCTCATATTTCTTCGTCAGTTCTTTACAAAAAGCAATTTTTCGATTTCCAAGCACCGGTTCCAGCGCAGTCAGCGTTTTTAACAGCCGGTGCGGCGCTTCATACATAACCGTTGTCCGCGTTTCCTGCCCCAAACGCTGCAAAACAACTTCCCGCTCCTTCTTATCAACGGGCAGGAAGCCTTCAAAACAAAAACGTCTTGTATGCATCCCGGACATGGTTAATGCGGTAATACAGGCCGCCGGTCCAGGCAGAGAAGTCACTTCGATCCCAGCCTCCAGGCAAAATTTCACCAGCTCCTCTCCCGGGTCGGAAATTCCCGGCGTTCCCGCATCTGTCACCAGTGCGATATTCACGCCAGCCTCCAGCTGCTCTACAAGATACCTGGCTTTTTCGATTTTATTAAACTCATGGTAGCTGGTCATCGGTGTCTTGATTTCAAAATGATTCAGCAGCTTAATACTGTGACGTGTATCCTCCGCCGCTATCAGATCAACCTTTTTAAGTGTTTCCACCACACGAAATGTTATATCATCCAGATTTCCAATGGGCGTTGCGCACAAATAAAGTTTTCCCGGCATAAAAAATTCCTCCTAGTGTAAGATGTCTGAATATAAACTGTCTGGACATAAGGCATCCGGGACAGTCAGTCCGCATAAATCACACGGCCTTCGACCTGTGCCTTTGGTGCAGGCACTTCGGCCGGATAGCCCAAAATACAGCAGCCGATACCTACAACATCTTCTGTAATTCCCCATGTGCGCAGTAACTCCCTGCCTTCTTCATTCTCAAACATTTCCTTGGCGCGGTGAATCCAACGGGAGCCGATTCCCATACCATAGGCCGCATTCATTAAATTTCCCATGGCCAGACTTCCATCCTGCAGATACGTATTTCCCATTTTAACAGAAAATACAATAATCACATCCGGAGCGCCGTAAAACGGATCCGTATCGACGCCCATCACGGCGGCATTCATACGGGACAATTTCTTTACCAGTTCAGGATTCTGTACAACAACAAATCTCTGAGGCTGAAGATTTCTTCCGGAGGGCGCATTCAGTCCAGCTTTTAAAATCACGTCCAGCTCCGCCTTCTTCAGGTGCTCCGGCTGATATGCTTTACAGCTTCTTCGTTCAATAATGGCTTTTACAGCTTCATTCATGATGCAATTCCCCTTTCTATTTCCATTCATCTGTTTTTATGGAACAAACAATTCACTGATCATTAAGGACTGGATACCGATCCTGTCTTTAATCAGTATACAACAATTCAGGAAAGAATTCCACTTCGGCTGCAATTTGAAAAAGTATATTTTTTTGCAATTAATCCAAAAAATCCAAAAATTTTTAATTAAGGGCTTGCATTTTTTCGGAAATATGGTATTATAAACACATGCAGAAGTGGCGGAATGGCAGACGCGCTAGATTCAGGTTCTAGTGCTCGCAAGGGCGTGTGGGTTCAACTCCCATCTTCTGCATTATTTTTTTGCTCCGAAAAAGCTTCAGAGCTGTTTTTTTGTCCGAAAATTATCTAAAAAGAATGGATTTAGGTCTTGCTTTTTTTTTAAAATATGGTATTATAATAAGCACATGCAGAAGTGGCGGAATGGCAGACGCGCTAGATTCAGGTTCTAGTGCTCGCAAGGGCGTGTGGGTTCAACTCCCATCTTCTGCATTATTTTTTTGCCCTGAAAAAATTTCAGGGCTGTTTTATTTCTTCACCCCTATCTTATATCCTGAACATTCTCAGGGACATCATAAAAAAATACAATACCCTACATGAAAAGCAACAAGAATACAAAGGACCAGAGACAGCCCCCTGTGAAGATTCAGCCACACTTTATAGCTGATCCGTTTTTTTAAGACCGCAAATAAAGTGAGAACAAGCAACAGCATCCAGGTCAGCTTTCCGCTGATCATTCCCGGCTTTGATCCTGCAAGGACACCATGGATTACGGACGTAAACACAAGAATAAAACCATATATATTGTGAAACTTAAGTATCTGCTTCATCAAAGGACCGCACGCAGGACACCGCCGAAAGGATGCCAATGCGCAAAGACTAAGCAGCACGACCGATACACCGGAAAGCACTCTGCTAAAAATAATTAAATCCATAACATCTCCTTTATATGTAGTGAGTTATTCTAAACTAACTATCAAAGTATACCAAATTTCTTTCACAATATCAAGTCAAAAAGACAGCTCCAACAAATCCAGGGGTTAAAACCCGGAGTTGTTGGAGCTGCCTCACAATCATAGAACAGGGGTTAAGACTGATATGTCCCACTTTTCCTTTTAATCTTTAAATTCATACGTATTTCCCGGAAGCACCGCGTTAAGTCCAATGCCGGCGATTGCTGCGATTGCCAGGCCGGAAAATTCAATATGAATGTCACCAATCGCGAAGGTCAGGCCACTGACATCAGCAAATTTAAAGCCCAGGGCACACACAAGAATGCTGGCAGAGATAATCATATTTCTGCTTAAGGTAAGGTCCACTTTATTCTCTACCATATTTCTTACACCAATAGCAGAAATCATCCCATATAAAAGCAGGGAAACACCGCCGACAATGGCTGATGGGATCGAAGTAATCACGCCGGCCACGGCAGGGAAAAATGAAAGGATAATGGCAAATACAGCTGCCAGACGTACGACTCTGGGATCGTGAACATTACTCATGGCCAGCACACCTGTATTTTCACCATAGGTTGTATTCGCCGGACCGCCCACTAAGGCCGCCAGCATTGTCGCCAGTCCATCTCCACACATTGTTCTGTGAAGCCCGGGATTTGCAATATAGTTCTGACCGGTTGTTGCACCGATCGCAGAAATATCTCCGATATGTTCCATAACCGTTGCCAGTGCTATAGGAAGAATGGTAATAATTGAACTAATATCAAATTTGGCAAACGCCGATGGATCCAAAGGAATATCCACCAGACCGGCACTGGTTACGGCCGAAAAATCGACTCTTTGTAAAACAATCGCTACAAGATAAGCACCTACAACACCGATCATAATCGGTATAATCCGGATCATCCCCCGTCCCCATATATTACAGATAATAATCAGCACCATCGCCACAATCGCCAGAAGCCAGTCCGTACGGCAGTTATTAATGGCCGTAGGCGCCAGCGTCAGACCGATGGCAATGATCATAGGCCCTGTCACAACCGGTGGAAAAAACTTCATGACACGTTTTATTCCGAATGTTTTTATCAATGCCGCAATAACCAGGTAAACTATACCGGCCACAAACACACCGCCACAGGCATAGGGCAGCATTTCTGTATTAGGCTTACCGTCAATCATAGGGGCCACAGCTGCATATCCTCCAAGAAAAGCAAAGGAAGATCCAAGAAAAGCCGGGACCCGCCCCTTTGTCAGAAAATGAAACAGCAATGTGCCCACGCCGGCCATCAGCAACGTTGTGGATACACTAAGCCCGGTAAGCAGAGGGACAAGAATCGTTGCGCCAAACATGGCAAACATATGCTGCAGCCCTAAAAGCAGCATCTTTGGTATTCCGAGGACCCGCGCATCCGTCACCGGCGGCTGTCCTACAAGCATTTTATCTTTACTCATAACATCTCACCTCATTTTTAATTTTCCCAGTTTTCCAGCTCCGGAAGCTGACGGCTGCAGGCAATAGCCAGGGCTCCCGGCCCAATATGGCAGGCCACACTCAGCGAGAGTGGGGCAATTAAAATATTATGATTGGGAAATTCCCGATGGATTTCCTCCCTGAAATCTTCGGCCATTTCCTGATTCTGAGTATGCGCAATAAATAAATTGCACTTTTCACCGGCCGGAGAATTTCCGATTCTTGTGGCCAAATCCTTTTTCATGGCATCAAGCATCATGGTTCTGGCCTGCTTTATCGTTCTGGCTTTAGCAAAGGCATCCAGCTTTCCTCCCTGAATCTGAAGCACCGGTTTTAATCGAAGCAAAGTTCCCAGTGCCGCAGCAGCCGGCGTAATCCGCCCTCCTTTTTTTAAATATTTCAGTGTATCGACCATAATATAAATACTGGATTCAAATTTATCACGCTCAAGAATTTCTTTAATCTGAGCTGCAGCTTTCCCTTGTTTTGCCAGTGCTGCCGCATCGGCCACACTTTGAAGCAATGTGACAGAGATTCTTTGATTATTGACAACAACCACCCGGCCATCATACTCCTGGGAGAGAATCCTGGCTGTATCACAAGTTCCGCTTAAACCACTGGACATAGGGATATGCACAATTTCATCATATTCTTTTAAAATTTCATCCCACAGATGCATCACAGATTCCGGTGAGGGCTGAGACGTTGAAATATTCGTTCCTTCTCCCAGCATCGAATAAAACTGATCCTGGCTTAAATCAATATCCTCCAGATAGGTTTTATCTCCAATATTAAATGGCATTGGAACAACAAAAATTCCCATCGCCAAAGCCTGTCCCTGGGTAATCCCGCTGTTACTGTCAGTCACCACCGCTACTTTTCCCACAAATTTTCCTCCTTCATATGTGTTTGTTTCATACCGCTTTATTTCATATCTTTTTGTTTCATACACTATACTTTGTCATATATGAACCGCATCAAGTCGTTCTCAAAACAATTTTTATTTGTATACGCAAGAAGCTCGCAGCGGATCATCCCGCTGCGGGCTTCTTATTACTTATTACCAACGTCCAAATTCAGATAATTCAAGACCTTCATTTTTATCTAAAACCGTGTTCACCGCCCACGGATGAATAAAGAGAAGCAGCGGGTTACCTTTAAGATCCTTGATCCGCTTCATGTCAGATGTACCTACAATCTTCGATACATCCACATCCTCTTTATTGGCCACCCAGCGAATATGCTCATGCGGCATATTTTCCATACGGATTTCAACACCATACTCTGTAAGCAGACGATGTCTGAGAACATCAAACTGGAGAACCCCAACAACACCCACAATAATTTCTTCCATTCCTGTGTTATACTCCTGGAAAATCTGAATGGCACCTTCCTGGGCAATCTGAGAAATGCCTTTAATAAACTGCTTACGCTTCATCGTGTCAACCTGGCGTACTTTCGCAAAATGCTCGGGTGCAAAGGTCGGAATTCCTTCAAAGGCAAACTTGTGTCCAGGCATACAGATTGTATCACCAATGGAAAAAATACCCGGGTCGAACACGCCGATAATATCCCCTGCATAAGCTTCTGAAACAATCTTACGTTCCTGAGCCATCAGCTGCTGAGGCTGAAGCAGTTTCTGCTTCTTATTGCCCTGAACATGATAAACTTCCATTCCAGCCTCAAACTTACCGGAACAGATTCTCATAAAGGCAATACGGTCTCTGTGTGCCTTATTCATATTTGCCTGAATCTTAAACACAAATGCGCTGAAATCCGGGTCAAAAGATTCAACAAGACCGTCATCAGACATTCTTGGCAGGGGAGCTGATGTCATTTCAAGGAAATAATTCAGAAATAATTCAATACCAAAATTGGTCAGCGCAGAACCGAAAAACACAGGTGACAGCCGTCCCTCTGAAACCTCTTTCAGGTTAAACTCATTGCTGGCGCCGTCCAGCAGTTCAACATCTTCCTGCAGTTTTTCATACAGCTCATCTCCGATGACGCCCTGAAGTTCCGGTGAATCCAATGTCAAATCCCGGTCATCCACGGCCTTCTGTCCATTGGCAAAGGCAGTGAACGCGTGAATATGACGGGTTTGGCGGTCATAGACACCTCTGAAATCCTTACCGTTTCCAATCGGCCAGTTCATAGGACATGTTTTAATGCCCAGAACAGACTCAATCTCATCCAAAAGATCAAACGGGTCATTGGCCTCACGGTCCATTTTGTTGATAAATGTAAAAATCGGAATATTTCTCAGCAGACAAACTTTAAACAGCTTAATCGTCTGAGCCTCCACACCTTTGGAAGCATCAATGACCATCACTGCGGAATCGGCCGCCATCAGTGTACGATAGGTATCCTCAGAGAAGTCCTGGTGTCCAGGCGTATCCAGAATGTTAATACAATAACCGTCATAATTAAACTGCATCACAGATGAGGTGACAGAAATACCTCTTTCTTTTTCAATCTCCATCCAGTCAGAAACCGCATGCTTAGCCGTTTTCTTTCCTTTAACGGAACCTGCCAGATTAATCGCACCGCCGTAAAGAAGGAACTTTTCGGTCAGCGTCGTCTTTCCGGCATCCGGGTGGGAAATAATTGCAAATGTTCTTCTTTTTTCAATTTCTTTCCTTAAATCAGCCACAAAATGCCCTCCTGTATATCAAAAATCCATACCCTCTGTATTTTAAGGGTCTTAACCTGCAAAATAAATTTCAAACTAAATTATTATATCTTTATATAAGAAGGGTTGTCAAGGGATTGCCTCAGGATTATTTGTGTTATCCCGAAGGATTTATCTTGTCTCTCCGATATAAAACAGGGCAACGGTTCCAGGTCCGGAGTGAGCGCCAATCGTAGGATTGACAAAATCAATATAAAACTGATCAATGCCAAAACGTTCCTTTACTTTATCTGCCACATATCGGGCATCCTCCAGACAGTCTCCATGGCTTATAAACACCGTATCATTTTCCTTCAAATGATCACCCATTGTTTCCGCCATCCGGTCCACAAGCGCATTCAAAGATTTTTTTCTGCCCCGGACCTTGCCTACAGCAATCAGACGACCCTCGTTATCTACATGAAGCACCGGTTTCACCTGGACAAGGGAACCAATGATCGCCGTTGCCTTTGATACACGGCCGCCGCGATGGAGATGAAATAAATCATCTACCGTAAACTGATGACATATATTTAATTTATGATCTTCCACCCACCGGGCAGTCTCCTCAAGCGAAGCCCCCTTGCGACGCATCTCATTGGCCTTGTGTACAAGCAGCCCCTGCCCCAGGGAAGCACTCAGAGAATCTATGACAATGATTTTGACATCCTCCATCTCTTCACAAAGCTGCTGGCCGACCATGGCTGCCACATTATGACTGCCGCTCAACGCTGATGAGAAAGAAATATGAAGAATGTCATAGCCTTCTTCAATAAGGCCTCTGTAGGTTTTTTCAACAACTTCCGGATTAATGGCCATTGTTGTAGGCATCTTTCCTTCTCTCATTTTGGCATAAAATTCCTCCGGTGACAACACATCATCACCGCCATAAATTTTTCCATCCATATTATAATAAAGAGAAATCAGACGGATATCGTGTTCTCTGGCATATGCATCCGTCAAATCACTGTTTCCGTCGGTAACAATCATAAATTTTTTCATACGTCTCCTCCTGGTATATGGTTTTGAAAACCATTTGATATCACTGCTTCATTATATCACTATCATTGGATGTTGTATACCCTCAGTGTTTGATGCTTGAAATCGGCACACAAATCCCTTAAATTGACATCCATAAAAAATAATTTACACAAATTGTTTGCTTTCCCATGAAAGATCACGTATAATTAATACCGTTCAAATGAAATATTTCACAGCCGCTGCCGGGTAAACACAGGCCTGTGTTCCCGCTTATTGACTGTGTAAATTCACATTTACTGCAAATAATAATTCGAAAGGCAGGTGGTTTTTATGAAAAGCGAAATACAGAGTAAAACGCTGGACACCCCCGGGCCCGAGCCTGTCATAAAAACCAAATATAAGGGAGGATTATTATGCTGCAGAAAATCAATAAACTTATCGAAAACAAGCAGTACCAGACACTTAGAGAAGAAATTTCCGAGATGAACGCAGCCGATCTGGCCGCCCTGTTTGAAGAACTCTCCGGAGAAGAAATTGTTAAAATTTTCCGGATTCTTCCAAAATCTATGGCTGCCGAAATTTTTTCTTATCTTCCAATCGAAGACGAACAGGCTGTCATTAAATGTCTGACCGATAAAGAAGCGGCAACCATTATCGATAACCTGTACGCCGATGATGCAGCCGATCTTATGGAAGAAATGCCGGCGGGAATGGTCAAACGAATTCTCGCTCAGGCTGATCCGGAAACCCGACGGGATATTAACCATCTGCTTCAGTATCCCGAAGATTCTGCGGGCAGTATTATGACGGTCGAATTTGTGGATCTTAAAGAAAGCCTGACCGTGGATGACGCCATCCGTGTCATCCGCCGCGATGGTATTGATAAGGAAACCATTAATATCTGCTATGTTCTGGATCAATCCAGAAAACTAGTGGGTACTGTTTCACTGCGCCGTCTGCTTCTCTCCCAGCCAGACGAACTGATCGGCGAAATCATGCATGAAAATATTATTACCATCACAACACGAACCGACCAGGAGGAGGTTGCCCGTATCTTCCAGAAATATGACTTCACCTCCATGCCTGTTGTGGACAGTGAAAATCGTCTTGTCGGCATTATTACTGTGGACGACGTGGTCGATATTATGGAACAGGAAGCCACCGAGGATATCGAAATGATGGCCGCAATCACACCTACAGATAAATCCTACATGAAAACCGGTGTTTTTGAGACATGGAAAAAACGTATTCCCTGGCTTTTAATTTTAATGATCTCCGCTACCTTTACAGGAAAAATCATCCAGGTCTACGAAAATGCCCTTGCGGCTTGCGTGATTCTTACATCGTTTATCCCCATGTTTATGGATACCGGCGGAAATGCAGGCGGACAGGCTTCTGTAACCATTATCCGTGGTATTTCTCTGGGAGAGATCGCATTCCGTGACATTTTCAGAATCATGTGGAAAGAAGTACGTGTCGGTATTTTATGTGGCGTTACTCTGGCCTGTGCCAATTTTGTAAAGCTTATGGTCATTGACCACACAACCATTCCCATCGCCCTTGTTGTCTGCCTGACACTGGTTGTCACCGTTATTCTGGCCAAGCTTGTAGGCTGCTCACTGCCTCTTTTGGCACGACAGGTCGGCTTTGACCCGGCAGTAATGGCCAGCCCTTTTATTACTACCATTGTGGATGCCCTGTCACTGATTATTTACTTCCAGATTGCCTCCGCACTGCTGGGTATTGTGTAGATTTGCATCATACATCAACATGATCTGTTAAAAAGCCTGATAAAGCGCCCACTGCCGCAAACGGCAGGAAACACTTTGTCAGGCTTTGCTGTTTTTATGACTTACCTTTTACTTTTACCGGCGGTAAACATCGCCCGGAGCAAATCAGACCTTAAACCGATATCCTACACCCCAGATTGTTTCAATATACTGAGGTTTTGAAGTGTTAAACTCAATCTTTTCTCTGATTTTCTTAATATGAACCGTAACCGTGGCAATATCGCCGATGGATTCCATGTCCCATATTTTATTAAACAACTCTTCCTTCGTAAAAACGTGATTAGGGTTTTCAGCAAGAAAGGTTAAAAGATCGAACTCCTTTGTAGTAAATGTTCGTTCTTCACCATTGACATAAACCCGACGGGCTGTTTTATCAATCTTAATTCCGCGAATCTCAATAATCTCATTTTTATGCTGACCGCTGCCCACAAGCCGGTCATATCTGGCCAGATGTGCCTTAACACGGGCAACCAGTTCACTGGGGCTAAATGGCTTTGTAATGTAATCATCAGCCCCCAGTCCCAGTCCCCGAATCTTATCAATATCTTCTTTCTTTGCAGATACAAGGAGAATTGGAATATTCTTTACCTCACGAACTTTTTTACACACCTCAAAGCCATCCAGGTTTGGCAGCATCAGATCCAGAATAATCAGATCTATGTTTTCACTGAGTGCCGTTTTCAGTCCGGCATCCCCTGTAACTTCCATAATCACATCAAACCCGCTCAGCTCCAGATAATCCTTTTCCAGTTCAGCAATGCTGACTTCATCCTCAACAATTAATATTTTACTCATCGATTCTTCGCTCCTCATATTTTCTGATTACAAAACAAATACTTGTCCCCATATTTTCCTTACTGGTTGCCCAAATGCGTCCGCCATGCTCCTCAATAATCTTTTTCGCGATAGAAAGCCCCAGACCGCTGCCGCCCTGGGCAGAATTTCTGGATGCATCCGTTCTGTAGCAGCGCTCAAAAATATGGGCGATCTCTTTTTTAGCAATCCCCTTGCCATTGTCCTCAATCTCCACCTGAATAAATTCTGCCTCCTCACGGATACGGATATTAATCAGGCCTTTCTTATCCCCAATGTATTTGGCAGAATTACTTACAATATTAATGATCACGCGCTTAAGCTGCTCCGGATCAGCAATGATCACTACATCCTTATCCGCATAATTAAAAAATCCAAGATCAATATTTTTGGCCTCCAGATCCATACTGATCTCTTCGATACAGTCCTCAAAGTAATCATTAACATTAACTTTTGTAAATGAATAGGTCATGGAATTACTGTCCAGCTTAGAATACAAAAACAATTCCTCAATCAGCTTTTCCATATCACTGGCCTTGGCATAAACGGTTCTTAAATAACGCTCCATCTTTTCCGGTGTATCGGCCACACCATCCTGAATCCCTTCAATATATCCTTTAATAGCCGTGATGGGGGTTTTCAGATCATGGGAAATATTGCTGATCAGCTCTTTATTTTCCTTTTCATACTGCATGCTGATATCGATCTGATCCTTAAGCTTTTTCCGCATTTCCTCAAAAGCACTGTAAAGCTCGCCGATTTCATCATTGGCCTCAGCCTCTATGCTGAAATTCAAATTTCCTTCTTTGATATTCTCCGTGGCAACCTTAAGCTGCCCCAAAGGTTTCACAATACTTTGATACAGCCACATGGTCAAAACCATCCCTGTAAGAATAAGAATACCAATGGAGACAAGTAAGCAAAGCATCATGGTTCTTTGAATTCTCGGAACCATGCCGGACAGATCTGTAACAATCAGCGCCTGGCCTTCACTTCCATCTGTATAAGCAAAATTCATCTGAACCACATGATAGGGAACTTTGCCCGGGAAAAATACATTTCCGTTACCGATCTGCACATTGAAATTAGCCTCATCCATATCAATCGGATCTTTTTCCGGCTGTCCCGAAAACACAACCGCTCCGTTTTTCCTTGTAATCAGGTAAGAAGCAAACGCACCCAGCTTATCATTGGCCGTACGCAGATATGCCTCTTCTTCCATCTTTTCCGGATCATTTTCCATCACCGCTTCCAGCTCCGCCTTCATAGACGTTGTCAGATTCCCTAAAACCTGAAGGGGATTAAAATAGATATCCATACTGCTCCCGGCCACATCATACTGCTCGGAAATAGAAGTCACACCAATCTTTCCGATCACTAAAGCCACAACAATAATCAAAAAAATCGGAACCACACAAAACAGTGCATAGGATATTTTTATACGCGTAAACAGCTTCAAACAATCACCCTTTTCTAAACTTAACTACCCTTTATTTTAACATAATTCCCCCCTTGTGTATGTAAACATTTGCGGAAATATATTAATTTATTGTGAAATGACGCCGGGTTCAAAAACATTTTAGCCCTAATCTCATTATACAGATCTTTTTTCATTCATAAAGTTTATCTCCCTATTTTTCTTACTATAAATATATACACCAGTTTTTTGAAAAATACTGCTGAAAAAAACAGAAAAATAAAAATCTTCGATTTACACAAAAATTCTATATTATATTTGGGTAGAATAAAGAATTGAGACAACAATACTTTTGATGTATACTATAAAAAACATAAACAGAACCCAACGATGGATAAAATAGAATGAACGAATTGAGCCCCCGGCAGAGACAGATGATTCTGGTAAACATGAGAGGTTAGTCATCGTAAATAATTAAAAAGCAAGGCTTTTTGTTGAATATGTATCAAAAAGAATAGAGAGAAAAAATAATACATGATATCCAAAGCCAGTATTTTTCGCAATAAACATTAATTTATTGGAAGGGGGAAGTTTACATGAAACTTTATTGGAAGCAAAATGCAGGAGCCTTCTTAATCAGCCAGCTGTTTTCTGTTTTAGGATCATCACTGGTTCAGTACTCGATTACATGGTACATTACCCTGCAGACAAAATCCGGTATTTATATGACCATATCTCTGTTGTGCACCATCATTCCAACTTTGATTTTGTCACCCTTTAGCGGCGTATGGGCCGATCGGTATAACAAAAGAAATCTGATTATCCTTGCAGATTTATCAATTGCTGCGGTTACACTCATCGCTGCCGTCCTGTTCGCCATTGATCAAGGCTCTGTTATTGTCCTTTTTATAGCCTTGTTCCTGCGTTCTTTAGGCCAGGCCATCCATAACCCTGCGATCAATTCGTTTATACCAGAACTGGTTCCAGATGAACATCTCACTAAACTTAATGGGATTAACGGAACCATACAGAATTTTATCCAGATTATAGGACCTATTATTGCTGCACTTTTAATTTCATTTTGTGATCTTCAGTATATTTTCTTTATCGACATTTTTACGGCAATCATATCAACTTGTATTATCCTGCTTTTTATTAAGACAGAAAGAAAAACGCTTTCCAATGTACCTGTGAAAAATACATATTTTGAAGATATTAAAACAGGATTGCACTACATTAAAAATACAAAATTTTTAAGTGTATTGTTACTGTATTTTTCTGCCCAGGTATTTTTATTATCTCCTGTATACTATTTGACGCCTCTGTTTATTACACGAACGTTCAGCGACAGTATATGGAGTCTGTCCTTACTGGAAATATGTCTGACCGGCGGGATGATGCTGGGAAGCGTTTTTATTTCCATCAAAGGTGATTTTTCCAATAAATTTAAGGCACTTTTATTATCCGGCCTTTTCAGTGCGGCCATGACAGCAACCATGGGCATGGGTATATCCATATGGATCTTTTTAATTTCCATCATCATATTCGGAATATGCAATGCTATTTTCAGCACAATATGCACAACCTTTATTCAGCAATCAACAGACGAACGGTTTTTAGGGAGAGTTTTCTCATTTTTAATGATGTTAAATTCCGTACTTGGTCCAATCGGTATGTCTGTATTTGGACCTTTAGCCGCTTTTATTCCTATAAGCTATATTTTAATTACCTCAAGCGTTTTACTGTTTTTGTCTGTCATTGCCGTATCATTCAGTAAAAGTTTAAAAGAAAAAAGTTCGCAGCTCACTCCAAGCACACCCGATAAAGATTGATGCAAAAGAAATTTTGTGAAGACATTTTTCAGAACTCAAAAAGCCACCCGCGTTCCTGCTGTGTCCCTGTCCGTATGACGGGGATACAGCGGCCGGGCAAAGCCCGGAGGGTGGTTTTCGTACACTTTTTTCGTCTAATTTTTTATATTTTTTCGTATGCTTTACAGATATGCTTTCAGAGCATCCACTCTGTCCAGTTTTTCCCACGGAAGATCCAGATCATTGCGGCCAAAGTGACCGTAAGCAGCTGTCTGTTTGTAAATCGGTCTGCGAAGGTCAAGCATTTTAATAATGCCGGCCGGACGAAGATCAAAGTTTTCACGAATAATTTCCACAATCTTTTCATTGCTTAACCGGCCTGTGCCAAAGGTATCCACCATGATCGAGGTAGGATGAGCCACACCGATGGCATAAGACAGCTGAATCTCACACTTATCTGCAATCCCTGCAGCGACAAGGTTTTTAGCCACATATCTTGCTGCATAAGCGGCAGAACGGTCTACCTTTGTACAGTCTTTACCGGAAAATGCGCCGCCGCCGTGACGGGCATATCCGCCGTAGGTATCCACAATAATCTTACGGCCTGTCAGACCGGAATCCCCGTGAGGTCCGCCAATCACAAAACGGCCTGTTGGATTAATAAAGAACTTTGTGTTTTCATCCACCATTTCCTGAGGAAGAATCACATCAAAAACATATTTCTTAATATCTTCATGGATCTGTTCCTGAGTCACAGTATCATCATGCTGAGTTGATAAAACAACGGCATCCAGGCGAACCGGCTTTCCGTTTTCATCATATTCCACAGTCACCTGTGTCTTACCGTCAGGTCTAAGGTAGGACAGTGTACCGTCTTTACGAATCTTTGTCAGCTGCAGTGCCAGTTTATGTGCCAGTGCAATGGGATACGGCATATATTCTTCGGTCTCATTCGTCGCAAAACCAAACATCATTCCCTGGTCTCCGGCACCGATGGCATCGATTTCGTCGTCAGACATCTTCTGCTCTTTCGCTTCAAGAGCCTTATCCACACCCAACGCAATATCTGCAGACTGCTCATCAATAGCTGTAATCACACCGCAGGTTTCTGCATCAAAACCGTATTTTGCACGGGTATAGCCAATCTCAGCTACAGTTTCACGAACAAGCTTCTGAATATCCACATAAGCATTTGTTGTAATCTCACCCATAACCATCACAAGACCAGTTGTCACACATGTCTCACAGGCCACACGGCTCATAGGATCCTGCTCCATTAAAGCATCCAGGATGGCATCCGAAATCTGGTCACACATTTTATCCGGATGACCTTCTGTTACAGACTCAGAGGTAAATAATAATTTTTCCATTCTTTTCTCCTTTGCATAAAAATCCAGACAATTGTCATTGTCATTATATAAATGAATAGTTTTCAAAAAAACAAGCCCGCTTATAAGCGGACTTGATTATTCTTGCTCAAATCCTCTTATTGTTCGATGTTACTCGCTCAGGTTGGCACCTTCCGTTAAAGGGGTTGCCGCAATATCTCAGATCCTTAGTCTCCATTGCTCTGAATAAGAGTTTTGTATTATCCAATTTTAAGTTTAAACTTCTGCGCTTCTTTATCGTCACTGACCTTTTCAATCTGACCGCCAAGAGAGCGAATCTTTCCTTCAAAATCTTCGTAACCTCTCTGGATATAGTAAATATCATCAACCGTCGTAAAACCTTCCGCTGCAAGTCCGGCAATCACAAGAGCCGCTCCGGCGCGAAGATCCGGTGCCGTCACCTTGGCTCCCCGGTATTCAGACACTCCGGTAATAAAGGCTGTATTGCCCTCAACTTTAATATTACTTCCCATACGGGCTAATTCATCCACATACTTAAAGCGGTTTTCAAAAATACTTTCAGTCACAATACTGGTCCCCACCGACAATCCCAGAGCCACGGCAATCTGAGGCTGCATATCCGTAGGAAATCCCGGATAAGGCAGTGTCTTTATATTTGTAGGGAAGCATCGCTTTGTGGCTACGACGCGCACAGCATCATCAGACTCTTCAATCTGAGCGCCCATTTCGATCAGTTTAGCCGAAATAGATTCCAAATGCTTCGGAATTACATTTTTAATTGTCACATCCCCTTTAGTGGCCAGTGCTGCGCACATAAATGTTCCCGCCTCGATCTGGTCGGGAATAATGGCATATTCTGCGCCTTTTAAACGACGCACACCACGGATACGAATCACATCCGTCCCTGCACCTTTAATATCAGCGCCCATACTGTTAAGGAAGTTGGCCACATCT
>CAJKGK010000001.1 GCA_905199445.1 uncultured Lachnospiraceae bacterium | reverse complement strand
GATGATGCGGCCCGTCTTGTTCAGATTGAAGATTTGATGGATCGTAAGCCGAAGGAGCTTTCAGGCGGTCAGCAGCAGCGGGTGGCCATTGCCCGGGCGCTTGTGAAGTTTCCACGGGTTCTTTTGCTGGATGAGCCGCTTTCGAACCTGGATGCCAGACTGCGCCTTCAGACAAGAGAGGAGATTCGTAAGATTCAGAAAAAAACCGGTATTACAACCGTATTTGTGACCCATGACCAGGATGAGGCGATGAGTATTTGCGATCGCATTGCCGTTATGAAAGGCGGGGTTTTGATGCAGCAGGGCAGACCTCAGGATGTCTATGATCATCCGGATAATCTTTTTGTGGCTAAATTTCTCGGTACGCCGCCCATTAATGTTTTTCACGGGTGTGTAAAGCATGAAAAACTGTTCATTGGAGATGTGCCTGTCTATGATGCACCGGGCATTGACGATCAGGAGGTTTGGGCAGGCATACGGCCGGAGGGCTTTGTACTTTGTGCGGACGGTCCCCTCTTGTGCAGCCTGGACCGAGTGGAGGTTATGGGACGGGACATCAGCATCATTGCTGCCCACAGTGCCTGTACACAGCCATTGATAAGGGCCATTGTGCCTTCGGAAAACAATGTGGATATTGCCTCCGGAAAGGTACGTTTTTCCCTGAAAGCAGGAAAAGTCTTTATTTTTGATAAAGAAACGGAAAGGAGAATCTCTGATGCACAGGAATAATAAAAAAGCCTGGCTGTATCTTTTGCCGGCTCTGATTTTCCTTGGTTTTTTTATGGTTTATCCGTTGATTGATGTTTTTGTATATTCCGTGGAGGAAGGTTTTAATTTTGCTTCCCAGACCTATACGGGAGTGGGGCTGTATAATTTTTCCTATGTGCTCCATGATCCGTATTTTTTACAGGCCGTTAAAAATACGTTTATTCTTGTTATTATTACAGTACCTGTTTCCACAGGGCTGGCACTGCTGATTTCTGTGACATTAAGCTCTATCAGACCGTTGAGACAGCTGTATCAGACCATATATTTTCTGCCCTATGTGACCAATACACTGGCCGTGGGGCTGGTGTTTATGATTTTATTCCAGAAAACCGAATATACAGACGGCCTGGTGAATATGGTGATCACCCTTTTTGGAGGCACATCGGTGGACTTTATCGATGGTCCGTACTGGGCGAAAATGTTTGTATTCTGCTTCTATACAATCTGGGTTGTACTGCCTTTTAAAATTCTTATACTGACAAGTGCTCTGGCTTCGGTGAATCAGGACTATTATAAGGCCGCCCGTGTGGATGGGACATCCCGATTGAGAATTTTTACAAGAATTACGCTGCCCATGATTTCACCCATGATTTTTTATCTGGTGATTACCGGTTTTATCGGCGCCTTTAAAGCCTACAGTGATGCGGTTGCCCTTTTTGGCACTGATCTGAATGCTGCAGGGATGAACACAATTGTGGGTTATGTGTATGACATGCTTTACGGGGAAGGCGGCGGGTATCCGTCCTATGCCTCGGCGGCGGCCATTATTCTGTTTGCCATTGTTTTGACGGTGACCTGCATTAATCTTATGGTAAGCAGGAAAAAGATTCAGTATTGAGAGGTTGAAAAAATGGATTTTGAGAACATACAAAAAAAGACCGACGGGAAAAATAAGGTGCTTAAAATCATTGCCTATGTATTTTTAAGCCTGTGGGCACTGATCGTTTTATTTCCCTTTTACTGGATGGTGCTGACATCTGTTAAAAGTTATGGAGCCTATAATGCAGAGCATGTTCCGGCTTTTTTTACCCTGTCCCCCACACTGCAGAATTATGTAGATGCATTTACCACGGTTCCGCTGATGGGTTACCTTTTAAATACGCTGATTTTCACTGTTCTGACCACAGGACTCATGGTTGTGGTCAGCGTTTTGGCGGCCTATGCGTTTGCCAGACTGGATTTTAAGGGAAAGAATCTTGTTTTTACGCTGTTCCTGTCCCTAATGATGATTCCCAGTGAACTTGTGGTGATTACCAATTTTGTCACTGTGACTAACCTGGATCTGCGTAATACAATGTTGGGTCTTGTGCTGCCGTCGGTGACATCGGTATTCTATATTTATCTTTTAAAGGAAAAATTTGAGCAGGTACCGGATGAATTGTATCGGGCGGCCAAAGTGGATGGAACCTCGGACCTTAAATATTTGTGGAAAGTCATGATTCCCATCTGCCGGCCAACGATTGTGACGATTACGATTCTCAAGGTGATTGAGTGCTGGAATTCTTATGTCTGGCCCCGGCTTGTAACCGATGACCCGGCGTACTATCTTGTGTCCAATGGTATTCAGGAAATCCGTGAAAACGGTTTTGGACGGGAAAATATACCGGCTATGATGGCTGCGGTTGTTGTGATTTCGGTTCCGCTTATTATTCTGTTTTTAATATTCCGGAAAAAAATTATGGAAGGCGTATCCAGGGGAGGTTTAAAAGGTTGAGACGAATCAGAAAATTAGGAGCGGCTTTTTGTCTGAGCCTGGCATGCCTGCTGATGTTATCCGGCTGCCATGGCAAGAGCGCGCAGAGTGCATTTGCGGTACCGGAGGCATTCGATACGTCCGGATCTTATGAAATTACCTTCTGGGCCAAAAATGATACAAATAAAACACAGACAGATATATATAAACAGGCGATTGCAGATTTTGAAAGTCTGTACCCAAATATAACGGTGAATCTCAGGCTGTATACGGATTACGGAGATATTTATAATGATGTGATCACCAATATTTCCACGGGAACGACTCCGAATGTCTGCATTACCTATCCGGATCATATTGCCACCTATCTTACAGGGGATCATGTTGTTGTCCCGTTAGAGGAATTGATGGAGGACGACAAGTACGGCCTGGGCGGGAGTCAGCTTCGTTTTGAGGCTCCTGATTTACAGGGAATTGTTCCCCAGTTTCTTGCGGAATGTATGATTGGCGGGCATTATTATGCCCTTCCGTTTATGCGGTCAACGGAAGCCTGCTATATTAATAAGACCTATGTGGAAGCCTTAGGCTATACGGTGCCGGATATACTGACCTGGGATTTTATATGGGAGGTTTCAGAGGCTGCGGCTAAAAAGAACGCGGATGGAACTTTTGCTCTTAACGGCGGAGAAGTCTTAATTCCATTTATTTACAAGTCCACGGATAATATGATGATTCAGATGCTTCGTCAGCAAGACGGCGGATATTCCACCAATGCAGGGGAAATCCAAATTTTTAATGATACAACAAAGGAAATTCTATATACGGTTGCCGATCATACAAAAACCGGCGCTTTTTCTACCTTTAAAATTTCCGGTTATCCTGCCAATTTCCTGAATGCAGGACAATGTGTATTTGCCGTTGATTCCACGGCCGGAGCCACATGGATGGGAAGCGATGCTCCCCTGGTGGACATTGCCGAGGAAGCGGTTGTGGATTTTGATATTGCGGTCAGACCGGTCCCTCAGGTGGATCCCCAAAATCCACAGATGATTTCTCAGGGACCATCCCTTTGTATTTTTAATAAGGACGATTCTCAGGAGGTTCTGGCTTCCTGGCTGTTTGTTCAGTATCTTTTAAGCAATAAAGTCCAGATTGCCTATTCAGGTACAGAAGGCTATGTACCGGTGACGCTGGATGCTCAAAATTCTCCGGAATATCAGGATTATCTTTCCAGGGCAGGCCAGGATAATGATCAGTATTATGATGTAAAAATTCAGGCTTCAAAGCTTCTTCTGGAACATGCCCGGCATACATTTGTGACGCCGGTATTTAATGGATCCGCTTCATTGCGCAATGCGGCCGGACATTTGATTGAGGATGTAACCAAATCCGTGCGGCGCAAAAAGACAGTAGATGATGCTTATATGGAAAAGCTTTACAGTGATGTGACAGCCCTTTATCATCTGGATGAGGTGACAGGCGGCGGTGGGGAACAGACGGATTTGGGGCCCCTGCCCATGACGGCTAAGCTTCTTCTGGGCGGGTTGGCCGGTGTATGGCTGCTTATTATTTTGTATGCGGTGATATCTAAAATCAGAAAACGAAAAAAGGTGTGATCAGAGTTTCAAAAGAGAAAGGAAGACGATGGTGAATGGAAAGAAAAAAGCCTGAATTGATCGTGATGCTGACCTATAACGATGCAACGGTGGCAGATGCCATGGAAATTTTTGAACAATGCCGCGATTCCAGGATACAGTTTTGGGGCTTTAAGGAGGCAACACTTCCTCCGGAGCAGATGAAGGCATTGTATGCCCGAATGAAAGCATGCAGCAAGACAACGGTCCTGGAAGTTGTGGCCTATAGCCCACAGGAAGGGATGGATGGTGCCCGTCTTGCCGCCTGGTGCGGCTGTGATATTCTGATGGGAACCGTATTTTCTGATGAAATCAATGATTTTTGCAGGGAAAACGGTATTAAATATATGCCCTTTGTGGGAACGGTTACAGGGCGTCCGTCGGTGCTTTCAGGGGATATTGATGGCATGATCGATGAGGCCAGAACCTATCTGGAAAAAGGTGTTTACGGCATTGACCTGCTGGGCTACCGATATACCGGGGATCCGGCTGTACTTAATGAACGGTTTGTATCTGAAATTGATGCGCCGGTCTGTATTGCAGGAAGCATTAACAGCTGGCAGCGGCTTGAGGCGGTTTCGCACGCGGCACCGTGGGCATTTACCATTGGCAGTGCTTTTTTTGATAAAAAATTCGGCGGAAATTTTAAACAGCAGATTGAAACCGTAAATTGTTTCATTAAAGGAAATATGACGGAGGAAAAAGATGTTTAAAAAGTTTTATCCTTATGCATATGTTGAAAGTGTTTTTGTCATTGATTATCAAAAACTTTATGAGAAAGGCTACAGAGGACTGATTTTTGATATTGACAATACGCTTGTTCATCATGGCGATGATTCCACAAAAGCTGTCGATGCGTTGTTTCGGCTGATTCAGGATATTGGCTTTAAAACGGTTCTTCTGACAAATAATGATGAGCCGCGGGTTTTAAGATTTCTTAAGAATATAGATTCCATGTACATATGCGAAGCCGGAAAACCGGATACAGCAAATTATCTAAAGGCTGTTGAAATGATGAATATAGACAAAAACAGGGTTTTGTTTATTGGGGACCAGCTGTTTACGGATATTCTGGGGTCCAACAGAAGCGGCATTGCCAGCATTCTTGTTCAGTTTATCCGACAGCCGGGAGAAATAAAGATTGGAAAAAGAAGACAGCTGGAAAGAATTCTTCTGAAATTTTACAAAAGAAATAAAGCTTTGAGCAATCGTCTGGGCAATATTTGCAAAAAAGAGGTTTAAATTATGTTATGGAATAAAAACAAGGCCTTCTGCGATATTCATCCTATATGTTATGCCATATCCGAACAAAAAGAAATTTGCAGACGGCATTTGAAAAACTTAATGGACAAAGAAAAAAATGCCTGTGAAACAAAAACAGAAAAACTGCCTAATGTTGTGTTTAGCTATAGCAGTGGTCTTATAAAAAGGGGAAAGGGCATTGACGTGACACTGCAGGAAAATAAAGCTGTTAATATTGCATTGGCAGCCCAACGGATGAACGGGCGGATCATCCATCCCGGAGAAGTTTTTTCTTTTTGGCAAAATGTGGGAAAAATTACAAAAAGAAAAGGGTACAGGGATGGTCGTGTTTTGATTAATGGCAAACTGCAGCCGGGAATGGGCGGCGGTCTGTGTAATCTGGCCAACACGATCCATTTACTTGTTCTCCACAGTCCTCTGGATGTGACTGAGTTTCACAGCCATTCCGATGCTCTGGCGCCGGATGGACCTGTGAGACGGCCATTCAGTTCAGGAACGTCTGTAAATTATAATTATATTGATTACAGATTTAAAAATAATACAGATCAGGATGTCCAGCTGCTGCTTTGGTGTGAAAATGAACAGCTGCACGGAGAATTGAGAAGTGAAAAAGCTTTCCCATGGATATTTGAACTGACAGAGGAAAACCATCACTTTCATAAAGAAGGGGAAAAATTTTACCGAATTTCGAAGATCTATAAAAACACGATTGAGCGTGATACCGGAAAAGTGATTGAGAAAAAGCTTGTACGTGATAATCATTCGGAAGTCATGTTTGATTACAGCCAGATTCCGGTTGAACAAATTCAGGAATATTGACCGAAAATTCTGTTTTTGTGTGAACCCATGCTTGTCAGTCGGGAAAAATTGGTCTATAATAAACCTGCTGTATAATGATCATTCCTATTGCAGGCCGTATTTACAGCTTACAATGGGAGGACAATGAGAAAAGGAGAGCAATTATGAAAAAATTAACAGCAGCATTTCTGGCCTGTGCCATGGTATTCTCCATGACAGCCTGTGCCGGAGGAAATGCAACAGAAAGTAAAGAAACTCAGGTACAGAGTCAGGAATCCGAGACAGTACAGGCAGTGGAATCCGAAGAAAGCGTAGAAAGCGAGACACCTGCACAGGAAGCAGAAAGCAGCAGTGCCGATGAAACAACAGCAGCCGATGAGACAACCGGTGAAGCAGCTGAAGGCAGTACAGCCGGTGTGATGAGCTATGAAGAATATATGGCAGCCGAAGTGGATACCGAGGTGACAGTTGAAGCTTATGTTCAGGCAAAACAGTCCTGGTGGGAAGATAAGGCTACTGTTTATGCTCAGTCTCCGGACGGTGCATATTTCTTCTACAACATGGTATGTTCTGAAGAAGATTATGAAAAATTAGTACCAGGAACTAAAATCCAGGTTACAGGCTATAAGGCTGAGTGGTCCGGTGAAGTTGAAATCATGGATGGAACCTTCGAATTTGTAGAAGGCGGTGATACATACGTTGCCGAACCTATGGATGTTACAGAACTGCTGGGTACAGAAGAGCTGATTAACCATCAGAATAAGCTGGTTGAATTCAAAGGTATGACTGTAGAAGCAGCAGGACAGGATGAGAACGGCAACGATGTAGCTTACCTTTATAACTGGGACGGATCAGGTACAGAAGGTGATGACCTGTATTTCAACGTTTCCTATAATGGACAGACGTATACATTTGTTGTAGAATCCTATCTTTGTGACAGCACTTCTGAGGTTTACGCTGCAGTGAAAAACCTTCAGATTGGCCAGACCATCGATATGGAAGGTTTCCTGTACTGGTATGAGGGCATTAATCCTCATATTACATCTGTCACTGTTGCAGAGTAAATATTGTAGCGTAAAAAAGCTTGTTAGAAAACCGATGGTTCAGGGATTTGAATGCCTGGCCACCGGTTTTTTGTCTTTTGTCCTGCTTTTGGGGATTAAATGCCTGGCTGCAAAGGGGGAAAATAAATATGGAGATTTTTCAGACAGACAGCTTTTTGAGGCGCTTGTCTGATAAGGAAAAACAGTTTTTGGAGCATGGATACTGTCCCAAAACACTGGATCCTGAATATGCCCGGTATCAGGACAGTGAAGAAGGGTCAGAACGAACCTATATTTTTGAAGACGGATATTTTTTAAGGCCCGGAGAGGTATTTGGCATATACAGACAGGATCGTTTTCTTCCGGTTTATACGCACAGACATGATTATGTGGAACTGAGCTATGTGTGGTCCGGACAGATGCATCAGGTGGTCAACGGGGAACGTCTGGTATGCCCCGCAGGCACGGTATGTATTCTGGATATGGCAGCCGTCCATGCGATCCAGCCGGCCAAAGAAAATGATATTATTATAAATCTTTTGCTGGGACGGGAATTTTTTGAGCAGCTTCTTCTGGAACGTGTCACCTGCGGCGGCGGTTTTATGACATTTTTGGCTCAGGCCGTAAAAAAGCAACAGCAGCAGGCCAGTTATCTTAAATTGGATACTGGCAACGAGCCGCAGATTCGTATGCTTATGGAGCTTTTGATCAGGGAATACTATTCAGGTTATCCGGGAAGCGCAGCTGTCATGGAAGGGTATGTGGCGGCTTTGTTTACGGAGCTGTTCCGGATTTATGAAAAATCCGGAACTTTGGACAGGGGAGCTGACCTGGAAATGCAAAAGCTTTACCGTATTCTGCGCTATATTGAGGAAAATTTTGAACATTGCAGCTTGAGTAAGGCCGCACAGGATTTGGGCTTTTCTCCCAAATATCTGACAATGATGCTGAAAAATCAGACCGGGAAAAGTTTTGTGGAGCATATACAGTCCCAGAAAATCAATAAAGCAAGGCACTTGCTTAAAAATACCGATCTTCCGATTTCTCAGATTGTACTGCTGTGCGGCTATACCAATGAACATTTTTTCTATGAAAAATTTAAGAAAAATACGGGGATGACGCCGGCTGTATATCGGATGGGACTTAGAAACACGGTCGCCTTTCATGACCTGAAAAACGGACAGTAAAATCTGTGTTTGAGACATTGATCCCTCCGGGATTTTCATATAAGATACCAATAACGGAGGTGCTTTTTATGGTAAAAGTAACGCAAATTCAAATGGATTATATGAAAAATCCCGCCGGTATTGTGGCACTGCCTCAGTTTTCCTGGATACTTGAAGGGGACAGTGGGCGAAACTGCCGGCAGGTGGCCTATCGTCTGCAGCTGGCCATGGCTGCCGATGAGACGGATTTAGAACAGCATATGATTTATGACAGTGGAATGGTGGAAAGCAATGAATCCGCCCACGTATTCATAGGTACAGATGCCCCTGTTCTGGAATCTGCGCGTAAATATTATGTGAGAGTCGATGTGCGCACTGAAAGTGATGAAGGTGCAGATGACAGTGGCTTTTCCCATTGGGACTGGTTTATAACCGGACTTATACAGACATCCCAGTGGATGGGCGATTTTGTGTCTGCCCAAACGCCTCTTGATAACGAAAAATTCAATGCGACCCTGATCAGAGGCAGCTTTGAGATCAGCGGAAAAATTCAGGAAGCTTATGCCTTCACTACAGCGCTGGGCCTTTATAAATATTATCTCAACGGCAGCAGAGTCGGGACAGATGAAATGGCACCGGGCTGGACCTCTTATAACAAGCGGCTGACTTATCAGACCTGGGATATTAAAAATTACCTTTGTCAGGGAGAAAATGTTCTGGGGGCCATGATCGGTGCCGGATGGTATAAAGGAAAAATGGGCTTTTTAGAACGTATAAATAATTATGGCGGTCAGACGGCTTTTTTGGCACAGCTGGTCATTCGTTATGCAGACGGACGGGTACAGCATGTATATACAGACGGGAATTTTAAAGGCTGTGATGCACCTGTTGTGTTTTCAGATATTTATGACGGTGAAACTTATGATGCCCGCCTGGAGCAGGACGGGTGGAGCTGTCCTGGTTTTGATAACAGCAGCTGGCACGATGTTCAGGTACTAAAGAAAGATAAAGATATCCTTGTGACTCAGCCAGGATCTCATGTAACAATGGTGGATCGGCTGCCCGCTGTTGCGGTGCTGACGACACCTGAAGGGGACAGGGTTGTGGATTTTGGACAGAATATGACAGGCTGGGTGGAAATCCGGGCAAAGGGTGTGCCCGGGGCTGTATTTGAATTAAATTGTTTTGAAGTTTTGGATGCAGCAGGCAATGTTTATACAGACAATCTGAGAGGCGCCAAAGAAACGATCCGCTATATCTGCCGCGATGATCAGGCGTTTTGCTGGCATCCTAATTTTACATTTCAGGGGTTCAGGTATGCCAGGATTGCCGCTTTTTACGGGGAACCGAAGCCGGAAAATTTTGTGGCACATACCGTTCATTCGGCGATGGCGCAGACCGGTTTCTTTTCCTGTGCCAATCCGGATTTAAACCAGCTTTGGCACAATATTTTATGGGGACTAAAAAGTAATTTTCTGGACATTCCCACAGATTGTCCCCAGAGAAATGAGCGGCTGGGCTGGACCGGTGATGCACAGATTTTCTGCCGCACAGCCAGTTATCTTATGAATACATATACATTTTTTTCCAAATGGCTGGCTGATGTGGCGGCCGACCAGACGCCTGAGGGTGGTGTTCCGCACGTGGTGCCGGATCTGATTACCGGATACGAGGAAGATGACTGGCTGCTAAGCCAGGGAACGCATTCAGCTGCGGCCTGGGCCGATGTGGCGGTTTTGAATCCGTGGCATATGTACCTGACGTACGGTGATCAGGAAATTTTGAAAAAACAGTATCGCAGCATGAAACGCTGGATTGAATTTATGCGTACCCACGCAGTGGATCATATATGGAATTATCAGCTTCAATTTGGAGACTGGGTGGCTCTGGATGCCCATGAAGGCAGTTATTTTGGTGCAACGCCTAATGATCTTACATGTACAGCTTACTATGCCCTGTCTACACGAACCTTTGCACGGATTGCCGGTATTCTTGGAAAACGTGAGGATGAAAAAACTTATAAACGTCTTTATGAGGATATTTTACGTACCTTCCAGAGCCGCTTCTTTGACAGTGAGGGCAATATGACAGCGCAGACTCAGACGGCTCACATTATTGCCCTTTATTTTGGTCTTGTCCCCGAAAAATACAGGGAAAAGACGGCCGCGGCCCTTGTACGTCTGCTGGAAAAGGAAAATGGCCATCTGGTTACAGGCTTTGTGGGAACGCCATATTTTTGCCATGCGCTCAGTGCAAACGGTTATCTTAAACAGGCCTACGAACTTCTTTTAAAAGATGATTTTCCGTCATGGCTGTATCAGGTGAAAATGGGGGCCACAACCGTATGGGAACATTGGGACGGTATACGTCCGGACGGAACTATGTGGAGCCCGGATATGAATTCTTTTAATCACTATGCCTACGGTGCTGTCGGTGAATGGATGTATCGGGTTTTGGCAGGACTGGAAATTGACGAGACCCATCCCGGTTATAAACGTTTTATTGTGCAGCCCCATCCCGGCGGTGGTCTGACATGGGCCAGGACGGATTTTATCAGCGTGTACGGCAAGATTAGTGTTGGCTGGAATCTGGAAAACAAAGGTACAGAGACAGCGGTGACAGTAAAAATTCATGTTCCGGTCAATACCCAGGCAGTGATCCGCCCTTACGGATGCAGGAAAATCCTGAAAAACGACGGTATTGACTTTGAGGCGGTTCATGGTGTCATCGAAGGTGTAACCGGTTCGGGAGATTATGAGATTGTTTATATGATGGAAGATTGACAGGGCGGGTTAAGGAAGAATATACAAAAACAGAATGAATAAATTGTCGTATTTGTATATTGTATAGTGCCTATCTTTTTGCTATAATATCCCCAGTTATCAGGAACGGCGTGTTATGATTAAGTTCAGCAAGATCCGGTTGGTAGACATTTGCAGCAGGCAGAAGTGTATCAGTCGGGTCTTTTTTGCGTTCTGTTTTATGAATTTTATTTGTGTGCCGAATATATAGCCTTAAAACGTTTTGAACAGATAGGGGGAAAAGCTGTGAAAATTTCAAAAGCTTTAAATAACAGCTGTGTTGTTGTTCTGGATGATTATGAAAAAGAAATGATATTAATGGGCAACGGCATTGGTTTTGGAAAATCACCGGGAGATTCGGTAGATAAAACAAGGATTGATAAGGTTTTTGTCCTGGAAAATGAAGGGGCTGTCAGCCGTTTTGAGCAGCTTTTACAAAGAGTGCCGGAAGCTGTGATTACAATCAGTGAAACATTAATCGAGGAGGCTCAGACAATGCTCTCTTCTGCATTGGATGAATCCATTCATATTTCTCTGCCGGATCACATGGATGGTGCACTGACCAATATTAAAAACGGCATCTGTCTAAGAAATTCTCTGCTTTTGGAAATTAAGAAATTTTATCCAAAGGAGTATGCGCTGGGATGTATGGGGCTTGAGCTGATGGAGAAACAGCTTTCTGTCTCCATGCCCGAGGACGAGGCGGGTTTTTTGGCCATGCATTTTATTAATGCCCAGTCACGTCAGGATCATGTTCAGGCCAGGGCTGTAATCGGACTGGTAGATGAAATCAGTCAGATGATTGAGTCTGAATACAAGACAGAATTTTCTGCTATTGACAGGGAATCTCTGGTTTATTGCCGTTATATGACACATTTAAAGTTTTTTGCACAGCGAATTCTCACAAAAACCTGTACACCTGAAAATGTGACAAAAATGCTGGAGCGCAGTGTTCGCTGTTATACAAAAGCATATGCGGTCAGTGTTAAGGTATGTGATTATATAGAAAAAAATTATCACTATGCAGTCAGCGATGATGAGGTGACGTATCTGACAATTCACCTTGTACAGCTTTTTCACGGCCGCAGCAATGAAAAGTAAATATCGGCCAGCATGCCGGAGCAAAAGACAAAAGGAAATGACAAGGAATGTTATGATTAAGTTCAGCATGATCCAGGTGGTTTCGGAATATATGGATTTTATATCCGTAGTCCGTCCATCTGGATTTTTTTATATACCGGTTTCTGTAGGACCATGATTGCTGAAACAAAAGGAAGAGAGGAAAGAAAAATGGCAAAAGATTATAGTGAACTTGCCCAGTTTATTATTGAAAATGTGGGCGGTCCCCAAAACATCAAATCACTGACCCATTGTGTCACAAGACTACGTTTTGTATTAAAGGATGAGCAGCAGGCAAAAGATGAGGTGCTGCAAAGTAATCCGGGAATTGTAACCATTATTAAAAAAGGCGGACAATATCAGGTTGTTATTGGTACACATGTAACGGATGTTTTTGATACTGTGAACCGTAAGCTGGGGCTTGATACCACAAAACAATCTCAGGAGGAACAAGGTGAAGAAAAGAAGCAAAGTTTTGGCAAACGGGCTGTAGATATTATTTCAGGAACCTTCTGGCCGTTTTTAGGTGTCATGTGTGCAACCGGTGTGATTAAGGGAATTCTGGGGGCCCTTACGTTTTTGGGCTGGCTGGATACTTCTTCGGGAACATATACGATTTTATATTCAATGTCGGACAGCTTTTTCTACTTCTTTCCGATTTTGATTGCCATGACCATGTCGGAGAAACTGAAAATGAACCGATTTACAGCAGTTGCGCTGGCACTGACGATGGTGTATCCAACGATTGTCAATATAACAGCCGGTGAAGCTCTTGGAACACTGTTTGCCGGAAATTCTATTTTGGAGATGAATTATTACACAACATTTCTCGGCATTCCAGTTGTTATGCCTATGGGTGGTTATACATCTTCTGTGTTTCCTATTATGCTGGCTTTGCTTGTGGCATCCAGACTGGAAAAATGGGTCAATAAGGTTATTCCACAGATGGTTCGTTCCTTTATGGCGCCTGCCCTTGTGCTTGTGATGATGACACCTTTGGTGTTTATTGTTATTGGACCTGTGGCCTATATTCTTTCTAATATTGTAGGCAGTGTTTTCAGTGCGGCATTTAATATTCCTGTTCTGGGCGGAGCTCTTGGCGGACTTTTAATCGGTGGATTCTGGCAGGTATTTGTTATGCTGGGACTTCATTTTGGATTAACACCGCTGGCTTTGGTCAATCTGACTTCCTTGGGCTATGATTTTCTTATTGCACCTAATTTTGTCTGCAATTTTGCTACAGCTGCCTGCGTTTTGGCTATTTGGAAAAAAACAAAAGATAGACAGGCACGTTCCGGATATATGCCGGCATTTATTTCAAGTATATGCGGTGTTACGGAGCCGGCAATTTACGGAATTACTCTGCCGCGAATGAAGGTCTTTATCTGCTCCTGCATCGGAAGTGCCGTGGGCGGACTTATTTTGGGGCTGCAGAAGTGCTACCTTTATATGGCCGGCGGTATGGGTATTTTTGGTTTTACAAACTTTATTGATGTCAATGGAATTCACCCTGAGCGTTCTGCGATTCATGGTGTGATCTGGGCAGTTGCCGCAGTTGGTGTATCCATGGTTGTATCTTTTGTTTTAACCATGGTTGTATTTAAAGATGACAGTAAAAAATCTTTAAAAGACTGATTGTGCAGGAGGGATGAAAACGATGGGAATTTTCAGAGATGATTTTTTGTGGGGCGGCGCTACGGCGGCTAACCAGTATGAAGGTGCATGGAATGTTGACGGCAAAGGGATTTCTGTGGCCGATATATGTACCGGCGGATCTAAAGATCAGATGAAAAGAGTGACGCCGGAGTTTGAGGAAGGCACTTTTTATCCAAGCAGAGAAGCCACAGATTTTTATCACCATTATGAGGAAGATATCCGTTTGTTTGCTGAAATGGGCTTTAAATGTTTCAGACTGTCCATTGCATGGACAAGAATATTTCCTACCGGCCTTGAAGAACATCCCAATGAGGCCGGGCTGGCTTTTTATGACCGGGTATTTGACTGCTGTAAAAAATACAATATAGAGCCAGTAGTGACTATTTCCCATTATGAAATGCCTTTTGGACTGACCAGGGCATTTAACGGCTGGGCATCCAGGGAATGTATTAAGTGTTTTGAACGTTATTGTGAAACTATTTTTGAACGTTATAAGGATAAGGTTAAATACTGGCTTACTTTTAATGAAATCAATGCTGCTTTGTCACCGGTTGGAAATCTTTCTTCCTTAGGGATCCTTAATGAAGGTACGGTTTATTATCTTGAGCAAAAAGATAATCCCAGCCTTCGGCTTCAGGGATTGCATCATCAGCTGGTGGCGGAATCCAGTGTCATTCAGATGGCCCATGAAAAATATCCATGGTTTAAAATCGGCAATATGATTTGTTTTATTAATATGTATCCCTATTCCTGCTGTCCGGACGATATTTTAAAAGCCCAGCAGGATATGCAGATGTATAACTGGTATTGTTCAGATGTACAGGTGAGGGGAGCGTATCCGGCATTTGCAAAACGTTTCTGGGAAGAAAACCACATTCATATACAGATGGAGCCGGAGGACCTGGAAATTCTTAAGGCTGGTACTGTGGACTTTTATGCGATCAGTTATTATTCCAGTAACTGTGTTTCTGCCGACCCGTCTAGGGGGACATCTGCGGGAAATTTAGTCGGCGGTGCGGTGAATCCATATCTGGATATGACAGAGTGGGGATGGCAGACAGACCCTAAAGGTCTGCGTTATGTCCTCAATGAAATTTATGGCCGCTATCGGCTCCCGATTATGGTTGTGGAAAATGGTCTGGGTGCTTATGACAAAATAGAGGATGATGGTTCCATTCGGGATGACTATCGTATTGCGTATATGCGGGAGCATATTGAGCAGATGAAAGAAGCTGTCAGAGACGGTGTGGATCTTATGGGATATACGCCATGGGGATGTGTGGATCTGGTCAGTGCTTCCACAGGAGAAATGGCCAAAAGATATGGCCTGATCTATGTGGATAAATATGATGATGGATCCGGAACCTTAAAACGTTTTAAGAAAAAATCTTTTGGCTGGTATAAAAAGGTGATTGCCACAAACGGGGAATGCCTGGAGGACTAAGATAAAAAAGCAGCGAAACGGAAGGTGTAAGAATGTTTTCTATTTTTAAGAAAAAAGAAAAAAAACAACAGGAAGAAAAAAAGGTGTGTCCAGCAGTTACTGCCTGCATATCCGGTCAGGTGATACCGATTGAGTCTGTTGAGGATGAAGTTTTTTCCAAAAAAGTACTGGGACCAGGTGTGGCGATCCGTCCGACAGGCCAGATCATCACAGCGCCCTGTGACGGTGTAATTTCTGTGGTTATGGAAGCGTCAGGACATGCAGTGGGTATGACGCTGGATAATGGTGCAGAATTGCTGATTCATGAAGGGATCGACACGGTAGAGCTGGAAGGTGAGGGCTTTAAGCTTTATGTTAAAGCCGGTCAGAGGGTTCATGCAAATGATCCGCTGATTGAATTTGATGCTGAATTTTTGGCAGATAAGGGTTATGATACCACATGTATCATTGTGTTGACTAATCCGGAGCAGTTTCCTGATGTCAGCTTTGTGACCGATGTGGATGGCGTACAAAATCAAACCAGGATCATGTGTTTTTAAGAAGTATCTGTTTTTAGGACATAAAAAGGGAGCGGTTCATAGATGATGACTTACCTATGAACCGCTCCTAATGTATATTTATAGTGTGATAAAAGAAATCGGTTTTCAGGAGTGCCTTAGCAATGCTGACTTAGGCGTGTCCACAGCCTTTGCAGGATTTACATCCGCCTTTGCCGTTCCAGCAGTAGGTACATACTTTTTCCTGAGGCAGCCCGATGGATGCCACAAGATCATCCAGGCGATGAAAACGCAGGGTTGTAAAGTTTAAGCGTCTGCGGATTTCCTCTATCATCTCTTTATAGTTTGAACTGTTGGGATCAGCGTAATCGTACAGTGTTTCAGGGGAAACCTGATCGCCTTCCCGGCTGCGGATGATTCGTCTTGTAATCAGATCCAGCTCTGAAGAGGAGCGGGAAAAATTAAGGAACGGGCAGCCAAACAAAAGGGGTGGACATGCGGGACGGATGTGCACCTCTTTGGCACCGCTGTTATACAAAAACTCTGTTGTTTCCCCAAGCTGGGTGCCTCTGACAATAGAGTCATCGATTAAAAGCAGGCTTTTATCGCGGATCAGGGCATCCACGGGAATCAGCTTCATTCTGGCAATCAGATTGCGCTGTTCCTGATTCTGGGGCATAAAGGAACGGGGCCAGGTTGGGGTATATTTAATAAAAGGCCGGGCAAAGGGAATCCCGGATTCATTGGCATATCCGATGGCGTGGGCAATTCCGGAGTCGGGAACACCGGCCACGATGTCGGGATGAACGCTGTCATGGCTGTCATGTCTGGCCAGCATTTCACCGCAGCGATAGCGCATTGCTTCGACGTTAATGCCTTCATAGGATGAGGTGGGATAACCGTAGTAAACCCAAAGAAATGAACAGATCTGCATCTGCTCTCCCGGCGACTTAAGCTGTGTAAAGCCCTCAGGGGTAATTGAGACAATTTCACCTGGGCCCAGTTCGTATGCATCATGATAACCCAGATTGATATAGGCAAAGCTTTCAAAGGAAACGCAGTACCCGTCCTCCTTTTTTCCAATGACAAGAGGGGTGCGTCCCAGTTTGTCCCGGGATGCGATGAGCCGGTCTTTCGTCATAAGAAGAATGGTCATGGAACCGTCAATCATTTCCTGGGCAAAGGTCAGTCCGTCGGTAAGGGTGGCCTGCTGGTCAATAAGGGTGGCCACCAGTTCATTACAGTTAATATGTCCGCCGCTCATTTCCAGAAAATGGGTGTGGCCTTTTTCATAAACATATTTAATCAGTTCCTGTTCATTATTAATCTTTCCCACTGTTGTAATCGCATAGCTGCCAAGATGGGACTGTATAAGAAGGGGCTGGGGATCTGTATCTGAAATACAGCCGATACCCATATTGCCGTTTAATTCGGCAACATCATGTTCAAATTTAGTTCTGAAAGGGGAGTTCTCAATATTGTGGATACTGCGGTTAAATCCGTCTGGTCCATAGACTGCCATACCACCTCTTTTTGTTCCAAGATGGGAGTGATAGTCGATCCCGAAAAATAAATCCAGTGTACAATCTTTCTTTGATACAACGCCAAATATTCCGCCCATATTTGATATCTCCTATTTAAAAGTATAGTGTGTGTGGTGACAGACTTATCATAGCACATCATCATGGAAAAAAACAATAGAATTCATTAAAAAGACTAATATGTACTGGAAAAAGAACGGGTTTTATAAGAGAAAAGGAGATTATTGATTAATATAACTTATAAAGATGAAATCGTCTTGACAGTTGGGAATAAATTTCGTATGATTATGCTCGTCAATTGAAAAACAGATCTACAGCTCAAAAACATGGGGTTTTTGGGCTTTTTTTTATTTTATTTAAAATGGAGGCGCAAAATATGTCAATGAACACAGTCAATCATCATGGGGAGACGCAGATGATGCTAAGCGTAAAGCCGGGAAGCCGTTACTTATGGCGGGGAGACGAAATTTTTTTCTGGATGGGAGATACGGCCTGGCTGATGTTTCATCAACTTACAAGAGAGGAAATTGATCTTTATTTACAGAACAGGGCCCAAAAGGGGTTTAATGTGATTCAGACCGTGGCGGTTCATCATTTGCCCGCTGAAAATGTCTATGGACGGAAGGCTTTTAAAGGTGCAGGCGTTGATGGGCCGGATGATGAAGGGATGGACAGCTATTGGGCACTGATTGACTGGACCATTCATCGGGCCGCTCAGCTTGGGCTTTATATCGCCATGCTGCCCCACTGGGGTAATGTTTCTAATGAACTGACAGTGGAGGCGATGGTTTCTTATGTGCATTTTCTGGCTGACCGGTATAAAAATGCCTTAAACCTGATTTGGCTGACCGGCGGGGATATTCGAGGGGATGAACGTCCCGAATACTGGCAGGCCATGGGTGCGGTACTGAGAAAAAATATAAAGGGACAATTGATATCCTATCATCCTTTTGGTCGCACATCATCCCTGGATTTTTTTCCGGAAGAAGACTGGCTGGATTTTCATATGTTTCAATCCGGGCACCGAAGATATGATCAGCAGTCTCTGGACTGTTGGGATGACACCGGAGCCGGCAGGTATTATGGAGAGGATAACTGGCGTTATGTCAGGGATGCCATGGCACAGGTGCCGGTGAAGCCTGTTTTGGACGGAGAGCCATCTTATGAGCATATTCCCCAGGGGCTTCATGTGGCTTCGGAACCTTACTGGACGCCCCAGCAGGTTCGCCGTTACGGATGGTGGTCGGTTTTAGCCGGCGGGGCAGGCTTTACCTATGGACATAATTCGATCATGCAGTTTTATCCCGGAAGGGGAGACGGTGCCTTTTTTGTCCGATATCCGTGGAAGGATGCGCTTCATGCACCTGGAGCCGGAGCGCTTTGCCATATGGCGAACCTGATGCGGACGCTGCTGGATCGGGTGACCCGGCAGGCGGTTGGGGCGGGCCTCGATCCGGCGAATTACGTGGCCTCGGTGTGCAGGCCGTGTGAAGACTTACTCCGGGGGCCGTCGGCATGGAAGGATGCGGATAAAACCCAAAGAATTATGGCTTTTGCCGTGGGAGACTATGTTTTGTGCTATACATATGAGGGGCTGCCGATTACAATAAAGCTGGATTTGCGGCAAAACAAAAAACAGGTGGCAGTATGGTGGATGGATCCGGAAAGTGGGGTTCAAAGCTATGGCGGTATTGTGGCAGCCGGTGATTTTCCTGTGACATTTACACCACCTGTCGGTGATTTTAGTCATACGGACTGGCTGCTGATGCTCAGGTATTCATAATTTCCTATAAAATATGAAGAGAGTACCATTTTCAATGGAGGGATAATTGTTAAAATAGTATATATAAAATACAATAATAACAATATGTTGATGCATCTTTGAGCTGGGATTCATCAATAATTTGTATAATTATGTGAGGAAAAATAATGAATATTCAAAAGTATTGTACGCCATATAAGTATGGACAGGCGGTATTGTCTGGCTCCGGCCATAAGGGCGCTTTTGATGAAAAAGGTGTGGATATACCTTTTGTTTTCAGCCATGGGGGACGTTATTATATGATGTACACCGGTTTTGACGGGATTGGCTATCAGACGGCATTGGCAGTCAGCGATGATCTGCTTCACTGGACGCATGAGGCGATAATTTTAAAAAGAGATCCGGACAGTCAGCGCTGGGATGGAAAAAGTGTGGCCGGAACATGGATGATTAAAGAAAGTGACCATCTGTATGATATGCCCAGGCTGAAAAAGATTGAGGGCAAATACTGGATGGCCTATCATGCTTATCCAAATCCGGGCTATGAAGAAGGGGCGGCTGCCATCGGTCTGGCCTGGTGTGTGGACGAGGATTTAAAAAAATGGCATCGCCTGGAGGCGCCTGTTTTAACATGCGAAGACGGGGGCGACTGGGAGCAGGGCGGACTATATAAGGCGTGCATCGTCAAAAAGGATGACCTTTGGTATATGTTTTATAATGCAAAAGACAAACAGCCCCGTTGGATCGAACAGACAGGCGCCGCTTGTTCAAAAGATCTGATTCACTGGCAGCGTATTTTGCCGGACATTGAAGGGAGCACTGCGAAAAGTCGTCCGCTTTTGAGGGTAACGCCTGGGAACTGGGACGGACGATTTGTGTCAGATCCTTATATTGTGTGGGATGACCGGGAGAAAAAGTGGATCAATTTCTATTTTGGCTACGAAAATGGTCATGCTCAGGAAGGGCTGGCTGTTTCTGATGATCTGATGATATGGGAAAAGGCAAAAGTGCCCCTGTTGCCTCACGGCAATCCGGGGGAGATTGATGAAAATCATGCCCATAAAGCATCTATATTTTATAAAGACGGTGTACTGTATCATTTTTACTGTGCAACCCGGCCTAACCGGGATGGGGATGCTACCAGTCTGTACGGCGAGTGGCGTACCATTACTGTGGCAGCTTCAAAGCCATGGGATGGATCAGGTGGGAGCGTGTAGGGCAGATCATCCTATATGAAACGGATGGGCAGTATTGTAAATGAGGAGGGATTTTGTGAAACGATTAAATGAGGTCCTTAACGGTCAGGGGGGCAGTTATATTCTGCCGTTTTTCTGGCTTCATGGCGAATCTCATGATGTGCTTCGGGAAGAAATCGATAAAATAGAGGAATGCGGTATCCGTGAGTTTTGTGTGGAATCCAGACCACACCCGGATTTTATGGGAGAAAAATGGTGGTCCGATATGGATATGATCATGGATGAAGCCAGAAAAAGGAAAATGCGTGTGTGGCTTCTGGATGATGATAAATTTCCAACAGGACATGCAGCCGGGGGCTTTGAAAAACAACCTGAAAAGGCGAAAGTTTATCTGGCCCAGCGTCATATGGATCTGTGCGGGCCCTTAAAGGATGGCGCAGTTTTAATTGAAAACTTTCTGGGCGATGATGGAAGACTTCTTGGCGTTTATATTTGTCCGAAACCGGATCCGGATCAGTCGGATATCAATGTTTTGCAGGCTATAGATGTGACTGAAAATGTGTGTGAAGGTGTGGTGTATCTGGATATTCCAGACGGGTATTGGCGGCTGTTTGTTTTGTTTACCACCCAAAACGGCGGGGGCCGTGCACATTACATGAATCTGATGGATACAGACTCCGTGAAAGTACTTTTGGATCAGGTTTATGAACCTCATTATGCCAGATATAAAGAGGATTTCGGCAAAACATTTGCCGGGTTCTTTTCTGATGAACCAGAACTTGGCAATGTCCCGGGATATGATTTTGACCAGTGTCTTGGTAAAAAAGATGTACGGCTGCCATGGAGCCTGGAGCTTGAAGAACGACTGAAAAAATGTTGGGGAGAAGACTTTGGTTCAAAACTGATTCCTTTATGGTATGATGGGGGCGACTGTACAGGAGCCCTTCGGGAAGACTACATGGATTGTGTATCACAGCTTGTGGGTCAGTGCTTTTCGACCCAGCTGGGTGACTGGTGCCATAACCATGGTGTGGAATATATTGGTCACATTATTGAGGATGACAATGCCCATGCAAGGCTGGGCTGCAGCGCTGCTCATTATTTCAGGGCCGAAAAAGGAATGGATATGGCAGGCATCGATGTGGTTCATCTGCAGATTATTCCGGGCTTTAAACATTGTGACCATCAGTGGATTGCTTCTGATCGGGACGGAGAATTTTTCCATTTCGGTCTGGCAAAGCTGGGCAGTTCACTGGCGCATCTGGATGCAAAAAAGGCCGGCCGGGCGCTGTGCGAAATTTTTGGCTCTTTTGGCTGGGCAGAGGGAATATGGCTGATGAAATGGCTGACAGATCATATGCTTGTTCGTGGTATCAATACGTTTGTCCCCCATGCTTTTTCACCTAAATTTCCGGATAGAGACTGCCCGCCCCATTTTTATGCCAGAGGTAATAATCCCCAGTATCCTTATTTTATTCGGCTTATGCAGTATATGAATCGGATGTGTCATCTTATGAACGGCGGCCGGATGCTGACTACAGCGGCGGTTCTTTATCACGGGGAGGCCGAATGGTGCGGAACAACTCAGCTGTTTCAGAAGCCGGTACGGCTTTTAATGGAAAGGCAGCAGGATTGTGATGTGGTGTGGAGTGATCTTCTTTCTCAGGATTTTGCAGTATTTGAGGACAGTCAGATGAAAATTGGCCCTCAGACGTACAGCTGTCTGATTATACCCGGATGTACGCATGTGACCAGACCGGTCTCTGATTTTATTGTACGGGCCCACAGGGCAGGATTTCCGGTGCTGTTTTTAGATCATTATCCTGAAAAATGTCTGGATGAGACGGTAGCTTTGGAGGATTTAAAAGCAATGACCCGACTTGTTCAGGACTGTGAACTGGCGGATGTGACAGAGCGTCTTTCTTCCGGTCTGCAGATCAGAATTGATCTGGTCAGCGGCAGCAGGGCGGACTTAAGAGCCTGTGCCTATGAACATTCGGATGGCTGTGTGTATATGTTTTTCAATGAACATCCCAGCCGGCCGGTTAAAGTCCGTGCGGCTTTGTCTGCGGCGGAGAAAGACATCCGGGATGGCTATTTCGTTCAATACGATGCCATCGATAACCGGCTCTGCCCGGCCGTATTTAAGGACGGTGCACTGGATGTCAGCCTTGAGGCGGGAGAATCTGCAGTTTATATTTACAGTTCCGGGAATCATGACAGCGCTGCAAATATTTGCAGTACCGTGAATTCTGGGGATGATATTTATGAAGAAAATGAACACGCTTATAAACTGGAAGGACCATGGACGCTTGCGCTTAAGGAAACCGGCGTGGAGGATGGGTTCTCAGTTGTAAAAACCGGCGTCTTTGGCCGTGATCTTAGATCCGTCAACGGGCCGGATGGCTGGCCCCGCTTTTCGGGAACCATTCTTTACAGTACAAAATGGAATATGGATACAGATAAAGTGACCGATGCAGAGAAAAACGGACAAAATCTTGTAATGGCATTTCCTGGACTCACGGATGCCGCAACGGTGCGGATTAACGGTCAGACGGCTGGCGTGATGCTGGGCAGTCCATACAGACTTCATGTGACCGGTTATTTAAAACCAGGTGTGAATACCATTGAAATTGAAACTGCGAATACGCTGACATGGCGGGTTCATGACGGGCAGTCCACCCATATGCAGATGCGGCCTACGGGAATGGTGGCAGCTCCGGTTTTGTATGGCATATGAATGTATATGCTGTACGGGTGACAGAATATTAAAATGCGAGAGATAAACGGATAATCAAAGGGGGATACAGCAATGAAGCAGTGGGCTGATCGAATTTATTACGGCGGAGACTATAACCCGGACCAGTGGGATGAGGCGACAATCGATGAAGATATGCGCCTGTTTCGGGAGGCAGGGATTAATCTTGTAACCCTTCCGGTTTTTTCCTGGGCAAAGCTGGAACCGGATGAAGGAATTTATGATTTTGAGTGGCTTGACCATTTGATGGACAAATTTGCCGAAAATGGCCTTAAAGTATGTCTGGCAACGCCGACAACCGCACAGCCGGCCTGGCTTTCGGCCAGATATCCGGAGGTTCTTCCTGTGGATATCGCAGGACGTAAACGAACGCATGGGATGCGTGTGTTTTTCTGTTATAACAGTTTAAAATACAGAGAGCGGGCAGCGGCGATCGCGGAGGCGATGGCAAAGCGTTACAAAGATCATCCGGCTTTGGCCATATGGCATGTTTCCAATGAATATGGCACGTACTGCTATTGTGACAACTGTCAGGCCAAATTCCGAAAATGGCTGAGACAGCGCTATAAAACGATTGAAAATCTTAATGATCGCTGGCATACATCCTTCTGGGGAAGGACCGTTTACAGTTTTGAGGAAATTATGCTGCCCACAGAGTTAAATGACGATTACAGGTTTAATCCTACAATCCAGCTGGATTATCAGCGCTTTGTCACAGATTCTACGGTGGAATGCTTTTTAAATGAGTACAAGGTTCTGAAAAAATATTGTCCGGATATTCCGGTTCAGACCAATATGTCCGGCTATATTAAAAAACTGGATCAGTTTGAACTGACCCGGCATATGGATATTCTTGGCTGGGATAATTATCCTGCGCCGGTTCATGAACCCAGTCTTGTGGCATTAAAGCTGGATTTGATGCGGGGATTAAAGGGCGGACAGCCCTTTATGCTGACCGAGCAGTCTCCCAACCAGCAGAACTGGCAGCCTTATAATAAATTAAAACGTCCCGGCGAAGTTCGAAGACTCAGCTATCAGGCACTGGCTCACGGGGCAGATACATGTCTGTTTTTCCAGTTAAGACAATCTGTGGCCGGACAGGAAAAATTCCACGGTGCCGTCATTGCTCACAGCGGAAGATCAGATACAAGAGTTTTTGGAGAATGTAAGAAGCTGGGCGCTGAACTTAAAAAGCTGGGCGATGTGTTTATTGGTGCAAGGACAAAGGCCAGCGTGGGGATTTTGTTTGACTGGAATAACTGGTGGGCATTGGAAAATTCCAGCGGGCCCAGCAAGGATATGGATTATCTGGAAACTGTCAGAAAATTTTACAAGCCTTTTTATGACAAAAATATTCCTGTGGATATACTGCCCTTTAGCAGCGACCTTAAAGGTTATGATTTGATTGTGGCGCCCATGGCCTATATGATGAAAGATCATCTGTCAGATCATATCCATGCGTTTGTAGCTCAGGGCGGCACGCTGGTGGCTTCCGTGATGACCGGTGTTGCAGATGAAAATGACCGCTGTGTTTTCGGCGCTTATCCCGGACCACTCAAGGATGTCTTTGGCCTTTGGGTTGAGGAAACCGATGCTTTGTTTGCCGGGGAAACCAATGAAATCTGTCCGGTTGGTGGCGGGACTGTAAGGACATGCAGCTTCCTTTGTGACCGCATCCGAACCGACAGTGCCCGTACATTGGCAGTTTTTGGACAGGATTTTTATAAGGGCGAGCCATGTGTCACTGTCAATGATTTTGGAAAAGGCCGTGCTTACTATGTAGGTACGCTCCCTGATGATGATTTCCTTTCGGAAATGACAGATCATATTTGCAGAAATCTGGGAATTTCACCCATTTACCCGTCTTCCCCTCAGATGGAGCTGACCTGCAGGGAAAAAGAAACTGATTCCGTGATTTTTGCCATTAATCATTCATCGGAAGAAGGCTTTGTGGATTTTGGAGATCAGAAGGTTACAGACCTTTTAACAGGAAATGTTTTAACCGGAAAATGTCCGGTGCCCGGAAATGATGTTTTGATCTGTAAAAATCAATGATCGTTTATACATCAGGAAAGGAGCAGGTATATGAAAGACATAATTTCCCAGCGCGAAAAACGTCTGCAGCGGCTGTCTGGCAGACTTCTTCACGGCGGAGACTATAATCCGGAGCAGTGGCTGGACCGTCCGGATATTCTAGAAAAAGATATAGAATATATGAAAAAAGCCGGCGTCAATACGGTGACCTTGGGCGTGTTTTCATGGTCAGTTTATGAACCCAGGGAGGGAGCGTATTATTTTGAATGGCTGGATAAGATCATTGACCGTTTATATGAAAATGGGATTTATGTGATTCTGGCTACGCCTTCAGGTGCCCGCCCGGTGTGGATGGATTTAAAATATCCTGAGGTGATGCGGGTCAATGAAATGGGCGTACGAAATACCCATGGTCTTCGTCATAACCACTGTATGAGCTCACCTGTTTATCGTCAGAAGGTGGCGCAGATGGATGAACTTCTGGCCAGACGCTATGGCAGCCATCCTGCGGTTATTTTATGGCATGTGTCCAATGAATTGGGTGGGGTATGTTACTGTCCTCTATGTGTGGAGCGCTTTCGTTCATGGCTGAAACGAAAATATAAAACCATTGATCGTCTGAATCAGCAGTGGTGGACAACTTTCTGGAGCCACAGATTCTCTGATTTTGATCAGATTGATCCGCCAACCCCCAGAGGCGAAGGCAGTATTCATGGCTTAAATCTGGACTGGAAACGTTTTACGACATGGAATATGAACGATTACATGAAGTTTGAAATTAAGATTTTGCGGGAGATTACACCGGATATTCCGATAACAACCAACTTTATGCATGTATATAAAGGTCTGGATTATCATGAGATGGCCCCTGAGCTGGATATAATATCCTGGGACAGCTATCCTGCGTGGGGAAATGATAAAGAAACACTGACAGACACGTTTTTACATACAGCATTTGAACATGCGGTTATGCGTTCCTTAAAGCCGGATCAGCCCTATCTTCTGATGGAAAGTGTGCCAAGTATTGTGAACTGGCATCCGGCTAACCGGCAGAAACGTCCCGGAATGCACCGGCTTACATCCATGCAGGCTGTAGCCTGCGGTTCAGACAGTATTTTGTATTTCCAGTGGAGAAAAAGCAGAGGCTCCTTTGAACAATATCATGGTGCGGTGATTGACCATCTGGGGACAGATCATACCCGGGTTTTTAGAGAGGTGGCTCAGCTGGGACAAGAGCTAAAAGAGCTTTCACAGATTCAGGGCAGTGTGATCCGAAGTGATGTGGCCGTACTTTTTGACTGGAACAGCCGCTGGGCTATTGAGGATATGGCAGGTCTTTCGGATCGGAAAAACTATGATGAGACTGTGGAAGAATTTTATAAAAACCTGTTGTGTCATGGCATTGAGCCGGCCCTGATTTCCCCGGAAGATGAATTTGACCGGTATAAGGTTATTATTGCCCCAATGCTGTATGTATTAGGTGAGGGTGTTGCCGGCCGTCTTAAAAAATATGTAGAAAACGGCGGTCTGGTGCTGGCCACTTACCTGACCGGGTATGTGAATGAAAATACCCTGTGCTGGCTTGGCGGCTTTCCGGGAGACGGCTTAAGGGAAGTTTTCGGACTGTACACCGAAGAAATTGACAGTCTTTATCCAAAGGAGAGGAACGGTCTTAGGTTTGTGGAAAATGGGAACAGCAGCACATGCCTGGATGAAGACAAAAAACGGGTGTGTATGCCGGAAAATGCCATATACGAAATCCGGGATTTTTGTGAGGTGCTTCAAACAGAGACGGCCAGGACCGTGGCCGTTTATACATCCGATTATTATGCCCAAATGCCGGTGATTACGGAAAATACCTATGGAAAAGGTGAAGCCTGGTACCTGGGCGCCCGGTGTGATGAAGAAGGGACGGCCCGGCTGTTTGAGATGATCTGTACCAGAGCCGGACTTTCATGGGAACAGCTGCCAAAGGGGTTAGAAATCCATCGCAGATATCATAAAGATGGCCGGTGCGCTGAATTTATGCTCAATACCACACAGAATCCGATCATTTATAAGGATAAGGAAATTGCGCCTTTGGATGTGGAAATAATCATGGACTGAAAATCACCTGAAAGCTTTTCCTGCTGGTTGATATTTGATATAATGGCAGTGAATAAAACCAACAGGGGGAGTTAGCGTGAAAGTTCTTTTAGTTGAAGATGAGATGCTCACAAGAGACGGGCTTATGATGAGTATTCCCTGGGAATCTCTGGGGATTGAAGATGTATATACAGCCGAAGACGGCGAGGAAGGGTTGGCACTGGCGAAAGAACACTGTCCGGATATTGTAATGACAGACGTGCGTATGCCCAGAATGGACGGCATTACGATGGCCTTTGAAATGCGCAAAATTAATAAAAAATGCCGTTTTATTTTTATCAGCGGTTATTGCGACAAGGAATATTTAAAGTCAGCGATTCAGCTTTCAGCCGTCAATTATATTGAGAAGCCTGTGGAGATCGATGAGGTTGTTACGGCTTTGAAATCAGCGATGATGCAGATTATGGAGCAAAGGCGCCAGGCGGAGATTGAGGCTGAGTATAAAAAGCAGTTTCGCGGTATTTTAGAGGATATACCGGAAGATGATCTTGTTCCGGCCCAGTGGCAGTCTTCCATGAATATGGCGGATAAGATTGAAAGATTTATTCAGGATCATTTAGGGGACTGTAATCTGTCGCTGACCATGCTGGAAGATCAGTTTGATTTATCTAAACAGTATATGTGCTGGCTGTTTAAAAAGGAAAAGAAAAAGACGATTAATCAGTGTATTATTCAGATGCGTGTGGCATGGGCCAAGGAGTTTATGCGCCGCAATCCTACGGTTAAAATCAAGGATGTGGCTGCCAGAGCCGGATTTTCCGACAGTAATTATTTTATAAAAATATTTAAAAAATCTGAGCATGTGACACCTGCGGATTATATGCACGGAGCTGGAAAATAATGTTAAAAATAAAGTTTAAAAATCTGAGCCTGAAAAAGAAAATGCTGCTGTTTTATGTGTTTTCAATTATCCTGCCCCTGATTATTGTAAGCATTGTTATTTATACAGAAGTGTCGAAAAGTATGAGCGAAAAGGTGCGGTATTCCGCAACAAGAAGCTATGAGCAGGCCAAAGATTATCTGGAGTATCGCATGCTTCAGGCGATTTATCTGTCTGATATGGTCGTGACCAACAGTACGATAAAAAACTATCTGGGAAAAAACAGCCAGGATATCCATGAACAGCTGGCCATGAGAGAGGTTCTGCAGCGCACCCTTCAGAGTATGGAGGGCAGTAAGCAGTATTTGGATATTAAAATTTATATTCCCAATCATCTTTCTGATACCCGGGACGGAGAACGGATCTTTGTCATGAAAGAAGCCTGGGCACAAAGCTGGTATACCCATAAGCGGAATTCAAAGGTTTATTTTGCGCCGGATCTTTATCTTGAAAAGGAATTTTCTGGAAAAAAGATTGCGCTTGTCCGGGATATTGTCCGGGAGGACAATTACCAAAACCGAATCGGCATTTTAAGGATAGATATTGATGAGGATGACATTGCCACGACGCTGGAAAATGCTGCTGTGACGCCAGGAGCTGTGACCTATTTAGTCAATGAAGAAAATATTGTTGTGGCGACCTCCAATGATGCACAGATGACAGCTCTGGGACTGTGGGAAGAAAGAAAGGCGTCCTTTTTACATAAACGCCAGTGGGATAATGAACTGATCAAGTGCTATTTTGGCGGGCAAAATGTTTATTATATGGCGGCTTCGATCCAGAATACAGACTGGGATATGGTGACCGTTATTCCAGAATCAGATTTGATGAATGACGTGCTTCGTGTTCAGGTCATGGTGTTTGCGGTCATGGGGATTTTTATTATACTGACAAGTATTGTGGGGACAATGATTATTTCCAGGATAGTGCGCCGTATTGAATATCTGGTAGGAAGTATGAAAACAGTGCAGGAGGGGAACCTGAATATTCACCTGAAAAATGACTGCAGTGATGAAATCGGTGTTCTTTATGATAATTTTAATACAATGATCGAACGTACCTCAGATCTTATGGATGCACAGTATAAAATGGGGCAGAAATTAAAAAGTGCAGAGCTTAAGGCGCTTCAGTCTCAGATCAATCCCCACTTTTTGTATAATACACTGGATATGATCAACTGGCTGGCCCATGCGGGAAGAACTGGCGAAATATGCAGTGCGGTGATTGCCCTGTCTAAGTATTATCGTCTGATACTTAATAAAGGTGAGGATATGCTGACACTGGAAAAGGAACTCAATCATGTAAGCTATTATATGAAGATTCAGGATATCCGTTATCCTGGAAAAATAACTTTTATTCAGGATATTGATTCTGACATCTTAGATGGTATGGTGCCTAAAATTATTTTACAGCCTTTAGTGGAAAATGCCATTGTCCATGGAATTTTTGAAAAAAAGGGTAAGCAGGGAATGATTAAAATTACCGGATGGCTTGAATCTGAAAATATAATCTGTCTTACCGTTGAAGATGACGGAATAGGAATGGATGAAGAAACTCTGAGACATATCATGGACGGTACCATTCGTTCATCCGGCAGCAGCTATGGCGTTCGAAATGTGAATGCACGGATTGGGCTGGTGTTCGGAGAAGGTTTTGGCTTGACCTATGAAAGCCGTCTCAATAAGGGGACAAGGGTGATCCTTCGTTTCCCGAAACAGCAATTACCCGGCCCTCAGTAAATACTGAGGGCTGTTTGATTATGGAGGAAAAGAGAAACATGGAAGTCACAAAGCTTTTAACAGAATATGAAGACAGTCCCATTGGGGTAGGCAGGCAGCAGCCGGTACTTTCGTGGAATGTAAAAACCGGTCTTCGGGACTGGAAGCAGACCGCATACAGGGTTATTGTAGCAGAAAATGAAGCGGATCTGGAAAATGAAACCAACCTTGTATGGGACAGTCAAAAGATCAAGTCGGATCGTATGCATCATAAGATTGGCAAAAGCCGTCCTCTGGTTTCCGACCACAATTATTTCTGGCGCGTGCAGGTATGGGGGCATGGCAGACCATGGGCGTGCTCTGGGGCGTCTGGCTGTATCTCTGGTGTCGAGGAAAGTGCCCAGGCTACGGGGCGGTTTAAGACGGCTTTACTTGAAGCGTCGGACTGGCATGGTACCTGGATCGGAGAAGTGGAGGATCATGTTTATCATATATTCAGAAAAACATTCACAATTGATGGAGATCTTCAATGTGCGGGGATGTATATTTGCGGTCTTGGGCATTTTGAGCTGTATGTCAACGGCAGTCGATGTACCGACGAGGTACTGGAAAGCGGATGGAGTAATTATGATAAAAGCTGTCAGTATTCCTGCTATGATGTGACCCGGTTTTTAGGGCAGGGGGATAATGGACTGGGCGTTATTTTGGGAGACGGTATGTATAATGTGCCCGGGGGCCGCTATGTCTATTTTCCCAGAAGCTTTGGCAAGTGCAAATTTTTGCTGCAGCTGAATCTGACTTATACAGACGGAAGCCGGCAGGAAATTGTGAGTGGTACGGACTGGTTTATGGCGCCTTCGGCGCTGACTTTTTCCTGTATATACGGCGGTGAAGATTTTGATGCCCGGCTGAAAAAAAGGGGATTTTCCGGGGCAGCTTATCAAATGGATGATTCATGGAAGCCGGCAGTGGCGGTCAATGCCCCAAAGGGGCGACTGATCCCCCGCCTGACGCAGCCCCTAAAGGTTATGGACAGATATGAGACTCAAAGTGTTCGGCGTATTGGGGATGGGAAGTATCTTTGTGATCTGGGAACCAACTTTTCAGGATGGATCAGGGCAGAACTGACGGCAGATCATGCGATGACGGGCCATACGGTTACCTTCACGCCGGCGGAGCTTCTGGATGATCAGGGGCTTCCGGACCAGCGGGTCACCGGAAAGGGGTATGGGTGGACCTACATCATGGATGGAGAAAAATATCAGACGTATCATCCCCGTTTCACTTATACAGGCTTTCGATATGTACTTGTGGAAAATGCAGTGCCATCCTGTGCGGATGTTTTGGATCCAGACACGGGAATGCGCCCTTCCCAGGCCCTGAATCTTCCTGTACTTACGGAATTTTTGGGGGAATTTATTTATCCGGACAGAATAGAAAACGGTGGTTTCTGGTGTGATTCTGATTTGTTTAACCGAATTCACCAAATGATTTGTCAGGCCATATTAAGCAATACAAAAAACATATTTACAGACTGTCCTCATCGTGAAAAACTGGGCTGGCTTGAACAAACGCACCTGATTGGTCCGTCCATTATGTATAATTATAATGTTCATAATCTATATGAAAAGATTGAACAGGATATGGAAGAAGCTCAGTATGAAAACGGGCTTATACCGGATATTTGTCCCCAGTATGTGGTTTTCGGTTATCATGAGGGTTTTAATGATTCTCCGGAGTGGGGCAGTGCTTTGATTATTAATCCGTGGTATATGTATAAACGATTCGGGGATAAGGAAATTTTTTCAAGATATTATGGCCCAATGAAAAAATACATGGATTACCTTACGTCCCGGACACATCACCATATCCTTCATCACGGCCTTGGAGACTGGCTGGATATTGGCCCCATGACCCCATGGTCCCAGAATACACCGGTGCCGGTGGTGGCCACAAATATTTATTACTATGATCTGAAAATTATGAGTTTTGCTGCCCAAACCGTTGGCAGGGAAGCAGATGCCAAAGCTTACCGGCAGCTCATGGCTCAGGTCTTTGAGGAATATAATCTCCAGTTTTATGATGATCAGACCGGGCGCTATGCCAACGGAAGCCAGGCTGCCCAGGCGATGAGTCTTGTGACCGGGCTTGTTCCTGAGGATCAGGTTTCTAAAGTTCTTGATGTACTTGTCAGGGATATCTGTTCCAGAGATTATCAGACAACGGCCGGGGATATTGGGCATCCGTTTGTCATGGCGGCATTGATGCAATACGGCCGCAGTGACTTGATTGACCGGATGACTGGTATTACAGACCGCCCTGGCTATGGTTATCAGGTGGCCTGCAAAGCCACAACTCTGACCGAAGAATGGGATGGACCGGATCCAAAGCGCCCGCATGGTTCTCAGAACCATTTTATGCTGGGATCCGTGGAAGAATGGTTTTATGGCGGTCTGGCTGGGATTTACAGTATACGGACGCCATATTCTTTTGATGAAATTCAGATTCGTCCATATTTTTCCCAATCCTGCAATCATGTCCAGGCATGGACCATGCATCCCTACGGCAAATTAAGCCTGAACTGGAAACGGTCTGACAATAAGATTGTACTGGACTTTGAAATTCCGCCTAATGCAACGGCTGTTTTTATCAATGATTTGCTTCAAACCCGGGAAAAACTAGGCTCGGGCAGCTATCATTACGAGTTTGAAGAATAAATGTTGATTATTTTCCTGTGATGTGAATATTTTCTAGTAGGATATGAATACCTTACGGTTTAAGCACGAATCATCTGTTGGTATAATAAACACATAAACAAAGGATCCGGAACCTTAAGCTATACAAAATATCTAAAACACACAAACGTACAAACGGGGGATTGAATCATGAATATTCAAAAAGGAAAATCCCATGGATTTTTTAAGAAAGTGGTCAAATACAGGACGTTGCTTTTGATGCTGCTCCCATCGGCGCTGCTGATTTTCATTTTTGCTTATTTACCAATGGGCGGTTTGGTTATGGCATTTGAACGGTTTAATTATGCAGATGGAATTTTTGGAAGCCCATGGGTGGGACTGGAAAATTTTAAGTTTTTCTTTGAATCCGGAAAGGCTTTGTCTGTTACAAGAAATACGGCTTTGTACAATCTGGCCTTTATTGTGATTAACACAACACTGGAAATTTTGTTTGCCATCATTCTCAGTGAAATGGCCGGAAAATGGCTGAAAAAGCTGATGCAGTCTGTGATCTTTCTTCCCTATTTTATTTCCTGGGTTGTTGTGGGTTCTATTGCCTATAGTATTTTATCCTATGAGACAGGGACATTAAACGGCGTGCTTACAAGTATGGGCATGGATCCCATTAATTTTTATGGTGAGTCCGGATGGTGGCCGTTTATCATTGTAGCCTTCTCGGCGTGGAAAGGCGTGGGTTACGGCGTTGTCGTTTACCTGGCAGCAATTCTCGGGGTGGATAATTCCCTGTATGAAGCGGCTTCCATTGACGGTGCCAATATTTTTCAGAGAATCCGTTACATTACACTGCCCAGCATTACACCTACAATTATTACACTGACGCTGTTGGCGCTGGGGAAAATATTCAGAGGAAACCTGGACCTGTTCTATCAGCTGGTCGGACAAAACGGTCTGCTCTTTGACAAAACCGATGTTATTGATACCTATGTTTTCAGGATGACCATTGCGGCAACGGATGTGGGACAGACGGTTGCCATAGGCTTCTATCAATCGGTACTGTGCTTTATCACAATTATTATTGCCAACTGGATTGTTAAGAAAAAAGACGAAAATTATTCGTTATTCTAAAAGAGGAGGGACGGTAAGCATATGATTTCAAAATCAATAGGAAAACGCCGAATGGGCAAAGACGAGAAAATCTTTAAGGCCGTTGGCTACACACTGCTGTTTATCTTTGCAGTTGTCTGCCTGATTCCGTTTCTGATCGTTATCGGTTCTTCCTTTACTTCAGAATCTTCAATTATTAAATATGGATACAGCATTATTCCAAGAGAATTTTCTCTGGACAGTTATAAAACCATATTTGAAAATCCGATGACGATTATTCGCTCGTATGGCGTGACCATCGTTGTAACCATTGTCGGAACCACATTAAGTGTATTTTTAAACACAATGACCGGTTACGTGCTTCAGAGAAAAGACTTTGAATGGAGAAATAAATTTTCCTTTTATTTCTTTTTTACCACACTGTTTTCAGGCGGTCTGATGCCATGGTATATTTTATGCGTTCAGTATCTTCATCTGAAAGACAACATTCTGGCCATGATTCTTCCAGGCGTTGTCTCTGTATGGAATATTCTGCTTGTGAAAGGCTTTATGTCCAGTGTACCTTTTGAGGTTACTGAATCTGCTAAAATCGACGGTGCCGGTGACTTTAAAATCTTCCTTAAACTGATCTGGCCCTTATCCAAACCGGTCATTGCAACAATTGGATTATTTACGGCGCTGACATACTGGAATGACTGGTACAATTCCATGTTGTTTATTAATAATGAAAAGCTGTACAGCCTTCAGTACCAGCTCTATAAGCTGGTCAACGATGCTCAGGCGCTGAAAAATATCGCGGCCGAGTCGGGTATGGTTGTGGACAGTGTGCCTATTGAGGCAACAAAAATGGCATTAACCGTTGTTGTCACAGGCCCTATTATTTTACTTTATCCCTTTGTACAACGATATTTTGTCAAGGGCCTTACATTGGGAGCCGTTAAGGGCTAAGGTATAGAGCAAATATATATTGAAAAATAAAACGATAGGAGAGAGTATCATGCAGAAAGCAAAAAGATGGATGGCCGCAGCCATGGCCACAACAATGACAGCAGCTGTACTTGCAGGCTGTGGGGGAAATACTGATGCAAAGGATCAGGGAAGCTCCAATAGTTCGGAGGCCGGACAGACAACAGACGGTGCTGCGGATGGGAGCGAAGCTACAGGGGGACTGACTTATAATGGACAGGATGTGTCAGAACCGGTAGAACTTGTGATGTATTATATTGGAGACAAGCCAGAAGATGAGGATAAGGTTCTGGAGCAGATCAATGGTATTTTGAAAGAAAAAATCAATGCCACACTGACTTTGAAAAATATGTCCATGAGTGATTATAACACTAAATATTCATTGACTCTGGCCGGCGGCGAGAACATTGACCTGATTTATACATCCACATGGGCCTTCTATCAGTCCGAAGCTAATAAAGGTGCTTTTGCAGAGGTTACAGATGATGTGATTAATAATTACATGCCGCTGCACAAGGAAAATCAGGCCGAAGCCTCATGGGGACAGGCAAAAATCGGCGGAAAGGTTTACTTTGTTCCCGGAAATATGGCCAATGTAAGTATGAACGCTGTTTTGATTCGTGGTGATTTAAGAGAAAAATACGGTATCGAATCCATTGACAGCATGGAAGATCTGGAAGCCTATTATGATGCTGTTCTGGCTGATCCAGATTCAGGGGTACAGTTCCCGTATGCGGCATCTCAGAATAATAATGAAGGCCGTTATGCCATGTTCTTTGCCGGCAATGATTTTGTAAGAATCGAAGGTGCCATTGCGGATTACATTACATATAAATTCAGCGAAGATTTTACACCGGATGATCTTGTATGGATTTACGGCACAGAAGAATACCTGGCATATGCCAAGGAAATGAAAGAATGGGCCGATAAAGGCTTCTGGTCTAAGAGTGCCATTGCCAACGCAACAGATACAAAGGATGCTTTCCTTAACGGTACAAGTGCTTCTTATGTATGGAATCTGGGAACAGTAGGTGCTACAGCTTCTCAGGTGGAGGCTGAACATCCGGAATGGAAGCCTGAGATTTATGATATTACACCGGATGCACACCGTTTCTTTGCGGCTTATACCGGTGACGGTGTAGCTGTTGCGGCAAACTCCAAACATCAGGACAGAGCATTTATGGCGCTTGATCTGCTTAAGTTTGATGAGGAACTTTATGATCTTCAGCGATTTGGTATCGAAGGGGTTCACTATGAAAAGACAAGTGATACAACATGGCTGCCGGCAGCAGATGCTCAGAAATATCCTTTCGGAAACGGATTCTCATGGGGACTTAAAAACTCTTCCTTTGATATGGTCAGAGAAGATCAGAACAAGGATCAGACTGAAATCGGTGCAAAATGGACCGAAAATGCCGTTGAAAGCCCAACTGCAGCCTTCTCCTTTGATGATACAAATGTGAAAAATGAACTTGCAAACTTAAAGAGTATCTATACACAGTATGTGCCTTTACTTGATCTGGGTCTTGTAGAAGATGTGGAAGCAACACTGGCTGAATTCCAGAAACAGGCCGAAGCCGCAGGAGTTGATAAGGTTCTTGAGGAAGCCAAAACACAGTTGACTGCTTATATGGAGTCCATTAAATAAGATAACATAATTCAATGATAAAAATACCATAGCCATACGATATAACACCACCCTATGCGAATCTGTATACACAGATCCCATGGGGTGGTGTTATTTGTAGATCAAAACTGCCGGGCAGGATATAAAATGAATCATATATTTGATCCACAGGCCTGGGCTGATCTGGTTGTCCGCAGCGGTGCCAAATATGCAGGATATGTATCGGAGCATGCTGATCATTTTTCTCTCTGGGACAGTCAGGTAAATTCTGTCAACAGTGTTAATTATGGTCCCATACTTCCTCTGGAAACAAAGCGGGCAAATCCTTATCATCTGACGGATCGGGCCTTTTGTGAAAACTGGAAAGCCAAGGTTTTAGAGGTTGTTGACCGGTATGATCCGGATATTATCTATTTTGACAGCCGTGCAATCATTATCAGTGAAGACTGTCGGTTTGAGATGCTGAAACATTTTTATGAAAAGAAAAAGGACGGTATTATGACTTATAAATGGGAAGATTTCCCTTCGGGAACCGGGATGTATCAAGAGATGCGCAGGGCCTTCATGTTCGTGCACCTCACAAAGCACCATGTCGAAGTGCTTATGTATTGAAAATCCGTTAGAAAAAAATGATTGCTGAAATACCCTGAAAAGCAGCGGTGATTGGGTACAAAATGCGAGAAAAGGCGCAGGGATAGTAAAGTCCCTTGCGCTTTTTGCTTTCCCCCTCTTGTGACTCGCTTTATTGTCTGCTATGATAAAAAGGCAGGCAGCTATCTGTCAAAGCATCCACTAAAAGATGATTTGACGGAAGGTGATGATCTGAAAATTTTTTGACTGAATTTTTACTGGAAAGAGGGCGTAGGTTATGTGGCTGGCTTATGCGGTGGGTTCTGCATTTTTTGCAGGAGTGACATCGATCCTGGCAAAATGTGGGATTAAAAAAACAGATGCAACAGTGGCTACGGCAGTCCGAACGGTTGTGATTTTAATTTTTTCGTGGATAATGGTAGGTATTGCAGGATCATGGAGACAGCTTGGGGATGTGGATGCAAAGACCATGATTTTTCTGATTTTGTCAGGCGGGGCTACCGGTGCTTCATGGCTGTGCTATTTTAAGGCACTTCAGCTGGGGGACATTAATAAGGTTGTGCCTATAGATAAATCCAGCACAGTTCTTACAATATTGCTGGCGCTGATTTTTCTCGGGGAAGGGCTTTCGGCGCCAAAGGGAATTGCTGTTTTTATGATTTTGGCAGGAATCCTTTTGATGATTGAAAAAAAGGATGTATCTGACCAGAAAAAAGGGGAAAAACATGGGTGGCTGCTTTATGCTGCAGGCTCGGCTTTTTTTGCCAGTATGACTGCTATTTTGGGGAAAATAGGTATTTCCGGGGTGGAATCGAACCTGGGAACTGCAATTCGAACCTGCGTGGTGCTGGTTATGGCCTGGATGATGGTGGGGATTTCCGGGCGCGTCGGACAGGTGCGCCACATTCCGGCCAGAGAATTGGTGATGATTGGCTGTTCCGGTTTGGCTACCGGAGCCTCCTGGCTTTGCTACTACCGGGCGTTGCAGGACGGGCCTGCCAGTATTGTTGTGCCTATTGACAAGCTGAGTATTTTAGTGACAGTCCTATTTTCATATTTTGTTTTTGGGGAAAAATTAACGCCCAAAGGAATTTGGGGGCTGGTACTTTTGAGTGCAGGAACCATAGCTATGGCTGTTTTGTGAGGAAAAGGGGGAATAAGGCATTGCAGTGGAAGATTACACCGTATGAGGGGAAAGAACCTTATATTTTTATTAGCTATTGTCATAATGATCAGTCTGTTGTTTTTCCTTTGCTGGAAATGATGGATCGTGCCGGATTTCGAGTGTGGTACGATGGCGGTATCCAGTGGGGGGAAAAATGGCCGGATTCTATTGAAAAACATTTGTCTGGCTGTGAAGTGTGTATGGCTTTTTGCTCAAAAGATTCTGCAAAGTCAAAAGAATGTAATATAGAAATTGCTTACGCAATCGATTGTAACCGTAAGCTGCTTTCGGTATATCTGGAAGATGTCCGTCTTGAACCGTGGCTTGAAATGCGGAAAGGTATTTATCAGTCGGCTTTTATGTATGAATATCCCAACTGCCAGGAATTTTTTAAAACTTTATCTCAGGTGGAAATCCTTCAGCCGTGCAGAGATCGGGCTGTCGTGCGCAAAGACGAAATGGATATGCATAAAGATCATGCGGTGTCTAAGAACAAGACCATTCCTGTTCCGGAAATGCCTCTGGCTGATTATGGGACAGAAAATGGGATTTCTGTGTGCGGCGGTGTTTTTTCTGTGTCATGTGCCTGTAGTCTGGGGCAGTCTCTCAGGGAATGCTTTGATCGTGTGGCTTCGACGGAACAGCAGGATGAATTTGGCAAGGACTCTCCTTTAATCAGACATATGAAGATTGTGGAAGCATCTGGTTTTTTGAAAAAGGCATTTTCAGCAGACAAAGAGGCAGAAAATAAAGCGAGGAAAACAACGAAATGTATACATGGGAAGGAAAACATTTGACACTGTATCATATACCGGAAATAAAACATCTGATTTATCACATTACGCCGGTTTTTGAATATCCGGCGCTTATCAAACGATATCAGGCACAGCTTCTGGATCGGGTTTCAGAAATCCAGGCAGATGGGACGGTAAAGGAAACCTATTATATTGACAATCCGGACGAAAACGAAGACCAAATCCTTATTTTATCCTTTGTTCCCGGTGAAAAATATGTCTATATGAATATGGGACTGGTAAAGGATACGGTGACCGTTTCAGCTGTTCCTAAAAAAATGGAATGGAAAACTTTTGAGGCGGCCCAACAGGAGGCGTATGTCTGTTGTGCGGCGGATATGCCATATGGTGACTGCCATATTATAGATGCTGTTACGGCAAAGCCGGTGCCGTGGAAAATGATCACAGACAAGGAAGGCATGGAGACATATGGGATTTATCTGAAACCGGGACACCCTTATTTTGCTTTTTCTGTGAGAAATATGGGCAGAGCATATGTGAATCTGTCTAATATAGAAATTGCCCGATGCTATCTTCATGGTTCCTGGAATTTCCCCAAAGATGTGATAAAGGCAGCCTGGTATCTGGAAAAGGATGATTCGCCGGAAGGGGATTATTTGATCGGAAAAATATTTTTAGAAGAAAAAGAATTTCATGATCCTCAGTGGGCCATTAAATATTTGACTCGATCTGCACAGCGGGGGTACAAAAAAGCAGAAGAATTGCTGAAAATAGGAGGAAAATATGTATAAGTATATTTTATTTGATTTGGACGGCACCCTGACTGATCCTTTTGAGGGAATTACCAGGTCTGTTCAGTATGCTCTTAATGCTTTTGGTGTGAAGGATGAACCTTTGGAAGCCCTGAAGCGTTTTATTGGGCCCCCGTTAAAGGCATCCTTTATGGAATTTTACGGATTTGACAGTGACACAGCTGTGGCCGCAGTGGAAAAATACAGGGAGCGTTTTGCTGACATAGGCATTTATGAAAACCGTCTATTTGACGGTATTCCTCAAATGTTGGAAAAACTGAAGAAAACGGGTCATGTGCTGGCTATTGCTTCATCAAAACCAACGGTCTATGTGGAGCGGATTCTTCAGCATTTTCATATACGGCAATATTTTGATCATGTGATGGGCAGTGAGCTGGACGGCCGAAGAACAGATAAAAAAGAAGTGGTCCAGGCGGTGCTGTCGGATCTTCATATTGAAAAAAACAGCAGGGAAGCGATTATGGTAGGCGATCGTTTCCATGATGTGCAGGGCGCTCGTGCCTGTGGGCTGGACTGTGTAGGCGTTACCTTTGGTTATGGGGGAAAGGATGAACTGGTGCAGGCCGGTGCTGCTGCAGTTGTGGACACCGTGGATGCACTGTATCATTTCCTTGCATTTTAATGGTCTGATGATATAATGGACATATAATTATATAATTAATCGTTAAACTGTTTAATTACACATGAAGCTGTTCACTGATCAGACTGGAGGTATAGGTGTGAGAAAAGAAGATGAACTTCAGGAATGGCAAAAGGTGATGCATCGGTTTCTTCGGTTTTGGCGTCTGCATGGACAAATTTTGGATAGAATCACGGCAAAGCAGGGGCTGTACAAAAGTCAGATGAAGATGCTGGGGGATATCCGTCATCACGAGGGGATTTCCCAGAGAGAGCTGGCTAAAATTATGGAAATATCGCCGCCGTCCATCGCAGTAACTGCCAAGAAACTGGAAAAAAGAGGGTACATTGTGCGTCAGGTGGATGAAAAGGATAATCGTCTTAATGTACTGAATACGACACCGGAAGGCCGGGCGATTCTGGATGCGACGTGGAGAGAGTTTTCCGGGGTGGATGCCCGGATGTTTGAAGGATTTTCGGATGAAGAATGTGCTCAGATTGTTGATTTTTATGACCGGATCATTAAAAATCTGGAGAAGATCGACCGTACGGTTGATGATAAAAAGGACATGAGGCCGTGAATATTAAAGATCTTAAATGTTTTGAGGCTGTTTACAGAGCGTGCAGTATCAGCGGGGCTGCCAGAAAGCTTTTTATTACACCGCAGGGATTAAGTAAAGTGATCCAGTCCCTGGAAAATGAGCTGAATACGGTTTTGTTTACGCGCACCGCCCAGGGGGTAAAGCCTACAGAAACTGCGTCTTTTTTATATAGCCGCAGTGGTGATATTATTCAGCGGTTTGAGGAGATCGAACATGGGATTTATCAGCTGGAAAACAGGAAAACCGTATTGAGAATCGGTTATGCCTGCGGTGTGTTTAACCTGCTGCCCTTTGAACTGATTTTGAATTTTACCCGCTGCTGTCCGGATATTACTGTGGAGTGGTGTGAATATGCCAATGAAGAGGTTCAGGAAATGCTGGAGACATCCCGACTGGAGTATGGCTTTATTGTGGGGACGCCCAGGGATGAGGCTGTGATCTGGCGAAAGCTGGCCGGCAGTCGCGTCCGTCTGCTTGTTTATGAAGGGCATCCACTGTATGATCGGGAAATTGTTCATGCAGGACTTTTAAAAAATGAAAAAATGATCTTAATGAACGAGCATTTTCATATATACCATGATTTTATGGCAGCCTGCAGGAACCGGGGCTTTATCCCTCAAATCGGGGCAAAAACTGCAGATGGCACGGCCCTTTACAAGCTTTGCAGACAGCATGCCGGTCTGGCCGTGATTCCTGAATTTATGATGGAAGATTTTAATCTGACTCATATGCGGGCCATTCCTTTTGCGGAAGATCTCAGGTGGGATGTGTATGGTGTGTATCGAAAAGATAATCACAGCTATGAGACGATTCGAATGTTTGACAGATATCTTACAGGAAAATCGTGGAAAAATAAGAAATCAGACAGCTGTCTATAAAAACTGCACAGGCGTCAAAAAGAAGTTTTTACCTATCACATTTTGGTTGATGGCGTGAAGACTTCTTTTTATTTATAATAAAAGTAACTTAAAGTTTGATTGAGTAAAGGAGGAGCATATGAAGTACAAAAGCTTATTTACACCTGTGCAGATTGGGAGTGTGCAGCTGAAAAATCGATTTGCCATGGCACCTATGGGACCGTTGGGTCTGGCTGATGCTCAGGGCGGATTTAATCAGCGGGGAATTGATTATTATACGGAGCGGGCCAAAGGGGGAACCGGACTGATTATTACCGGCGTTACTTTTTCTGACTGTCAGGTCGAAACTCAAAGCATGCCCAACTGTCCCAATTCTACCTATAATCCGGTTCATTTTATAAGAACTTCCCGGGAAATGACGGAACGGGTACACGCATATGGAAGTAAGATGTTTCTTATGATGTCTGCGGGTTTTGGACGGGTGACGATTCCAACCAATCTCGGAGAGTTTCCGCCGGTTGCCCCGTCCCCCATTCCGCACCGGTGGCTGGATAAGGTGTGCCGGCCTTTGACCGTGGACGAAATTCAGAGTATTGTGAAATCTTTTGGAGACGGTGCCTACAATGCCAAAAGAGGAGGCTTTGACGGTGTGGAGATTCATGCTGTCCATGAAGGTTATCTTTTGGATCAATTTGCCATTTCCATGTTTAATCAAAGAGATGACCAGTATGGCGGCTGCCTTGAAAATCGTCTTCGTTTTGCCAGAGAAGTTGTGGAGGAAATTAAATCCCGGTGCGGGCAGGATTTTCCGGTGGCGTTGCGTTTCAGTCTTAAAAGTATGATTAAAGACTGGAGAGAAGGGGCGCTTCCGGGAGAGACGTTTGAGGAAAAAGGAAGGGATATTGAAGAAGGCCTTGAGGCGGCCAGACTTTTGGTATCCTATGGCTATGACGCCCTGGATGTGGATGTGGGGACCTATGATGCCTGGTGGTGGAATCATCCGCCCATGTATATGGAAAAAGGACTTTACCGGCCGTACTGTGAAATGGTAAAAAAAGTAGTGGATGTTCCTGTTTTATGTGCAGGAAGGATGGATAACCCTCAAATGGCAGCGCTTGCCGTTGAAACAGGTCAATGCGATATTGTCAGTCTGGGCCGTCCGCTTCTGGCTGATCCGGATTATGTCAACAAGCTGCGCTGCGGTGCTGGTGATGAAATCCGTCCGTGTATTTCCTGTCAGGAGGGCTGCATGGGAAGAATCCAGGAATATTCCATGATTAACTGTGCCGTCAATCCTCAGGCAGCCAGAGAGCGGGTGATGGCCTATACGCCGATCCTCCGACCTAAAAAAGTGCTTGTGGTCGGAGGCGGCGTGGCCGGCTGTGAGGCAGCCAGAGTACTTGCTGTGAGAGGGCATCAGCCGGAATTATTTGAAAAGAGCGGACATCTTGGCGGAAACCTGATTCCCGGTGGGGCGCCGGCGTTTAAAGAAGACGATCTGGCTTTGGCAGCATGGTATGAGACAATGCTGAAAAAGCTTGGGGTACCGGTTCATTTAAATACAGAAATTCAAAAATCTCATGTAGTCTCCAACGATGGTACTTGTATCTATGATGCGGTGGTGATTGCTACAGGTTCCAGACCTAAAGTATTTTCTTTGGGCGATGATCACAAAGTTTATACGGCAGCCCAGGTGCTGACAAAGGAGAAGGACTGCGGCAGCCGTACGGTGGTGATCGGCGGCGGCCTGGTCGGCTGTGAAACCGCGCTGTGGCTGGCTGGTCAGGGAAAACAGGTGACAATCGTGGAAGCGCTGGACAAACTTCTGGCTGTGAATGGTCCATTATGCCATGCCAATAAGGATATGCTGGAAAAACTGATTCCCTATAATGGCATTGAGGTTGTTACCAATGGGAAGGCCGTCGGTTATATGGATGGTATACTCACTGTAGAGACTGTCAGGGATTCTGGGCGTGCCGTGAAAGACGTTGCCTGTGACAGTGTGATCCTGGCCGTGGGCTATGCATCGGAAAATGCGTTGTACCATGAACTGGAATTTGATGTTCCGGAAATTTACCTGTTAGGGGATGCGAAACAGGTGTCTAATATTATGTATGGTATATGGGATGCCTTTGAGGTGGCAAATCATATTTAATCTCATCGCTTTTGGCCCAACATTGCGCAACATGAAGCATTTTTTGCCCTGTTTTTGCCTGACCGATTTGGAGAAAGACAAATGCTGTGGAGACGGTCTGCAGATACCCCCATTCCCAAATGGCCTGCTCGCAAACGCCTGTCAAGTGATGAAGATAGGCACATCGTTCTTTTCCTGCTTTCACCGGATCCTGTGTATATGCATCAACCCATTCGCGCATAAGAACGCCTAGATCATAGGCTTTTTCATAATAAATGCCATCAGGGTCAATGAGTTTGAATCCATTTCCTGACAATTCTTTGAGTGTATTTCCACCGTGGGCGTCGCCGTGAAGCAGGGTAAACTCATTTGGATTTAATGCCTGTTCTCTTTTTTGTAAGTAGGAAAAGGCCTGCTCGATCACTTGATAAGAGCAAGGGCGATTTAACTTTTCCCAAGTTTCGCCTATGAACTGCCTAAACCATATAATACTGTCCTTACCACTGGGCAATTTATTATTCACAAACGGGGTTTCCCATATTTTTTGTAAAGTTGAGCAAATGATTTGAAGCTGTTCATAAACAGAATACGTCAGCTGGCTGACTGGTTTCCCAAGGCGTTCTAATAGACAGGCTTTTTTTTCGGGGGCATACGCATACACCCTTGCACATCCGTTTCCATTTACGATTTTCAGTGTATCGATGCTGTTCGAAAATTCACCACCGAGATTTTCCGGCATATCTATTTTCAGCACATACTTTTCGCCATTTGCGCCATCTGCATTGGCAACAAAAGCATGAGTACCACCGGACAGTGTTTCTCCGACGGAAATATGCCACATTTTTTCAAGTTCCGAAACAATATTGTCAAGATTAGCCAGCCACGCTTCGCCTACAGCTCCGGCAGATTTTGCACGGCTGACAACAAGCGGCGGTAAAGGTCTCTGTGTATTTTTCAAATGTTTACCACACAAGACAGAACTCAAAATGTGATAGAATTGTTCCCGGTCAACCGTTCTTGCAATTTCCACATTACCCTGTGGTGAGGGGACAAAAGCTGTATGCCCCATATGGGTTTTCTCTTGTGTTTCTACTTGTACATAGCCTTTTTCAAAACGGCAAATATTCGGATGAAAGACACAAACCGCTGCTAATGGGTCGTGTAAAGTCAGCTTTTCGGAGCTTTTTAGCCATGCATTGCCAAAAGAAAAAATAGATTTCATCAAATCGCTGTCTGAGCTTAACAGAACTTCCGCTTGTTTTGCTTCAATTGTAAGTGTATCTGTAACTTCCAGCGGGATTGCTCTATGCACAGCGACGTCAGATGCAAACACAATTTTGGAAGCTAATGGATCAGCCCAGGAGTTCCAGTTGTAATACGGCTCAGGCAACGGTGCTTCACCGAAGTAACCGTTCATTACATACAAACCTTTCAGCAATTGGATTGCGTCGGGATAGGTACAAAAAAGCGTGGCAATATTTGTCATATTACCGATTCCAATCAGCACGATTTCGTGGGGATTTTCTTTGATCTTTTGATACAGAAAAGCGGGGGCGTCCGCTTTTTTGTAGGTGTTATGGGGCCAAAATTTCAGCGCTTTTGCACCGTCCGGCGTAGGATAAACTGGAACAGGCTGCATTGTACTGTCTAATCCAGCGACAATCGGAACCTTTTTTCCTGCGGTCTGACAAATAGCGTCAGCAATCGATGCGCGTATTTCCGGTTCACCGCAGACCGTGGTAATTCCCATAAGTTGGCACTGCGGCTCTTTTAACAAATATGCAAGACAAATAGCGTCGTCAATATCTCCGCCAATGTCAGTATCAAGTAAAACTTTTTCCATTTTTAGAATCCTCCTGTACTTAATTATTGATACAAAAGGTCATTGCAAATTCCCATAGTGCGCCTCCTTAGTTTAATATTCTTTATTATACCAAGAATGTGTGACTTTTTCCATGCATACACTTAAAGTGACTGTGAAGTTTTTTCCTGTTCTCTATTTACTTTTGCTCTGTTTTATCATACAATAATACCGTATGTGAAAATGTACGTATTCTGTACACAAGTTGAAAACTTATAAGGAGCTGATTTTATGGTAAAAGCAATTGTTGGCGCAAACTGGGGAGATGAGGGAAAAGGTAAGATTACAGATATGCTTGCGGAGGAATCCGATATTATTGTGAGATTCCAGGGCGGAAGCAACGCAGGACATACCATCATTAACGATTACGGAAAGTTCGCCCTGCATCTGCTGCCATCTGGTGTGTTCTATAATCATACAACAAGTATTATCGGCAATGGTGTTGCCTTAAATATCCCATATCTTTTCAGAGAGATCAATGATATTGTATCCAAAGGTGTTCCAAAGCCAAGAGTGCTTGTTTCCGACAGAGCACAGATTCTGATGCCGTACCATATTTTATTTGACGAATACGAAGAAGAACGTCTTGGCAAAAAATCCTTCGGTTCCACAAAATCAGGTATTGCACCTTTTTATTCAGATAAATATGCAAAGATCGGTTTTCAGGTCAGTGAACTTTTTGATGAAGAAGGCCTGAAGGAAAAAGTTTATCGGGTTATGGAGACTAAAAATGTTCTCATTGAACATTTATATCATAAAGCACCGATTGATCCTGAAGAAATTTATAAAACACTGCTTGAATACAAGGAAATGGTTGCACCGTATGTGTGTGATGTGTCCAAATATCTTCATGATGCTATTAAAGAAGGCAAGAATATCCTTCTTGAAGGACAGTTAGGCTCATTAAAGGATCCTGATTTCGGTATCTATCCAATGGTGACATCTTCCTCTACACTGGCTTCCTATGGGGCCATCGGTGCCGGTATTCCATGCTATGAAATTAAAGATGTCGTAACTGTTGTAAAGGCTTATTCCAGTGCCGTGGGTGCCGGAGAATTTGTATCTGAAATTTTTGGAGAGGAAGCTGATGAGCTTCGCAGACGTGGCGGAGACGGCGGAGAATTTGGGGCCACAACCGGACGTCCAAGACGTATGGGATGGTTTGATGCAGTGGCCAGTCGTTACGGCTGCCGTATGCAGGGGGCTACAGAAGTGGCTTTGACCGTACTTGATGTTTTAGGCTATCTGGATGAACTGCCTGTTTGTGTAGGCTATGAAATTGACGGAAAGGTTACAAAAGATTTCCCAACAACCAATCTGTTAAAGAAGGCAAAACCGGTGTATACATACCTTCCGGGATGGAAAACGGAAATCCGCGGAATCACAGAGTATGACAAGCTGCCGGAAAACTGCAGAAAGTACATCGAATTTATTGAAAAGGAACTTGAGGTTCCGATTACCATGGTATCCAACGGACCGGGAAGACATGAGATTATTAAAAGAAAATAAGGTCAGCCGTCTGATCAGCTGTGAAACCATTGATAAAAATCCATATATAAAATAAAAATAACGTTCAGATGTTCCCTAAAAGGGAAGCTGAACGTTATTTTTATGGATATATCCACTTAAATTTCAATGGTATTGAAATGGATGTTTTTATATTTTGGCAGTTTTTCTGCAACAATGCGGCGTTTTTCCGGATCCATGAAAAATCCGCCCTGAGTTTCTGCGATTTCGTCACCGTGAATGCCACGGCCTTCTTCAGTGGTGCGGTCACGTTCCAGACCATTCGCTGCAATGACAAATTTCCATTTGCCGTCCGGTGTTTTTTCCAGGTCACCGCCTGCACCGCATACGGTACATTCGATGGGATACTGGAGACCCCGCCATTGAGGTTCACCCAAGCACAGGGAATTGCTGTGGCAGTTTGGACACCAGCCTTCATCCGGATCACCCAGCCATTTGCGCTGATCGGCGGGGGTATTCAGAGCCTTCATGACGTTCTCACCAATTTCACGGGCGCGGGCCAGCTTTTCTTCATGAAGCAAAACCTGAGCCGGAGCAGGAACCTGTGTGGCCATATACATGTCAACAATTTTGAAGCTGTTGGTAAATGTTGTGGCCTGCATACATTCCAGTGCCATGGACTGCCAGGAACGGGTTGAACCGCCAACGGCAATTAAAGCACCCACCCGGTCTCTGGATTCAATGGCACCGATTTTGGTGAGAAATGCTGATTCGTATGCCAGATTTCTGTGCATAAATTTTAAAAACAGAGATGAAGGCATTAAATCATAGGTCGGTGCGGAAAAAATAACGGCGTCCTGATTCAGCATGACATCCATAATTTTCTTTTTGTCATCCGCTTTGTCCAGAGAGCAGCCTGTGTATTTGCCCATGGACATGCCAATTGTACAGGAAGTGCAGCCGTTACAGTCTAAAAGATTGTAGTCCTTTAAATTAATCATGGTGATTTGGGCCCCTTGCTGCTGGCAGATAAGCAGGGCTTCTTTTAACAATATTTCCGAGTTACTGTCTTTGCGTCCTGCGGTAACACCCATTACTTTGAACTTCATAAAATTGACCTCCAGTTAATAAAAAATTAGAATGAATAAAAGCTAAAAAACACCGGAAACTTTCGGTTTACAGGTTTTTGACTTTATGCTAAGCTATAAAAATACAGGCAAAGCGCTGTGTAATCATAGCATTTATTGGTGAATATTATAACATAGTGGTTTTTAACTGTGAAATTCGACTTTTCTTTTACATTAATAGATAAACGTTATAAATATAGAGTCATTGGAGGAAATGGCGGAAAGGAACAGAAGAAAAATGGATTTTAACCAGCTTTCGTATTTTATAGCTATTGCCAGATATGGGAATTTTACGGCTGCAGCAAAGGCGTTTTTTGTATCCCAGCCCTGCATCAGCCATCAGATTCAGTCTTTGGAAAAAGAACTGGGGGTGCGGTTATTTATAAGGAATACAAGAAGTGTGGAACTGACGGCTGCCGGTGAAATTTTTCTGGAAGATGCCAAAAAGATGGTGGATTTAATGGAGCGGGCCAAAAACAGACTTTTACAGAATGACGGAGATTCTATGCGGCTGTCGGTGGCCCATCTGGCTTCGCCGTCCCATCTGTTTTTACCTGCGGTTATCCGGCGCTTTCGGCAGCAGCATCCTTATGTTCAAGTGCGGATGAACCGGATGGATGCATATGGCATTGTAGGAGCGGCATCACAACATCGGTATGACATTTATTGTTCCATGGCCATGGATTTGTCGGCTATTCCGGAGCTGACCACCAAAAGTATACTGGCGGATCATTACTGTCTTGTGACCCCTAAGGATCACCCGGCTATTTCAAGTGTGGCTATTGATTATTTTAAGCTGGCCAGCGAACCCTTTGTTTTTTTCAATCCTGACCATGCGGTTGTTATGCACCGACAAATTATGCAGATCTGTGCGAAACTGGGATTTACACCAAGAATTACCGGAACTTATAACCTGTATGAAGATTTGCTGTATGCCGTAGAAGCCGGAATGGGAATTACCATATTGCCTTACAGTACGAAAAATTACCTGAACGGTAATCTTTCTTATACACTTTTGGACGTGTCCAACATATCTGCAAATCTGGCTCTGGCCTGGGAAAAGGATATTGTTAATCCTGCGGTTCCATTGTTTCTGGATGTTTTCAGGGCCTATATGAGAGAATATCCGGAAATTTTTGCCTGAATATGAAAACTGGATACAAAGAGAAACGTACATACAAACCGGAATTTGAAAAACATAAAATTATGAGGCACTTGCGGTATCTAAAAGAGTGATGCTTTATATGCCTCTCCCTAATTCCACATGGCGTCCAGAATGGGTTTCAGACTTTCTCCTAAGTCTGTTAAAGTGTATTCCACCCTCGGTGGTACCTCGGCATATACGGTACGGGTTAACAAGCCGTTTCCTTCCATTGCACGAAGCTGTGCGGTCAATACTTTTTGTGATACATTACCAATTGATTTTTTCAGTTCGCCGAATCGCTTTGTTCCTGTGAGCAAGTCACGCAAAATTAAAACTTTCCATTTATCACCAATTAAAGTTAATGTTGTTTCTACAGGACAAGCGGGCAATTCTTTAACTGTTTTTTGTTCATTCATAGTATCATCTCCTTACAATAGTTCCTATTTGAAACTTTGAATATAATTATACTATACCATCTTAAAGTAATCAATATTCCAAATCATAGTCAAGCCGAAAAGGGAAAATTTATTTTGCACAAAAAACTGCTGAAAAGCCTGAAATCACCCATTTGTTTCCTATCAGTAACTACACCACAATAAAGTGCTTACTTTACAGTAGAAACCGACATTCATATAATACAGTCAAGAGCTACGAAGAACGGCCGCTGCGTAGCCCTGAGCATGTTCTAAAGGAGAAATCCATTATGAATATTTTTAAGAAATTTTTTGGCAACAGTCAACTTAAAATCAAGGAGGAAACTAAAATGAAAATTACAGTTGTATGTGCAGCAGGAAAGCAGGGACAAAAGCTTGTAGAAGAAGCGCTTAACAGAGGACACAATGTAAAGGCAGTTGTTCGTAAGAAAAGTGCAGTTCCAGCAGGTGCAGAAGTGCTTGAAAAAGATTTGTTCGATCTGACATTAAATGACCTAAAAGACAGTGATGTTGTAATTGATGCTTTCGGCGCATGGACAGAAGAAACTTTACCTCAGCACAGTACTTCTCTTAAACATTTGTGTGATATTCTTTCAGGCACGAATATTCGTCTGTTAATAGTTGGTGGGGCTGGCAGTCTTTATATAAACCCTGAACATACGCTCTGCGTATCCGACGGACCTGATTTTCCGGAGATCTTTAAACCCCTTGCTGCTGCGATGGCAAAGGCTTTAGTGGAGCTGCGTCAGCGCAATGATGTTAAATGGACATATTTAAGTCCTGCTGGAGATTTCCAGGCAGATGGTGCTCGTACCGGCAGATATATTCTTGGCGGTGAAGAACTCACTCTTAACTCAAAAGGCGAAAGTATGATCAGCTATGCAGACTATGCGATCGCTATGATTGATGAAGCGGAAAATGGTAAGCATATACAGCAGCGTTTCAGTGTTGTTGGTGAATAAAGCAAAAGTAATTATGATAACGGGGCTGTCAATGGAGCAGCTCCGCTCTGCTTAATGGGAGGTATACAAAGTGAGATTTGCGGAAATTTTGAATTTTTTAGAAAAAGAAATCCATTCAGTTATTATTGCAACGGTTGACGACAAAGGACTGCCCGTTACCTGTGCGATTGACATCATGGATAGTGATGAAAAAGGATTGTACTTTCTGACGGCAAAAGGAAAAGGGTTTTATGGCCGCTTAAAGAAAAGTGGATATGTCGCATTAACGGGAATGAAAGGCCCAGATACGCTGTCCTGTGTGGCAGTTTCTGTTCGTGGCAAGGTACAGGAAATCGGAAATGCACCTTTACAGAGGCTTTTTGAAAAAAATCCATATATGAATGAAATCTATCCGACAGAACAATCCCGTCAGGCTCTTACGGTTTTTCAACTCTATGAAGGCAGCGGTGAATGGTTTGACCTTTCCAAAAAACCGATTGAGCGAGCTTCTTTTACGATTGGTAACGAACAGAAAAAAACACAGAGTTATGAGATTACACATAAATGTATTGGCTGTAAAGCCTGCCAATCGGTATGTCCGCAGAATTGTATTGATTTTTCAATAATCCCTGCCGTAATAAAGCAGGAAAACTGCCTTCATTGCGGTAATTGTTTAAGCATTTGTCCCCAAAAAGCAGTTGTACGGAGAGGATGAGAAAATGACACAAACCGAAAGAAGAAAGTATTTAATAGCGGCACTTCTAAAAGAACAGCCGCAGTATTCAGAATTAGAAATCCCATCGAATGAACAGGAACAAAAAGCCTTGCTTCGTTCGCTTTTTAATATTCGTATGCCACTGCCTGTAACGGATGAATTCTTGGCGATACAGGACGCTTATTTGCAGGAAGAAACACGAAAAAAAGGAGTTACGGCTCTTTCAGCCTTAAAACCTGTTCAAAAAGGGATATATCTTTGGCGTGGGGATATTACCACGCTGCAATGTGACGGTATCGTAAATGCTGCCAATAGTCAAATGCTCGGCTGCTTCTGCCCAAATCATGGCTGTATTGATAACGCTATTCACACTTTTGCGGGAGTGCAGCTCCGTTTAGCTTGTGCGGAATTAATGAATCGACAAGGTCACAAGGAAGAAACCGGAAAAGCCCAAATAACGCCTGCCTATAATTTACCGAGTCATTATGTGCTGCACACGGTCGGTCCGGTTATTTACGGCAGACTTACCCCAAAAGATAAGGAACTGCTTGTTTCTTGCTACCGTTCTTGTTTGGAACTGTCAGAGCAAAATGGATTAAAAAGTATTGCGTTCTGCTGTATTTCTACAGGAGAGTTCCATTTTCCCAACGATAAGGCAGCACAGATCGCGATTGAAACTGTAAAGAAATACAAAGAACAAATGCACAGTGAAATTGAGGTGATTTTCAATGTTTTTAAGGAACTTGATTACAACATCTACGGAGAGCTACTCCGAGCAGATGAACAGGCTAAAAAATAAAATAAAAAATGCGGATGCTATTGTGATCGGCGCAGGGGCGGGCATGTCCACTTCGGCAGGACTTACCTATGACGGAGAACGCTTTGAAAAGTATTTTTCGGATTTTCATAAGAAATATGGAATTTCGGATATGTATTCAGGCGGTTTCTATCCATATGAAACACTTGAAGAATACTGGGCGTGGTGGTCACGACATATCTATATAAACCGTTATGATATAACGGCAGGAAAGCCTTATATGGATTTATTAAATATTGTGAAAGATAAGGACTATTTTGTACTAACTACAAATGTTGACCATCAGTTTCAACTTGCCGGCTTTGATAAAAAACGGCTGTTTTACACGCAAGGTGACTATGGTCTGTGGCAATGTTCTAAAGCCTGTCACGATAAAACCTACGATAACGAGGAAACTGTGCGTCTGATGGTTGAAACACAAAAGAATATGAAAATCCCGTCAGACTTGATACCAAAATGTCCTTTCTGCGGCGCACCTATGACAATGAATTTGAGATGTGATAACTCCTTTGTACAGGACGCAGGGTGGTATGCGGCGGCAGAGCGTTATGAGATTTTTATCAGACGGCATAAAGGTTTGCACATTTTGTTTTTGGAGCTGGGTGTTGGGGCAAATACACCGGTTATTATAAAATATCCATTTTGGAAAATGACGGCACAGGATCCAAAAGCTACTTATGTGTGTATTAACTATGGTGAAGCAATCGCTCCTGATGCCATTAAAGAACAGTCAATTTGTATTGACAAAGATATTTCGGCTGTATTAAACGATTTGGATCTATACTAAAAAATAGATACAGATATACACGCTTGATTATGACATGGTGATTGCCTTCCACTCATCTTCCAATATGGCCATAAGGATATCATCTCCATATTGGCCGTTATCCATAATGGCATCCCGCAGGATGCCTTCCAGCTTAAACCCTGCATTTTGATAGGCTTTTTGGGCGCGGGGATTAAACGAGTAAACATCCAATTCCAGACGATGGAGCTTTAAGTGACGGAATGCAAAATCCCGGGTGACTTCGATTGCCCAGGACCCGATGCCGTTTCCGCATTCTGCGGTGTGAAAGATAGCGATACGGAAATTGGCACAGCGTAAATCCCAGTCAATTTCATTAATGACAGTTTCTCCGATGATACGGCCATCCGGCGCAATCACCAAAAACAGGTATCGGTCATCACTGTCGATGGATTTTAAAAAGAAAGAAATGACCTCATTCTCTGTAAAAACTTCCTTACATCCCGTTAAACGGGCCACTTCTTTATCAAGGGGACAATAATTTTCCCGAAAATAGCGCTGTGCATCCTCTTTATGTGCAGGCCTTATAATAAAACCATTCTTTTCCCAAACATAATCTGTAGTCAGATCATTTGTCGTCATTTGAATCACCTCTGTATTCATTGTTATAGATTTCCTAAGTAAAAACATCCGGTCAATGGATGTATTATAATGATAAATTTAGTGGTCTGCAAGAGAAATATGCAACATTAAAACTATTTTTTCAAATATGTAACATTTTCCATTTTCAGTTGTTATACTTATAGAAAAGGACTTGGGATTGTCTTCAATGGGGGAAGGTGGATGACATGGAACTGCCAGGATACTGATTATGGAGAAATTATAGGGGCAGGTAAAGACTCATATGAGCCTTACCTGCCCCATTCGGAACTGTCTGTTTCACGACAACCCCTTTATTTTGTAGTAGAAAAAGAAAAAGCAAAGTTAAAACATAACAAAATTATTTTAAGGATTTAAGATATGCAATACTTGTCTGGGCACATTCCAGAGGTGTTTTCCCCATGGAAGGCATATCCTGCTCAACAACAACCCATGATGCATGAGCGTCTTTGGCTGCCTCTAATAAGGATGGAATATTCTGCATACCATGGCCAAGAGGACGGAACTCAAATGAACCGGCTTCTTTTTCTTCCTGATTTTCATCCTCAATACCGATCAGTTCATACATTTTGGAAACATGACCGGATTTATAAAAGTCTTTTAAATGAACAACCGGTGCGCGGTCTGTATATTTGCGGACATAATCTGCCGGATTTTCTCCTGCTACATTAACCCAGCAAGTATCGATTTCTGTCTGAAGCAGTTCTTTTGGTATTTCTTTATAAATAACATCCAGCGCATATTCGCCGTTGATTTTTGCAAATTCAAAATCATGATTGTGATACAGAAGTGTCATGCCGTGTTTGTTGGCAGCTTCACCAAGCACGCGGGCGCCATCCAGAACTTCCTGGAATTTTTCACAACCTGGACGATATTCTTCTGTAAGATATGGAATAACCACATATTTACAGCCAATGCGGGCATATGTATCCATCATACCTTCAGGATCCTTGATCATATCCACAAACGGAACATGAGCGGCAACCGGAATCAGGTCATATTCTTTTAAAGCAGCAACAATATCTTCCACACTGTTGTCGTACAGACCGGCAAATTCCACACCTTCATATCCCATAGCTTTAACTTTGGCCAGGGTTCCTTTTAAATCTTTTTCCAGGTCTTCTCTGACTGAATACAGCTGAAGCGCAATTGGTAACATATTAAAAACCTCCCAAAATAAAATAGTATTTTCACAGGGATCCAGTGACACAGGCCGGATATTTGGCTGATTTAGTAAGATTTTACGGTGCCCCTGCCCCTGATCCCCGTACACTTTCGTGTAGCTGATATAAAAATAATAAGTTAGAATGTGTGGTTTTTCAAGCCAAAAGCAGGGATAAAACAGTCAGATATTGCTGTGTTTTGAATCATATAAATACCACCTGTACCAGTATCATATAAACCACTGTGCCTCCTGCGATGCTAAGCAGCAGGTTGTGTTTCCATTTATGAATTAAAATGACAAGTGCTGAGGCAATGATTTCAGGAAGACCATGGGTACCTGAAAAAATATTCACGGATTTCAGGCAATAAACGACCAGCATACCCATGACTGCATAGGGAAGAACCTGACCGAGATCATGGATCAATGGGGGGATTTGTTTGTTTTCCGGAAAAATAATAAAGGGTAAAAGCCTTGTGAGAAAAGTGACAGCGGCAATGACGGCCACCATAACAAGTGCCTGACTAATGGTCAGCATTTGCGGTTCCCCCCCTTTTGCGGATTTTTTGCGGACAGGAGTATGACAATACCGGCCATGGAAAAAATAATAAAATGATCGGTTCCGAAAATGATCCGGCAGAAAATAGTTACAGTCACGCCGATCACAGCCGGAAGATGATTTTTTGTACTTTCCCACTGTTCGACGAAAATAACGATAAACAGTGCAGTCATGGCAAAGTCAATACCTGTGGAATTAAAAGTTATGAGAGAACCTGCCAGGGCTCCTGCGGCGGAGCCGATGACCCAATAGGCCTGATTGAGCAGGGCAATAAAAAAGTAAAACCAGTTTGAATCCACACCTGAGGGGGGTGTCAGGCCGCACAGCAGGGAATAGGTTTCATCAGTAAGGGAAAAAATCATATATGGTTTTTTATGTTTCATTGTCCGGAATTTTTCCAGCATGGAAAGACCGTAAAACAGGTGTCTGGCATTGACCATCAGGGTCATAGCTGCAGCACTCAAAAGGCCTGCCCCTCCGGTTAAAAGATTGATGGCCACAAACTGCATAGAGCCTGCATAAATACACAGACTCATTAAAATAGCAAGCCAGTAAGGATAACCCTGGCTGGAAAGGAGAATGCCAAAGGCAATTCCCAGGAAAATATATCCTAAAAGGACGGGAATGGTGTAAGGAAATGCGGCTTTCAATGCGTTATGCTTCATGAATTAAAGACTCCTGTTCCTCTTTTTTCAGTTTTCGATAAACGGTGACAAGCATCGTTCCAAAGCAGGCTAAACCGCCGATAAAATTGGAAATTGGTTCAGCCAGAAAGATTCCGTTAATTCCCAGCCCGCCGACGTAAGGTAAAATCAGAGTCAGCGGAATGACGATAATTGCCTTGCGCAGCAGGGAAAAAAATACGGCATGGCGGGCCCGCCCAAGAGCCACAAAGACCGACTGGCCGCAAAACTGAAGGGCCATCATGAAAAATCCGAAAAAGTACAGTCTAAGTGCCGGCACACCCTGGGTGAGCAGTGTGGGATCGTTGTTGAAAATACGGATAAAAAATTCCGGCAGAGCAAAAACAAGTCCCCAGGCTGCCAGGGTATAGATGATGCCTACGGCTGACATGAATTTAATACCGTCCCGAACCCGACCGTATTTGCGGGCACCGTAATTAAAACCCAAAACCGGCTGGGCGCCGTTGGACAGGCCATTGACAGGCATGGAAATAATTTCCCGGACAGAATTAAGCACAGTCATAATGGCCACATAAATATCACCGCCCCATGTCTGCAGGCTTGTGTTGCATACCATCTGCACGGCGCTGTTGGTGACAGACATAATAAATCCGGATAAGCCTAAAACACAGATTTTTCCGGTAAGCTTAAGATCCGGAACCATAGCTTTTAGAGACAGCCGCAAGATCGCTTTTTTTCCGGTGAGGAAAAAGATTACCCACAGGGCGGATACACCCTGGGAAATGACTGTGGCCAGAGCTGCACCCTGAACACCCATATCCAATACAAAGATAAAAATAGGATCCAGGATAATATTCAGAATGGCGCCGATTAAAACCGTAAACATTCCCGTTTTGGCAAAGCCCTGGGCGTTGATAAAGCTGTTCATACCCAGTGAAATCATGACAAAAACCGTGCCCAGCAGGTAGACGGACAGATAGTCATTGGCATAGGGGAAGGTCTGGTCGCTGGCGCCCAGAAGATAAAGCATGGGTTTTTTGAAAATGTACAAAATAATCGTTATCACCAGGCCGATGAGCATGAGCATGGTCATGGAAGTGCCCATAATTTTTTCGGCTTTTTTTGTGTTGCCTTCGCCTCTGGCAATGGAGCTTAAAGGCGCACCGCCGGTAGAAAAGAGAAAGGAAAAAGCCATAATGAGGGAGACAATAGGCAGGGTAAGTCCGATTCCGGTAAGCGCCAGGGTGGCTGCCGAAGGCAGACGCCCAATATACATACGGTCAATGACGCTGTAAAGCACGTTAATTAACTGAGCCAGTGTCATGGGAAGGGCAATACTCAGAATATTTCTGGGAATACTGCCCTGGCTGAAATCATGGGTATTGCGGGACGCCTGGGCATTTTCAGACGCCTGAGATGAAGAATGGTTTTTCATAGGTAAACACTCCAGACAATTGATGTTTTGTGCCGGGCAAGCACTGTTTGGACAGGCTTTATAAACACTGAACACATAAAATATGTTACCATTATACTACGTTAAAACTCTAAATTCAACGATAAGCCCTGGCTTTTTTGGCAGACGAAGCGGGCTGATATTGCGGAAATATCAGGCGCGTGCTAAAATTAAAAAATCAGCACATGAAAGGTATGAAAAATCATGGATACAGTTAAAATTTCTGTGCGCCGCCTTGTGGAGTTTATCTTGTGCGCCGGTGATATACGCCAGGGCGGCGGTGTCTTCGGGGATGCAGATGCCATGCAGGAGGGCAGCAGGATTCATAAAAAAATACAGAAACAGGGCGGAGCCGGTTACCGTGCCGAGGTATCGATGAAAATGGATATTCCTGTGGATGATGGCCTGGTGATCGCTCTTGAAGGCCGTGCAGACGGAATTATTGAGGAATACCAGGAGGAACAGCGCTGTATGTGCTATACCATTGACGAGATCAAGGGAACTTATGGTGATCTGCGTAAAATGGAAGCCCCGGTTATGACCCATCTGGGTCAGGCCCTTTGCTATGCCTATATGCTTTCCTGCGAAAAAAAGCTTGAGGAAATCCAGGTACAGCTTACCTATGTGCATATTGAAAGTGAAAAAGTACGCCGGTTTAATGAAAAATGGAATTTTGGGGATCTGGAGCAATGGTTTATGGGCGTGATCCGTGAGTATGCCAAGTGGGCCAGATGGCAGCTGAACTGGCGCCGGTTACGCAATGCATCCATTGGTGCGGCCAGTTTTCCTTTTGAATACAGGCCAGGCCAGAAAAAATTGGTATCCGGAGTTTATCAGACCATTATCCGGGGGAAAAATCTGTTTATACAGGCACCTACCGGTACAGGGAAAACGATTTCTACCATATTCCCGGCGGTGAAGGTCATGGGTGAGGGGCGCAGTGACAAGATTTTTTATCTCACAGCCAAAACGATTACAAGAACTGTTGCCTGTGAAACCTACAGCCTTTTGCATAGCCGGGGCCTGGATTTTAAATATGTGGTACTGACGGCAAAGGATAAATGCTGTATTTTTGATGAACCAAAGTGTAATCCAGTGGACTGCCCCAGGGCCAGAGGGCATTTTGACCGTGTCAATGACGCTGTTTTTGATCTGATCAATCACGAGTGTTCGGTGACGGCAGCGGTGATTGATGCTTATGCCGAAAAACATAATGTGTGTCCTTTTGAAATGCAGCTGGATGTGTCTTTGTGGATGGACAGTGTGATCTGTGATTACAATTACGTTTTTGATCCTTATGTTTATCTGAAACGCTTTTTTGGAGATACAAAGGAAAACTATATTTTTCTTATCGATGAGGCCCATAACCTGGTAGAGCGGGCCAGAGAAATGTACAGCGCCAGCCTGACGCTGTCTCATTTCAAAAATGTGCGAAAAATGGTTACGGGAATTTCCAAAAAGATGACGGTTCGCATCGGTAAGTGCATCAAATATCTTCAGGAGGTTCGCGAGAACTGTGAAGACTGTGAAGAGACAAACAAAAGCAGTGGGGCAACGCTGTATCTGATGCGGATGATGGCAGAAATGGAAGAATTTTTTAAAGACAGCCAGAGGATCTGGAATTGGGACGGCAGCGGTCACCAGCAGGAAACGGCGCCGGTTTATGCCGGATACAGCCGCGAGGAACTTGGAAAGATCCGGGAAGCTGTACTGGATTTATATATGGAGGCAAAGCAGTTTGTCAATGCCTATGATTGTATGGAAGAAAACCGTTATATCGAATATGGAAAACACATTGGTGATGCGGATTTTATAATGAAAATTTACTGTATTGATCCATCTAAGGATCTGAGTTTGCGTACGGTAAAAGGTCTTTCCGCTATTTTTTTCTCAGCCACCCTGCTGCCCATCCGTTATTACAAGGAGCTTTTAAGTGCCAGCCATGACGAAGATTATGATTTGTACGCAAATTCTCCATTTTCCTTTGAAAACAGGCTGTTGCTGGCAGCCTCGGATGTGAGCAGCAGATATACCAGGCGCGGATTAAAGGAATATGAACGGATTGCCGGTTATATTCGGGACATTGTCCGGGCTAAAAACGGCAATTACCTTGTGTTCTTTCCGTCCTATGCCTTTATGCAAAGTGTTTATGACATTTTCTGCGACAGAGAACTGATGAAGGCAGGCAGCGGCATTAAGGTGATCATTCAGGAAAACACCATGACTGAACAGGAACGCCAGGCATTTCTGGATGCCTTTGTGGCCAGTCAGCAGACGACAATGATCGGCTTTTGTGTTCTTGGCGGTATATTTTCTGAAGGCATTGATCTGAAAGAAGACCGGCTGATCGGGGCTATTATTGTAGGGACCGGCTTGCCCCAGGTGGGGGAGGAGCGGGAACTTCTTAAAAAATTTTTTGATCAGCGGTCTGGCATGGGTTTTGAATATGCTTATCTGTATCCGGGGATGAACAAGGTGCTTCAGGCCGGCGGACGGGTGATTCGGACGGAAAATGACAAAGGCGTTATTGCCCTGCTGGATGAACGTTTTAATTACCGGCAGTACAGAGATATTTTTCCAAGGGAGTGGAGCGGATGTCTGAAGGTTCGCCGGGATACACTGATGCAGCCCCTTAACGATTTTTGGGAGCATATGACGGGAAGCTCAAATTAGAGACAACAGGTAAATATCATGTGCACATGGGGCATTGTAGCTGCCGGACAGCCATGATATAATAAAGTATAATATTTTAAATTAAATCCGTTATCAAGGAGGGAAAGCGATGAAAATAGGCTTTATCGGCCTGGGGATTATGGGTGAGGCCATGTCATATAATGTGATTAAAAAACATGATGATCTTGTGTTTGTTTATGACATTAATCCCCAGCAGGTAGCTAAGGTGGCTGCTTATGGCGGGGTTGCATGCAGCAGCTCTGTAGAGGTTGCCAGGCAGGCTGATCTTATCATAACCGTTGTGCCAAAGTCCGAACATTCCCTGGCCGTATATACAAGTATTTTGGACGTGCTGGACGACACAAAGATATGCGTGGATATGAGTACCATTGACCCGGATGTGTCATTGGAAATATGGGAAATGCTTAAAGCGCGGGGCTGTGGTTTCCTCGATGCCCCGGTGGTCAAGTCTCAGGAGGCCGCCTGGCTTGGCGATGTAGGCATTTATGTGGGCGGCTCTATGGAAACTTATCAGAAGGTGAAACCGATTCTCAAATATATGGGCCGGGGAATTATACATATGGGGGATAATGGCAAGGGACTGGTGATGAAGGTCTGCCATAATGCCCTTGTGGCCCAGATTCAAAATGGTGTTCATGAAACCCTGGCGCTGGCGCTTTCCCAGGGGATTGATCTGGACAAGTACAGTGCCGCCATTTCCTACGGGGTCGGACAGAATTATTATTACGATTCCAAGCAGATTGCGCTTATGAACCGGGATTATACGACTCAGTTTTCCGTGGAGAATATGGCCAAAGATTTGAATATTTGCCATGATATGATTGAGGATGAGGGAATTTGTATGCCAGGGCTGGAAGTGTCCCGGGCCATCTATGAAAAAGCACTGGATATGGGAACCGGAGACCTGGATTATTGCTCTACCATCGAGATTTCTTTGTCTCAAATAAAGAACAAGAAAAATAATTGAAACTACTTGATATAAATAAAAAATATGATAGAATTTGTGAATGAAATAACAAAGTTTAGAAGGAGGTACAATATGCTTGTTACGATTTGTATTGGAAGTTCATGTCATTTAAAAGGTTCAAGAGATGTGATTGCCATATTGGAAAGACTGGTTTCCATTCACGGCATTTCCGACCAGGTGGAACTGACAGGTTCTTTTTGCATGGGCGAATGTGCAAAGGGTGTGTGTGTTAAAGTTGATGATGAGCTGTTTTCAGTAACACCGGCAGACACAGAAAAGTTTTTCAATGAACATATTCTTGGGAGGATTTAGCTGTGGGTGTGATCGGGTTTAAAATGGCAAAGTGTAAGGATTGTTACAAGTGCGTTCGGATCTGTCCGGTTAAGGCTATTAAAATTCAGGACGAACATGCGCGTTTTATTGCCAGTGAATGTATTTTATGCGGCCAGTGTCTGGAGGCCTGCCCGCAGGATGCCATAACTGTTTTCAGTGATATTGAAAAAGTAAAGAAGTATATCCAGGACGGTATACCGGTTGTGGCCTCCCTTTCACCGGCTTATCTTGGTGTGTATGCTGATGCAGAACCCGGGCAGTTTATTGAGGCGCTGTTTGAATTGGGCTTTAAGGAGATTCGTGAATCCGCCGAAGGGGCCATTTATGTAACCAGTGCCTATGAAGAACTGATGCGGGAGGGCAGCATGGAAAATATTATTACGTCTGCCTGTCCGGTGATTAATCAGTTTGTGGAAAAGTATTATCCGGACATGATTCCTTATATGGCGCCGGTTGTCAGTCCGGTCATTGCTCACGGAAAACTTCTGAAGGAAGAGTTTGGTTCAAGTGTTAAAGTTGTGTCAATCAGCCCGTGCCTGGCTGAGAGTGTGGAAGATTTAAAGGATGCCAGAACAAGCGGCTATATTGATGCAGTCATCAACTTTAAAGAACTCAACAGCTGGTTTAAATCCAGGAATATTGAAGTTTCTGCCTGTGAACAGTGGCGGCATGACCGTGTAAACCCGAAAATTAACGGTGCTTATGCCACCAGCGGCGGCATAAACCGTGCAATTTATGCCAAAGGCGGCAAAACCTATGGTTATCAGACCTTGTTTGTGGATGGTATTGATGCCTGCCGGGAGATTTTTGAGGCGATCAGGCGGGGAGAGGTGCGGCGCTGCTTTATTGAACTGAATTCCTGTACCAGAGGCTGTATTAATGGTCCGGTTTCGGGAAAAAGCAAAGACAGCCGTTTCAGATCCCATCTGACCCTTTTGGGGCGGATTATGACGGATTTTCCGGAATATGATCCATTGCCTGAGCAGATTTCTTTAAAAAAGCAGTTTGAAGAAAAACAAAAGCCGGGACAGATGCCTGACGAAGGAGAGATTCGTAAGATTCTTACCTGCATTGGTATGGATACGCCGGAAAAGGAGCTAAACTGCGGAGCCTGCGGTTTTTCAACCTGCCGGGAAAAAGCGGTGGCGGTTTTTCAGAATAAGACCGATGTGGAGATGTGTCTGCCCTATATGTATCAGCGGGCCCGTTCCCTGTCGGATGTAATTCTTTCAGTAACGCCCAATATTATCATTATTATTAATGAACAGCTTAAAATTATTGAGTTTAATAATGCGGCAGAGGTTAAGTTTAATATTTCCAGAGCAGATGCACTTAAATCTTATTTATATGAGATCATTGATGCAGAAAGCTTTCAGGAAGTGCTGGAGGATAAACGAAGCCGGATTAATTACAGAGTGGATTATAAATCCTATAATATGAAAACCATTCAAAATCTGATTTATGTCCGTGACCAGGGTGTTGTCATCGGGATCATACGGGATATTACGGAAGAAGAGAAGGAAATCGGCAAGCGGTACCGTCTGAAAATGGAAGCGGTGAATATTGCCCAGAAGGTGATCGACAAACAGATGATGGTGGCTCAGGAAATCGCAGGACTGCTGGGAGAGACAACTGCGGAGACAAAGGTAACGCTGACAAAACTCAGAGACAGTCTGCTGGATGATGGAGAGGATATGAAATGAATGTCAGCCTTGAAGTATCATGGAAAAGTCTGAATAAACACGGAGAAGAGCTGTGTGGTGATACCGTGGGCATCCTGAAAAATGATGATTCGGATATCTTTATTTTGTCCGATGGTATGGGCAGCGGTGTAAAGGCCAATATACTTTCCACGCTTACCGCCAAAATTCTTGGAACAATGCTCAGGGAAGGTTCGTCTATCCAGGATTGTGTGGATACGATTGCCAAAACGCTGCCGGTCTGTACGGTGCGCCATGTGGCTTATTCCACATTTTCCATACTTCAGATCAGGAAAGACGGACGGGCTTATCTTGTGGAGTATGACAATCCTGGCTGTGTCATGATTCGTGACGGGCAGGTGGTGCCTATTCCTTATAATGTCCGGGAGATTGAAGGCAAGCTTGTCCGGGAATACCGGTTTAAGGTGGAACTGGGCGACTGCTTTGTTTTGTTCAGCGATGGCGTCATCCATGCCGGGGTCGGAAAAATGATGAGCTTTGGCTGGGGATGGCAGCGGGCAGCCGAGTATATTCGGCGGGCGTGTGACCGTAACCTTTCGGCGCCCAGGCTTACGTCTATGATCTGTAAAGCCTGTGATGACCTGTATATGGGGTCTCCTGGCGATGACACAACGGTGGCGGTTATTCGGGCTGTACGCCGGAAAAATGTGAATATTTTTACAGGGCCGCCGACATCTTATGATGATGATGCGGTTCTGATGAGAGATTTTATGACCACACCGGGCAAAAAGATTGTCAGCGGCGGTACCAGCGCCAATATTGCGGCCCGTATTCTGAAGAAAAAGATTATTGCATCCATTAAGTACAGTGATCCTGAGATTCCGCCCACAGCGTCTTTGGAAGGGGTGGATCTGGTGACAGAAGGTGTTCTGACATTAAATCGCTGTGCAAACATGCTGGAGCAGTATAACAAGGGGGATTTAACAGAAAAGTTTTTTGACAGCCTGGATGCTGACAACGGCGCGGCCAGAATTGCCAAAATTCTGATAGAGGACTGTACAAACCTGAACATGTTTGTGGGTCAGGCCATGAATGCAGCTCATCAGAATGTGGGGCTGCCATTTGACCTGAGTATTCGTATGCGTCTTGTAGATAAAATACGGACTGAATGTGAAAAAATGGGGAAAACAGTCACTGTAAAATACTATTAGCAGGAAAGTATAGAAAGGACAATGTATGAAAAGACAATTCGGAACCGATATTAATAAACTGAAATATGAAGTATGTGTAGAGGTGGCAAGACTGGCCTTTGCAGGAGAACTGGAAGAAAAAAGGGATGAAATTCCTTACACAATTATTCCGGGCAGCACACCAAGTTACCGTTGCTGTGTTTACCGTGAACGGGAAATTATCCGTCAGAGAGTGAATCTGGCCGAAGGCCGTCCGGCGGTTGGAAGCAAGGCCAACAAAAATATTGTTCAGGTACTTCCGGCAGCCTGCGAAGGCTGTCCGATCAACCGTTTCAGCGTGACAAACAGCTGTCAGATGTGTCTGGCAAAAAAATGTATGGGTGCATGTAATTTTGGAGCCATTACCTTTGAAAGCGGACGTGCCCATATTGATCCTAAAAAATGTAAGGAATGCGGAAAATGTGCTGAGGCCTGCCCATACAACGCAATTGCTGACCTGATGCGTCCATGTAAGCGCAGCTGTCCTGTGGATGCCATCACAATGGATGAGGATAATATTGTTCAGATCGATGAAGAAAAGTGTATCAGCTGCGGTCAGTGCGTGATCGGATGTCCTTTTGGCGCAATCACAGATAAATCCTTTATGGTTGACGTGATTAAACTGATCAACAGCGGGGCAAGAGTTTATGCCATGGTAGCGCCGGCAATTTCAGGACAGTTCGGTGCCGATGTCAATAACGGTATGATTCGTCAGGCCATTAAGGCTCTGGGCTTTACAGATATGTATGAAGTATCTCTTGGTGCTGACTTTGTCTCCAAAAATGAGGCCCTTGAACTGGAAGAACATTTAAAGGAAGGACAGAAAATGACAACCTCCTGCTGTCCGGCCTTTGTCAATATGATTAAGAAGCATTTCCCACAGGTTCTTGGCAATATGTCTACAACTGTTTCTCCGATGACGGCAACAGGACGACTGATCAAGGCCCTTGATCCGGAAGCTGTATGTGTATTTATCGGACCATGTATCGCCAAAAAGAGCGAGGTTATTGACACCGTTACCTTTGGCGGAGCCGATTATGCCATGACCTATGAAGAACTGTCCAGTATGTTCGAAGCAAAAGATATTGATCCTGCAGACTTTGATGGTGAAATGCAGCAGGGCAGCGTTTACGGTATGGAATTTTCCGTATCCGGCGGCGTAACTGCAGCTGTGCTTCAGACTTTTAAAGAGCGCAATGAAGAAGTTGAGGTTAAAGTTAATAAGGCTAATGGTGCCCTGGAGTGTAAGAAGGCGCTGATGATGCTTAAAGCAGGAAAACTTCAGGAAGACTTTATTGAAGGTATGGCCTGTGTAGGCGGATGTGTCAACGGCCCATGCATGATTAACAAGAGCCGTACATATATCAAAGACAGAAATGTTCAGATTAAGAAAGCTGACGGCCGTGGTGTTCTTGAAAACGTGGAAAAATATGATGATCTTAAGATCAACATGACTCGTAATAAGCAGTAAGAAGTAAAAAATGTGTATTTTAGCTGTCTGGGTGTATACAGCTAAAATACACATTTTTTCTTGGGGGTTTTTGGTGCCTGCAGGTGGATGAAACAAAATATACATTTTGGGGATCCACAGATGTATGCAGCAGCAACATAATATTTATTAATATATGGATGAGGTTTTTTTATAAAAAATAATAAAGTGTAAAGTGGTCTTAAACCGGTATTGATTTTTTGATTTATCTGGCATATAATAATTACCGTGCCATGAGCACTATATATTGTGTTTGCTGGATAAAGACACCACAATATAATCCTATTAACTGGAGATGTTGTTGATGATAGAAAAAATTCAGAAAAGGAACGGGTCCGTAGTTGCCTTTGATTCCATGAAGATTATGAGTGCCATAAGCCGGGCAAATAAGGCTGTGGAAGGGGAAGAAATGACGCCTACGGATATGTTGTTTCTTACGGAAAAGGTGTGTCATTTGCTGGATGATACGACACTGAATACAGTGGAGCAGGTTCAGGATAAAGTTGAAGAATGCCTTATTCGCTTTGGATATGCAAAAACAGCCAAAGCTTATATTTTATACAGAGCCGATCATACGAAGATTCGAAAGACTGAGTCAGATCTTATGGATATTTACAAGCGACTGACATTTTCTGATGCCGCAGATGAGGATATTAAGCGGGAAAATGCCAATATTGATGCCGATACTGCCATGGGTACCATGCTTAAATACGGTTCCGAGGGGTCCAAATATTTTATTGATAATTATGTTTTACCAAAAGATATTGCGGCTGCGCATATAAACGGCGATATTCATATTCATGATAAGGATTTTTATATGCTTACCGAAACCTGCTGCCAGATTGATCTGCTCAAGCTGTTTAAGGACGGATTCTCCACGGGACATGGTTACCTGAGAGAGCCGAATTCCATACGCAGCTATGCGGCCCTGGCCTGCATTGCCATTCAGGCAAATCAGAATGAAATGCACGGCGGGCAAAGTATCCCCAACTTTGATTATGCGATGGCTCAGGGGGTGGCAAAGACATACCGTAAGGAATACTTTAAAAAGCTGAAGATGTATCTTCAGGTAAAATATGAGATGGATGAAGAAGAATCAGCGGCTGTGATTGGCGATCTGAAGGCCAATATGGCGGTTCCCGTAACTATGGGGAATGCGGATGCCTATGCCAGTGAGCTTCAGGGCTATGGTGTGGGCGGAAGAATCTGGGGTGAGGATTTGCTGGCTGCCCATCGGTATGCCGTGGATGCGGCATTAAAAAGTACGGAGCACCAGACTTATCAGGCTATGGAGGCTTTAATTCATAACCTGAATACCATGAATTCCAGGGCCGGTGCTCAGGTGCCTTTTAGTTCCATCAACTATGGAACCGATACATCCCCGGAAGCAAGAATGGCGGTTAAAAATCTTCTGCTTGCAACAGAAGCCGGTCTTGGCGGCGGTGAAACACCGATTTTTCCGGTACAGATTTTCAAGGTTAAGGAAGGGGTCAATTTTAATCGGGAAGATCCTAACTATGACCTGTTTAAACTTGCCATAAAGACAAGTGCCCAGCGGTTGTTCCCCAATTTCAGCTTTATAGATGCACCGTTTAATCTGCCCTATTATAAACCGGGAGACTATAATACCGAGGTGGCCTACATGGGATGCCGCACAAGGGTGCTTGGCAACAGCCATGACCCATCCAGAGCCGTAACCTGTGGCCGTGGAAACTTAAGCTTTACGTCCATCAATCTTCCAAGGTTAGGCATTGAAGCAAGGGGAGATGTTGATCGTTTTTACCAATTGCTGGATGAGCGCATGGATCTTGTGATTCGGCAGTTGATGCATCGTTTTAAAATACAGTGCCGAAAAAAAGTAAGAAATTATCCGTTCCTTATGGGTCAGGGGATATGGCTGGATTCTGAAAAACTGGATATTGATGACAGCATTGAAGAAGTGATTAAGCATGGAACGCTAAGTGTGGGATTTATCGGCCTGGCTGAAACGCTGAAAGCTTTGATTGGTGTTCACCATGGTGAAAGTGAAGCGGCGCAGAAGCTGGGACTGGAAATTATCGGGCACATGCGGCAGCGTATGGATGAGGAATCTCAGCGGACAGGACTTAATTTCACACTTCTGGCAACACCGGCGGAAGGCTTGAGCGGACGTTTTGTACGTATTGATCAGAAAAAGTACGGCAAGATTGCCGGGGTGACGGATCGGGAGTACTACACAAACTCTTTCCATGTTCCCGTCTATTACCCCATCAGATCCTATAAAAAGATTCAGCTGGAAGCACCCTATCATGCGCTTACCAATGCCGGACACATCAGCTATGTAGAGTTAGATGGGGACACATGTAAAAATCTGGAAGCCTTTGAGACCATTATCCGGTACATGAAGGAACAGGGGATTGGTTATGGTTCGATTAATCATCCCGTGGATCGGGACCCGGTCTGTGGCTATACAGGTGTGATTGGTGATGTATGCCCCAGATGCGGTCGGCGTGAAGGGGAAGGTGTGAGTTTGGAAAAACTCAGGGAACTGAGAAGAAAATACCCCAATGTGCCCTACTATGGATGATGCACAGGCAGGAAGTTTATTGTATAGAAAGGAAATGCATATGAGTCAAAAACCATTAATGAAAGAAGAAATGGTCGGAGCCAATGTGGGCTTTGACAGAATTCGCCGTATTACCGGTTATCTTGTAGGAACAACAGACCGTTTTAATGATGCAAAACGAGCCGAGGAAAAGGATCGTGTGAAACATGGAATTTAAGCTGAGAATCAGCGGCATTGTGGAGGAATCTATTGTAGATGGCCCTGGGTTAAGATTTGTCGTCTTTACCCAGGGCTGTCCCCATCACTGTAAAGGCTGCCATAATCCTCAGACTCATGATTTTAATGGGGGAGAGGAGCGGGATGTACGGGCGATTTTTGAAATGTTCATGGAAAATCCCTTGCTGTCCGGAATAACTTTTTCCGGTGGAGAGCCTTTTGTCCAGCCCCAGCCATTATGCATACTGGCCCGTCTTGTGAAAGGGGCGGGAAAAAATATCGTTGTGTATTCCGGATATACCTTTGAACAGCTTAAAGCTATGGGTGAAAAGAATCCGGCTGTTTTGGAACTTTTGGGTCTTTGCGATACGCTGATTGACGGTCCGTTTATTGAAGAACAAAAAGATTTGGATCTTTTATTCCGCGGGAGTCAAAATCAGAGAATAATTGACTTGACAAGTCCTGAAAATGCAGTATAATGGTCTTGTAAATAATAATAGTTACTGTTATCAAGGAGGCGTGAGATGAAAGCAGTAAAGTATAGCCGACAGAGAGAGCTGATTAAAAACTATCTGATGTCGCGCACAGATCATCCCACGGCCGAAGCTGTCTATGAAGCCATTCGGGAAGTATGCCCCAATATTAGTTTGGGGACTGTTTACAGAAACCTGACCTTTCTTGTGGATCAGGGCGAAGTTATTCGTTTAAGCTGCGGGGAAGACCGTGACCGATTTGATGCCAATATATCAAAGCATTACCATTTTATCTGCAAAAAATGTGGTTGTGTAAAGGATTTAAAGATGTTATCCATTGACCATATTGATGACATTGCAGGTGATCATTTTGATGGGCAAATCGAAGGTCACTATGCCTATTTTTACGGGCTTTGCGGTCAGTGTATGGCTCAGGAACAGACAGCGGTCAGCGGGAGTGACGAGGTGATTTCTGACTCAGATACCCAATAAGGGGCTGTCCGGGACCTATTTGAAAAACAATCTCAAAAAATTAAAAAAAAGCATTGACAAACAGTTCTAAAAGATGTATGATAAAAATGTCAGTAATGATTACTGATTTTGAACAAGCAAGCGTAATGAATGATAATGATCGGTGTTGGGGCGTAACCGTTATGGGGCTTTCATTTAAACACCGCAAAATCTTAAATAAAAAGGAGAGTAATAACTATGAAAAAATTTGTTTGTACAGTATGTGGTTATGTTCATGAAGGAGACAGTGCACCGGAATTCTGCCCAGTTTGTAAAGCACCTGCTGAAAAATTCAAAGAACAGGTTGGAGAAAAAACATGGGCTGCAGAGCATGTTGTAGGTGTTGCTCAGGGCGTTAGAGAAGATATTCTGGCAGATTTAAGAGCAAACTTTGAAGGTGAATGCTCCGAAGTTGGTATGTACCTGGCTATGGCTAGAGTTGCTCACAGAGAAGGATATCCGGAAATCGGTTTATACTGGGAAAAGGCTGCTTACGAAGAAGCAGAACATGCTGCTAAATTCGCAGAATTATTAGGCGAAGTTGTAACTGACAGCACAAAGAAAAACCTTGAAATGCGTGTAGATGCTGAAAACGGTGCTACAGCAGGTAAATTTGACCTTGCAAAACGTGCAAAAGAACTTGGTCTTGACGCAATTCATGACACAGTTCATGAAATGGCAAGAGACGAAGCAAGACACGGAAAAGCATTTGAAGGTCTGTTAAAGAGATACTTTGGCTAATTCGAAAAACCTTAAAAAATAAAAGGATTTTTACAGAGGGAACAGAAGATTTCTGTTCTCTCTTTTTTTGTACCCTGATTATACACTTATTATTTCTATGCGGAGACACCGGAGGGCAGATTCTTCAATCAAAGTAAGTATTGCTGGTTACTGTAGAGTGGTTTACAAAGATGTGGTATAATACATCTTAATTAAAGGCGATAAATTAGAAGGTGAGGAGGTGCTGGCATATTAAAAAAATATTATTAAATCCGTTTAGTATGCTGATTGTTGGTTTTGTATTAGGCGTTGCCAGTAGATTATTTGATATATACACTCAAAATTTAGGCAATATTTTTTCACAAATGGCAATATGGATTTTATTTGGAGCGTTCATCTCTATATATAGCAGTTCTAAAAAGAAAGCAATGTTGAATATTTTCCCTTTTTGTATAGGAATGCTTATAACATATTATATTGTGGCATTTATTACAGACGGAGTTTATTCTAATATTTTTATAATGGGGTGGACTATTTTTGCGTTGTGTTCTCCTGGATTCGCTTTTTTTACTTGGATTACAAAAGAAAAAGGTATTTTACCTAAAATAATAAGTATAGGTATTATTTTAGTATCTTTACTAACAAGTATAATTTTCTTTGACAGGCTAAGGATTTACGATTTAATCATAAATGGAATACTATTATATTTCTTATTTTTTAAAAAAATAGAAAGATAACTTCCAGCTGTCGTTACAATAAAATAAATTGAAATCACAGAAAATATCGCAGCAATAGGATATTTTTTGTGCCTTTCTATAAGGTATATGCTGGAAAAGCAAATACAGAATAATCGCCATACTGACCGGTTCCCCTGAAAATAATTTTGCTAAAAACCCGCGTATGTTTTCACAATTTGACAATCATGGTAAAGTGTTATAAAATTAAAAGGTCAATATGAGATCGTTTACAGAGTTACTACAGATTAAGGAAGGTTTTACAAATGAACATTAAAGATATTGCAGAACTGGCCGGAGTTTCGCGGGCCACTGTTTCAAGATATCTGAATAACGGCTATGTCAGTGCTGATAAAAAGAAAAAGATTCATGATGTGATTAAACAGACCGGCTATGTCCCATCTACCCAGGCGCAGATGCTGCGTACAAAGCGGACGTGTCTGGTTGGTGTGATCATTCCTAAAATTAATTCGGAGACTGTGGCTAAAATTACAAGTGGGATCAGCCAGGTGCTTAACGAAAACCATTACCATATGCTTGTGGCTAATACAGAAAATTCCTATGAAAAGGAACTGGAATACTTGAAAATATTTGCCAATGACCGGGTGGATGGCGTCATTCTTCTGGCATCGGTTCTTACAAAAAAGCACATTGATCTGATTAAAAATATGCCGGTTCCGGTTGTCGTGGTCGGGCAGGAAACGGATGTGTGCAGCTGTATTTATCATGATAATTATTATGCATCCCGCGCACTTACGGAAAAACTGTTAAAGGCCGGCAGCCACAGACCGGGATTTCTTGGCGTGATCGATGCAGATGTGGCTGCGGGAGCCATGCGTCGGCAGGGCTTTGAAAAGGCGCTGAGAGAAGGAAAGCTGCTAAAAAAAGATGTGTCAGAAAAAGTGTGTGCCTTTAATGAGCAGTCCGGTTATGAAAAAATGCGGGAAATGCTGGAAGAAGACTACAAACCGGATGGGGTAATCTGTGCAACGGATAATATTGCGGCAGGTGCCATGCGGGCAATCAGGGAAGCCGGGCTTCGAATTCCGGATGATGTAAAGATTGCCGCCTTTGGTGATACACGGCTGGCAGCGTTGGTATCTCCGGCCATGACAACCGTGCACTTTTACTACGAAAAAAGCGGTCAGGAAGCTGGACAGATGATTATGGATATGATTCGACGGCCGGATGATCCTGTGAAAAAGGTGCTGCTGGAATATGAGATCGTTTCCAGAGATTCTCTGTGAAAAATAGATAATTTTATCGCGTGATTTTGTTATATTATTACCCATTGACTTTTGTATAGCCAATGGGTAAACTTATATCATAAAGTGAGATCGATCTCATATCGATGAAATTTGACAGAGATAAAACAGAAGATGACAATCAACAAATCAAACATAAGGGAGTGTAATTATGGATTATAAGGAAACGGCCCGCCAGGTTTATGAAAAAATCGGGGGCAAAGAGAATTTGATTTCAGCTGCACATTGTGCCACACGCCTGCGTCTTGTGATCAGAGACAATAATCTGTGTGACAATAAGGCTGTGGAAAACATTGACGGTGTTAAGGGGGTATTTTTTGCTTCCGGACAGCTGCAGATTATCTTCGGTACTGGTACAGTGAATAAAGTATATGATGCATTTATAGAAATTGCCGGTATTACAGAAAGCACAAAAGAGGATGTGAAGCAGGCGGCCAATGCCCGGCAAAATATTTTTAAGCGGGCGATTAAAACACTGGGAGATATTTTTGTTCCGATTATTCCTGCCATTGTGGCCAGCGGTTTCTTAATGGGAATTATGGAAGCCCTGAATTTTATGGTGAATCATGGCTTTTTGAACATGAGTACAAGCAGTTCGGTTTATGTATTTGCCCAGCTGTTTGCCAATACAGCTTATACGTTTCTGCCGATTTTAATTGCTTACAGTGCCGGTAAGGCCTTTGGGGCGAATCCCTACCTGGCAGCGGTCATTGGTATGATTATGATTCATCCCAATCTGCAGAATGCATGGACTGTAGCTACAGAGGGGGTTTTACAGACTCAGCCTGTATTTTTCGGTTTATACAGCGTGGATATGGTCGGTTATCAGGGCCATGTGATTCCAGTGATCATCGCTGTATGGATTTTGGCCTTCATCGAAAAACGTCTGCACAAAATTGTTCCTGCGGCATTGGATTTGTTTGTGACACCTTTAGTCAGTGTTTTTGTGACCGGTTATCTTACACTGGCTGCCATTGGCCCGGTTTTTGTAAAGGTTGAAAACTTTGTCATTGATGGTATTCAGACCATTCTTACCCTGCCTTTTGGTCTGGGAAGCCTGATTGTGGGCTGTCTGTATGCGGTAACTGTTGTGGCGGGAATTCATCATATGTATACAACCATCGACATTGGACAGCTGGCTGCTTATGGCTATACTTACTGGCTTCCGTTGGCCTCCGCGGCGAATGTGGCCCAGGGCGCTGCTTCCTTGGCGGTAGGCATTAAGTCCAAAGATAAAAAAATTAAATCTCTGGCACTTCCTTCGGCTTTAAGCGCGTTTATGGGAATCACGGAACCTTCTATTTTTGGTGTCAACTTAAGATTTTTTAAGCCATTTATCTGTGCATGCATTGGCGGCGGCGTGGGTGCAATGTACGCATCCATTGCTGGACTGGGAGCCACGGGAACTGGTGTAACAGGGATTTTTGGAATTTTGCTTCATCTTCACCGGCCAATGGCATATGTGATTACAATTGGTTTGGCTGCCGCTGTTTCCTTTATTCTTACCTGGTTTTTTGGCTATAAAGATGAAGTGAAGAATGACGAAATTGCCCAACCTGCTGAGGCTGCACAATCCAACATCGAGGATCAAGCGGATGGGATTGTGATTTATGCGCCGATGAGCGGTGAAGCGATTGAGATGAAAGATGTGGAAGATGATACTTTTGCGGCTGAAGTCCTTGGAAAGGGCGGTGCAATTCGGCCATCTGAGGGTAAGGTTTATGCGCCTTTTGACGGCGAGATTGCGCTTGTATTTGATACAAAGCATGCCATTGCCCTTACCGGGCCGGACGGTGTTGAGCTTTTGATTCATATTGGTATTAATACAGTAGAGCTTGGCGGTACCCATTACAAAATCTATGTGAATGATCAGGATCAGGTGAAAAAAGGTGATCTTCTGGCTGAATTTGATATGGAAGCCATTGCAGCAGCCGGGTATAAACTGACGACACCGATTATTGTGAATAATACAGATGATTATTCGGATGTAGAACTGGTTGCCCGGGGAACGGTCAGGTCTGGAGATCCTCTGATCCGTTTGAAATAATCATGATTAATGCGCACACAGTAAAGGAGTCTTTATGAATTCTTTAACAAGAGAATTAAAATTATTTACAGATTATATTGAAACACAAAACGGTGAGACTGAAACAGAAGATGGTCGGCGTAAAGAGGGGGACTGCTGGCGTCTGAACTGGCATGTGATGCCGCCGGTGGGCTGGCTTAATGACCCGAACGGGCTGTGCTGGCTGAACGGGGCATATCATTTGTTTTTTCAGTATTCTCCGGCTCAGGCCCAGGGCGGCTTAAAATATTGGGGCCATTATACGGGAAAGGATTTGATTCACTGGGATTATCAGGGGATTGCGCTTTATCCGGACATGCCCTTTGACTGTCATGGCGTTTATTCGGGAAGTGCCCTTGTAGAGGATAACAGAGCTTACCTTTATTATACAGGCAATGTTAAATTATCCGGAGATTATGATTATATTTATGACGGGCGGGAGGGCAATACAGTATTGGCGGTTATGGAACCGGATGGCAAAATCGGTGAAAAACACCTTCTGTTAAAAAACAGTGATTATCCCCGGCATCTGTCTTGTCATGTCAGGGACCCCAAGGTGTGGAAAACAGGTGATGTTTACTATATGGTTTTGGGTGCCAGGACAAAGTCGGATCAGGGCTGTGTACTTTTATATTCATCTCTGGACCGCCTGAACTGGTTTTTGAAAAATATTCTGGAGTCGGATAATCAACTGGGTTATATGTGGGAATGCCCGGATCTGTATGTTCTTGGCGGTCAGACCATTTTAAGCTTTTCTCCTCAGGGCGTGGAGCAGTCAGGCTGGGATTTTGCGAATGTTTATCAATCCGGTTACTGCCTGATGAAAGGTGATTTTACGGGAGCTTACAGCCTTGGTCCTTTTAAGGAATATGATCGGGGATTTGACTTTTATGCACCACAGACTTTTGAGGATCGGGATGGCCGTCGAATTTTAATCGGATGGATGGGAATGCCGGACTGCGATTATATAAATCCTACGGTATCCCGGGGCTGGCAGCACTGTATGACGATGCCCAGAGTACTGACCTTTAAAGATAACCAGATTTATCAGCAGCCGGTCAAAGAGATGGCGCAGCTTCGCAGAGAAAAAAGTTGTTTTGACTATTTGGGAGATACGGTGTATACCTATAATGCAAAGAATGGCTGTGAGCTTCAACTGCATATAATGAATTTACCGGATCATCCGGGCAGCAGAAATTTCCGTCTGATCATTGACAGAGGATTGGAATTAGCCTATGATCATAACAAACATTTATTTACAATGACATTTACAGATGACGAAACAGGACGTGCCCTGGGAAGTGGAAGAACTGTACGGGGGGTAGAGCTTGAATGTCTGGAGCGGGTTCAGATTTTTCTGGATACTTCCGCCATTGAGGTTTTTTTAAACGGGGGGCGGGAGGTTTTTTCAAGCCGCCTGTATTCTGAAGACGGCACACATAAGATTGATTTTATGGAAGGCTGTATGCAGGCCGTTGCCTGGAAACTGGAGGGATAAGTATGAAGAAGGATAAATTACTGGCTATAGGGGAGGCACTGATTGATTTTGCGCCAAAACAGATTGGTGTTCCACTGAAAGATGTATCAGAGTTTAAAAAGGTCGTCGGCGGTGCGCCGGCCAATGTGTGCGGTGCTTTTTCAAAACTGGGCGGATGCAGCCGTATGATTACACAGCTGGGTAAAGATCCTTTTGGAGACTGTATTGTGGAAGAATTAGAGGGCTATGGAATTGATACTTCCTTGATTTTAAGAACAGCAAAGGCGAACACGGCTTTAGCCTTTGTTTCACTGAAGGCGGACGGCGGCAGGGACTTTTCTTTTTACAGAAAGCCCAGTGCAGATATGCTGTTCGAACCAGAGGACATTCAGGAAGAATGGTTTGAGGATGCATGGGCACTCCACTTTTGTTCTGTGGATTTAATTCCTTCACCCATGCAGATGGCTCACAGACGGGCTCTGGATATTGGAGCGCAAAAGGGCTGCCTGATCAGCTTTGATCCGAATGTACGTTTACCTTTATGGGAAGATCATCAGCAGCTTCGCCGGATTATCCGGGAATTTATGCCGAAAGCCCATATTTTGAAAATATCCGATGAAGAACTGGAATTTATTACAGGATTTAACACCGTGGACCAGGCCAGAGATCTTCTTTTTACCGGCTGTACGGAAATGGTTATATTTACCCGGGGCAGTGAAGGTGCCCAATGTTATACAAAGAATCATATGGCTTATGTGCCTTCAAGAAAGGTTAAAGCCGTGGATACTACCGGTGCGGGAGACGGCTTTATCGGTTCCTTTTTATACCAGCTTTTTGAGGCCGGTATCGGCAAAGCTGACCTGCCGAACCTGACACCGGATGATATGAAAAAATATCTCACCTATTCCAACCGTTTCTGTGCGTACAGTGTAATGGGAACCGGAGCCATTGCGTCCTACCCCACAAAGGAAGCTTTGACAGAATCTATGGAAGCGGATCAATAAGACGGGAGAAATCCTGAAAAAAAGGGGGATTCCTGAAAAATGGAAATCCCCCTTTTGAGATCCTGCATCACATTTCTACAAAAAATTTCTGATACCACACAAGAAAGACGTAAATCGTCCATAACTTACGACCGTTGTCTGCCTTGTGCTCGTAGTGATCTTTGGCCAGTGTAAGCAGTGCATCTGAATTGAAAAACTGTCTGGCCTGAGGAGAGGTAAACATTTCGCAAATCATTTCATAATAGCGTTTTTCCCTGAACCAGTAACGGATCGGCACCGGAAACCCTACCTTGCACCGGTTGGCCCATTCACTGGGCAGACTTTGCTTTGCTGCGATTCTTAATGCGTATTTGGTGACCATTCCTTTGACGCGATACTTGGCAGGAATCTGTCCTGCAGTTTCCATAACCTTTCGATCCAGAAAAGGAACCCGCAGCTCCAGGGAGTGAGCCATACTCATTTTATCGGCTTTAAGCAGTATGTCACCAGGCATCCAAAGGCTGAGATCAAGATACTGCATTTTGGTCAGATCATCTTTATTTTTTACTTTATCATAAAATTTTTGAGTGACCTCATGAACAGAAGGGCCGCAGCGGTAACTTTCGTTGAGAATGCCAAAGGCTTCCTGTTCCGGAAAAACATAGGCCTGACCGATAAAACGTTCTTCGATTTTCTGTCCCCCTCTGTATAAAAAATCTGTGAAATGGTTTTTGGGCATATACCGGCTGATATGGTGAATACCTCTTCGCAAAAAAAAGGGAAGTCGCCGGTATTTTCGCATGTTGTCTGATAATAAATACCACAGGTATCCGCCGAAAAGTTCATCTGAGCCTTCGCCGGACAAAGCAACGGTCACATGTTGGGCGGCCAGTTCAGACAGAAAATATAAGGGTACGGCTGAGGGATTGGACTGGGGTTCATCCATATAATACTGAATCAAGGGGAGCACCTTAAAACATTCCTCTGAAGAAATTAATTTTCTGTGATTTTTAACACCCAGTAAAGCGGACAGGTGGGCCGCCTGGGCGGTTTCGTCAAAACCATTGTAAGCAAAGCCTACAGAAAAGGATTCTTCGGGACGAAGCAGGGCAGTAATATAGCTGGAGTCTACCCCGCCAGATAAAAAGGAGCCTACCTTTACATCACTGATCTGATGGTATTTAACGGATTCCTTTAAGGTTTCCTGGATCATTTTCACATATTCATCAAGCCTTTGGCTGGAAGAATTAAAGCATGGCTCCCAGTAAGGCTTCAGCGTGAATTTTTTATGCCTGTAAATCATATAGTGCGCTGGCGGCAGCTTATAAACACCTTTGAAAAAGGTTTCATCAAGGGGGGAATACTGAAAGGACAAATAAGGTCTGAGCGCATTGGGATTTAATTCTTTTATAAAAAGGGGATGTTTTAGAAACGCCTTAATTTCAGAGCCAAAAATCAGGGATCCGTCCAGGGTATTGTCAGTATAGTATAAAGGCTTAATACCGAAAAAATCCCTGGCCATAAAAAGGGTCTCATTTTTTTTATCCCAGATCACAAATGCAAACATACCCCGAAGCTTTTGCAGTATTTTAATGCCATATTCTTCATAGCCGTGAAGAATGACCTCGCTGTCTGACTGGCTTTTAAATGTATGACCGCAGGCCAGAAGGGCCTGGCGCAGTTTTTGATAATTATAGATTTCTCCATTAAATACAAGAACACAGCTGCCATCCTCATTGGGAACCGGCTGATCGCCCTGGCTGGAAAGGTCAATGATTTTCAGACGACGAAAGCCCAGTGATATTTTCTTATCAATATATGTGCCGCCGCAGTCCGGCCCGCGGTGAATAATCATTTGATTCATTTCTGTAAGGATTTGCTCCGGATGCTCTGGGAGACTGTTATTCGTAAAACCTGTAAATCCGCACATTAAAAATTCCTCCTGGATATCATATGATCATTGGTGTGGTTTAATGGTAAAACACAGATGTTTCACGGAATTATCAAAAACGTTTCCAAGATGTAACAATCCAGGGGGATGATAAAAAATAGTGTTATAGATTTGTAGATTTTTAAAATTTGGGCAGGCGGGGCAGCAGAAACTGGGCACACAGCCCGGTGAAAAGGCCGGTGATGACACCGCTGACCAATAAAAACGGAAAATAATAAAATACATAACCGGATCCCAGAACCAACGCTGCCACACCAATCTGTCCGATATTATGGCAAAGAGCACCAATGATGCTGGTAAACCATAAAAGTTTTGAACCCAGAAGCCGGTGCATCAGGGTCATAGCCAAAAGACAGAGCAGTCCCCCGGCCAGACTGTAGAAAAAGGACATCATCTGACCGGCGAAAATACTGCCGATAAGAATCCGCATCATGAGAACAATGAAGGCATCCTGCCAGCAGGCACCTGCGATCAGCACAAGCGTAATAATATTGGACAATCCCAGCTTGATTCCAGGGATGGGAACAATGGGGGGGATGGCGGATTCAATCATAAAGATCGTGAGGGCAATGGTTGTAAACATAGCCAGCAGGGGAAGCCTGCTTATTTTTTTGTTTTTCAAAGTGATTTCAGCTCCAGTTCGCATAAATATATCATATGAATACCCGTTATCTTGAAATTCCATCTGGAATTTCATTGGTCAGGGGGGCATTTTTGTCATAGCTGCCCTGAATTTGGATGATCAGATGATTCGGGAGACAGGTAATCGGTGAGACACTGCTGGAAATATAGCCGGTATGAACACAGATCTGATCCGGGCAGGAGGCTTCGATGATTCCGATTTTTCCAGGCTGGATATCAATGATATTGTAAGCCCCATGGTCACCGTCCACACGCAGGGTATAGCCTTTGGTGACACTGTTTAAATTAATGGTTTCAAGCAGCGTGCCGTCCTGATAGATCATGGCGATCCCGGATTGGACGGTATTTTTTCTGAGCAGAAAAATACCGACGATACCGACACAAAAAAGGAGAACGGCGATAAGAACACAGACAATGGTTTTACGAAATTCTGATTTTGAAGTTGACATAAGTTTCTCCTTTGCATTGGATTTTAGGGCGATGGTTCCAGAGACAGGCTGCCTTTGGTGACCTGGTTTTTAATTCCCGATGTGGCGTACGCACATCCGCTGCTGTCAATAAAGATGGCCTCTGTATTTTCCAGGGATTCCACATAAGCCATGCCCCTTTCCAGACCCATGACAAAAACCGCAGTGGACAGGGCGTCTGCATTCATGGAAACATCGGTGATGATTGTGACACTGTCCAGGCCTGTCTCTGATGGATAACCGGTATGACCGTCAAAAATATGATGATAACGCTTTCCGGTTTCATCTTCAAAATAGCGCTGATAATTGCCGCTGGTGACAAAGGTTTTGCCGGTTGCCCGGATATAGAACGCCGGATGTTCCATATCATCCGGGGATTTTGGATTGACGATCCCAATATTCCAGTCAGAGCCGTCTGGTTTTGACCCAATGGTGATTGTGTTGCCGCCAAGATTTAATATGGCTGATTGTATATGATAATCTTCTTCCAACAGCCGTTTCAGTTCATCTGCAATATAACCTTTGGCGATGGCGCCCAGATCTACACAAAAATCATCGGTTTCGTAAAATACCGTGCTTTTTTTTGCATCCAGTGTGATATGTTCATAGTTTCGTCTGCCTGCCAGAGCACTGATGGCATCCGCAGAGGGAACCTGAGGGTGATCTGTACCTATCCCCCATAGCTCAATGAGCCTGCCCAGAGTGGGATCAAAGGCCCCCTGGGTTTTTTGCGCATAGTCTATACTTGTTTCAAGGACTGTGAAAAGTTCATGGGAAATTACAACCGGGCCATGAGCAGCATTTTCATTCACCTGATACAATTCGCTTTTAGGATCACATGCGCTGAAAATAAGATTCAGTTCCCGGGCTTTGTCAAAAGCAGCATCAACAGCCAAATCCAGGGATTTTTGAGTTGCATGTCCGTATACCTTAATATCTACAATGGTATCCAGTATGAGCTCCACCGAGGACGAGGAACGCAGGGGCTGGGTACATCCGGTTAAAATCATACCAAATAAAAGGCTTATAATTAAAATAACTGGGATATGTCTTTTACATTTCATAGGAATACCTCCTGGAAAAGAGTATACAGGCAGGGTGAACCCTTGTCAACCAGGGGGGAAAAGTGTTATCATAATGAAAATGTAAACACAGAGGATGAAATATATGAATAAAGACGATATTATTATAAGGAAAGTGATTATACATATTCTGGATTCTGCTGTAGGGATGCCGGTACTTTCAGACCGGGAGCTGGAGTGTGGTCCACAGCTTTATGATTTTTTCAGAACTCATATTGAGAAGGTGACGGGAAGCGATGACATTAAGCACTGTAGTTTTTGTGAGGACTCAGAGATTTTAGATGAGCTTAAGTTTTTTTCGCCGGATACTTTTGTATCAACCAGTCAGAAGCTGGCCGTTTTTTTGTATTCCATTATGAATTCCAATATAGAAATTCCTTCGGCCGATCTGGCGGTTGTTTTGTTCCGGTGTCAGGAGCAGGATTATTTAGGTCTTTTAAAAATGAATTATAAATCTTCATATACACATATGACAACCTCAGATCTGGGAGAAAATACAAACAGTATTATTATGCAAAAGGCATTGCTGCCCAATGAAGGACAGAAGCTTTCAGAGGCTGCCATTATCGATCTGGCATCTATGGATATTGAGCTGCTGGAACGAAAATATAACATTAACGGTACCAGGTCCAATTATATGTCTGAACTGTTTTTGAAATGTCATGCACCTTTGTCTCAGAAGGCAAGGCTGGATATTGTGACAAAGGCTGTGGATCAGGTGAATAAAAAATATTTTGATGAAGGCAATGTGGAGCGTCAGATGGAGGTTAAGAAGGTACTTTATGACGCTTTTGAGGAAGAAGGCAGCCTGGCCGTGGAAGCGGTGAAGGAAAAGCTTTTTTCGGATCATGAGGATATGAAAAAGGATTTTGAGGAGAAAATAGAAAAATATCATATGGCCGAAGCTGTGATTACGCCGATGAATAAACAGACCATCAAAAAATTTGAACGTCAGTTTATAAAAACCGATACAGGAATTGAGATCAGTATTCCCATGGAGCAGTATGACAATCAGGATGTAGTGGAATTTATTACAAATCCCGACGGCAGCATTTCTGTACTTATTAAAAATATCGGGCATCTGACCAGCCGGTAAACATGAGAGAATTTTGGATAAATTTTAAATATTTCTAAAAATTTCTAAGAGTGTCTGAATTTTTTGTCCATAAGGTTGATATTTAATATTTTACAAATTATAATATAAATGAAAGTCCCTGATGGTCCGATGATAAAGGTTCTTTGATTGGGACGAAACAGACATGAAGGAGGCTAAAAATTGCCGATTAAAATTAATGACGATCTTCCAGCGCGTCAGATTCTTGAAAATGAACATATTTTTGTAATGACAGAAAAACGGGCGTTAACTCAGGATATACGTCCTCTGAAAATTGTTATTTTAAATCTGATGCCTACAAAAATAGAAACGGAAACACAGATTTTAAGGTGCCTGTCCAACACGCCCCTCCAGATCGAGGTGGAGCTTTTACAGACATCCACCTACACTTCAACTCATACATCTGAGGAACATATGCTGGCATTTTATAAGACCTTTGATGAGATTAAAAATGAACGGTATGATGGACTTATTATTACAGGGGCACCTGTGGAGATGATGGATTTTGAGGAAGTGGAGTACTGGGATGAACTCTGTGAGATTATGGAGTGGTCAAAAACCCATGTTCATTCCACTTTTCATATCTGCTGGGGGGCTCAGGCAGGACTTTATTATCATTATGGCATTCAGAAGCATATTCTGGACCATAAGATTTCCGGTATTTTTCCCCACAGACTTTTAAATCCAAAATCCAGGTTATTCCGTGGTCTGGATACGATTTTTTACGTGCCGCATTCAAGGCATACAACCGTTTATGCCCAGGATATTGAGAAGGTGCCGGAACTGAAAATTATGGCGGATTCTCCGGAGGCCGGCGTGTATATGGTGGGCAATGAAACCGGATCTCAGTTTTTTGTGATGGGTCATTCCGAATACGATGCGGATACTCTGGCAAAGGAGTATTTCAGGGATTTGGCCAAAGGAATGAATCCGGATATTCCAAAGCATTATTTCCCGGATGATGACCCTCAAAAGACACCAGTCCTTTGCTGGCGTTCTCACGGACAGTGGATTTATTCCAACTGGCTGAATTATTTTGTTTATCAGACCACACCCTATAATAGAGAACAAATATAATAGAGCGCAGATCTGAAGTTACCCGTTAACCTTGAGCAGTGGGTTTTGCAAAACACACTTTAAGGCCGCAGCAGCCTGCGGTTTTGCAGAAAGAAAGATAGCATGGACAAAGAAACTTATAAAGGTCTGACCCATGAGGAGGTCCGCCAGAGAGTGGCGCAGGGCCTTGTAAATGAGACGAATAACAGTGTATCAAAAACAACTTCCCAGATTGTGCGTACCCATACGCTGACTTATTTTAACTTTTTAAACCTGTTTCTTGGAGGATTGATTTTATTTACCGGTCAGATTAAGAATCTGACTTTTCTCGGGGTTATGATTGTGAACACGATCATTGGGATCATTCAGGAGCTGAAGGTTAAAAAGCTTGTGGATGGTCTGGCGGTCATTACTGCCACAAAAGCGACCGTGATCAGAGAGGGACAGCGCAGTGAGATCCCCATTGAAGAAATTGTCATGGACGATGTCATTGCGGTAGAAAGCGGCAATCAGATCAGTGCGGATAGTATTGTGCTGGAATCTTCAGGTATAGAGGTCAATGAATCTATGATTACCGGTGAGTCAAAGCCGGTGAAGAAAAAGGCAGGAGATGCCTTATTTTCCGGCAGCTATCTGGTGGCCGGCAGCGGACTGGCCAAAGTAGAGCATGTGGGAAAGGATAATTATGCTACTGTACTTGCCAACCAGGCCAGAGACAAAAAACGGGCCACTTCGGAAATGCAGGATTCTATCAAGCGAATTATTAAGGTGGTTGGCTTTATTATTATTCCCGTGGGGATTCTTTTGTTTATTTCGCAGCAAAATGTGGAAGGAACAACTCTGGCGGATGCTATTGTGAGCACCGTTTCCGGTGTGATCGGTATGATACCGGAAGGGCTTGTGCTGCTTACAAGTATTTCCTTTATTCTGGGTGTGGGACGTCTGGCAGGCAAACGGGCGCTTGTTCAGGAAATGGAAGCTATTGAAGCTCTGGCCAGAGTCAATGTGTTGTGTACAGATAAAACGGGCACCATCACTACCGGTGAGCTGGAAGTTACGGATATCATTCCCCTGGGAAGTCATACTGCGGAGGAGATCCGCACAGCAATGAATGAAATCGCATTTGCTTTTGATGATGTTAACAGTACGCAGACGGCGCTGATGAATTATTTTTCCAATACAAAAAATTGGAACGTGACAGATGCGATTCCTTTTTCTTCTGCTAGAAAATTCAGAGCTATCAGTTTTGAGGATCATGGATCCTATGTACTGGGTGCTCCTGAATTTATTATGAAGGGGGATGAAACGCTGGCGCAGAAGGCAGCGCCTTATTCGGAACAGGGACTTAGAGTCCTCCTTCTGGCGCAGGCCGGCCGTATTTCCAGCGAAGATGAGACCATTGAGGATGTAAGTCCAGTGGGGCTGATTCTTATCTCGGATTGTATTCGGACTGAGGCCCGGTCGACCTTTGAGTATTTTGCCAGCCAGGATGTGGCTGTCAAGGTGATTTCCGGTGATAATCCGGCCACGGTATCCCATATCGCTGTGGAGGCCGGTCTGGCTAATGGCGAAAAATATATTGATGCCACAAAGCTTCCGGAAGATGATGCAGATTTGATTGAAGCCGTTGGAAAATATACGGTTTACGGGCGTGTGACGCCTGAACAGAAGCAGCGGATTATCAAGGCTTATCAGGCTGACGGCAAGGTCGTGGGGATGGTTGGCGATGGTGTCAACGATGTTTTGGCCTTAAAGGATGCCGATTGTGGTATCGCCATGGCTGCCGGTTCCGATGCAGCCAAGCAGGTGGCCCATATTGTTTTGCTGGATTCGGATTTTGCATGTATGAAAGACATTGTCCGCGAAGGCCGTATGATTATTTCAAATATTGAAAGAGTCAGCGCCCTGTATCTGACAAAGACAATTTATTCAGTTTTGCTTTGTGTGATTTTTATTATTCTGGGAAGAACTTATCCGTTTATTCCCATTCATCTGACACTGATCAGTGCCACAGCTATTGGGCTTCCCAGCTTCTTTATGGCTTTGGAGCAGACAGAGACAGTTACTCAGGAAGGTTTCTTAAAGAGTGTTCTAAGGTTTGCCCTTCCAGGTGCGCTGGTGATGGTGATTGATATGCTGATTAATCAGGTCTTTGGTACTTTCTTCGGGTTGAGCGCCGAGATTGTATACACATATAACCTGATTGTGGCCGGATTTATCAGTATGCTTGTACTTGTAAAGGTATCCAGTCCGTTAAACGGCAAGCGTAAGCTGCTGTGCGGTGTGTGTATCGGGCTGTTTTCGGCAGGTGTGCTGTTCTTTGGCGGTCTGTTTGATGTGACTACGATTTTCCAGTGGCGGATGTTGTTTTTAGTACCTGTCCTGGTGCTGACATATCCGTTGATGAATGCGCTGATGATGTTGATGAAATGGCTGGATGTGCGCCGGCAGAACATGGGTGTCAGATACGAGGCATAGAATGAAATTTAAAAATGTAACAGACTGCAAGGCGGACGAAAAGCTGTCCTTAAAATACAGGCTTTGAAAAAATATTGGATCAAGGCCTGGGCAGATGATGTAGTGCTGGAAAAAATAGGTATAGAACGACTGACTCAGGTGTATATTGTGTGACGGTACCTGAGTCAGTATGGCTGTGCTGTTTTATTTCTTAGATTGAAAATTTTTTATTGTATTTTTTAAGGCCCCTTTTTTTCTGACAGACAGAGGGCATGTGCTGCCATCACATAGAGTAATGAGACAATCATGATAATTAATTTCTTTAATGTGATGGATGTTGACAATGACAGACCGATGGCAGCGAAAAAAGTCATGATTCAATTTGCTTTCAATATTCCCCAGTTGATCAGAAAATTCAATAATGCGTTGTTTTGACCTAAGGCAAATTTTGTGAGTAAGATCTGATGTTTCAAAACATAAAATGTCATTATAGGAAACAGCGATACTTTTACCGCCAGGCATCGTAACTTGGTAAATGTTTTTATATAATTCAGAGCCTCCGGTATGTTTTTCATATGCATTGAGAATGCATTCATGAATTTTACTTTTTACAGTTTCTGGATTTTCTTTAATAATAAAATCCAGCGCCTCGACTTTATATTGATAAGTTAGGTAACTTAGTTCAATATGTGATGTAATAAAAACAATAAAGCATCTGGGTTCGATTTTTCGGATGGCTTGCGCTAAAGTAAATCCATTAATTTTTTCATTTTTTAAATCAATATCCAGAAAATATAGTCCACAGTTATGAGACTGGCTGGCCTTATTTAAAATTTCATTAGGACTATTTGTCGCTGTCTTGATTTTTATATCTAATTCTTCAAAAGCTATAATATTTTCCACTTTTTCTTTAATGAAAGCCAATTGTTTGAGATTATCTTCACAAATATAAATATCCAGCAATGAAATTCCTCCCCTCCCTATAAAATAAGTATACATGCTGCTCTTGCATCTGAAAAGGAAAAAATTAATGTTATAAAAATTTAGAGCAAGATTATATTTCGATCAATTGCTTTTGAATAATTGATCATAGAATAACGTTTAGGAGCAAATTACAGACGTTTAAATCTATTTTGTTTCTACATGAATGGGTGGTTTTATAATGAGGATGGAGGTGTTTATGATGTTGGAATTGGTTGCAGAAAAATTAACAGCCTGTTTTGATAAACGGCTTACGTTGTCGGAAATTGAACGGTTGAAGATGATACTTGGATTTGAAAGTTTACTTCATCAGTTTGTGTTGATTGGGATTATTATTATTTTTGCCTGTGTTTTGGAAATTGTCAGACCGGTAACTTTATTCTTGGCAGTATTTGGCACGTATAGGACATTTGCCGGAGGTTTCCATTTATCAACAAGTTTGAGATGTACGATTGCGACTACAGCAATTATGATTATAGGAACAAAGCTGGCATTGGCAATTTCTATGAAAATAGGAGCAACTTTCTTAATTTGGGCGGTTATATTGGTGATTGTCTGGTTTTATGTACCTAGATTAACATCTAATCATCCGATAGAGCAAGAACAATACAAAAAACTAAAGGCAAAGACGGTATGGCTGGTCGTGCTTTTGGGGATTATTGCTGTGATAAATCCGTGGGAAACAAGAGAAATTATTTCGATGGCAGCTATGATAGAAACATTTACATTGATACCAAAACCAGAATGATAGAAACCATTTGGAGTTTGAACATTATTGAAATTGCCGTGATAAATTACAGATAAAAATTATTTACACGGCAATTTTTTAATACATTTGATTTTATGAAGTTACAGCGTATATATGTAATAATTGAATGAACTGTTCATTTTGAATTTGGGTATCTAAAAATATATTTGCGTGGGAGGCTATAAGTTGTTTGGCATTATAAAGTCCCATACCTCTATATGCCCCTTTTGTCGAAATGTTGGGTTTCGAAAGACTTGAAAGTTCCAGATGATGATCAACAAAATTATTGGCAATCATAAAAACGGTTTCACATTCATCTTGTATAATTACAAATGAAAATGTAGGTTTTTGTGTTTCAAGTGCAGCTTCAATAGCGTTATCCAGAAAGACACCCAGTATCCTGGCCAGGTCAATTAAATCCGTGTGAATATGTTCTATAGGTTTATCAATTTCAATTTCTGTTTTTATTTTCATTTCTTGTGCGTAAATTATTTTTGCAGTGACAAGACTTTTTAAACCAGGGATTTTCAGATTGCCTAAGCGTCCAATTTGATAGTAGTCTGGTGTTAGTTTGGATGTTTGAGGAAGAATGGATTCATGGAAATAATTGGAAAGCCCATTAATATCTTTGTGATCAATATACTCGTACATAGTTGAAATAATGTTGACGTAGTCATGCTTAAAACCTCTCATATTGTTATAGAGATTTTCGACTTGCTCTGTATATTTTCGCATGGCTTCCATAGAAGCCTGCCGCATTTTCAGTTCATTTTCTTGCTGATAGGTCTGTATAGAACGGATACTTGTCCAGGTGGACAGAATGAAATAAGCAAAAAATACAAAGGTATTAAATCCAACAACAATCGGGGGATAGCCGATGACTTCACCTGCTATGATATTGACAATAAAAAGGCATAGCATTAACAACAGATTAAAACCCATGAAAAATAAAGTTTTTTTGGGAAGCTTAGATAAATTCAGTAAAGGTACAAATTTATAAAAAAGGAAAATCAGTATTTTGCTGACTAGGTAAGATATAAGAATACTGGAGCAAGCAAATATACTATAAAATATAAGATTAGAATGTAATGCAGTAACATCAATTTTTGTTAATAACCAAAGTACAGAAGCTTCTATATTGTCTAAAATTACATTTAGCATATAACTGCTAATAAACAGAGTAATATTGCGCAGGTAATGCTGATCAATAAAACATAAATATGCACTAACAGAAATTAATAAGATAGGAAGGCTTAAATTTCCCGTAAAAAACGACATAATGGTAAAATTAAAAATTAATATAATGGCTAGTCCAATTTTTTGAAAAGCAGATAATTTAAATGGCAGGAAAACTAATAAGGGTGTCATATATAATATTGTGGTAAAAAGTAAGATGAGCATGGAAAATAACATGATCCGTAACCTTTCTTTCAGTAGAATTGGAAAAATATTTAACATTGTCTTTATAATTATAAGAAAAAATTTTAATTTTGACAATAAGCGTTCAAGAAAAATGAATGTTATTTAAAGTATAGAAGATGACGTTTAACACACAAATATTCTCGTTTAAATGGATTTTAAAACATGAATTTATATTTAAGCTATAATGTAAGTGGAAAGGGATGGTCGTAATGAAACAAAAAAATGATACAAGAAATTTACTCAGATGTTTAAGTGATGTTGTAGTAAAATGGGGGGAAATTAATATAGGTCCTAGTGTTATGTTAGGCTTGTATGAGCCAAAGGTGCCTGAAAAGCTTAAAACTTCAATAAAGAAAAAAAATATTTAAAAAAGATATTTTAGGTGTATTACTGTTATTAAATGGGGGTATTTATGGTTAAAATATGTTCAAATGTTTCATGGAACAAAATTGGAGATACGGTATATATTATTAATGAAAAAAATTGTGATATGTTTGAGTTGGTTGATGTTTCATCGGTGTTTTGGATGGAGATCTATGAGCAGAAGAAAGATATTTTTGAAATAATTGCTTATATAGCAAAATATTATAACGTAAATATCGAAGATGTGCAAACAGATATAATGGATTTGTATAATCAATTTTTAGAAGAAGGCTTACTTCTGGAGGTGTAGAATAGTGGATAGAATAAATAAAGATATGATGACTGAAGCTGTAAAAAAAACTATTCCAGTTTCTGTGCAAATTGAATTACTGAATCAGTGCAATTTACGATGTGTTCACTGTTATTTAACTGATTACCAAAATAAAGGGCTTGCTTTTGATGTGGTTATTAACCTTTTGGAGAATTTAAGAAAATTAGGAACTTTAACTGTTGTTTTTACAGGAGGAGAAATTTTTTTAAGATCGGATATTTTTGAAATTATACAGGAGGCCCGTAAGCGATTTTTTAGCGTAGTTTTGCTGTCAAATATATCACTTTTGGATGAAGATGATATACAAAGATTGTCTGAATTGGATATTCACTACATTGCGGTTAGCTTATATAGTTTGCGTCATGAAATTTATAAATATATTACAGGAGAAGATATATTAGATAGAATTCTTTGGAATTTAGAACTTTTAAATAAATACAAAATTAGAGTTAGAATCAATATGCCTATTATGCGTATGAATTATACTGAAATTGACGAAATTCGAAGTTATTGTAAGCAGCATGATTTTATTTTTAGAAGTAGTCCAATTATAATGCCTAAGGTAGATGGAGATCAAACAAATTATAAATTAAGACTGGGAAAAAGTGATTTTTTGGATTGTATTAAAAAATCTAGTACTTATACAATAGAAGAACAAGATGCAGAGGATTTATTTGAAATTTTCCCAGAAGAAATATGTCCTATGTTAAAAACTGGCTTGTCAATAGACTGTTTAGGTAATGTATATCCATGCAATTCAATGTACTATAAAGTGGGAAATATTTATGAGTCAAATATAGCAGATATACTACATTTTTCAGCGGAGTTACACTTCCTTTATTTATTAAAAAAGAATGATCTTGGACTTTGCAATGCATGTGAAATGGTTAAAACCTGTAAACGTTGTCCTGCAATTGTATATTCAGAAACCGGATTACTTTATGGTTGTTCACCTACTATGAAATTAATAAATAATTTATAATAAATATAGAATTGTTTATGATTTTGGAAAGCGATAGGTATTATAAATTTTTTCATAAATTACGAAGGCTTGGATAATTTACATATGCCTAAAATATAAAGAAAAGAGGTGATAGTATGAAGTATAGAAAACCAGTTATAGTTATTGTTCGTGAAGCTGCAAATTTGCGGTGCCAGCATGAAACTATGTGTAATGGTAAATAAAATATGTAGGGGAGAGATCTTTATGTCTCTCCCCTACATGTTTAGAAAGAGATTATATGATGAAATTACAATGGAAATGGAAGTTTTTGGCTGGGGGGATTTTACTCTGTGGGGCTGTTTTTAATTTAACTGCTGCGCTTGTGCCGTTGCTTGTGCAGACGTTGATTGATCAGGGGCGCGATTATGCTTTTTTCTGTATTAGCATTTTTGCAGTGCTTATGATTATACAATGTGCGGCAGGTTATGGGGATATGCGTTTATCATGGCAGTTTGAAAAATCGATTAAAACACATATCCGTCAGGACTTATTCCATTTTGTGCTAAATACATATCCGTGGGTCAGCAATATACGTAAACCGGCTCAGTATATATCTATTTTTAATAATGATATTGCTCAGGCTGAGGAATACCTGGAGTTATGTGTAAATACTGCCCGTTATGCGATTGCTCTGGTAATGTATTTTATTATTCTGGGCAGACTTGTAGGGCCTGGATTTACGGTATTGCTTGGTGTAGTTTTTGGGGTGATTTTAGGCTTCCAGTATTTTAAGAAAACAGACAGTAAAAAAGCTAAGGCTTTGGAAGCAAGAGAAAGTTATCTGAAAAAATTGACCCAACTGCTGAACGGTCGGTTTCTATTTGGAAATCTAACGCGCAGCGGATTTGGACGCTTTCACCATCAACTGTCTGCAGAGGAACAGAAGGCCTCCCTCATGTATGAAAAATCATTGACCGGGGCTTCCACATTGAACGAAGGGATGATGTCAGGATTAAGATTTAGTATTATTTGTTTTCTGGCTGTTTTTCTGATGGAAAATCGTGTAACCTTGGGAGTAGCTCTGGCAGCATGGCAGTATGTAAATTATATATTAGAGGTTATGGCAGTATTTATGTCGGGTTTTATTGAAACAAAAGGAAAACGGGGCGCCTGGAAAAGAGTTGATCAGCTGTTTAAGGCCGGGACAGATCAGCGTTCAATGGCAGATCCACCGGTTATTTTAGAGATGAAACACCCCTGTGTGATTTACAGACAAAAGAATGGGCAGGAAGAAAAAAGGTTGGACTTTCCGGCACTGACTGTTCACGTCGGTGAAAAATACTGGATACGTGGAAACAATGGCTGTGGAAAATCTACACTTCTAAAACTGATTTGTCAGGAAATAAGACTTTCTGGCGGAGAAATTAAGTGGAATGGCACAGATTTTTATCAATATAATCTTGAGGAGCAGGTTGGTTTATTAAAAGAGGAACCTGTTTTATTTCCCACTGATTTTAAGGCTAATGTCACCTTATTTGGGAGTTATCCCCTTTTAGAAAAAAGGTGTACAAGAAATAACCCTGTTTTGAAAGTACGATTTAGACAGCTGCAAGCGTGTAAAGACTGCACAGCCCTTTCGGGGGGAGAAAAACAGTTGGTTGCTTTGTTTTGTCTGTGGAATCAAGGGAAATCTTTGTGGCTTTTGGATGAATGTTTTTCGGCTATGGATACTGTTCTTTTACGGGAAGTACTTAGGGAAATATTAAAGGATCATGATCGAACGGTTTTACTTGTGCTGCACCAATGGGGGCCTGAGAACTTAAAGGAGGTCAGAGGTGATGAAACGGTATCTGGAATATTCCGGGAAATTTTTTTATCTGGAATGCATTCTGTATGAATTTTTTTCCGTGTCATCGGCGGTTTTATCCTATGGCATAGGGGCTTTATTTCAGATGGATTTTTCGATGAAAGGACAAATTTACAGTTGGCTTTTATTTCTGTGTGCCGCATCTGCTGTGACCGTTGGTTTACATTTTGCGGTCAGGTGGGCTGCCAATCGTAAGCAATATGATTTTTATGTCAATGTACGTGATAAAATATGGAATACCTTATTTCAAATGGATAAGAGAAGTCTGGAGCAATTGGATGAAGTCCAATGCAGGACGATGATAGATAATGATATCGTGATGCTGTATGAAGCATGGCTGATGCCGCTGACGGATTTAATTAAATCCGTTTGTATGCTTTTTACATATTGGGTCATGCTTTTATTTATTAATGGCTGGCTGGCGCTTGCTGTATTTTTGTGCAGCTTAGGCTGTGGAATTATTCCTCAGCTGACTGGGGAAAAATACGCCAATTTAAGAGAAGCTCACCAGAGGGCATTAAATACAATGAACAGACGGATTCAGGACGTTTTGGAAAATGCTGTTTTTTCAGACCCCAGAGTATCCGTACGATTAAAAAAATACGGCGATGAAGGGATTGAAGCAACTGGATTATGCCTGCTTAAATACGGCAGATACCGTACTGCCTGTATTACAGGAATTAAATTCTGGACAAATCTAATGCTTTTTTGTGTGCTATGTGTGCTGGTTGTTTTGTACGGCAATGACCTTATCGCAGCAGGATTCTTTTTAACCGGATTTGAGGCCTATGAGGTATGTGGCGATAAAGCCGGCTTTATTGCCAGAAATTGGAGTGATATTCAATCTGCCGGAAAGACGGGGATCAGAATTGCAGATTTTATAGATCGTCGGGCAGCTCCGGAAATGTTGAATTTTGAGCAAAAGGCAGCGGATTTTTGTAAAAATATTTTATGGCAGAGCGGTGTTAAATATAAATTATCCGGGAAAAACGGCAGCGGGAAAACTATTTGCATGCGGTACATGTATCATTTCTGGCCGGATGCAGCCTATATGCCTCAAAGTACCTGTATGTTTCCGGCGGGACTTTGGGAAAATATTACGCTTTTTGGGGTAAGCTCCAAATCTTATATAGAGCCGTTAGTTTTAGAGATCTTCAGGTCAAGACCGGATTTGTTTCAGGTTCATGATTGTACAATACTAAGCGAAGGTGAGAAGCAGATGATTGGGCTTTTACGTACATTGGCCATGAATCAGAATTGGATATTGCTGGATGAGCCATTTTCCAACCTTAAACCGGAATATGCAAGGCTTTGTATTCAGAAATGGGAACCCTGGATCAGAGGAAAGGGGATGGTGATCACAGACCATACCGGATATTTACAGGATACATGGTTTGATCAGGTAATACAGGTTTGTCTGAAGTTATAGTTTATCTGTCTGTACAACGAAAATTGCCGGTCTCAGGCTGCTCTGGCAGCCTGAGACCGGCAGTTTTTAGCTTTTATCGATATTTTTTAATTCAATTCTCCAATTCTGCTGACACCCACGTAGATCTGGCTGATTTTATACCAGGTGGAATAGTCCACAATTCCGGTAGCCGGAAGATCAAAAATTTCCTGGAATTTTTTGACGGCTTCCTCAGTCTTTGGGCCGTAAATACCGTCTGCGGCAATGGTCGGCAGAGCCGGATAATTTTGGGCAATTCTGTTAAGCTGTTCCTGCATCTGCATCACTTTTTCACCCCTGGAACCTACAGTCAGATTGGCGCCTGGCCAGGAGCTGGGAATACCGCTGATCTGGGTGGCGGAGTTAATGTACATGTTATCGCCGTAATAATATCGCAGGATTTCAATGGGTGAATATCCCTGATCGCCCAATGTTTTGGAACCCCACTGGCTCATCCAGTCCGGACAGCTGACTCTCTGGCCGTCGCAGTACTGGGTCAGAATAGGCTGCCGGACATTGGGACGGGAGAGATAGTTTGTAAAAATATTATCCACAACCTGAGATATACTTTCAAATACATTTCTGCCATATACAAAGAAATGATCATAGGCCGTAGAGGAAGTAATTGTGAAGTTGTAGCCTTTATTGCGGTACCATTCCGTATAAACCCGGTTCAGGGTAAAGGACATAATGGCCAGGACATTGGCGGTGATGGTACTTTCGGGCCAGGTCGCATATATTTCGCTGGAGGCCACATTTTTAATATATTCTTTATAAGGAACATAATAGTTCGGGGCATTGCGGTCATTGGGGGGGCCGCCATGGACAACGATTGTTTCGGGTACAACAACACGGCTGAGAACAATTTCGCCGGATTCATTGACAGGCTTGATTTCTGACTCAGCGATTTTGGGCGGATATTCATAGTAAAGGGTGTGGGGCGGTATGGCAATATCCAGATTGTCAGAAGGGGCCGACAGTGGGTTCAGAGCCATATTTTGCAGGGATGTCTGGCCTGAAAGCAGCTGACTTCCTGAAACGACAAAGTCTTCATAGCCCGGTGCGGACGCGGTGATCGTATACTCACTGTAAGGCTGGGCAGATTCCGGTTCCAGGGAATAATCTACATTAGGTGCGGGCAGCTCAATGGTTTCGGTCTGCCCGGATTCATCTGTTCGAAGCTCTTCAATGACCTGATCCGGATTGCCGGTAGAAGCTACTTTGACCGTTGCACCCGGGATCGGCATCAGCTCACCGGAAATTGTCAGGGAAATTTTTAACCGGCCAAGAGACTGGGTACTGACCTGAGCGGGTCTTAAAACCGGAAATGTTTCTGGATTCATAAAAGCTCCTTTTTGACGGCTTTTTTATAGTGTATGCATCAGGACTTTGAAAGTGAACTGTGTAGGTGAAAATACTTTGTGCCAATCGATGATGTGTAGTATGATAGACAATAGATGCCAAAAAAGATAAAATAAGCAAAAAAGGATGATCAAAGATGATTGAATATCGGGAATTAATGGAAGATGAAATAAACCGGGAGTTGTTTGGCGGCTTTATTCGGCATCAGGTCGTGGATCAGTGCTGGAGGCGGGAAAACGGTGTCTGGGTAATTAAAGCTGATCCATTTATTGATGACTGGACGGAGGCTGATTATGAGTTTTTGGTGACCTGCCTTAAAAATACCATTCATACCGGCGGTGTTGTTTATGGGGTTTTTTGTGATCATATTTTAAAAGGTTTCGTGTCTGTGGAAGCCCGGATTTTTGGAGGTGAACACAGATATATGGATTTAACCAGTCTTCATGTTTCGGAAGATATGAGACGGATGGGAATGGGTAGAAAACTATTTGAGCTGGCGAAGCGATGGACAGCCAAAAAAGGCGGAAGAAAGCTGTATATATCTGCCCATTCGGCGGTGGAAAGCCAGAGCTTTTATAAGAGTATGGGCTGCAGGGAAGCCCAGGTTTATCATCAGCACCATGTAGAAGCTGAACCTTATGACTGTCAGCTGGAATGTGAGGTTTGAGTATTCACTTGATATGGTGAATTTATTCTGAAATCATTTGTCATACACTGCCGGGACTTTTCATAAACTGATTACAGAGAAACAAAGATTCCCTGCTTTCAGGGATAGGATCAGGAGGCTAATCTTGAAGTTTGATGATTCTCTAAGGTTTGTAAAAATGCAGGGTGCCGGCAATGATTATGTTTACATAGACTGTATGAATCAGACGGTGCCAAATCCCGCCGCACTGGCCAGAAGGATCAGTCGGAGACATTTTTCCATAGGGAGTGATGGGCTGATTCTCATTCGTCCGTCATCCAGAGCGGACTGCTTTATGGATATTTACAATGCTGACGGTTCCAGAGGTAAAACCTGCGGCAATGGATTAAGGTGTACGGCAAAATATATGTATGAAACTTATTTAAGATTCGGGGCGCAGCGGGAGAAAACACTGACGATTGAGACCCTTTCGGGCTGCCATCAGATCAAGGTTCTTGCGTGGAGCTTGTCAAAAGCTTTGGTCAGTGTAAATATGGGCCAGGCAAAGCCTTTGGATTGGATGATGCCGGCGGTAATTCCCGGAATGAAAGCGCCTATTTCCACATCGTGCATATCCATGGGAAATCCCCATTGTGTGTTGTTTATGGATGCGATGGAGGATCTGGAAAATATGGATTTGGCCGGCAGGTATGTGGAGCATTATTGTGGATTTCCGGAAAGGGTGAATGTGGAGTTTTGCGCTGTGAATCCGATGACCAAAGACACTGACCGTGAGCTGGATATTAAGGTCAGGGTTTTTGAGCGCGGTTCCGGAGAAACCCTGGCCTGCGGCAGCGGTGCCTGTGCCGTGGCGGCGGTGTTTTTGAATAAAAAACAGACAAAATCAGGTATGCTTCAGCGGGTTTACATGCATATGCCCGGCGGAACGCTAACCGTAGAAAAAGTAAAAGAAAACCTGTGGCTTACCGGGGATGCAGTTACTGTATGTCATGGGGAGATAGCGCTTACATCTGCCTGAGATTTTACAAAATATTAAGGAAAAGCCCCTATGCGATCAGTGCCGGTTATGGTATAATTGCATTAATAATTACGATGTCAGGGGGAAGCATATGGTAAGTGAAAAAATAACAATACATAACGCAGCAGGAATTCATTTACGCCCTGCAGGGAGCATTGCGGAGGAAGCGATGCGTTATAAAAGCAGTGTGATGCTTGTTCATAACGAAAAAAAGGTGAACGGTAAAAGTCTTCTGAGCATTTTAAGCTTAGGCATTCGTAATGGTTACGAATTGGAGATTCAGTGTGAGGGCCGGGACGAGAAGGAGGCTCTGGGTGCTTTGCTTAGAGTGATTCGTGAAAGCGAAGAAAAAGAAGGAAATCAGCCCCCGCTTTTGTGAGTAACGTTTCAGAAAGAGAAGATTTACTGTGATAAAAGTATGGAAGAATCATAAAACGTGTTAAGTTTAAGCGCATATATTTGAGTGCCCAAACTTAACACGTTTTGATTTTTTCGTACGTTTTAACTTTCGCGTTTTCATTTCCTGTTTTTTAAATATCTGTACACCAGTATATAAGCATACAGCATTACGGGAATAATAATTGTGCAGAAAACAGATGCTTTCAGCAATCCAAAAGCAAGTTCACCCTTCATCAGTGAGAAAATGAGGGTGGACAGATACATCAGAACAAGTAAAATGACTCCGATGAGTGCCAGAATACGTTTAATTTTCAAGGTCAGACTCCTTTCCTGAAATGTTTCCTTCAGGCATATCGTGAATGGAACTTTTATACGCCGAGGACATTGTAAGTGCGTATGTGTTTATAATAATAGACTTTTTTTATTTTGTAAAGGGCAAAGCCCCTGTACTGGTCGGGTACAGGGGCTTTGCCGTAATTCAAAGAATAAGAGACGAGGGAGACCTGGCAGTGCGGTCTGCCAGGCAATGTTATGAAAAAATCAAACTGTTTTGTGCAAGTAATCATTGATTACTATGGCTTTATTATATACGAAAATTGTGAACAAATTTTGTCCTTCAGATAAAATAAATATAAAGCAAATCTTAATATTTCATGCAGCGTGATTTTATGAAAGGTTAAGAATTTACCAATAATCCTGAAAAATTGACGGAGAAAATAAAAATAACGCGCACAATGCCATATGTTTTGATGACAGCACTGTGCGCGTTCAAGGGGGAGGATAAGTACTCATAAAATTTTTCTTTAGTTGCTCTCTTTTAAATGATTGGAGGGGGAATCCAATGATTCCCGGAAACTAAGGTTTCCTGGAATAGTTATAGTATGACCCTTTATTTGGCGTTTATACAAATTTTCAAAAAAAATTTGGCAGATCTGTCGGGATACTTATTTAGTCTATGTATGATCAAAATTAAAAAAACGTCGTTCTGTTTAAAAAGTTCTGGAAAAGATTAGCCACATCGTGTATTGAAAAAATAATTCTTCTACATAGAATAGATCATAGAATATTAAAAAATTAAAAACAAACAGGGGGATTTACCATGGAGAAAATAAGAAGATTACAAAAATGCATGAAAGGGAAATTAAAGGCCGCTTTATTTATTGATGGCTCCAACAGATTTTATCTGACAGGCATGAAGTCTTCGGCTGGTGCGGTGCTTGTAACCCAGGAGGAGGCATGGCTTTTCATAGATTTCAGATACCTGGAAGAGGCCCAGCAGAAAGTGAAAAACTGCAAAGTTATGGAGGCAGTTCATCTGTATGATCAGGTTAGAGAAATGCTTCAGTCCAGAGACATCGGGGAGGTCAGTATTGTATCCGGGGCCGTGACCGTTGAAGCGTGGAGACGTATGTCAGTTGAACTTGCGCCGGTTCAGGTGGATTGCAGCTGCAATTTGGATCGTATGATTGAGAAACTGAGAACAGAAAAAGATGAGACAGAGATTGGATATCATAGAGAGGCTCAGCATATTACAGATATGGCTTTTGAACATATTCTGGACTTTATCCGGCCAGGCATAACAGAGTTGGATGTGGCCAGAGAATTGGGATATACCATGGAAAAGTTAGGTGGGGATGACCATCATTATAATTTTATTGTAGCATCCGGAAAAAACAGTGCGCTGCCTCATGGGTTCGCAACAAATAAAGTGCTTGAAAAAGGCGATTTCCTTACGATGGATTTTGGGGCTGTGGTTCATGGATATTTTGCAGATATGACCAGAACCGTGGCGTTGGGGTCTGTCAGTGAGGAACAGGAGCGGATTTATAATATTGTTTATGAAGCTCAGCAAAGAGCTTTTGAAAAAATTCGTGCAGGTGCCGTGTGTCGGGATGTAGATGCTGCAGCAAGAAACTATATTTATGAGTGTGGATACAAGGGGTGTTTTTCTCATGAACTGGGACACGGGGTCGGTATAGATGTTCACGAAAATCCCAGGTTTAATGAAACATGTACAGATCCGTTAGTTTCAGGCACAGTCATTACTGTAGAACCGGGAATTTATTTAAAAGGCCGTTTTGGTGTGCGTATTGAAGACATGGTGGTCATCCGGGAAGACGGCTTTGAAGATTTAACATGCAGTCCTAAAAAATTAATTATTTTGTAAAAGGTTTGGGTCTGTATATTCGAAACGGGCAGATTTCAACAAGACAGTAAAAATATAAATAAGACAATAAAAATGCAGTGTATATAAAAGTTTTCGTCTTTTATATACACTGTTTTTTATTAAGCCATAACGGTTATTTCAAATTTATTGCAGTCAGCCCGGTAATATGCGGTGGAGTATTCCAGAGGAATATCGGCCTGGTTGTATCCGGTGGAGGTGAAGACAAGAACAGGGTCTCCGCTTTTAATTTCCAGTAATTTGGCATTAGCTGCGCTGGCTTTTGCAGCCTCGATCATACGTTTGACATAACGTATTTTATAAGAGGGATCTTGTTTTTCCAGGGTATTGTATAAAGACTCCACTGTAAAATTGTGGTTAAGAACAAAGCTGCAGCGGTTGTAGGGAAGATACGTCTGGACGACAACAATGGGACAGCTGTCAGCAAATCGTTTCCGGTGAAGGTAAATCACTTTTTCACCGGCGTCAAGATGAAGGGCAGAGATAACCTGGGGCGGTGCGGTAATGACTTCCATGGCAATGACTTCGGTTTTTGGCGCTTTATTTTGATGCTTAATCTGATCATTAAACGGTTCCAGGTGGACGATAAAATCCTGGTTGATTTTACTGTGAGAAACAAAAGTACCTTTGCTTTTAATCCGATAAAGTTTGCCTTCCTGAACCAGGTCGGATATGGCCTGACGGACAGTGGTGCGGCTTATGCCAAACATGTTAATAAGCTCTTCTTCGGTTGGAATCATATCATCAGGACTGTAATTTCCTGCGTCGATTTCTTCCTGAATGATTGTTTTTAACTGATAATAAAGTGGTATGGGAACTGATTTATCTAATTTATGGTCTGAAATCATAAAAAACCTCCGTTCTGTTTGTAGAGTTTCAGTTACATAACTGTGTATATGTATTTTTATTATAATATAATAATAAAAAATGGCAAGCAAAAATATGATGAAAATTATAGGAGAGTTATTGGACAAAACTTATAAAAAAAATAAGATAGATAATAAAATATTAAAAAGAACTTGACAAAAGTCTTGTTTAAGGGTAGTATCTATATCTGTACAAACGATACTTTGTCATAACATAATAATATTGCAAAGAAATGTCGAAATATCAAATAGTATGGCTTTTGGAGGAGTTATGGACAATTATAATTATCAAAAGTGCCTGACACTGCTTCGGGAAGAACTCATTCCGGCCTTTGGATGTACAGAACCCATTGCGATTGCCTATGCGGCAGCAAAGGCCAGAGCGGTTCTGGAAAAACTTCCGGAAAAAATTGTGGTGGCCTGCAGCGGTAATATTATCAAAAATGTGAAAGGGGTTACTGTTCCGGCAACGGGTGGCATGAAAGGCATAGAGGCTGCTGCAGTGATTGGAGCAGTGGGCGGCGATGCTTCCGGCGAGCTGGAAGTTTTGCATCGGATAACTGAGGATGACCGCAGAGTGGCACAACAACTTCTTAAAGAAAAAATATGTAAAGTAAAACTGTTGGACAGCACTGAAAAACTCCATATTGTTGTTCGGATGCAGCAGGGTGATGATACGGTTGAGGTTGAATTAAAACATCATCACACAGAAATTGTCCGGATTGAAAAAAATGGAAATGTACTTTTCAGTGCAGCTTCGTCTGATGGAGATGTTTCGGAGGATACACCGGACTTTCTCGACTTTCACCGGATTTTTGATTTCGCACAAAATGTCCGGATTGATGATGTGGCTCCGATTCTTGACCGGCAGATTGAGTATAATACCAAAATTGCGGAGTACGGTTTAACTCATAGATACGGGGCTAATGTGGGGGCAACCTTGGTTGAAATTTACGGTGATGATATTAAGATCTTGGCCAGAGCCCTTCCGGCTGCCGGATCTGATGCCAGAATGGCTGGCTGTGAATTGCCGGTTGTCATTAATTCGGGAAGCGGAAATCAGGGAATGACCGTTTCTCTGCCGGTGATCGCTTATGCCAAGGAGTTAAATGCAGATAAAGAACAGCTTTACAGGGCATTGTGTATCAGCAATTTGACTTCCATTTATCAGAAAAGTCAGATCGGCCGTTTGTCTGCATACTGCGGTGCCGTCAGTGCCGGCGCAGGCGCAGGTGCGGGCATTACTTACCTGATGGGCGGCGGCGTTGAAGATGTGGAATCCGTTGTCACAAATACACTGGCTAATGTGGCAGGAATTATATGTGACGGTGCAAAGGCTTCCTGTGCCGCAAAAATCGCATCCAGTGTGGAGGCTGCGATTATGGCTATAAACCTGACATTCAGAGGAAAATCATTTTGCCCAGGTGAGGGTGTGATTAAAGATGACGCTGATGATACGGTTAAAGAGGTCGGGAAAATAGCCCGTGAGGGAATGAAAGAAACGGATCAGGTTATTTTAAATGTAATGGTCAATGATTAGAAACAGTAATTTATGGGGGATGAAAAAATGGATATTCGTATTTTAAAAGATTTTGATCTATGGCTTGAGGCCCATAAAGAAGAAATGTTTGAAGATATTGCATCTATGGTGGCAATTCCAACAGTTGTTGAGAAAGGACAGGGCGGATATCCTTACGGAGAAAATCTGGCAAAGGCTATTGTGCAGATGAGCCGCCTTGCCGACCGATATGGTTTTGAATGGGAGAATCACCAATGGCACTGCATCAGTATCCGTTATGGAAAGGGTGAAAAACAGCTGGGCATATGGGGACATCTGGACATTGTGCCTCCGGGAGACGGCTGGATTTACAAGCCTTTTGAAATGAAACAGATTAAAAATTATCTTTTGGGAAGAGGTACACAGGATAATAAGGGGCCGGATATTGGTTCTTTATACATACTGCGTTATTTGAAGGAACATCACATTGACCCTGGATTTGAAATTCGCCTGATTTATGGATGCCAGGAAGAAAGCGGCATGGAAGATGTGGCAGAGTATTTGAAAATGGAAAAAGCGCCAACCTGCTCTTTTGTACCGGACTGTGGTTTCCCTGTGTGTTACGGGGAAAAAGGATTCCTTAAAGTGAAGCTTAAATCCGCACCATTATCCAAACGGATAACTTTACTTGAAGGCGGCGAAGCGGATAATGCCATCCCTGCCCATGCTTCTGCGGTGGTTGACGGAGAAAAGATGACATTCGAAGGCATCGGAGGCCATTCGGCTTATCCAGATGGACTGGAAAATGCTTTTCATAAGCTGGGCAGCTGTTTTGAACAAATGGATCTGCCCGAAACAGATACAAAGGCATTCGCTTTCTTAAGTGTGGCTGGCAGCGATGGTTACGGACGGGCGCTTGGTATCGATCGGAGCGATGAGCCAAGCGGAGCGATGACTTGTGCGCCCACAAGACTGTATATGGAAGACGGATGCATGGGTGTAACCGTTAACATTCGTTACCCAATTACAATGACCAGCGATGCTATTGTGAAGGATTTGTCGGAAAAGGCATCGGACTTTGGACTTTGCGTAACTTTGGTTGAAGACAGTAAGCCAAACAGAGAGGATCCAAAGAATCCGTGGATTTTATATTTGACAGAGTGTTTTGAAGAAGTTATGGGAGAACGTCAGGAGCCTTACACAATGAGCGGCGGTACTTACGCAAGAAAAGTTCCCAATGCCGTAGGTTTTGGCCCGGGACTGCCTAAGGATTTAACGGTATTGGGCCTGCCTGCAGGTCATGGCGAATGTCATCAGCCAGATGAATCCCAATGTATTGATACGCTTTTGATGGCCTGGAAAGTTTATATGTACACTGTGCTTAAACTTATAGAAACCGGGCTGCCAATAGATTAAAAAACAGGAGAAGGAGTATATAACAATGAATAAGAGAGAACGTGTATTTGCAGCATTTCACAATGAACCGGTTGATCATGTGCCTGGATGTTTCTGGCGCCATTTTTCGCCGGAGCTGGAACGGGGCGAGGATGTCGTTGAGGCCCATTTAAAATTTTATAGAGATACAGATGTAGATTTACTGAAAATATCCAGTGATGGTTATTTTGGATGGCCTGAAAAAACACTTCAGAATCTGGAAAATGTTAAAGACTTATATCATATGCAATCTATTGGAACAAACAGTCCATTTATCCGGGAGCAGGTTGAACGGGCCAAAGCGATTGTAAAACGCCTTGATGGTGAGTGCTGTACTTTATATACATTATTCTGTCCGCTTTCGATTTTCCGTCTTCAGGTAGGCTGGGATAAAATGATGGAATGTATGAAAGCCGATCCTGAAGCTGTAAAGTATGCCTGTGATGTGATTGCCAATGATGAGATTGAACTGATCCGGGCATTGATTTTGGAAGCTGGTGTGGATGGTATTTTCTACAGTGTTCAGAATGCAGAAGTCACTCGTTTTACGCTGGAAGAATATAAGGCATGGGTAGAACCCAGTGACCGTAAGGTATTGGATTTTACCAACAGTATCAGTGACATGAATGTGCTGCACTGCTGCGGCTGGGATGCCGATGAGGCCAACACTCATAATCATCTGGAAAGCTGGAAAGATTATCCGTCTGCAGCTGTAAGCTGGGCTGCTTTTGTGGACAAGAAAAGTGTTTCCGAAATTCGTGAATTTTTTAATGGGCGTCCGGCCTGGGGCGGCTTTGATAATCGCACCTGCGGTCTGATTTATCAGGGAACCGAAGAACAGATCAAGGAAGAAGCCTTGAATTTGATTCAGCAGGGCACGAAGACAGGCTATATGCTTGGACCTGACTGCAGTCTGCCCAATGATATTGATCCTAAACGAATTAAATGGGTAATTGAAGCTGCAAGAAGTGTGTAATTTTAAAGGGGGCGCACCTAAGTGAAAAAGTGTTTAAAAAATTTTGGCGCTGAACTGAAAAAAAATCGGGCACTGTTTCTGATGATCCTGCCAGCTGCAATTATTATCATTATTTTTTCTTACCTGCCTATGTCCGGTCTGGTACTTGCCTTTAAAGATTATCGGTATAATCTGGGCGTTTTCGGCAGTGAATGGAACGGACTTGAAAACTTTCGATTCCTTTTTGAATCAGGAACCGGATGGCTGATAACCAAAAATACGATTTTATATAATTTACTGAATCTGGTGACAAGCCAGGGCTTAGCTATTTTAATTGCAGTAGCCATTACGGAAATGAAAGTGATTCCGTTTAAAAAAGTTACTCAGTCAGTGATCTTTTTCCCATATTTTATTTCATGGGTTATTGTAGGTACATTTGTTTATAATATTTTTAATTACGAGACAGGACTGTTGAATACAATTTTAACAACCTTTGGCGCTGATAAAGTCAATGTTTATTCGATGCCATGGGTATGGCCGATTATTATATGTGTGTTCAATGCGTGGAAATGGAGCGGTTATAACTCCGTGATATACATTGCGGCAATTACGGGCATTGATACAGAATGCTACGAAGCGGCACAGATTGATGGGGCCAATATATTTCAGAGAATCCGTTATATAACGATTCCCGGAATTAAACCAACAATTATTACCATGCTGTTGCTGAATGTGGGCCGTATTCTCAGGGGTGACTTTGAGATGTTCTATCAGATTGTTGGTAATAACGGTCAGCTCTTTAATGCAACTGATGTGATCGATACATATGTTTTCCGTTCGCTTACAACCAGTGCAAATCTGGGAATGACAGCAGCGGCCACATTCTATCAGTCTATTTTGTGCTTTATCATTATTATGGTCGTTAATGCGATTGTTAAAAAGATTGATAAAGACATGGCATTGTTCTAAGGAGGTGGCTGAAAAATGAAATCGGGAAAAGTTAAACGCGGCAAAGCGATGGTTGCATTTAATATTTTATCATACGGCGGTGTGGGCTTGATTGCTCTGATCTGTCTTTTACCTTTTATTATTATGATTTCAGGGTCCTTTTCCACTGAAAAAGAAGTTATTTTGCATGGGTACAGTATTTTGCCCAGACAGTTTACACTGGAAGCTTATGCCACAGTATTTAAGTTCCCTGAAAAAATTATTCGTGCTTATGGGGTATCAATTTTAATTACAATTGTAGGAACGGTCATTGGTCTGTTTTGTCTGACCATGGCTGCTTATGTGATCAGCCGCAAGGATTTTAAATACAGGAATTTCTTTTCCTTTTTCTTCTATTTTACAACCCTGTTTAACGGCGGAATGGTCAGTACATACATTTTTTTCATCCAGTATCTTCATTTAAAAGATAGCCTGCTGGCGCTGATTTTCCCTGGAATGCTCAGTGTATTTAACTTGCTTATTATGCGCAGTTTTGTATCGAACATTCCAACGGCACTGATTGAATCTGCAAAGATTGACGGAGCCGGAGAGTTTCGTATTTTCCTTAAAATCATTATGCCTTTGCTGAAATCCGGGCTTGCAACGATCGGGCTGTTTATGGCGCTGCATTATTGGAATGACTGGTATAATGCCATGCTGTATATCAATTCAGCCGAGAAATATCCGCTTCAGTACATGCTTTATGATTTACTTAATCAGGCTCAGGCGTTGGCCCGCATTGCGGCACAGGCCGGTATACAGGTGGAGAGTCTGCCTACAAATACAATGAAACTGGCAATGGCTGTTGTGGCCACAGGACCGATTGTTCTTTTATATCCGTTTGTGCAGAAATATTTTGTACAGGGTATTACCGTGGGATCAGTGAAGGGCTGATCCCGGGGAAACTATATAAAACAATTATTTGAAAGTGAGGAATTGATTATGAAAAGCAAAAAACTATTATCATTGTTATTGGCCACTTCCATGGCAGTGACTGTGTTTGCAGGCTGTGGGGGCAGCGGATCATCTAATGGCGGCAATACGGGGACACCGTCATCGGATGCCAGTGGGGAAACAAATGCAGCGTCAGCTTCCGGTGAAAGCTCCACAGGAACGGATACAGGAAGCCTGCCGGCACTGGATACTTCCGAACAGGTAGAGGTTGTGATGTACTGTCTTGGTACAGAACCTGCAGGGCAGCAGCAGATCTGGGATAAGCTTAATGAAATTTTGCTGGAAAAACTTAACTGTACACTGAAGGTGAACTATATCAGTTTTGCTGATTATCCAAATAAATATCCGCTGCTGTTTTCCTCCGGCGAAGAATTTGATATAGCTTATGCAGCCAGCTGGCTGAATTATCCGTCTCTTGCAAAGAAAGGTGCCTTTATGGAACTGGATGAGTTATGGCCTACATATGCACCAAATAACTATGCCCTTGCTACAGAAACCGCCAAAAAACAGGCTCAGCTTGACGGTGTGACGTACTGTGTACCTTCTTTAAACAGAACATATTCTGCTTACGGTCCGATTTACAGAAAAGACCTGGTAGAGCCTTATGGATTTGACAAAGAGATTGAAAACTTCGAAGATATGGAAGAATACATGGATATTATCAAGGAAAATTATCCGGAAATGCAGCCATTATCCATTTATTCCATGGGTTCCGAGGTTGACGATGCATTTATGTATTTTAATGGAATGTATCCGATTAAAGGATCACAGAATGATTTCTTCTGGATTGATCCATCTGAGGAAAATCCAAAGATTATGACCTATTATGAATATGAAAAGACACCTGAATTCCTTGAAATGATGACTCGGTGGAATGAAAAGGGATTCTTCCCTAAATCAGCCCTTTCGGATACCGATTCTTCCAAGTTCAAAAACGGGGTTGCATCGATGCTTGTCCATAATAACGACAGCTATGTCGGCAGTGCAATTGAACATCCGGAATGGAATGTGACGTATGCAAACTTTGCCAAAGATATTTCCAACTTATCCTTTACGCAGGATGCCATGGTTATTTCCAATACATCTAAAAATCCGGAGAGAGCACTGGCTGTTTGGGATCTTCTGACAACAGATCAGGAAGTATTTAATCTGTTCTACTATGGTATTGAAGGCGTTTCCTATGAAGTTAATGATAAAAACCAGGTGAAAATGCTTGATCCGGATAATTTTGGCACATCCTCGATGTGGGCTGTAAGAAACAGTGATTTTGTACTGGATTCTGTAGGTACACCGGATTCTTATGAGGCACTTAAAGAAACTTGGGACAGCCAGATTAAGGAAGGCGAAGGCGCTCAGAAGTACCGTTCCTTTGTTCCGGATACTTCCGCTGTTGAAACTCAGTATTCTGCATGTTTAAATGCACATCAGCAGTACTGGTGGCCGTTGGAACTGGGCTATACAGAAGCAGAAAGCGGTCTGGAAGAATACAAGAAAATGATGGAGGCAGCCGGTATTGAAGAGGTAAGGGCTGAACTTCAGGCACAGTCAGATTATGGCATGGATCAATCAGGGGGTCTTAAATCCCATGGACTTTATTTCGGATGTTTTTGATTTTGAACACATTCTGGATGCTTTTAAGCTGGTTGAAGCCCGTAAGCAGTCCACTAAAAAAATCGTTATTAAGTACTAGAAAGCAGGGGATTTTATGATAGAGAGCAAGTTATTTTGTGTCCTTCCGGATTATGTGTGTACACCGGACGGAATGGCAGTAGATCAGTATGGAAATCTTGTTTTATCCTGTCCAAACTATGCGCAGGATGATTTGTCCGGGTGCGTTGTAAAGATTGATAAAAATGGTCATGTAAAAAAATGGTTTGATGTGCCGGTACATCCGGAAACCGGTGTGGCAAGAAATATGGGAATTGCCTTTGACAGTGATTGGAATGTTTATTTATGTGATAACCAGGGGTGGAGTGAAAAACCGGATGTATTATATAAAGGAAGAATTTTAAAAATTGTTGTTGATGATGACGGAAATATTTCCGACTGTATCGAAGTGGCGACACATATGGAACACCCCAACGGTATCCGTATCAGAGGCAATTATATGTATGTAACCCAGAGCTACCTTCATCCGGTTAAACGTGAAGACGGTAAACTTGTCAGCTGTGTGTATCGTTTTGGTTTAGATGAGAAAAATGTTGTGATTGATAATACATTGGATGATGATCATATTCTGGCAACTTTTGTTACGCAAAATCCTGATTGTCAGTATGGTGCAGATGGCATTGTTTTTGATGCCCAGGGCAATCTGTATGTGGGGAATTTTGGAGACGGTGCTGTTTACAGACTGATCTTTGATAAAGATGGAAATGTTGTAGAAAATAAGGTTTTTGCCCAGAATCGTGACCAGCTTCAAAGCACGGACGGAATGTTCTTTGATGAGAAAGGCTGTTTATATGTTGCGGATTTTTCGGCAAATGCCATTGCGAAAATAGACAAAGACGGTACGGTTACACGTATTGCACAGAGTCCGGACTGTACAGGGGTCGACGGAGGGCTGGATCAGCCAGGGGAGCCTATTGTATGGGATAATAAAATTATTGCTTCCTGCTTTGATCTTGTGACCGGGCCGGATAAGGTTAATCTCAAGCACGAGATGCCGGCAACGCTGGTCTGGATGGAAATACCTGAGGTATAGGAGGAAATCTATGGAAACCTATTTACTGGCCCATGATCTTGGTACCAGTGGTAATAAAGCCGTTTTATATAAAGCGGACGGTTCGCTTGCAGCCAGTGTATTATGTGAATATCCAACGTATTATCCGAATTCCGGGTGGGTTGAACAAAATCCCCAGGACTGGTGGGATGCAGTATGTCGTTCAACGCGCCAGCTTCTCAGGCAATCTGGAATTCATCCGGCCTCCATTGCTGCAGTCTCTTTCAGTGGACAGATGATGGGCTGCCTTCTTTTGGATAAAGAGGGGATCCCCTTAAGAAATATGCTGATCTGGGCCGATAACCGATCATCGGCGGAGGAGGCCTGGATGATTGAGCAGGTCGGCATGGCTTTTGGATATAAGATTACAGGCCACCGGCTAAGCGCTTCTTATTCTGCTGCAAAATTATTATGGGTTAAAAATCACGAACCGGAAATCTATAAAAAATGTTATAAAATGGTTCATGCCAAAGATTATATGGTTTATTGTCTGACCGGACAGCTGATGACTGATTTTTCGGATGCCTCGGGAACTAATCTTTTAGATATCAGCCGAAAGGAATGGTCACAGACGCTGCTGGATGCCTTTGAAATTCCCAGACATATTCTTCCGGATCTGTATCCTTCCGCGCATCAGGCCGGAACCGTTACAAAAGAAGCCGCAAAGGCGACAGGTTTACTTGAGGGTACACCGGTAATTTTAGGCGGCGGTGACGGCAGCTGCGCCTGTGTGGGTGCAGGTGTTGTTTCTGAGGGAAAGGCGTATAATGTGCTGGGGGCTTCTTCGTGGATTTCAATGGCCAGCCGTGTTCCTGTATATGACCCGACCATGCGCACTTTTAACTGGGTTCATTTGGATCCGGAACTTTATACACCCTGTGGGACAATGCAGGCTGCCGGTTATTCCTATCACTGGTATAAAGATACCCTTGGCACATGGGAAAGCGAACAAGGAAAGGTATTGGGAACCAGTGCTTATGAGGTGTTAAACCAGGCAGCAGCGGCTACTGTGCCGGGGGCCGGAGGCCTTGTCTATTTGCCTTATCTTTTGGGAGAACGCTCGCCCAGATGGAATGCCAATGCCCGAGGTGCCATGGTTGGCATGAATATTACAACCGGAAAAGGGGAATTAACCCGGGCAGTTATGGAAGGTGTAGGGTTTAATCTTAAAGTGATTCTGGAAGCTCTGGAAAGCCAGCATCCAATTGAAGAATTGACACTGATTGGCGGCGGTGCCCAGGGGGCATTGTGGCTGCAGATTCTTTCGGATATATGGCAGAAAAAAGTTGTTGTTCCCCAATTTTTGGAGGAAGCAACCAGCATGGGGGCTGCGGTATGTGCCGGTGTCGGTGTGGGAATTTATAAGAATTTTTCAGTGGCGGAAAAAATAAATCCCGTTGAAAAAATAATTCTGCCCCGTCAGGAATATAAGCAAAGGTATCAAGAGCTTTATGAGATTTTTAACCATGCCTATGAGGCACTTGTACCCGTATATGAGCAGTTGTCAGATTACAGAAAAAAATTCAGTGAAGGAGCGCCAGTATGACCGGAGTTGAACAAGCGAAAAGAGCCTTGCTGTCCATGCAGCGTCACTCCTGGGAACAGGGGGGTGCAATGCAGGCTTTTTATGAAATGGGGGACATGGAAACCGTGACGGCTATGGCCTGGGAGGCTGTATACAGAGCGCTTGAAGATGGAAGAACGGCTGTGATGGATAATGATCATGGATCCACAGACCCCTGTGCAGTCGGGGAGCCGCTGCTGGCTGCCTGTAATTACAGCCGGAGTCCTGTTTTGAAAAAAGGCTATGATAAGCTCCTTTTGTGGGCCCTTGATAAAGCACCCAGGAATAAAGACGGCGTGGTGTATCATTTGGCGGACAGTCCGTCTTTCTGGGTCGATTCTCTTTATATGCTGCCGCCTTTTCTTGCTGCCGCAGGTCATGTGGATCAGGCATTAATAAATTTCTGGGGTTATGTGAATGCGTTATATGACTGTGAGGCCGGACTCATGGGACATATGTGGGATGACAAAGCGAAAAAGTGGCAGAGAAGAGCTCATTGGGGAACCGGAAACGGATGGGCACTGGCGGCATCTGCCCGAATGATTGGACTGCTGGCGGCAAATGGGGATAAAATGCAGAGAGAAAAAATTCAAAAATTTGCTGTAATGCTTCTCGAAAATCTTATGCCGTGGATGAGAGATGACGGATTATTTCATGATGTGGTGGATGATTCGGAAAGCTTTGTTGAAACCAATTTGTCACAGATGGCAGCCTATACGATTTACCGTGGGCTGGCAGATGGCTGGCTGAGCGGTGATTGCTGGATCAGGGCGGCAGCGCAGATGCGGCAGGCTGCCAATAAAAAATTAAATTTGTTTGGTTTTGTTGAAGGCGTGTGCGGTGCCCCCACTTTTGATCATCCAGGTTTTTCACCGGAAGGCCAGGCTTTTTACCTCCTTATGGAGCAGGCCGCAGCGATCGCCGGATTTTGAAAGGAAGGAATATTTATGGAAAATTTTTCATGGTATAATCCCACCAGGATTATTTTTGGCAAAGATACCCACTATACAGTGGGTAAGATGACTGCCGGATACGCCAAAAAGGTACTGCTTCTTTATGGCGGTGGCAGTATTAAGACCGCAGGCACTTATGATGCAGTGGTCAATTCTCTTAATGCAGCAGGTGTTTCGTATGTGGAGCTTGGCGGTGTTTTGCCGAACCCAAGACTTTCACTTGTATACGAAGGCATAAGACTATGCCGTGAACACCAGTGTGAGATGATTCTGGCGGTAGGCGGAGGCAGTGTGATCGATTCTGCAAAAGCCATTGCCATTGGTGTATGTTACGATGGAGATGTCTGGGACTTTTACAGCACTTCAAAACAGCCTGAGGAAAAACTTCCGGTTGGCGTTGTGCTGACAATTCCAGCGGCGGGAAGTGAAAGCAGTGACGGTTCTGTTATTACAAAAGAAGAAACCCATGAAAAGCTTTCCTGCTGCTGTGATCTTATGTTTCCGGAATTTGCCATATTAAATCCCCAGCTATGTTATACGCTGCCGCAAAATCAGATTAAAGCGGGCGGTGTAGATATTTTATCACACGTTATGGAACGGTACTTTGTTCCTAATACAGAAACAGATGTTTCAGACCGGCTGTGTGAAGCGGCTATGCAGTCTGTTATTTATAATCTTCCAAGGGTATTAAAAAATCAGAAGGACTATGATGCCTGGGCAGAGGTGATGTGGACCGGAAATATTGCACACAGCGGACTTTTGGGAAAGGGACGCAGGGATGACTGGGCAAGCCATAATATAGAGCATGAATTAAGTGCCTTTTATGATATTGCTCATGGCGCAGGTTTGGCCGTAATTTTTCCTGCCTGGATGCGTTATGTTTATAAAGAACATCCTGGACGTTTTGTACAGTACGCAGAAAAAGTATGGAAAATTGATGTTTCGGCAATGAGTGAGGATGAAGCATGCCTGGCAGGAATTCAGGCGACAGAGAAATTCTTTGAAAGTCTTGGTATGGCTATTCATCTTACGGATTTAGGTATTGGAGCGGATCAGATTGAACTTATGGCCAGTAAAGCCTGCAGAAATGGACAGTTGGGCAGCTTTAAGGTATTGAAGAAAGATGATGTAAAAGCAATATATGAACTTGCTTTGTAGTAACATAATGACATAAAATCAGACAAGGAGAGAATATATGAATTATAAAGATTTAACACCGGCCAAACTGGCTGCATATTTTGATCATACGCAGCTGCGGGCCTATGCTGTAGAAAAAGATTTTGAGGTTTTGTGTGAGGAAAGTAAAAAATATGGTTTTAAAATGGTTGCCATTAACCCTGCGCCGGTTTCACTGTGTAAGAAACTTTTGGCTGGCACACCGATTCATGTAGGTGCTGCTGTTGGCTTTCCTCTGGGACAGACACCCATTGAAGTTAAACGTTTTGAAACAATAACCGCAATCGATCACGGTGCAGATGAAATTGACTATGTTGTGAATTTAACGATGCTCAAAGAGAAGAAATTTGATATGGTTGAAAAAGAAATGGATGAAATCGTGGGATACTGCCAAAGTCATGGTGTTATTTCGAAAGTCATTTTTGAAAACTGTTATCTTACGCTCAGTGATAAAGAGTCACTCTGTGCGATTGCCAGGGAAGTCCGTCCGGATTTTGTAAAAACTTCGACCGGATTTGGAACCGGCGGTGCCACTGTGGAAGATGTGGCATTAATGAAACGTTTGGTAGGAGATTGTATAGAAGTAAAGGCCGCCGGAGGGATTCGTACATTGGATACGGCGTTGGAAATGATCAATGCAGGAGCCGGACGTATCGGCTCTACGGCCAGTGTTAAAATTGTTGAAGAATTGATTCAGCGTCTGTAAAAATTTAAAATGTTTTGAAGTAGATAAATTTGCCATTAACGGAAAGTCTTGGGGCCGATGATTGACGCCCCAAGACTTTTTATATTATAATGTGCATTGTAAAATACGGCAGTGCAGGCGGTCATATTTCCAAAAATACCCGCCGATCAATACAGGAGCAAAAACAAATGAGTGAATTATTTTCGATGAATTCAACTTTAAATGAAATACTGAATAATGAACGGGTTAATAAAAAACTCCATTATCTTTTTTCGCCGGATTATTATGGATCCATTCGGCCAATGTTTAGAAAAATGAAGCTAAAGCATATGATTAAACTTGTCAAAACGCCATGGGGAAGTCCATTTCCTGCGCAGGGGCTGCTTCGGTGTGCCAATTTTTTAATTGAGCGCAGAGAGAAGGGAGAGATGACGTCCATACCTATATGGAAGGATTTGCCGCCAGGTCAGGCTGAATCCGCCCAAAATGTAGTTTTAATTCCATTTTTAATTAACAGGGATTCTCAGAAAATGGGGGATAAAAAAGCCCCATGTGTGATTATCTGTCCAGGTGGCGGTTATACCCGGGTGGCCAGTCATAATGAGGGGATTCCTGTGGCCAGAGCACTTAATGAAAAAGGATATTCAGCATTTATCTTAAATTACAGAGTTTACCCTGAACTTTATCCTCAGGGAGAAAAAGATCTGGTGCGGGCCATTCGGTTTGTACGTGCCAATCATGAAAAACTGGGGATTGATCCGGAAAATGTAACAATTATGGGATTTTCAGCCGGTGGACATCTGTGTGCCTGTGTAGGCGCACTTTATGATCATATAGAGGATGAGACTAAACGATATGCACAAATTTCGGCCAGACCGGATAAAATTTGCCTTGCATATCCGGTGATCAGTTTTGTGGAAGAATATCATGAAGGCAGTATGGTGCATCATCTGGGGGCAGATGCAGATGAACAGCAAAAAAAGACGCTGTCAGCAGAAATGCTGACGTCCAGAGATTATCCGAAAACTTTTATCTGGGCCTGTGCCGATGATCCGGTTGTGCCTGTGTCCAACGCACAGCGCATGGCAGAGAGCCTGAAAAATAAACGGGCAGACTTTAAATTGGAAATCTACCCTCAGGGCGGTCATGGGATCGGACTGGGCGAGCAGACCGATGCCTGCGGCTGGCTGGACGAAATGCTTAAATTTTTTACGGCTTAGGAATGTGTTACATCCATCCTGCGGCTAGAGACGACCACACAACTGTCATCAGACCGGCAATGACAATGGCCAGACCGCTCATGGCGCCTTCAACTTCTCCCAGCTCAATGGCTTTGGATGTGCCTACGGCATGGGCGGAAGTGCCGATTGCAAGGCCTTTAGCTACGGAATCGGTAATATGGAAAAGCCGACAGATGCCAACAGCGGCCGCACCGCCGAATAAACCGGTAATCATAATGGCTGTAACGGTGATGGCTGCGATTCCGCCAAACTGTTGGGAAAGTCCCAGGCCGATAGCCGTAGTCACGGATTTGGGAAGCAGTGAATGATAAAATTCCGAGTTGAATCCAAACAGATGGGAAAAGCCAAATACAAGGAGGATTGAGGAAAAACTTCCGCATAAAATGCTGATAACAATAGCCAGGATATTTTTCTTTAACACTTCAATCTGACGATACAGAGGAACGGCATAGCATACCGTTGCAGGGGTCAGAAGCACACTGATCAGGTTTGCCCCACTTTCATAGGTTTCATAGTCAATACGGCAGAAAACAAGGATCACAATAATCATCGCACTGGCTACGAGAATGGGATTTAAAAGGGAAATTTTTGTCTTTTTATTGATTTTACAGCCAACCCAGTACATAAGCAGAGTCAGGGCCAGACCGAAATACGATGCGTTTTGCAGTAAATTATTCATTTTTGTCTCTCCTTGTATCCTTGCTGCGGTCAACACCCTCAGAATTCAGAATGGGCAGTGCAGCTTCTTCCATGGCGGCAATATCTTCCGGTTTAAAATCGTCAGAACCGTCCTGGCTTTTTTGACCTTGACGCCGGATTAAGAACTGGGCAATGATACCTGTAAATCCCATGACAAGCACCGTGGAGATAATGCAGGTGATCAGCAGACCGAATATATTATTTTTTAGCACATCCCATCTTGTCATAAGGCCCACGGTAGGCGGTACAAATAAAATGGGCATAATGGTCAGAAAAAAATCAGCGGCATCTTCGACCTGGTCCAGTCGTATAATTTTTGTACATAGGGCAGCAAAGAGAAGGATAAGTCCGTATATACTGGCAGGTATGGGCAGAGGAAGCAGCAGATTCAGCACCTCACCGATTGCCGTGATCACGCCGATGACCGTAAATTGAAACAGATATTTCAAGTCAATCACTCCTGTAAGATATTTGATTTTACGGTGTCTTTGACATCGCATGGGTTATATTATATTACGATATTAAATAAAATGTAAACATATATTTTACTGGATATAAGGAGTTTTTATGAAAATTTTTGTTGTTGGCGGCGGCTTTGGTGGATGTGCTGCAGCCCTACAGGCTGCCATGGCGGGCGCACAGGTTATTTTGTCTGAACGTACCGATATGCTTGGCGGTACAGGCCTGGTTGGCGGCATTATGAGAAATAACGGACGATATACGGCAGCGGAAGAAATGATTGCCATGGGCGGAGGCAGATTGTTTGAGCTGATCGATGAAAATTGCAGACATAAAAATGTGGATTTTCCCGGGCATAGGCATGCCAGCCTTTTTGATGTGGGAAAAATCTCCGGTGTGCTGCATCGGTGTCTTTTGGATGCAGGTGTGAAAATTTTGTATGAGACAAGGATTTGTGGGGTAAAGCTCGTAAAAGGGCGCCTGTTGTCCGTGGAAGATGCCCATGGCAATCGTTATGAGGCAGATGCATTTGTCGATGCCACAGGTACTGGCGGACCGGCAAATATATGTTCAAAATATGGCAGCGGATGCGCTATGTGTGTGCTTCGCTGTCCGGTATTTGGCGGCAGACAGAGTTTGTGTGAACTGTGCCATGTGAAAGAGTATGCCGGTCTCAGGGGGAATGGTCTACAGGCGGATCAGAAGACGTGGACACAGATTGAACAGGCGGTGCATGAGGAATGGCGCGGAGCCATGAGTGGATCGTGTAAGCTTTTAAAGGCGTCTTTGGATGAGACGCTGGTAAGGCAGCTGGAAACACTGGGGGCTGCGGTTGTTCCTGTTCCGGAAGGACTTCAGGAAAATCATCTGGAGCAAAAGGCATGTCAGCAGTATGCGCTGCCGGAATATGCCCATAATCTTGTACTTTTAGATACCGGTCATGCCAAACTGATGACCCCCTGGTTCCCTCTGCAAAAGCTTCGACAAATCCCAGGATTTGAAAATGCCAGATTTGAAGATCCTTATGGCGGGGGCCGGGGCAACTCTGTCCGATTTACGGCCATGGCCCCGAGAGATGACACAATGAAGGTTGACGGCCTGGAGAATGTTTTTTGTGCCGGGGAGAAGGCAGGACTGTTGGTAGGGCATACGGAAGCTATTGTTACCGGAACTCTGGCCGGTCATAATGCCTGCCGTCTTGTTTCCGGTTTGAAGCCGGACATAATTCCCAGAGCTCTGGCCTGTGGAGATGGGATTTATGTAAGCAGAATGGCTGTAAATTCCCGGGAGGGACTCAGCAAAAAATATACATTTTCAGGATCGGTGTTATTTGAACGGATGAAGGCTCGGGGCTGTTACCTTACAGACCCTGAGACGATTAAAGATCGGGTCAGGGCTGTGGGCGCAGAAAATATGTTTAAGCCTTAAGTTTTTTTCGGCAGTAGAAAAAGGCGGGAATCAGGAAAAGATCTGCCCCGATCCATGCCATAGGGTGAGCCAGGCAAATTCCCGTGAATCCCAAAACAGGAACAACACACAGGCCTGCAATGGTTCGGGCTGCCATTTCCAGTACACCGGCTGTAATGGCTAAACCGGAAAATCCCATGCCCTGAATGGTAAAGCGTACCGTATTAACCAGGGTCAGCAGGCAGTAGCCGGCGCCGGTGTAAAGCAAAAATGTATAGGAATAGTTGATGACTGTGGGGTCCGGGGTGTCCAGAAACAGCAGGGTCAAATCTTTTCCGGTAAAAATAAGCAACACAAGAAGCAGGGCAGAAAACACAAAACCGCAGGCGGATGCAGCAAAAAGTCCCTGTCCAAGTCGGTCCATCTTGCCTGCGCCTACATTTTGACCGCTGTAGGGGGCCATGGTCATTCCCAGGGATTCGATGGGGCAGGAGACAAAGGCATTAATTTTTTGCGCAGCCGTGACACCGGCAACTACGGAGGCGCCAAGCATATTCACCGCAGCCTGAATGACCAGTGTACCGATGGCTGTAATTGAATACTGGAGTCCCATTGGGATACCCATTTTACAAAGAATGGCGGCATGGTGTTGATCCAGACGCCATTCTTTTTTTGTAAGATGAAGTATGGGAAACTTTTTCTTAATGTAAAACAGGCAGATGATACCGGATACACCCTGAGCAATTACGGTAGCCAGGGCAGCGCCGGCCACACCCATGGGAATGACTACAATCAGCACAAGATCCAGAATAATATTTAGTACCGATGAGAGTGCCAGAAAAACTACCGGCGTCCGGCTGTCGCCAAGAGAACGGATGATGGCGGACAGTATATTATAGAGGAAAGTAAAGGGAATACCCATAAAGATGATCAGTATGTAAATATAGGCGTAGTCATAAATTTCTGGCGGTGTCTGCATGAGATTTAGGATGCTTTGGCAGGAAAGCGTGACCGTGATGGTCAGGACCACGGAGAAAATGATGCACAGCCATGCACTGTTAGCCACATAGCGGCGCAGGTCATTTTCATTTTTTCCGCCAAAGGCCTGAGCAACCGGAATGGCAAAGCCGTTACACACACCGGTGCAAAAACCAATGACCAGAAAACTTAAGGATCCGGTAGAACCTACGCCGGCCAGAGGATTCACTCCAAGAAATTTACCTACAATCATTGTATCAACCATACTGTAAAACTGCTGAAAAAGCATACCTAAAAACATGGGAATGGCAAAACCGATAATCAGTTTTAACGGAGAACCTTTTGTCAGATCTTTTGTCATTTGGGAGCACTTCCTTTGAATAAATTATAATTCCTGAATATATTATCCAATTTAGGGCCGGGAATCAATAGGAAGATTGCTTTTTTGGTCATAAAATAAATATATTTTTTTTTGTTTTGTCAGAAATAGTGATCTTTCACGTTATTATAAACAGACACAGGTGATAAGGGCTTATCTCGATCACTGTGGCGCCGTTTCCGGAACGGATCAGGAGGGATCATTTTCCCTGGAAGGATGAGGAATATGAAAAAACAGAAAATGGATAATGCTCAAATATTGGAGCAGCTGTTTTCCCTTTATGAACAGCAGCTGTACCGTATGGCCTTTGGCATTTTAAACAACAGCCATCAGGCCGAAGATGCTGTGGCTGATGCCTTTGAACGGCTGATTCCCTATCTGTCGGATTGTAAGGGGCTTACAGATGCCAGGACAAAAAGCCTGATTGTAAAAACACTGAAAAGTGCGGCTATTGATATTTACAGGAAAAATAAAAAAGAAACAGCTGTATGTTCTATGGATGAAAAGGCGTTTCTTGAGAAAAAAGTGGATACAATTAATGATTATATTGAGCGTAAAGAAAAGGAAGATCTGGCCCGGCGTTTGGTTGAACAGCTTCCGGAACTATATGCCGGTGTTGTGCGACTGCGGTTTTTCTATGGGCTGGAGATCGGCGAGATTGCGTGTATTCTGGGAATCAGCGAAGATAATGTTTATCAGAGGATTGCACGGGCACGGAAATTGATGAAAAATATGATGGGAGATGAATTCTATGAAGAAGTTGTCAGAGGATGAGTTACTGGTAATGGCCAGTGAAAAAATGGAGATGGATTTACTTGAAAAACCCTGTCCTTATCATAAGTTTTCCAGGGATTACGAAAGCCGCAGAAAAGTGCTGTGTGATCAGGTGAGAAGGCCGGACAAACACTTAAAATATTGGAGCTTTCCATCCGCGGGCAGGAAATGGACAGCAGCGGCAGCGGTGCTTGTCATGGTCAGCGCAGTGTCTGTGACAGCATATGCTTATTACAGAAATCTTGTTATGAATGCAAAACAGGATGAAAATTATGTATCGGTGGAGCTTTCAGAAAGTGTGGCAGCAGAAGAAGATATGGAGCATTCATTGGAAAATCTTCCGGAACAGGGAATCGAAGTGCCCAAAGTTAATTTGGCGGTGGGATATGTGCCGGAAGGCTTTATGGCTGTGGCGGATCGTCCTGGTTATTATGCAGTGGATGGAGATCTTACTCAGCCGGGATTTTGGGTTAAGCAGAATTTTGAACGAGAGATGGGCAACAGAGCAGCCGGTGAATACGAGAACATCACTATAGGCAATATGCAGGCAGTCCTTGTGCGCCCCATGGCAGGTGCAGATCAATCCCTTTATGCAATGAATATTTATCTGCTTAATCCTGAAGATATGGTTTCGATCTGGATTGGCAGTGATTCTATGGATATTTCGGAGGAAGAACTGATTCGGATTGCCGAAAGTGTAACCTATGAATCCAGCGGACAGATGGAGATGGCTTATGACCTGAGGAAAGATGATCAGATACAGACTCAGGCGGCTGCGATATATGATGGCTCTCAGGTCAGTGACAGCTTTTTTTATGGTGAAGAAGGTCAGACGGGGATAAGCATCGGTGTGCAAAAGATTGAATTTTTAGATAATGTGTCCGGTTTGGATGCTCAGCATTTTTATGATGCCCAGGCGTTGAAAGAATGGACAGATGAAGGCGGCCAGATTAAAGATGTGCGCAGCCTGGAAACAGAGGAAAATCACAAGATTACTTTAGATCAGTATGCAACGGACCAGAAATTGATGCTGGTGACCCTGGAAATCAATAATGCTCAGGCCGTTGATGTGGAAGATCTGAACCTGAATCAATTCGGGGTAATCCCACTGCAGGCGGATGCCGGCGGCCAATTACATCAGATTTGCAGGGGAGATGACCACGATCTTTTAGGATATGGCGAGGTTTGCTATGTTGATTCACCGGAACATACGCAGGGGGAAGACCGTACACACTCTTTTGCCTCTGTTTCGGTCCCTGCCGGAGAGACAAAAACGGTGACCATCGGTATTGGCGTTTATGCCGAGGATATGCCAAATGCATACCTTTCTTACAATCCGAGCGGGGTCGATACTTCAGGGGAATTTAGCGCTATGCTTCAGCTGTATGACTTAAGCCGGCACTGGACAAAATAAAACTGTACCGAATTTGGAATTACGGGTTGACATATTCCACTGATTTGTGCTAAAGTGAAAATACAAATTCAGAAAGCACCGGCGACTGACGGATAAGTTGTGGAAGACCACAGGGAAACCGGATGCTTTGTCAATGCCGACCGTCTGGGCAGTATCCTTTTGGGGTACTGCCCTTTTTGTTTTGGCAGAGACGGCAGCCCGCCCATGAAGGATATGATTTTCATTTTCATTCACAGGAGGAAACGATGATGATCAAAGCATGGGAGAATTTTAATGAAGGTGTTTGGACGCAGGAGATTAATGTTCGGGATTTTATTCAGAAAAATTACAGTCCGTATGAAGGAAATGCCGATTTTCTGGCTAAAGCAACGCCCCGGACACAACGCCTCATGAAAAAGCTGAACAACCTGTTTACTGTGGAGCAGCAGCAGGGCGGTGTTTTGGAAGTTGATCCATATACAGCCATGTCACTTGTCACATATAAACCTGGATATCTGGACAAAGACGAAGAAATTATTGTGGGTCTGCAGACCGATCGTCCGTTAAAGCGGGGGGTGAATCCTTTTGGTGGCATTAACATGACAAGAAAGGCCTGCAAGGCTTACGGTTATGAGCTTTCTGAAAAAATAGAAAAGGAATTTACTTACAGAACGACCCATAATGATGGTGTATTTCGGGTATACAGCGACGAGATGAAGGCGGCCCGCCACTGCGGTATTATTACAGGGCTTCCGGATGCCTACGGCAGAGGACGGATTATCGGTGATTATCGTCGTGTGGCTTTGTACGGTATTGATACTTTAATTGAATTTAAAAAGGCGGACAAGAAACATATTGCTCAGGGTGTCATGAATCAGGATACCATTCGTTTGTCTGAGGAGCTGTATCAGCAGATCCATTTCCTGGAGCTTTTAAAGGAAATGGCAGCCATGTATGGATTTGATATTTCAAGACCGGCAGCCAATGCCAGAGAAGCGGTGCAGTGGCTGTATTTTGGCTATCTTGGCGCAATTAAGGAGCAAAACGGTGCGGCCATGAGTCTGGGACGGGTGAGCACTTTCCTGGATATTTACTTTGAACGGGATTTAAAGGCAGGTATTCTTGATGAGACCGCTGCTCAGGAAATTTTCGATGACTTTGTAATGAAGCTGCGTATGGCCAGACATTTGAGAACACCGGAATATAATGAATTATTTGGTGGTGATCCGATGTGGATTACCGAGGCTGTTGGCGGTATGGGTGAGGACGGTCGGACGCTTGTGACAAAAAGTTCCTACCGTATTTTAAATACCCTTTATAATCTTGGATCTTCGGCAGAGCCTAACCTGACGGTACTCTGGTCTACCAAGCTGCCGGATAACTTTAAAAAATTTGCGGCAAAAGTTTCTTGTGATACCGATGCCATTCAATATGAAAATGATGATATTATGCGTCCAAAGTTTGGGGATGACTATGCCATTGCCTGCTGTGTATCGGCCATGCGTGTAGGTAAGGATATGCAGTTTTTCGGCGCCAGAGCCAATCTGGCAAAGCTGCTTTTAATGAGCTTAAACGGCGGACGGGACGAGAAAAGCGGTATGCAGGTGGCTCCGGAACATACGCCTTATGAAGGGGCGTATCTGGATTATGACAAAGTGCTTGAATTGATGGATTTTTACCGGCCATGGCTCGCAAAAACTTATGTGAATGCCATGAATATTATTCATTATATGCATGATAAATATGCTTATGAAAAGACGCAAATGGCACTTCATGATACAGATGTTCATCGATTTATGGCATTCGGTATTGCGGGGATGAGTGTGCTGGCTGATTCGCTGTCAGCGATTAAATACGCAAAAGTTCGTGTGATCCGGGACGAGCGTGGTCTGATTAAAGATTTTGAAACTACTGGTGCATATCCGGCTTTTGGAAATGATGATGATCGTGTCGACCACATTGCTGCAGAGCAGGTGAGACTGTTTTACGAGGAATTGAAAAAAAATCCGACCTACAGGGATGCTGAACATACCTTGTCCATTCTTACCATTACTTCCAATGTGGTGTACGGCAAAAAAACCGGTGCAACACCGGATGGACGCCGGGCCGGTGAGCCTTTTGCACCGGGGGCCAATCCAATGCATCATCGGGAGAAGAACGGTGCACTGGCATCATTAAATTCGGTGGCCAAGCTTTCCTACGATGTCTGCAAAGACGGGATTTCCAATACATTTTCCATTGTGCCCCAGGCGCTGGGACATACCGAGGCGGACAGACTCAATAATCTGACTGCAATATTGGACGGTTACTTTTCTCAGAAGGCGCATCACATTAATGTAAATGTGATGAACAGAGAAGTCCTTATAGAGGCCTATGAGCATCCTGAAAAATATCCAAACCTGACCATCCGTGTATCTGGTTATGCCGTTAATTTCCATAAGCTGTCCAAAGAACAGCAAAGAGAGGTTATTTCCAGAACCTTCCACGAGGCAATGTAAAATAGTTTCAGTTTTTAGAAAAGCACCAGAACAGTTGATGCAGGCTGTTTTGGTGCTTTTTTGGGTGTGGGATCATTTCTGATTGCAGTCCTGGGGATGTGACGCTTCTTTTATAGACACATTTAATAAATGTGTTGAATTTTTGCAAAAATTTATAAAATTATTAGAATTGCCGCCGGTTGGCCGTGTTGGATTTTAAGCTAAACTTCGGTATAATAAATGTAAAGCAAGTCATGTGTATAGATTCAATGAGAAATATAAACTAAAGATGATTCAATGGAGGCGATAGATATGGATGCTTTTGTTCGGCTTAAGGATGTTACCAAGACATATAAGATGGGTGAAGTTGAGATTAAGGCGGTAGATGGTATTGATTTTTCGGTGCAAAAAGGAGAATTTGTGGTGATCGTCGGTCCCAGCGGTGCGGGAAAGACAACGGTGCTCAATATTCTTGGCGGTATGGATCGGGCAACCAGCGGTGAAATATGGATTGACGGTATAGATATCGGGAAATATACCAACCGGCAGCTGACTGGCTACCGAAGAGATGATATTGGCTTTGTTTTTCAGTTTTATAACCTTGTGCCCAATTTGACTGCATTGGAAAATGTAGAGCTGGCGCTGCAGATCTGCAAGGATCCGTTGGATGCCAGGACTGTTCTTGAGGAAGTTGGTTTAGGTGATCGGCTTGGAAATTTTCCGGCTCAGCTGTCCGGCGGAGAGCAGCAAAGAGTTTCTATTGCCAGAGCACTGGCTAAGAATCCAAAGCTGTTGTTATGTGATGAGCCTACAGGGGCGCTTGATTATAATACAGGTAAGGCCATCCTGAAATTGCTTCAGGATATGTGCAGGCAAAAAGGCATGACTGTTCTTGTGATTACCCATAACTCGGCGCTGGCACCTATGGCAGATCGGGTGATTAAGATTAAAAACGGCCGGGTTTCCAAAATGACACTCAACGATTCACCGGTTCCAGTTGAACAGATTGAATGGTAGGGGATGTATATGGGAAAAAATAAACGGAATATCAGAAGAAAAAATATGTTGAGAAAAGATTTCTTTATGGAAATCCGCAAGAGTGCCAACCGTTTTATATCTATTTTTCTGATTGTAACCATGGGTGTTGCCTTTTTTTCGGGAATACGGGCCTCAGAACCGGATATGCGCTATTCGGCGGATGAATATTATGATACACATGGCCTGATGGATATTCGAATCATGGGAACTATGGGGCTGACCGATGAGGACGTAAGCGCTGTTGCGGCACTTGATGGCGTTTATGAGGCCAGGGGCGGCTATGCCGTTGACGTGATTTCTCATTATGGGGAGACGCAGAAGGTTTTTAAGGTTATGGCAGACATGGGGGATATCAATCAGGTGGACGTGCTTCAGGGCCGTATGCCTCAAAAAGCCGGCGAGTGTTTGATTGATGCCGGTATGATGGAGGATGAGGATGGTTATCAGCTGGGGGATAAGATTACCTTTGAAAGCGGTGATGACACTCAGTCGCTGTCGGATATGCTTACAACAGATACCTATGAAATTGTAGGAATCGGCAGCAGCCCGGAATACATAACCTTCGGCCGGGGCAGTACAACGATCGGTGACGGAGAAATCGATACCTTTGCTATTGTGACACCGGAAAGTTTTTCGATGGATTATTATACGAAAATCGATGTGATTGTAGACGGAAGTCAGGCTGAGGTCAGCTATACAGATGGCTATGAAGGCCTGATCCAGACTGTGATGGACACGGTGGAAGGTGATTTTTCCGATCAGCGCTGTGAAATCCGGTATGCTCAGATTATGGATGAGGCGGATGAAAAGATAGAGGAAGCTCAGAAGGAACTGGATGATGGAAAGGCAGAGGCCAACGGGGATTTGGCGGATGCAAAGGCCCAGCTGGAATCTGCCCAGGAGGAGCTGGATGACGGTGAGCAGACCATGATCCAGGAATCTGAGAAACTGGAAGATGCAAAGGCTCAGCTTCAATCAGGACAGAGTGCCCTGGCGGATGGCCGGGCTCAGATCGCTTCCAGGCAGACTCAGCTGGATGATGGGTGGAATCAGTATCATGCCGGAAAGGCTGAATATGATCGTCAGCTTGAAACATTTAATAAAGCCAAGGTTCAGTATGAGGAAGGCCTTGCTGCTTATGAAACCGCCTATGCGCAGTTTGAACAGCAGAGAAATCAGGCATTTTCGCAGTTTGATGAGCAAAAAGCTCAGCTGGATGGGGTGAAGGCAACTTTGGATGCCACAAAGGCCAGTCTGGATGAAAATGGCCGCAAGCTGGAAGCGGCAAAAGCCCAGTTGGATGCAGCCATGTCCCAGTTGGAAACTGGAAAGGCAGCCCTTGAACAGTTAAACGGCGCACTGGTGGACGTTAATGAACAGATTGCGCAGCTGGAAGAAGCCGGAATGGCCGGCAGTGAGGCCTGGAATCAGGCTATGGCCGTTAAGGCCGGGCTTGAGCAGCAGATTGCCCAACTGGAAGCGCAGCTGGCGGCTTTGGATGAAGAAGAACTGAATCGGCAGTATGCATTATATGAGGAAAATTTTCAGAAATATCAGGCTGGAGTCGCTGCTTATGAAGCCGGAATGGATCAATATGAGACAGGATTAAAGGCCTACGAGACTGCTTATGAAAGTGTGCGGGCTGAATTTGAAACTGCCGAGAAGGCCTTTGCGGATCAAAAGGCTGTGCTGGATGCAGCCGGTGCTCAGGTGAGTTCAGGACAGGCTCAGCTTAATACGGCGGCCCAGGCACTTTCGGATTCCTATGGTCAGCTTCAGAGTGGTCAAAGCCAGCTGGATGCTGCAAAAAGTCAGCTGACATCCAGTGAGAATCAGCTGGAAGATGCAAGAAAGCAGATTGAAGACGGCCAGATTCAGCTGGAAGAAGCAAAACAGAAACTTACCGATGGGCGTCAGGAGCTTTCGGATGGGTGGGCTGAATATGAGGAAGGCAAGGCCGAGGCCAAAGAAAAGATCCGAGATGGGGAAAAAGAGCTTGAGGATGCCAAAGCTCAGCTGAAAGATATAAAGAAGCCGGAGTGGTATGTTTTTGATAGATCCTCACTGACCGGTTATGCGGAATGCGGGGACAATGCAGATCGAATTAAGGCTATCGGGCAGGTATTTCCGGTGCTGTTTTTCCTTGTAGCAGCCCTGATCAGTTTGACAACGATGACCAGAATGGTGGAAGAACAGCGAATTCAGATCGGAACGCTAAAGGCGCTGGGATACAGCAAAGCTGCAATTGCGGGAAAATACATTTTTTATGCACTGCTGGCAACTCTGAGCGGAAGTATTGCGGGCGTACTGATTGGAGAGAAGATCTTTCCGTTTATTATTGTCAATGCCTATAAGATTGTGTATCCGTATGTGCCCAACGTAGTGATTCCGTATGACTGGTATTACGGCATACTGGCCACGATCATTGCCGTCGTCTGTATTACATTGGCAGCCTTTTTGGCCTGCTATAAAGAGCTGGCTGCAACGCCGGCCGCATTGATGCGCCCCGTGCCGCCGAAACAGGGGAAACGTATTTTACTGGAACGGGTTACATTTTTATGGAAACGACTGAAATTTACTCAAAAATCGACTTTGAGAAATCTATTTAGATATAAGAAGCGTTTCTTTATGACGGTTTTTGGAATTGGCGGCTGTATGGCGCTGATGGTTGTAGGATTTGGAATCAAGGATTCTATTTTTGAAATCGCCAATCTTCAGTATGGTAAGCTTCATCCTTACAGTGGAATGGTGATTATGGATGAGAATGCGGCGGATGAGGACAAGGTGGCACTGTATGATTATCTTGATCATGAAAGTCGGATTGAAAGCTATAAAACCGCTTATATGCTCAGCACAGATGCCTCATCGGATACAGAAACTCAGACCGTTTATCTGACAGTACCTGAAAATCTGGAACAGATTGAAGATTTCTTTGTCTTTGAAAACCGGATCAGCTCTGAAGCCTATGCATTGGATGATGAGGGTGTGATTATCAGCGAGAAAACAGCTAAAATGCTTGGTGTTTCCGTGGGTGACCAGGTGATGATTAAAACAGATGCGTTTGATGAAAAACCTGTAAAAATTTCTCATATTACGGAAAATTATGTATCTCACTATATTTATATGACCCCTACTTTGTACGAAGCAACCTTCGGAGCTGGACCGAACTATAATACAGTGCTGCTTCGAATTGCCGGCAATGATGTAAGTGCAGAAACTGCGATCGGAAGTCAGCTTCTTAAAAATGACGGTGTGCTGAATGTATCTTATATGGATACGATTAAGGATCAGCTGGATGATATGCTGGCATCTTTGGATATTATTATTGTTGTGCTGATTATTTCAGCCGGTATGCTGGCCTTTATCGTGCTTTATAATCTGAATAATATTAATATTAACGAACGGCGCAGAGAGCTGGCCTCTATTAAGGTGCTGGGATTTTATGATCTGGAGGTGGCTGCCTATGTATACAGAGAAAATATATATCTTACTTTAATCGGTTCTGCCTTTGGTGTATTTTTAGGCAAGGTACTTCATCAGTTTGTTATTCAAACCGTAGAAATTGACAGCTGTATGTTTGGCCGGAATATTAATCTGCCAAGTTACATTTACAGTATATTGCTGACCATTGGTTTCTCGCTGTTTGTCAACTTTGTAATGTATTTTAAACTGAAAAAGATAGACATGGTTGAATCATTAAAAAGCGTTGAGTAGTCTGTAATAAAAGCTTAAGAAGTTAAAAGAAATAATCTGATAATATGCGATAAATATTGAAAAAATTACACTATTATCGTAAAAACAGAAAACAATTCATACAACAGGCTTGAATAAGGCGTGATATCAGTGTAATATGTAAGAAATATTGTTAAAAATTATGTAATATTTTACTGGATTTTTCGTAACAGCTGTGATATAATGTGTTCAATGAGTGAGTTAATGACATCATCAATGAAAGGAGTTTACATTCATTATGCAGAAGAGATTTTTACGTACATTGAAAGCTGCAGTTGCATTTTCACTGGTGTTTTCGATGAGTATGCCGGCTTTTGCCGCAAGTGAGAAAGAAGAAGCGCAGCAGACACTTGAAAACCTTCAGAATGAAAAAGCAGCACTTCAGTCCCGTCTTGCTCAGTTACAGGCAAACAAGGCAGATACGGAGTCATATATACAGCAGCTGGACGCTGAACTTACAACTGTTACAACAGAGATTGCCCGTCTTCAGGGAGAACTGGACAAGACTCAGGCTGAACTGGAACAAACCCAGGCTGATCTTGAAAAAGCAAAAGAAAAAGAAGCTGAACAGTATGAGGCATTAAAGGCACGTATTAAAGCCATGTATGAAAAAGGCGATGCAAGCCTTATGGAGATCTTTATGCAGGCCGAAGATATTTCCACATTGCTGAATGCGCCGGAGTACATTTCCAGTATATCTGAATATGATAACCAGTTATTGACTGAACTTGACAATACAAGAAAAGAAATCGAAAGACTGGAAGCTCAGCTGGAAGCCCAGAAGGCTGAACTGGAAGACCTGAAATCTCAGGAAGAAGCAAAACAGGAAGAACTTCAGATGGTAATGGACGCTAAGTATCAGGAGCTGGCAGCTCTGGGCGTATCCATGGATGAAGTGACCTCCAGTATTTATAATACAGAAGCTGAGATCGCAGCCACAAATCAGATCCTTGAAGATATCAGAAAAGCTGAAGAAGAAGCTGCCAGAAAGGCTGCAGAGGAAGCTGCCAGAAAAGCCGCTGAGGAAGAAGCAGCAAAAAATCAGCAGAATAACAATACAGGTTCCGGAAATACATCCGGTTCTGATACAACAACAGGTAACGATACCAATACGGGAAATTCCGGCAGTGGCAACACGGATACCGGAAGTTCGAATACACCGGATGCTTCTGCACCTGAAACCGGCGGATCCGGATCATCCGGTTCGTCTTCTTCAGGCAGCGGTACAGCAACAGGAAGTCTGATGTGGCCATGTGCAGGCGGGTATATTTCTTCCCATTATGGCGGCCGTGTATCACCGACAGCCGGTGCTTCCTCCAATCATAAGGGAATCGATATTGCAGCCGGTGCAGGAACTGCTATTTATGCAGCTGACGGCGGTGTTGTTACAACATCTTCCTATAGCACGGCAAGAGGTTACTACATTGTTGTAAGCCATGGAAACGGTATGTCTACCCTGTATCAGCATTGTTCTGCAGTTTATGCTTCTGTCGGACAGACAGTCAGCCAGGGACAGGTTATAGCTGCTGTAGGCAGTACAGGATATTCAACAGGTCCACACCTTCACTTTGAAGTTTTAATTAACGGTGTTAATGTGGATCCGGAAAATTATATTTAATCAATCATGTAATTAAATAAGTGTACATAAAATCTCCGCAGACGGTATTTATATCGGATGCGGAGATTTTTTTGTCCCGTGGGACAGGTGTGCCCGAAACGTGTGATTGTGTCACCTGATTTTAGGATGCATATACTAAAATAAAACGGAAAAGGCAGTAAACCCTGATTGTGTGGCTTGGGGAGGCAAGATGGCGGAAAATGAAAAAATGGAAAATTTGCTTAACTTTGCTCTGGATGTAAATGCGCAGCAAAGGGAACAATCTGAAAATCTGGATGTGGGTTATCATAAGGATGAACAGACATGGGATTTGATTATAAAATATTCCGGTGATTTAAGTGCGGTTAAGGCTCTGGGGGTGCAGGTGATACAGCTGATGAATAATTATGCCATTGTGACAACCCCTCAGCGTTTGATCCGTGATATTTCAGCGCTTCCGGAGGTTGAATATATAGAAAAACCAAAACGACTTTTTTTTGCTGTTTCGGCGGGAAGGCAATCTTCATGTATTACAGTGGTTCAGGATGGTTTTCCCGGGCTGAGCGGCCGCGGTGTCCTCGTGGCGGTTATTGATTCCGGCGTGGATTATACACATCCTGATTTTCGAACAGCTGACGGTCAAACAAGAATTGTGTCTTTGTGGGATCAGACGTTGGAGAACAGTCCTGAAATAACGCTGGCTGATCAAAGCCGGGTAAAGCCTGGTCCTCCAGCCGGATATCGTCAGGGGATTTTATATACAAAACCTATGATTGATGCCGCATTGGCCCGGGAAAACGGACTGGATTCCAAAGCGATTGTTCCCAGTACGGATTTATCCGGACATGGTACAGCGGTTTTGGGAATCGCCGCTGGCAACGGACGCCAGGGGGGAAGGGGCTATCGCGGTGTTGCCACAGAAAGTCCGATCATTGTTGTTAAGCTTGGAACGCCACGGGAACGAAATTTTCCCAGAACTACAGAGCTGATGCAGGCCATTAATTTTGTCCTGGAGGAGGCTATTCGCCTTCAAATGCCGGTTGCGGTTAATATCAGCTTTGGAAATAATTACGGAAACCACAGTGGGACTTCTCTTTTGGAGACGTATATTAATGATGTTTCTTCTGCCGGGCGTAATGTGATTGTCATTGGCACCGGTAATGAGGCTGCTTCTGCCGGACATACTGCCGGTAACGTTGTTGAAGGGCAGACAAAGGAGGTACCTTTAAGTGTGGGCGATTATCAGACAGCAATCAGTGTTCAGATCTGGAAAAATTTTGTGGATGAGATAGATATACAGCTTATTTCACCATCCGGAAAGAGTGTGGGGCCGATTCAGGAAAGGCAGGGAACATTAAGTTTTTCAATAGATCAGACATGGGTGCTTATTTATTACGGGGAACCAAGCCCGTACAGCAGTGCCCAGGAAATATATATTGAACTGATACCAAAAGATACATATATCGACGGCGGTTTGTGGATGATCCGCCTGATTCCGAAAAAAATTGTGGAGGGCAGCTATGAAATGTGGCTGCCAGGTGCGGTATCCAGAAACCAGGGAACTCGGTTTTTATACGGAACACCCTATACAACGCTGACGATTCCATCAACGGCGATGAAGGCACTTTCTGTGGGGGCCTATGACGGGGCCACGGGTGGAGTGGCTGATTTTTCAGGACGGGGAACACCGGGGTATTGGATGGAAAAACCGGATCTTTTGGCACCGGGAGTGGGGGTGATGACCACAGCTTCCGGAGGGGGATATAAGCCTGTTACGGGCACATCCTTTGCGACTCCTTTTGTTTGTGGATCAGCAGCGCTCATGATGGAATGGGGGATTGTTCAAGGAAACAGTCCGTTTTTATACGGAGAAAAGGTAAAGGCCTATTTACGGGCCGGCGCTCAGCCTGTGGCTGGGTTTGATACTTATCCAAATCCGATTACAGGCTATGGCCGACTGTGCCTGAGTGCTACATTCCGGCGCCTGCTTTAATAAAAATGAAGGAACAAAATTCCATGGATGATTTGAAAATAACAGGTGTATACTACAGCTATAGATTGTTATATTGACAAATCGGGTGGTGAATGTATGTATGCAGCGGATGTCGTCAGGCCTGTTCACATTGATGATAAAACCGGAGAATACCTGAAAAACCAGGAAATGATAAGAATGAATCCCAGTAAAGTGAAAATTTTGATGAAGCAGGGGACGGCCGATGTGGCCAATCCGGTTGTGCAGGTGGGGACCTATGTTCGCCGGGGACAGCTTATTGGCAGCGGAGAACCGGGGACCGGTGTGTATATTTATGCCAGTATCAGCGGGGTTGTCAGTGCCATTGAGGAGGAGATACTCAGTGTTCATGAAACAGTAAAATCTATTGTTATTGAAGGTCAGGATACCGGTCTTCCTTCTTTGGGACTGGGCAACTGGGGGATTCATATGGGGGATGCCGCGGCTATGGAGCGGTTGAGACACAGTGGGATTATACAGTTATCCGGAGACCGGAAACCATTGTATGCTTATCTGATGCAGCAGGCACAAAATCCGGATATGGATTGTATCAGGGTGACGGCTTTTGACATGCAGCCATGTGCATGGGCGGAATACAGGCTGATTCTGGAATGTGCTTCCAAAATCATTTTTGGAGCCAGGATGCTGAGTCGGCTGATGAAAATTCCCAATGTGTGGATTTACACGGTGAGTGAGGAAATCGAATATATATTGGAAAAAACAGTGCGTATTTATCAGAATTCTCTGTCACCTGTGGCTCAGATTCGATTTTATAGAGTAGGGGATGATGATTACCGTAGAAATGTAAAGACAATGTGCCGGACATCATCGGAATTGTGGTGCAGTGCATCGGATCTGTGTGCGGTCTATGACTGTTTTTACGATGATGATCCAATGACCGGGCGTTGGATGAGTGTTGGCGGTTTTGTAAAAAATCCAGGAAATTTTTTTGTACCAAACGGGACATCGGTGCGCGAGGTGCTGGAGCATTGCAATGGGATTTGTGGTGAAAAGAATTATCTGACTCAGGAAATTGCGGGCAGCGGCCGGTGGCAGGTTATTGAAGGCGGACTGTTGTCGGGAAAAACAGTAGATCCGTTTTCGGCAACCGTTTCCCTGGCAACGGATGCTATTTTTGTCAGACCCAGAAACGGTACCACACCAAAGGCGTGTATACAGTGTATGGCGTGCTGCAAAATTTGTCCTTCCGGGCTGAAACCGATAAGGCTTGAACGTTTACTGGATAACGGCCTTCTGGTTTGTGAGACGGAGGACCTTTGGCGGTGCACAGGCTGTGGCTGGTGTTCCTATGTCTGTCCTTCCGGCCGGGCTTTGAAGGAAAAAATTTTTGCGGCCAAAAAGATGAAGGCGGGAAATACCAAAAAAGAGGGGAGAGCCATGGCTGCGGTTAAGGGCCAATATATCGAAATACCGCCGGAAGCGGCTGGATTCATTGAAGATATGGATATTGCCAGCAGTGCTGGGCCGTTTATTAAAAGCAAATATGATCTGCGCTGGTCCCGGCTGCATTTGCTGTATTCTCTGTTGATCGTGCTGGCCGGCTATTTGTTTTTGTCCGGTCCGGCTGTGATTGTTAATGCCGGTATTTGTATGGCTGTTTTTTCAGGTCTGCCCATAGCGGCCGCCGTGTATAAAGTAGGGAAAATGCCTGCTTTTTGGGACTGGCTTGAAATACTGCCGCCATCTATATTGCTGGCTATCGCTCTGGGGCCGAAGGCAGCGCCGGCAATGGTTTTGGCAGCATCTTTGATTGCTTTTGCTGCCCATGGTCTTTGGAGAATCAACAGTTTATTGTTTGGGGTAACGATTGTGGTGTGGGTTTCAGGTATAACCCATACCGAGCGGTTATGGCAGGATGAGAGAATGGTCATTTTTCTCGGGGCGGCATTTATTTATCTGCTGAGTCAGAGGCTTGTGGGATTTTGGGCCGGGGCCGGATTTCTTGTGTTATACGGAGGATTAGGATCCATTTTAAATGTTTTCCTGCCAGGCAGTGATGGATTTTTTCCGTTTCTGTTTCTCCCCGCCTGGATCGGGGCCGTATATTTTGTCAATGATTATAAAAACGGCGGGAAAAATACAGCGGTTCAAAAATGTATGGCCTGGATAACAGGGATTGTTTCAGCGCTTCTGACTTTGCTTTTACCCCCTGAAATTGCGGTGTTTACCGGGCTTTTCCTGGGGAATATTATTGCTTGCAATTTAAACCCGTACACCATATAATAAGTGATATGTGGAGGTGGTTTTTTGGAGAAAAATCCAAATCCGGGAAAGCAGAGAATTAAAAATATTACAAAAGATGTTGAAGCCTATAAACAAAACCCGGAAGATACAAAAGATATCGCCCGGATTAAGCGCCAGCGTGCCCGGCGTTTATCTGTTAATCAGAGTACCCAGCCCATGTTTTCGGAACAGGAAGAGCGGGAGATTCAGGAACTGGCAGATCATATAGCGGATATGTCGAAAGATTTTGCAGGTGCTGGGTCTGAATCACATTCTGACGGAAAACATGTAAAACCGTCGGGACATAGAAAATCAGCGGGGCATACAAAATCAGGCAGGCGTCCTGGCGCAGGCAGTCAACTGGTTCCAAAGCTGACTGCCGTTATTCTTGTTCTGGTGGTTACTGTTGTGGCTGTGCTTGTTATGCGTAATTACGGTGCAGGTGCTGCAAGTGATACCAAAGGTAATCAGCGGTTTTTGGAGGAGGATTATGCAGGCGCTGCAGCTGCGTATCAGCAGGCACTGGATTATGACCAGAAAAACAGCAGTTACTATATTCATCTGGGCATGGCCTATACAGGGCTTGGTGACTATGAAAATGCCATGGCTACGTTTGCATCTGCCAGGGCCTATACAAATGACAGTAAGCTGCTCCAGATGACAAAGCGCGGGGAAGGAATTGTTTATCTGTATCAGGGATATTATTCAAAGGCAGAGGAACTGTTTAAGGAAGCTTTGGGCAAGTTGGATGGTACATATACAGACCAGGAGCTGGATATTTTATACTATCTGGCTGAGGCTCAGGATCGATCCGGCGATGCGGTTGGTGCCGTGCTCACCTATACAGAGATTATTAACCAAAAACCGGATGCCGATGCCTATATGCTTCGCGGTCTGGCTTATCAGCGGGTTGGAGATAATTCCAGCGCTGAGACTGATCTGGACCGGGCCATCGGTATGAGCAAAAAAAATTATAAGACATATCTGGCCTTGTATGATGTTTTAATGAATCAGGGTAAGGACGATGAGGCTCGGCGTGCGCTTGAGGCTGCCCTGGAGCTGGGCGGAAAGAATGGTGAAGATTATTCTAACCGGGGAATTGTATATATGTATTTGGGGGATTATGAAAAAGCCTGTCAGGCTTTTAATGAAGCCCTGGATAAAGGTTATACAGCAGCCTATCTGGGTGTGGCAGAATCTCTGATTCGCCAGGGTAATTATGAAGAAGCCCTTGTGCAGTATGTCAATTATCTGAATATCGATATGACAAATGCCAGTGCCTTTAACCAGTATGGCATTTGTCTGATGCAGGTCGGACGTTATGAGGAAGCGGCAGATATTTTTGCCAGAGGTCTGGCCCTGAATGATCGTCTGGTTGATCGTCAGCTGATGTTTAATGAAGCCACTGCTTATGAACACCTGGCCCAGTGGGATGCAGCTTATGAAAAGATGAAAGCCTTTATGGAAAAATATCCGGATGATGAGGCTGGTCAACGGGAATTGACTTTCCTGGAAAGCAGAATATAGGTCAAATTTAGGAGGCGCTATGACAGATTTTATTGAAAATAAACAACTGGTGGAGCAGGTTGTCCTTGTGGGTATTGCAACCGATGACGGGGATGATACAAAAGAATCTCTGGATGAACTGGCAGAGCTGGCTGCGACAGCCGGGGCAGTTTGCGTAGGAACGCTGATTCAGAACCGGGAGGCTCCCCACCCTGGAACTTATCTGGGCAAGGGAAAGATCGAGGAACTTAAAGAACTGACCCGGATGTGCAATGCCAGCGGCGTGATTTGTGATGATGAGCTTTCGCCGGCACAGATGGCCAATCTGGAAGATGCCCTGGATATAAAAGTCATGGATCGTACACTGTTGATTCTGGATATTTTTGCCCAGAGAGCCTCGACCAGAGAAGGGAAAATCCAGGTAGAGCTGGCTCAGCTTCGATACAGAGCAACCCGTCTTGTAGGTCTGGGGCGTTCTTTGTCCCGTCTTGGCGGCGGTATTGGTACAAGAGGACCCGGCGAGAAAAAACTGGAAATCGACCGACGGCTGATTAAGAACCGTATTTCCCAGCTGAACCGTGAGCTGGAGGAGGTTAAGCGCCATAGGGAGGTAGCCAGAGGCCAGCGGGAGCGGACCCTGACACCGGTGATTGCGATTGTCGGCTATACAAATGCGGGAAAGTCTACACTCTTAAATACGCTGACGCATGCCGGTGTTTTGGAGGAAGACAAGTTGTTTGCCACGTTGGATCCGACCACAAGAAATTTGGAGCTTAAAAGCGGGCAGCAGATTATGCTCACGGACACGGTAGGGTTCATCAGAAAGCTGCCGCATCATCTTGTAAATGCGTTTCGTTCTACTTTAGAAGAAGCCAAATATGCGGATATGATTATTCATATGGTGGATGCCTCAAATCCCCAGATGGAACAGCAAATGTGTGTTGTCTATGATACATTAAATCAGCTGGATATTCATGATAAAACAATAATTACGGCTTTTAATAAAATGGATGTTGTTCGGGAACAGGGACAGGATACGGTGCTCAAGGATTTTCGGGCAGATTATACTGTATGTATCTCCGCAAAGAAAACGGAAGGGCTGGATGAACTTCTTAATGTAATCGAAGAAATCCTGAAGGCCAGAAAGGTACTTATTGAAAAAGTCTTTGATTATAAAGAAGCCGGAAATATTGCTCAGATTCGGAAGTATGGACAGCTTTTAGAAGAACGTTACCAGGAAGACGGTATTTATATCCGTGCCTACGTCCCAAGAGACACCTGTGCCCGCCTGAAACTGTAAGAGGGATAAATAAACCGGTGAATCAAGTTCGAAAGGCAGAACAATAAGGGCAGATCAAAGTTTTTTCAGCGCATACACATAAGCGCTGAAAAAACTTTTGATCTGCCTATTTTTTGCTGTCTACATTCAGTTTTTTTGTGTTGAATACATCAAAGATGGACAGAGAGTTTTTCCGGAAGGTTTCCAGAATAATATCATCAACGATTTCTTCGGCAGAGGCACCATGGCCAGCCACAAGATTTTTGATAACCGGAATAAAGGAAAACCACAGCAGCGTCATATAAAGATTTAGGACAGGTGAATCAAAATAAACCCGTTTGGACAGTTCCTTGCCGATTTCCAGCAGTGTGTTTTTATGCTGGATAATGTCGTTGTTTAATTCATGGATATACTGATAGCCGTAAAAGTTCATTTTGGCTACCAGCTTTTGCTGGCTGATCAGGTGAGGATCCCGGATGATCTTATAATTAAATTCTTTGGCCACGGTATCTGCAATTTCATTGAGAACCGGGCTGTTATTGACATAGGCAATCAGGGAATCTTTATTAATATCGGTTTTTAATACCTTTTCTTCTTTATCCAGACTTTGATTGTAAAGAGAGATATCGTAACGTATATTTTCAAATTCTTCATCCAGAATTTCCAGGGTGGCAGCCAGACGGTTGAGTTTACGTTTGATTTCCATGGGTGGTTCATAGAAGGATTTGTAGCCAAGGCCGTGTTCAACCTCTGCCCATGCGTGCTGCAAAACAGTACGCAGCTGAATTTCGAAAAGGATATCTTTATATTTCTGATATTCAACCAGCTGACAGCGTTCGTCGGTAAATCGAACAACAATATGCAAAGAGGTATAGCCGAATTCAATATTATTAACCTTGTGTTTTTTCCGCTTATCTACAATTTCCACAATCTCAAATGTTTGATCAATCAGATCAAAAATACGGTCCACATCACTTTCGAACAGAGTGACAATACGGCAGCCCAGAATATCTGTAATTTCATCCAGATGGGTGTATTTGGCTTTGGAGATTACTTTGTTGCGAAGGGCTTCTTCACTTTTAATACGTAGGGTCATATTGGAAATTTTTATATGATTCATTTCAATCAGAGAGGTGATGATGTCCTCCACATCATGCTCCAGCTTTTTGTATATATCCATACTCTGATAATATTCGCTCATGATTATATCAAGTACATCGATCATAGAAAACACACCTTTCTCCATAAGAAAAAGCTGCTCAGCTGCATAAACTCACGCAGTTTGGACAGCTTTTATTTTAATATTGAACAGTACCGTTAAAAAGTATATCATAAAATCCAGGATAATGCTATACTGTACAATTATTTTGCCGGGATTTGTGGATGTTTAAGGTTGTTGCCGAGTCCGGTGATGCGTCCGGCGTCAGACAAGGAATTATAAAAAGGTCTTTCTTTTAAGTCGTGTATATTTTATACTATAGATAATGTTGGTTGTGGAAAGGAAATGAACTATGGATATTTTAAAACGTTTTGAAACCTATGTAAAGTTTGAGACAACTTCAGATGAAGAATCTTCGACAACGCCATCCACACAAAAGCAGTGGGATCTGGCCAGATATCTGGAACAGGAGCTTAAGGCCATCGGTGTCCCCAAGGTTGTTCTGGATGAATACGGCATTGTTTACGGTTGGCTGCCTGCCACGCCAGGGTTGGAGGGCGCCAGGCCTTTAGGTTTTATTTCACACATGGATACAGCCCCTGCGGCTTTGGGGGCGCATGTACACATGCAGGTGATTGAAAATTACAATGGAGAAGATGTGACTTTAAAAAGTGGCGATCGGATTACCGTAAAGGATTTTCCTCATTTAAAAGATTTAAAGGGCAGAACGCTTGTCACAACGGATGGCACAACCCTTCTTGGCGCAGATGATAAAGCCGGTATTACAGAAATTATGACAGCCGTGGAAAAGGTGATTAGTGAGGATATGCCTCATGGACCGCTTTGCATTGCTTTTACGGTAGACGAAGAGGTTGGCCGCGGAGCAGATCATTTTAATGTGGATTTGTTTGGCGCCGATTACGCTTATACTGTGGATGGGGGACCGGAAAATGAGCTGGCCTATGAAACTTTTAACGCTGCTTCTGCCAGGGTTAAGATTCATGGGGTATCTGTTCATCCTGGAGATGCAAAGAATGTCATGGTCAATGCCGCATTGGTTGCCTGTGAGTTTAACAGCATGCTGCCTGTTGGTGAGACCCCTGCCCACACAGAAGGTTATGAAGGTTTTTATCATCTGGACAGTATGAAAGGCGATGTGACAACCGCGGTAATGAGTTATATTATCCGTGATCATGACAGGGGAATTTTTGAGGCGCGTAAGCAAAAGATGACTGAAGTGGCAGATGCGCTTAATGACAAATATGGTCAGGGCACGGTAGAACTGACTCTGACAGATTCTTATTACAATATGAAAGAAATTATTGAAAAGCATATGCATCTGATTGATTATGCCAAAGCGGTGATGTCTGACCTGGGCATGAAGGCAGATATTATTCCCGTTCGCGGGGGCACAGACGGCTGCAGATTATCCTATATGGGTCTGCCGTGTCCGAATCTGGGAACCGGCGGTTATGCCTATCATGGTGTTTTGGAACATATTACAAAAGAAGGTATGGAAAAGGCCAGTGCAGTTGTTGTGGGACTGATCCAAAAGTATGCACAGTTTAAGTGAAAGAGAAGGAATTTTAAATGAATCTGATTGTAGCTGTTGATCAAAACTGGGCGATTGGCAATAACAATGAATTGTTAAACCGGATTCCCGAAGATATGAAATTTTTTCAAAGTACAACGACAGGGAAGGCAGTCATTATGGGAAGAAAGACACTGGAGAGTTTTCCCAATGGGATTCCGCTGCCTAACAGAAAAAATATTGTGATTTCTTCAAATCCCAATTATAAAGTCAAAGGGGCCACGGTTGTACCGTCTGTTGAGGCGGCACTTGAAGCTGTCTCGGATTATGATACAGAGGATATTTATGTGATCGGCGGGGAGCGTATTTACAGACAAATGCTCCCCTACTGTGATGTGGCTCATGTGACGAAAATAGACTATGCTTATGCGGCAGATGCCTGGTTCCCGTCTCTGGATCTGGATGATGAATGGCAGATTGTGGCGGAAAGCGAGGAACGGACATATTTTGATCTGGAATACAGTTTTGTTCTTTATGTGCGTAAACGCAGCATGGAGGCCATGGCACATTACATACGCAGGCATTGTCAGTAAATGCCAGATGAGGGTTGTCAGCAAATTGCATATACAGACATTGCAGGCAGTCCGGATAAGGGCTTGACAATTTCTCGTGTTTGTACAATAATATATGAATAAATTAACCCGGTAAAGCAGTAAAGAAGCTTCCTATCGAGTGATAAGTGAGAGGATGAAGGATATGTTAGATATCAAGTTTATACCGACAACTCATCCGGGTAAAAAGCCAGACCCGGATCATCTTGTGTTTGGTACTGTTTTTGCAGATTATATGTTTACAATGGAGTATGAAACCGGCAAAGGCTGGATTCGTCCCAGAGTAGAACCCTACGGAGAATTTTCCATTTCTCCGGCAGCCATGGTTTTCCATTATGGACAGGAAATGTTTGAAGGCCTTAAGGCATACAAAACCGCTGATGGGGAGATTCAGCTGTTCCGTCCCAATAAAAATATTGAACGTGCCAATAACAGTAATACAAGACTCTGTATTCCTCATATTGATGAGGAGGATTTTATGCAGGCTCTGAAGGCTGTGGTGAAAGCCAATGCAGACTGGGTTCCTGACAGGGATGGCACAGCGCTTTACATTCGTCCGTTTGTGATTGCGATGGATCCGTTTTTAGGCGTTCGTCCGGCTGACTGGTATCGTTTTATGATTATTTGTTCTCCGGTAGGTGCTTATTACCCAGAAGGTATTAATCCGGTGAAGATCTTTATCGAGGATGAGTATGTACGTGCCGTTAAAGGGGGCATCGGCGAGGCCAAAACCGGCGGCAATTATGTGGCCAGTATGAAGTCTCAGGTCAAGGCCCATGATGCCGGTTATTCTCAGGTTTTATGGCTGGATGGTGTGCACCGTAAGTACATTGAGGAAGTGGGCGCCATGAATATTTTCTTTAAGATTAACGGCGTTGTAACTACACCTGAGCTTAATGGCTCTATTTTACCGGGAGTGACAAGAGATTCTGTGCTTTGTCTGTGTAAAGAATGGGGAATTCCCACATGTGAACGTCGGATTTCCATTGATGAGATTTATGAGGCATACCAGAAAGGTGAACTGGAAGAGGTATTTGGAACCGGCACAGCGGCAGTTATTTCACCGGTTGGAGAGCTTTTATGGGAAGGCCATCATATGGAAATTAACGGAGGCAAGATCGGCCCTGTGAGTCAGCGGGTTTATGATACAATTACAGGCATTCAGAAAGGTACCCTTAAAGGTCCTGAAGGCTGGATTGTCAAAGTGAAATAAAAAAGTGTATGATACCAAAGCGTGATTTTGTGTATGCATATCCATTGTGATTGACTAAATAATGATTTAAAGGAGACTTTCATGGAGAAAAAACCATTTGTGACCAAGGAACAACTGGATGAGATTGTCAAAAAATATCCGACACCGTTCCATCTGTATGACGAAAAGGGAATCCGGGAAAACGCCCGCAAGGTTTATAAGGCTTTTTCCTGGAATAAAGGCTTTAGAGAATATTTTGCAGTAAAGGCCACACCGAATCCGTTTATTTTAAAAATTCTTCAGGAGGAAGGCTGCGGTACAGACTGTTCATCGGAGACAGAACTGATGATGTCTGACGCCTGTGGATTTAAAGGCCATGATATTATGTTTTCTTCCAATGCGACGCCGGCAAGGGAGTTTGTTTTGGCCAAACAGCTGGGGGCTATTATTAATCTGGATGATTATACGCATATTGATTTTCTGGAAAAAGCCACTGGCAGCATACCGGAAACCATTTGCTGCCGTTTTAATACCGGCGGAGATTTTAAAATCAGCACATCCATTATGGACACACCGGGAGAAGCAAAATATGGCTTTACACGGGCTCAGCTGACGGAAGGCTTTAAACGTCTTAAGGCCAAAGGCGCCAAATACTTTGGACTTCATGCTTTTTTGGCCAGCAATACAAAAACAAATGAATATTATCCGGCCCTGGCCAGGATTCTTTTCCAGACGGCTGTTGAACTTAAGGAAGAAACCGGCGCTGATATTAAGTTTATTAATTTATCCGGCGGCGTTGGTATTCCTTATCATCCCGATGAACCGGCCAATGATATTGAAGTGATCGGTGAGGGAGTGCGTCAGGTATTCGAAGAAATTCTCGTTCCCGCAGGTATGGGTGATGTGGCCATATTTACGGAGATGGGACGTTTTATGCTGGCACCTTACGGACATCTGATTGCCACGGCAATTCATGAAAAGCATATTTTTAAAGAGTACATTGGGCTGGATGCCTGCGCCTGCAATCTTATGCGTCCGGCTATGTATGGTTCTTATCATCACATCACTGTGGCAGGCAAGGAAGACTGGCCCTGTGATCATAAATATGATGTGACAGGCTCTTTGTGTGAAAATAATGATAAATTTGCAGTGGATCGGATGCTGCCTAAAATTGATATCGGTGATTATATAATTATCCATGATACCGGTGCCCACGGCTTTTCCATGGGATATAACTATAACGGCAAGCTGCGTTCCGCAGAGATTCTTTTAAAAGAAGATGGGACAACTCAGCTGATTCGCCGTGCTGAAACACCGGGAGATTATTTTGCCACCTTTGATTTTACCGGAATGTTTGATCAGTATAAATAATCAGAAGCCGATCAGGAATAAATCAGAAACTTTTATCCCGGAAACCGTCTGGATTGATGCGGTTCCCGGGATGTTTTTTTATAGATTTACAAAGATTTTCCAGATGTCCGGATAGTGATATAAAATGTCTTTGGTATATACAGACACAGGGTGCTATACTGTAAGCATACCTATTGCATACAGAGGAAAAACTCGGTGCAGGAAAAGACCGGGCAAAAAAGGCTGGTCTTGGAGGGTAATCTATATAAGGGGGACTTTTTTTTATGGCACAAATTAAAGGCGTGAATTTAGGGAACTGGCTTGTCCTGGAAAAGTGGATGAACCGGACACTATTTGAAGGAACAACGGCGGAAGATGAGGATGAACTGTGCCGTCAGCTGCCGGAGGCGGAGCTTAAAGCCCGTTTAAAGGCACACAGAGATACTTATATTACAAAAAGGGATTTTGAATATATTAAGGAGCGGGGGATGAATGTTGTCCGTATTCCGGTGCCTCATTTTATTTTTGGCGATGATCCGGAGTATTGTAAGCCTTATGTTCCATGTATCGAGTATCTGGATCTGGCATTTGAATGGGCAAAAGAAACCGGACTTGAGATTTTAATTGATCTTCATACAGCGCCGGAAAGCCAGAATGGCTTTGATAATGGAGGCATCTGTGGTGTATGTAAATGCTTCCAGTCCGAAGCAAGGATCAATCGTTTGCTGGTTGTTCTTGAAAAACTGGCAGCCAGGTATGGCAGCAGTCCTCAGCTTTGGGGAATTGAAGTGATCAATGAACCTATTTCAGAACAGATGTGGGAATCGACCCGCAGCAAATATCCACCCCATGATCCTAAACGGGCAGAGGGATCGGATTTTGTTCCCCTGTCGGTATTAAAGAAGTTTTATAAAGATGCTTATCATGTGATTCGCAGACATATGGATGAAAGTAAAGCCGTTGTGATGCATGATGCTTTCCGTTTTGAGGCCTGGTATGGTTTTATGCAGGAGCCGGAATATAAAAATGTGATTCTGGATGCCCACTGGTACCTGGGTATGGGTTCCGCGGATGGCTGTGATGAGGTGGAATATATTCGGAAAATCTTCAGAGAGCATGTGGAAAAACTGGAATCCATGAAAACAACGATGCCGGTTGTCATCGGTGAATGGTGCTTAAGTCATACACCATCCACGAATAAGGAACGCACACCGGTTCAAAAAGATTTATTCTACAGACTTTTGGCGGATGCTCAGCTGTCGGCCTGGGAAAACTGTATGGGGTATTTCTGGTGGAGCTACAAGCTGATTAATGGTCCCGAAGGCTGGGATTTCAGGAATGCTGTGGAAAATGGCTGGATGCCGAGTCATCTTTAAAAAGCTTGATCATCTGACGCATGGCTGTGCTTAATGGGCGTTTGGAATCCCAGACCATGCAGATTTCCCGTTGGGGGATTTTTTCATAAAGCTGTATTTGAACAAGCTGGTGTTTTTTTAGCTTATCCGCTACCATTTCCTCCGGAATATAACCAATGCCAAGTCCGCGTTCAATGACCGGCAGAATCAAATTGGCAGCGGCCAGTTCGATATCCGGACGCAGAATCTGATGATGCGCGTTATAAAATTGATGATAAAACTGGTGGGTCATGGTGTTGGGTGCCAGAGAGACCAGCGGATACTGACTCAGATCTGCCAGGTGGTGGACCCCCTGGGCCAGGTGTTCAAATTCCAGTCCGCCAACAAGGATATCCTGACAGGATTTTAAGGAAATATATTTCAGAGGAGATGCACAGTCAAAGGGGGTTGTGACCAATGCAAGGTCCACAATCCCCGATTTGATGTCCTGAAGGGCGCTGGGGGTGGAATTATTGATCAGCTTCATTCGGACGCCAGGGTAGAGCTTATGGAAGATGCTTAGCTTTTCCAGAAGGTAGCAGTGGAGGGCGGTTTCTGTTGTTCCAATATAAATAATGCCTTTACGCAGATTCAGTGTGGTATCCAGGTCTTCTTCGCCTTTAAGCAGGTGTTCACAGGCCGGCTGAACATGGGAATATAAAAGTTCGCCTTCTGCAGTCAGTGTAACACCGTGGCGGGAACGGATAAACAGGCGGCAGCCCAGCTCATTTTCCAGATTCTGCATGGCACGGGTGATGGCCGGCTGGCTGGAAAGAAGGGCATTGGCGGCCTGAGTAAAATTGCCATAGCGGGCAACATAATAAAATATCTTATAATATTCAAAATTTGCAGACATTTCGAACTTTTTCACACCTTTCTAATGTTTTCTTTAAGTCATTCTGTAACAATATATCCTATGCGGATGGTCTGTGATTTCGTAACAGCATGAAATACCATAACAAATTGTTATATCTATCATAATATATTATCATTTTTCAAGATAAAATAAAAGTAGTAAACTGTGCAAGGCGGAAGAAAGTATGGGTAATGGGGCAGTGACAATCTGGAAACTACAGAATTTAACAAAAATTGTGTGGTTTCCAGATTGTAATTGTCCATTTTTACTGACTTTTTTTCTGGTCTATAAAATAGCACAAAGGAGGGAGTCATACGGAACAATTCGCAGAAGATTTGATGAATGCCCTGAATGTGAAAACTGTTTTCACTATACCCATCGGAGACGGCATACCGATTTATGAATCCGTTGTGGTTACTTGGATTATTATGGCCATTTTTACTATTCTGGCCATTGTCCTGGTAAGAAATCTCAGGGTGGAAAATCCGAGCAGAAAGCAGCTGCTTCTGGAATCGGCGGTCAGCTTTCTTCTGAATTTTTTCGAAGAGACCATCGGGAAAAACGGCTATCGTTATATCCCGTATCTGATGACTGTAGCGCTGTATATTGGAGCCTCCAATCTGATCGGTATTCTAGGCTTTACCCCACCGACAAAGGATATGAATGTAACGGCCGCATTGGGCATTGCAAGTATTTTCCTTATTGAATATGCGGGGATTCGGCAAAAAGGTGTGAAGGGCTGGCTTCACGCATTTGCGCAGCCGGTAGCGGTGATTCTGCCGTTAAATATTCTGGAACTATTCATCCGGCCGCTGTCACTTTGTATGCGTCTGTTTGGCAATGTCCTTGGATCGTTTGTGGTCATGGAGCTGATTAAGATGTTACTCCCAGTATTTTTACCGATTCCATTCAGCATGTATTTTGATATATTTGACGGAATCATTCAGGCATATGTTTTTGTATTCCTGACAACGCTGTTTATCAAGGAAGCTGTGGAAGATGAATAGCCGCAGTTTTAAAGATGAATGAAAAACGAATGAACATTTTTATTTGAAAGGATGGATTTATTATGACATTAGTAGCAATCGGAGCAGCAATCGCAGTATTAACAGGTGTTGGCGCAGGTATTGGTATTGGACTTGCAACAGGAAAAGCTGTTGAAGCCATTGCCAGACAGCCGGAAGCTGAGAGCAAAATCAGTAAATCACTGATTCTTGGCTGTGCTCTGGCAGAGGCGACAGCGATTTATGGTTTCATTGTGGCACTGTTTATTATCCTGTTCCTGGGCTGATCATCAACGGTTAAATTATGTAAGAAAGGCAGGCGGGAAAGGTGCTGAAACTTGACTGGAACCTTCTCTTTACGCTGATCAACCTGGTTGTTTTTTATTTTCTTATGCGGAAGTTTTTGTTTGGCCCCATTATGAATATTATGGAAGAACGCAAAAAGACAATTGAAGAAGGCTTTTCAAAGGCCAGAACAGATCAGGCGGAAGCTATGGAACTGAAGGAACATTACAAAGCAGCGCTTTCGGGCGCGCGGGAAGAATCCAGAAAAATTGTGGCAGAGGCCAAAGAAAATGCGCAGGCGGAATATAACCGAATTTTGAAAGATGCCGATGCCAATGCGGCTCAGATCATGGAAAATGCGCAAAAAACAATTTCTCTGGAAAAAGAAAAAACAATGCAGGATCTTAAATCCCAGGTGGCCGAACTGGCCATGGACGCTGCCCGCAAAGTTACCGGATCCGGTAAAAGCAGCCGGGATGACCTGGATTTATATAATCAATTTTTAGAGGAAACAGGTGAGAGGCATGACTCAGAGCACTGAATATTATGCAAGAGTTTTGCATGAGCTGGGGATACCTCTGTCAGACGTTGAGGCAGCAGGCGAGATGGTTTGCACGGTGCCGGAGATTTTAAAGGTTTTGACCTGCCCTGCGGTATCAATGAAGGAAAAATCGGCGGTCATTGACCGTGTTTTTCCTGAAAACGTGAAAAATTTTATGAAGGTTTTATGCCGTCACTGCAGGATTGGTCAGTTTCCGGATATTGCAGCGGCCTACGGAGAATATGAGGCAAGGCTTCAAAAGTCTGTGCGTGCCCAACTTTATTATGTGACAGCGCCACAGGCTATGCAGCTTGAAGGAATGAGAAACTTCATTAAAAAAAGATATCATGCAGAACATGTTGATTTTGAAATGGTTGAGGATACATCGCTGATTGGCGGGTTTATTCTGAAAGTCAAAGATTATGAATATGACTACAGTTTAAAGGGACGCTTTAATCGGCTTGAACAGAAATTAACCCGGAGGTGAAAGGATTGGGCGCAATCAATTCAGATGAAATTATTTCCATACTGAAAGAAGAAATTGAAAATTACGATGAAGTATGCCGTGAGCAGGAAACGGGACGGGTAATTTCTGTAGGTGACGGCATTGCCCGTATTTACGGAATAGACCATGCTGTTTACGGAGAAATCGTTATTTTCGAAAACGGTCTTAAGGGTATGGTTCAGGATATTCGTCAGGACAGTATTGGCTGTATTATTTTTGGCAAGGATACAGGAATACGCGAGGACAGTAAAGTTGTACGTACAAAGAAAAACGCAGGCATTCCCGTAGGTGATGCTTATATTGGACGCATTGTGGATGCGCTGGGCGCTCCCATTGACGGAAAGGGAGAAATTAAGGCAGACGATTACCGGCCGATTGAACAGGAGGCACCGGGAATTATTGACCGTAAATCCGTCAGTGTACCGTTGGAGACAGGAATTCTTTCGATTGACTCTATGTTCCCTATTGGCCGGGGGCAGCGTGAGCTGATTATCGGAGACCGTCAGACCGGAAAAACATCCATTGCCATTGATGCAATGTTAAATCAAAAGGGTAAGGATGTGATCTGTATTTATGTGGCTGTTGGCCAGAAGGCTTCTACCATTGCCAAACTGGTGAACACCCTGGAAAAACATGGAGCCATGGCATACAGTATTGTTGTGGCTGCTACGGCCAGTGACTGCGCGCCGCTGCAGTATATTGCACCGTATGCGGGCACTTCGCTGGCAGAATATTTTATGTACAGCGGTCGGGATGTACTGATTGTTTATGATGATCTTTCTAAGCATGCGGTCGCATACCGGGCACTGTCCTTGCTCCTTGAACGTTCACCGGGGCGTGAGGCTTATCCGGGAGATGTTTTTTATCTCCATTCCAGACTTCTGGAACGTTCCAGCCGGCTTTGTGATGAGGCCGGCGGCGGATCAATTACAGCGCTGCCTATTATTGAGACGCAGGCCGGAGATGTATCGGCCTATATTCCCACCAATGTGATTTCTATTACAGACGGGCAGATTTTCCTGGAAGATGATTTATTCCGTTCAGGTATGCGTCCTGCGGTAAATGTTGGTCTTTCCGTATCCCGTGTGGGCGGTGCGGCTCAGACAAAGGCCATGAAAAAGGCATCGGGCAGTATACGTATCGATCTTGCCCAGTATCGGGAAATGGAAGTATTTACCCAGTTCAGTTCGGATCTGGACCCGGCCACAAAGGCTTTGCTGGCTTACGGAAGCAGTTTGATGGAGCTTTTAAAGCAGCCTTTATGTCATCCGCTGAGCATGCATCAGCAGGTAATCACACTGGTGGCGGCAAATCATAAAATTTTTATGGATCTGGAGCTGAGGTCTGTCAAGTCTTTTCAGCTGGAGCTGTTGGATTATATGGATACTGCTTATCCTGAAATTGGCCGGGAAATCGAAGAAAAAAAGGTGCTTTCCGAAGAATTGGAAGAAAGTATTGTAAAGGCCGTACAGGAATTTAAAGATAAGAGCAGGTGATGGAATATGGCAGGTACAAAAGAAATTCAAAGCCGTATTAAAAGTGTTCAGGACACAATGAAAATTACCAATGCCATGTATATGATTTCGTCTTCAAAGGTAAAGCGGGCTAAAGAAGTTTTGGAGGACACAGCACCTTACTTTTTTAGCATTCAGAGTGCCATCAGCCGAATCCTGCGCCATGTGCCGGATATTGAGCATCGCTATTTTGATCAGAGAGCGGATATTCCTAAAGAAAAGCGAAAAATAGGAATTATTGCGATAACTGCGGATAAGGGACTGGCCGGAGCCTATAATCATAATGTAATAAAAATGGCCGAGGAAACCATGAGCGGGCCGGGAGAACATAAGCTGTTTGTTCTTGGCGTTGTGGGCCGTCAGTATTTTGCAAAAAAGAATGTGGATATGGACGGCAGTTTTCTCTATACGGTGCAAAAGCCAACGGTTCACAGGGCTCGTGTGATTTCGGAGAAAATGCTGACAGCCTTTGACAGCGGTGAACTGGACGAGGTTCATATTATTTATACACAGATGATCAATGCCGTTGCCTCTGAGACAAGGATGGAGCAGCTGCTGCCTCTTAAAAAGAACTATTTTGATGTGAAGATTCCCATTGACTTATATATGGAAGAAATTTCCCTGAGACCGTCACCGGAGATTGTGCTGAATCATGTGGTGCCCAATTATGTGACAGGGACGATTTATGGCTGCCTTGTGGAATCCTATGCCAGTGAGCATAATTCCAGAATGATGGCCATGGAAGCTTCCACAAAAAGTGCCAGGGATATGCTGCGGCTGCTGGGAATTGAATACAACAGAGCCAGACAGGCAGCGATTACGCAGGAAATTACAGAAGTCATCAGTGGGGCAAAGGCCCAAAAAAGGAAGTGACAAGCATGAAAAAAGGTAAAATCGTACAGGTCATGGGACCTGTTGTAGACGTAGAATTTGAAGATGGGGAACTTCCATTTATTAAGGATGCTCTGGAAGTTGATAATAACGGAAAAAAATGTGTGATGGAAGTGGCACAGCACGTTGGCAATAATATTGTGCGCTGTATTATGCTGTCTGCCAGTGAGGGCCTTTACCGGGATATGGAAGTTACAGCGACAGGCCGGGGAATTCAGGTTCCTGTGGGAGAATGTACGCTGGGACGTTTGTTTAATGTTCTCGGTGAAACCATTGACAGAGGTGAACGCCTTGAAAATGAAGAACACTGGGGCATTCACAGGGAAGCACCGACCTTTGAAGATCAGAGTCCTGTTGTGGAAATTCTGGAGACAGGTATAAAGGTCATTGACCTGCTGGCACCTTATGCCAAGGGCGGTAAGATCGGTCTGTTTGGCGGTGCCGGTGTTGGAAAAACGGTTTTGATTCAGGAATTGATTCAGAATATTGCCACTGAGCATGGCGGTTATTCTATTTTCACTGGTGTAGGCGAGCGTTCCCGTGAAGGAAATGACCTTTGGACCGAAATGAAGGAATCTGGTGTCCTGGAAAAAACGGCTCTGGTGTTTGGTCAGATGAACGAACCTCCCGGAGCACGTATGCGTGTGGCCGAGACCGGATTGACGATGGCGGAATATTTCCGTGACAGAGAGCATCAGGATGTGCTGCTGTTTATTGATAATATTTTCCGTTTTGTACAGGCCGGATCTGAGGTTTCCGCCCTTTTGGGGCGTATGCCTTCAGCGGTTGGCTATCAGCCTACACTGGCCACAGAAATGGGTGAGCTTCAGGAACGGATTGCCTCCACAAAGGAAGGCTCTGTTACAAGTGTGCAGGCTGTTTATGTGCCTGCCGATGACCTGACAGACCCGGCACCTGCCACCACATTTGCTCATCTGGATGCGACTACTGTATTGTCCAGAAAAATTGTGGAGCAGGGTATCTATCCTGCTGTGGATCCTCTGGAATCGACATCCCGTATTCTGGAAGCCGATGTTGTGGGAGAGGAACACTATGAGACGGCCAGAAAGGTTCAGGAAATCCTTCAGAAATATAAAGAACTTCAGGATATTATTGCAATTCTGGGGATGGAAGAATTATCCGATGAGGATAAAAACACGGTATATCGTGCAAGAAAAATACAAAAGTTTTTATCTCAGCCTTTCCATGTGGCGGAAAACTTTACCGGTGTTCCTGGAAAATATGTACCGCTCAAGGAGACCATCCGTGGCTTTAAAATGATTATCAATGGAGAGATGGATGAATATCCTGAAAATGCCTTCTTTAATGTAGGTACCATTGATGATGTGATTGCCAAAGCAAAGGCTCAGGCCGATGAAAACTAAGGAGGCTTCTTATGGGAAATACATTTTATCTGGAAGTTATTGCCAGTGATAAGAAGTTTTACAAGGGAAAAACCCGCTCTCTGACCGTACCTGTTCCAGACGGCGAAGCCGGTATTTTGGCACACCATGATAATATGCTGATTGCCATTGTGCCTGGAACCGTGCGTATTGAGACAGAGAGCGGAGAAAAGATTAAGGCCGTTGTCAGCAGCGGCTTTGCTGAGGTGATCAATAACCGTGTCAAGGTACTTGTCCTGACGGCGGAACGTCCGGAAGATATTGATATTGTCCGGGCAAGAGAGGCAAAGGAAAAAGCCGAAGAACAGCTGAGACAAAAGCAGAGTATTCAGGAGTATCACCTGAATAAAATGGCATTGGCCCGGGCAATGTCACGGCTTAGTGCTGCTTCAAAAATAAAATAATAAGTTGTGAAATATACGAAAAGGGGAAGACCGGTTTTGATCTTCCCCTTTTTAGTATTTAAAAATAAAAAAAGCGCGAGACGGGATTCGAACCCGCGACCCTCGCCTTGGCAAGGCGATACTCCACCACTGAGCCACTCGCGCATAATTAAAAACTTATTTGATTTGATGTCCCTCAGGACAAATAATAATATACATGATAAATGTTCAATTGTCAACAACTTTTTTGAAAAATTTTAAATTTTTTCTTTGTTTAGAAAATTAGAGCAATTTCTCAACTCTTGTCAACTCAGGGCTGGATATGATAAAATAAAAGACAAAATGAACTGTTTTTCAGGACTGGAGGATAAGCCAATGAGCCTTTTAATTAAAAACGGTCGTCTGATTGATCCGGCTACAGGACGGGATGGCCAGTATGATGTGCTTGTAAAGTACGGTAAAGTGGAAAAAGTTGCCCCGGCAATCGATGAGGCTGCCGATACAGTGATCGATGCCAAAGGATGCTATGTTGTTCCGGGTTTGATTGACCTTCATGTACATTTGAGGGAACCGGGATTTGAGTATAAGGAAACCATAAAAACAGGTGCAATGGCTGCAGCCAGAGGCGGTTTTACTTCAATCTGTCCCATGCCGAACACAAAACCGGCCATTGATTCGCCGGAAATGGTTTCATGGCTTCTTGATAAAGCTCAAAATGAGTCGGTTGTGAATATCTGGCCTGTAGGTGCGGTGACGAAAGGGCAAAGCGGCAAAGAAATGGCAGATATCGCCGGAATGGCTGCGGCCGGCGCTGTGGCGATCAGCGAGGACGGAAAATCTGTGATGAATACAAAGATTTATAAGGATGCTATGGTACAGGCAGCAGAAAATGGTCTGGTTGTGATGGCCCACTGTGAAGATAAGTTCCTTGTCAACGGCGGCGCTATTAATGCCGGTGCGACAGCAGAAAGACTGGGTGTAAAAGGCATCGGCAATGATGTGGAAGATACAATTACGGCCAGAGATATTTTGCTGGCAAAGTCTACGGGATGCAGACTGCATCTGTGCCATTGTTCCACCAAAGACAGTGTGAAGATGGTGAAACTGGCAAAGGAAGACGGGATTTCGGTGACGGCTGAAGTATGTCCTCATCACTTTGTTCTGACCGAGGATGATATTCCAGGGGATGATGCCAATTATAAAATGAATCCGCCTTTAAGAACTGCCGCCGACAGGGATGCCCTGGTTGAAGGCTTAAGCTGTGGTGTGATGGATTCTATTTCAACGGACCATGCGCCTCACCATGCAGATGAAAAGGCCAGAGGTATTGCATCTGCTCCTTTTGGGATTGTAGGAAGTGAGACTGCGCTGACACTGACCATGACTTATCTGGTTCATACAGGAAAGCTGACACCCTATGAGATGGTGGAGCGTATGAGCTATAAGCCTGCTCAGATTATTGGCATCGACAGAGGCAGTCTGGCTGAGGGCATGGCAGCAGATATTACGGTGATCGATCCTGATGCCCAATATATCATTGATGTAAATGAATTTGCATCGCTGGGCAAAAACACCCCATTTAATGGCTGCAAAGTTCGGGGCAAGGTTTTAAAAACCATTGTTGCCGGCCGGATTGTTTACGAAGCATAAATCATAGGGAAGCATAAAGAATTGGAGAGACAAAAATGAGTACAAAGAAAATTACAGTTTCAGTGAATTCGCAGAAAAAACTGGCGGAAGGTGTGTACAGTATGTGGCTGTCTGTTGGTTCCATGGCTGATGAGGCCAGACCGGGACAGTTTATTTCGGTGTACAGCAATGACAGTTCCAGACTTCTTCCCCGTCCCATCAGTATTTGCGAGGTTGATACGGAGTTTCGCAGTATCCGTATTGTTTATCGGGTTGCAGGAGAAGGAACAAAGGAATTTTCAAAATTAAAAGCCGGGCAGAGAGTTCAGATTATGGGACCTTTGGGCAATGGTTATACACTTCAGGAAAATGGTCATGCCCTTCTGGTAGCCGGAGGAATCGGTATTCCTCCCATGCTGGAACTGGCCAAAAAGCTGAATTGCGAAAAAACAATTGTGGTTGGTTACAGAGACCATGAGACATTTTTACTGGAAGATCTTCAGGAATATGGTACGGTTTATGTCGCTACAGAGGATGGCAGTGTGGGAACCTGCGGTAACGTTTTAGATGCCATTAAAGCCCATGGACTTTGTGGCGATCACATTTACAGCTGTGGTCCGACACCGATGTTAAAGGCTGTAAAAGATTATGCGGCAAAGAACCAGATCCCATGTCAGATTTCTCTTGAAGAAAAAATGGCGTGTGGAATCGGCGCATGCCTTGCATGTGTATGCAAGTCAAAAGAAAAAGATCATCATACCAATGTCAATAATAAAAGAATCTGCAAGGACGGACCGGTATTTGACGCACAGGAGGTAGAATTATGAATACAAAAGTAAATCTTGCCGGAGTAGAGCTTAAAAATCCTGTGATGACGGCTTCAGGTACATTTGGTTCAGGTGCTGAGTACAGCGCGTTTGTAGATTTAAATCAGCTGGGGGCGGTAGTGACCAAGGGGGTTGCCAATATTCCGTGGCCGGGAAATCCGACGCCGAGAATTGCCGAAACATGGAGCGGCATGCTCAATGCTGTAGGTCTTCAGAATCCGGGGGTTGATTTGTTTATTGAAAGAGATATTCCGTTTTTAAAGAAATATGACACAAAAATTATTGTCAATGTTTGCGGAAGGACAACTCAGGATTACATCGAGACCGTTGAACGCCTGGGCGATACAGATGTGGATATGCTGGAAATTAATATTTCCTGCCCCAATGTAAAAGAAGGCGGCATTGCATTTGGCCAGAATCCCAAATCTGTGGAAGAAATCACAAAAGCGGTGAAAGCCAAAGCAAAGCAGCCGGTGATTATGAAATTAAGTCCCAATGTGACCGATATTACAGAGACCGCAAAAGCAGCCGAAGCCGGCGGCGCTGATGTTTTGTCTCTGATTAATACAATTACAGGAATGAAAATCGATATTGAACGTCAGACCTTTGCTTTAGCAAACCGCACAGGCGGACTGTCAGGTCCTGGAATTAAACCGGTGGCTGTGCGTATGGTTTATCAGGTCGCCAATGCGGTGAAAATTCCGCTGATCGGTATGGGTGGTATATGCAGCGGTGAAGATGCCATTGAATTTATACTGGCCGGTGCAACGGCAGTGGCTGTGGGAACCGCCAATTTTATGAATCCTTATGCAACCATGGATGTTGTCAAAGGCATTGAGGCTTATATGAAACGCCACAATGTGGAGGATATTAACCAGCTGATTGGCATTGTACGCTAAAACAAACATTGCCGGAGCCCGTTTGAGGCTTCGGCAATGTTTGTTATGTGCGGTTTCGACTGTCAATTATAATTGTTACAGGGCCATCGTTGATCAAATCCACCTGCATGTGGGCACCAAATTGTCCATGCTGGGTATTCAGGCCGAGGGCCTGGCAGCGGCTGATAAATTTTTCATAGAGTGTTTCTGACATCTGTGGGGCACCGGCTTCGGTAAAACTGGGCCGGTTGCCTTTTTTGGTGCTGGCCATCAGGGTAAACTGTGACACAACAAGAAGGCTGCCGTTGACATCGGATACAGAAAGATTCATTTTTTCATTTTCGTCTTCAAAGATACGCATGGCCGTTATTTTTTTTACAAGATAATCCAGATCGGATGCATCGTCCTCGCAGGAAACGCCCAGAAGAATCATCAACCCTTTATCGATTTTTCCTATAATTTCGCCGTCCACGGTGACGCTGGCCCGGGAAACCCGCTGTATGACTGCTCTCATTATTAAAAAACTCCTTTTTGTTTTTTTGCTATTATAGCCTATATGATGTGGGATTACAATGGATGACTGCTTTATTTTAGATTTTTTATTGTATTTTTACGGGGGTGAAGGCTTGAAGAAAATTAAATATAAACCAGATTCCTGTGTTGAAGATTGTATCACTTATATTAGAGAAAATGAACAGGAACTAAGTAAGAATGCCAGTGAGCCGGAAACGGAAATATTAACTGTAGGAGAGGAATCTGTCATATGTTATTTTCCTGAAAATTTCCCCACAGTGGGTGTATGGATGCAGAATGAAGACGGACATATTATGATTTATGCCGGTCATCCTTCAGGCGAAGCCGTGTTTTATCGGGATGTGCAGCATGACGGGGAAAAAGGACCGATGCATCAGCATGGCTGCATTGAGATTGGCTATGTACTTGAAGGTTGCGCCCGGCAAAGTTTTTTTGGAAAAGAGTATAAATTTTCTCAGGGAGACTTTTGGATTGTAGACAGAAACTGTTCGCACAGTGATGTTTACAGTAAAAGTAAACTGACAACAATTTACATCGGGGTCAGTCAGGAAATTTTAGATATGGCTTTTATGGGTAAAGTCAATAATTCAGAAATACAGAATTTTTTGAAAACCGCCCTTTTGGAACAAAAAGCCAAACGTCAGTTTTTGGCGTTTCATCAAAGGCTGAGCAGCTCCAGAGCGCCTGCTGTCATGGAAAAACTTTTTGTAGAGGCTTTTGGACAGGATGCAGGGTATGAAAATATTATTAAAGGCCTTTTGGAAAGACTGATTGAAAGTCTTTCTATGGAATATGATTATCATTTGAACAGTGAAGAAAAGAAAATGAAGCGCAAGCTGTTGTTTCAGGAAATGGAACGGTATATTCATGAAAATTATATGTCTGTAACGATTTCTGATTTAGAAGATAAATTTTATTATAATAAGGATTATTATAATCGTCTTTTTAAAGAACATACAGGTGTTACTTATTCGGAATACTTGAAAAATGTCAGATTGTCTTTTGCGGAAAATATGCTGAAAACGACAACACTTTCCATTGAAGAAATCATGGCTGCAATTGGTTATCAAAGCAGAGCTTATTTTCACCGTATTTTTGAGGAACGCAATGGCGTGACCCCGGCAAAATACAGAAAGAAATACTGGGTGAAGTAATGTGATGTTTAAAATAAATGAAAAAATCGGCTGGGACTGGTGTGCCCTTTAAGCGATTAATAACAAATTTTGTATCGTCAGCTATATTTTATGGCTGGCGATATTTTTATCGTTTTAAAGTACAAATTGAAGATGTAAATGTCTGAATAGATAATTGTATAAAATATGTAAAGTTTTAAAATAATCAATAGAAACATTGAGATTTTGCTGAAAAAGCACTTGGAGTTAAGAAATGGGGAGGATAAAAATGAACAAAAAAATGATGCCGGTAATGTTGTCTGTAACAATGTTGTCTTCTGTTTTGGGAGCATGCGGCAGCGCATCTGCGGTGGAAACAGAACAAAATACAGCTGCGAATACTGTAGAGGGACAAACCTATGGCGCTGGGGAGTGGAGAACTTATGAGGAACCGATTACGGTAACTTTTGGATCGATGTTTGATGCAAACCAGGATAGTTTTGCAAAAATGGCCGAGATTGGAGAACCCTATGATAACAACCGCTGGATTCAGTATTTTAGAGATGAGGTTGGCATTGAAAGTAAATATACGCTTGTATCGCCTACAGGTGCCGACTATCAGCAGCAGATTGTTCTGGCGATGACATCCGGACAGCTTCCGGATATATTTGAACTAAGCGATATGACGCTTTACAAACAGCTGATTGATGCCGGAATGATCGCAGATCTGACGGACATTTATGAAAATGAGGCCAATCCTACATTAAAAGGTATTATTGAGGGAGAGGGAGAAAATTTTCTTGATAACTATAAGGTCGACGGCAAACTTTATTGCGTTCCTTATAAAATGCCGTCAACCAATGGATTCAATTATCTCTGGGTGAGAAAGGACTGGCTGGATAAACTTGGGCTGGATGTACCGAAAACCATGGATGATGTAAAGGCAGTTGCAAAAGCTTTTGTGGAGCAGGATCCTGACGGAAATGGAAAGGATGATACAATTGGTTTAAGTATTGACTCTATGTATACAAATTTTAGCGGCAATGGAATATTCTGGGCCTTTGGCGGACAGTCTGCGGATCAAAACTACTGGAGTACGCTTGAGGATGGTTCAGTTGGTTATTCTATGGTTCAGCCGGAGATGAAAGGCGGACTGAAATGGCTGCAGGATATGTATAAAGAAGGTCTTTTAAACACAGAATTTGCCACATTGCAGTGGACAGACTATGGGGATCTGATTGCCAATAATACGTGCGGACTGTTTTATGGATGCCACTGGTATGCCATCCAGATGAATGCAGTTAAAGATGAGGTTCCGGAGGCTGAGTGGATACCGATTCTGGCTCCCGGTACAGATGGCAATCCGGCGCCGGTTTATGCGAACATATCAACCAGTGGTTTTTATTGTGTCAGTGCCGCCGCCAAACATCCGGAAGCGCTTGTTGCCATGCTGAATGCCTATTCGGAAAAATTATTTGGTGAAAATAATGATTTTGGTACATATTTTGCATGTATTGAAGACGGTAATTTATGGCAGCACAGTCCCGTTAAGATTCTGGCTGCAGATGTAGATCTGCTGCCGCATCGCCAAATGAAAGAAGCAATGAAAAATAATACGCTTGATGAACTTACCGGTGTAGGCGGTGATTATTGGAAGCTGATCCAAGACGGTGATCTTGGTTATAAACTCCAGTTTGGACCGGAAGGTTCGTGTTTTGAACTGGTTGACCAGGTTTATCCAGATGCCATTACATGGAATGCATGGCAGGGCGTACCGACACCCACATACCAGGAACGGTGGAGCAGTATGCAGGAAATTATAGATACAGCATATATTAACATGATTAAAGGCGAGGTTGATGTGGATGAAGGCTTTGATGCAATGGTTGAACAATGGAATGGGGCTGGCGGTACGCAGGTCACAGAAGAGATCAATGCACAGCTTTCTGGTAAATAAAAGAGCGATGAGAATATAACGAATGTTTCCTGGATAGACGTTTTATGACTTTTATCCAGGAGTCAGGAAAGGATGCAAATTTATGAAACAGGGATGTAAAAAAAACATATTTCGAGGTAATTTGCAATTACACTTGATGCTTGTACCATCATTGATCATACTTTTTATATTTAGTTACATTCCAATGGCAGGTATAACGATCGCTTTTAGAAAATTTAATCCGGCACTTGGACTTTTTGGGGACAGTCCTTGGGTGGGATTGGATAATTTCAGGTATATTTTTTCTTTGCCGTCAACGAAGCAGGTTATTTTCAATACACTTATCCTGTCTGTGTTAAAGATTGTGCTGGGATCTTTGCTGGCTATTGCCGTGGCTTTATTATTAAATGAATGCAGATACAGATTTTTGAAAAAGACCGTTCAAACAGTTATATATTTTCCTTATTTTGTTTCTTGGGTTATTCTTGCGGGGATGCTTTTTGATGTACTTTCGCCGACGAATGGTGTTGTGAACAGAATCATTACAGCTCTTGGGGGAGATCCGGTGTATTTTCTTGGCGAAAATGAATATTTCAGAGGTGTACTGGTTACTTCAGATTTGTGGAAAAATTTTGGATATAACAGTATTGTTTATTTGGCTGCCATTACGGGAATTGATCCCGGATTATATGAAGCTGCAGCGATTGATGGCGCCGGCAGATGGAAACAGACACTGCATGTAACCCTTCCAGGAATGCGGATGATTATTATTTTAATGGCAATTTTAAATCTGGGAAATCTTTTAAATGCAGGCTTTGACCAGGTATTTAATCTTTATTCGCCAGGCGTATATCAAACGGGCGATATTATTGATACGCTGGTTTACCGGATGGGCATTCAGAACGGACAGCTGGCGCCTTCTGCTGCAGTCGGAGTATTGAAATCGTTTGTATCACTGATATTAATTTCATTTGCTTACTATATTGCAGATAAAAAGTTTGATTACAAAGTTTTTTAGGGGGATCTGAGATGAATGGATTTAAAGATGACAAAGATACAGGCAGTCATGCTGTCCAATCGCGCAGGGGAAAATTGTTTCAGATATTGATTGCTGTGATTCTTATCTTTCTGGCACTGATTTGTTTTCTGCCTTTCTGGTATATCGTATGTCAGAGTTTTAGTTCCGGTCAGGCTATTTCGGCTGGAAAGGTTAGTTTATGGCCAGTCGATTTTAATCTTGAAAGTTATGTATATGTGCTTAAGCGGGCACCGTTTTGGAAATCCATGGGGATAACTCTGCTTCGTGTAGGGATCGGGCTGCCGCTGAACTTATTCCTGATCATAACTGCCGCATACCCTCTGTCCAAGACGAACGGAAGTTTTAAAGGGCGGAATATATATGTATGGATATTTTTCTTTACAATGCTTTTTAGCGGAGGACTCATTCCGACCTATGTTTTAATCAGCAATTTAAATCTTCTTAATTCGATCTGGGCCCTGATTCTTCCTTCAGCGATTAATGTTTTTAATATGCTGTTGGTACTTAGCTTTTTCAGACAAATTTCACCGGAATTGGAAGATGCAGGGAAAATCGACGGTGCTTCCCACTGGAAGATTTTATGGAAGGTTTACGTCCCAATTTCACGACCTGTATTGGCAACAGTAACTCTGTTTTCATTGATTCAGCACTGGAATAGCTGGTTTGACGGGCTTATTTATATGACACCGGATACTTATCCGCTGCAGACTTATTTGAGAAATATTATTGTGACATTTAATATTGCAAATTTGAGTCCTCAGGAACAGAAGCTTCTGGCAAATTTTAGTGAAGATGCGATTAAAAGCGCGCAGATGGTTATTGGACTATTGCCGATTCTTTTAGTTTATCCGTTTCTGCAAAAATATTTTGTTTCAGGTATTACCCTTGGCAGTGTAAAGGGGTGAATGAAGGATTGGATACTAAGGCAGGTTTTGAGATATAAATATACAATTTATAAAATGTAAAAACAATGATGACAAATACTAACAGTAGGAGTAGAAAAATGAGTTTTGAAGTTCCGATAAATAAAAGAGTTCGTGTGATTTTAAATACAGATGCAAAAAATGAAGCTGATGACCAGTATGCAATTGTGCATACACTTTTGACACCAAAGTTTATTATAAAAGGTCTGATCGGTGCACATTTTGGCAATCATTTCAGTGATGATACGATGCTGCAGAGTTATGAAGAATGTAAACATGTCGTTGATCTTATGCATATGTCAGATGCTGTAAACGTATATAAAGGCGCTAAAAAATGTATTGCAGATGATGGTACCTATGAGTATTCAGAAGGTGCAAAGCTGATTGTAAAAGAAGCGCTTTCGGACGATCCGTCCCGTTTATTTGTTGCTTTTCTCGGACCGATAACCGATTTGGCCTGTGCTTATCTTAAGCATCCGGAAATTGTCGGTAAACTGACCGCCATATGGATTGGCGGAGGAATGTATCCTGAAGGTCATAAAGAATTTAATTTGTCCAATGATATCAATGCCGCAAATATTGTATTTCAGTCCGGGATTGATCTATGGCAGGTCCCGATGAATGTTTATGCAAAAATGATGGTGAGTCTGACCGAATTGGAGATGAAAGTTAAACCGTGTGGAGAAATAGGAAAGTATCTGTTTTGTCAGATGGCAGAATTTAATACAGCTCAGGCCGGGCGGTCTGAATGGCCAAACGGCGAAAGCTGGTCATTAGGCGATTCTCCCGTGGTTGGTTTAATGATGGATCCGATGATCTGCTGCTATGATATGCGGGAAGCGCCGCTTATTGACAAAAATATGAAATACCATTTTAGCGGAAAAGGAAATCTTATTCGTGTTTATAATGATATTAATGTCAGATTTATTCTTGAAGATTTCTTTATGAAACTTAAGAAATTTTCAGATGACCAGGGAAATAATATTGAATATAGGACCAAATATTGATTAATAATTATGCCTGCAGTATATAGTGGATTGTATGATTCCATTTGTCACATATTGCAGGCATTTTTTGACAGCAACGGCGGACAGAAAGTCGAAATAAGTCTAACGATTTTCAGAAAGTATTGACAAATTTCGACATATGATTTTGTCGGCCTGTGTTATGATTCGGGTATGGACTTGAAGTTTTGGAGAGACGGAAAGGTTGTTTATGTTTTCAAAAGTCAGCAGCGGCGCAGTTTTGGGAATTAACGGTCAGCCGGTCAGCGTGGAGGCGGATATCAGCAGTGGTTTTCCTTCCTATACTCTGGTTGGATATCTGGGTTCTGAGGTTAAGGAGGCCAGGGAAAGAGTGACCACGGCCTTGCGTAATTCCGGCTATTTTCTGCCTGCAAAACGGATTGTTGTGAATCTTTCTCCGGCAGGCATTCGTAAGCAGGGAACTGCCTATGATCTTCCTATTGCGCTTTCGATTTTATCTTCTCTGATGTGTATTCCACAGGAAAATCTTAATCATATATTCGTGATCGGTGAATTGGGACTGGACGGAAGCATTAAGCCGGTCAGAGGGATTCTTTCGTTGATGATGATGGCCAGGGATGAGGGCATGAAGGGTTGCCTGATTCCGGCGCAGAATCTACAGGAGGCGCAGTGTGTCCACGATCTGCAGCTGTGGCCGGTGGAAAGTCTGAAAGAAGCAGTTGATTGCCTTAATAAAGTTGATCCTGTCTGTAAAGCTGTAAAAAGACGGCTTAAACCAGGAAGACGTCAAACGGCAGAAGGAAATAACGCAAATGTGGGAATCTATAAAGATTTTGTAGATATTCAGGGGCAGGAGATGCTTAAGCGGGCTGCCTTAATTTGTGCTTCCGGGATGCACCATATGCTTATGGTTGGTCCACCGGGAAGCGGCAAGTCTATGTGCGCAGAGCGAATCCCGGGAATATTACCCCCCTTATCATACGAGGAAGCTATGGAGGTTACAAAAATTTACAGTGTTGCCGGATTGCTTGGCGATGGACAGGGGCTGATGACAGAGCGGCCTTTTAGAACACCCCATCATACAGCCTCAGCCAGAGCGCTTACAGGGGGCGGCAGGATTCCTGTGCCCGGGGAGGTTAGTCTGGCGCATCACGGTATTTTATTTTTGGATGAGATGGCGGAGTTTTTGCCGTCTACCCTGGATGTTTTACGTCAGCCTCTGGAAAGTGGACAGGTCGTCATAAATCGTGTCAGCCACAGCTACCGTTTTCCGGCAGGGTTTGTTCTTGTGGGTGCCGCCAATCCATGTAAGTGCGGTTATTTTCCGGATCGGAACCGCTGTCGGTGTACCATTGATGAGGTCAACCGATATATGCAGAGAATCAGCCGTCCTTTGCTGGACCGAATGGACCTGTGTGTTGATGTCAAGCCGGCGGGTTTCACTTTATTTAATAAGAAGGAACCCGACATTACTTCTGAAACAATGCGGGAAAAGGTATTGGATGTGTGGCATATTCAGACAGAACGATTTATGGGTACAGGAATTTATTTTAATTCCAGAATGACAGAAAAGATGATAGAACAATTCTGTCCGCTGGAGCCTGGGTGCGAGACATATATGCGTGCATTGGCAAAAACTTTAGATTTAAGTGCCAGAGGATGTGGAAAGCTAATGAAGGTTGCCCGGACTATTGCAGATTTAGATCATAGCCAGCGGATCTGCGAGGTTCATTTAAGTGAGGCTGCCTGTTTCAGGCTGCCGGGAAAACAGGGATGGGGGTTTGAACATGATGAATCAGACAGCCGATTGTGATCGGATGATTTATTTTTGGCTGGCTTCATTGGTGGAGCTTGGTATTGTCTCACTTGAAAAGGCGGCTCTGTGGTGCGGCGGCTATGAGAATTTTTTTAAGGCTTCGCCTGAGATATTGGGACAGTCCCATCTGTTTGGTGGAGAAAATCTGAAAAAAATTGTGGCACACAGAGATATATCTTTATTGGAAGATGAATATAATAGGCTCTGTAATAGAAATATATTTTTTATCGCAAGATGTGATGATGCTTTTCCTCAAAAGTTAAAGCTGTTGCCGAATTGTCCTTTTGGCTTATTTGTCACGGGGAGGCTTCCGGATCCTGACCGTCCCTCCATTGCCATTGTGGGGGCAAGGGCGGCCTCGGCGTACGGTCAGGAAATTGCAAGGGCATTTGCCAGGGAGCTTTCGGCTGTGGGGGTTCAGATCATCAGTGGTTTGGCTGCCGGTATTGACGGCTGTGCCCATAAAGGAGCACTGGATGCCGGGTTTCCGACTTACGGCATTTTAGGTTGTGGGGTGAATATTTGTTATCCAAGGGAGAATATTCGCCTATTTGAGGAGATGAAACGGTGTGGTGGGATTTTATCAGAATTTCCTGTGGGTGCCCGTCCTCTTTCCTGGCATTTCCCTTATAGAAACCGTTTGATAGCAGCCCTGGCCGATGGGGTCCTGGTTGTGGAGGCGCGTAAAAAAAGCGGTTCACTGATCACGGCAGACATGGCTGTGGATATGGGAAAGGATGTTTTTGCCGTTCCGGGAAGAATTGGGGATGCGGTTAGTGAAGGCTGCAACAGTCTGATCGGACAGGGGGCTAAGCTTGTTTTAAGTGCCGCAGATATTGTGGAGGAGTGTCATTTTCAGGTAAGGGCGGATGAAAATAAAAAGATTGGGCTTGCTAATTTAGAAGATTTGGTGTATTCTAGCTTGTGTTTGGAACCTGAAAGTATCGAAACAGTTGCCGCCGCTGCGGGACTTTCTTTTCAGGAGACGGCTCACGTTTTGCAGAAGCTTGAAATTCGAGGGCTGGTCCGTCAGGCGGCAAAGAATCAGTATATCATCAGATTATAGGATAATTAAGTAATCTTTGGAGGAAATATATAATGGCGAAATATCTGGTCATTGTTGAATCACCAGCAAAGGCGAAGACAATCAATAAATTTCTCGGTGCCAATTACACGGTCGTTGCATCTAACGGTCATGTGCGGGATTTGCCAAAAAGCACCTTAGGGTTTGATCCGGAGCATGATTTTGAACCCAAGTATATTACCATACGAGGTAAGGGTGACATTTTGGCAATGCTGCGTAAAGAGGTAAAAAAAGCCGATAAAGTTTATCTGGCAACTGACCCTGACCGTGAGGGGGAGGCGATTTCCTGGCATCTGGCGCAGGCATTGAAACTGGAAGGAAAAGCGATTCACAGAATCACTTTCAATGAGATTACAAAAACAGCGGTTAAAGGCTCTCTTAAGCAGGCCAGAGATATTAATATGAATCTGGTCGATGCCCAGCAGGCCCGTCGTATCCTGGACCGTATGGTAGGATACAAGATCAGCCCTTTGCTGTGGGCTAAGGTTAAACGGGGGCTGAGTGCCGGCCGTGTACAGTCTGTGGCGCTGCGGATTATATGTGACCGTGAACGGGAGATTGACTCCTTTATCCCTGAGGAATACTGGACATTGGATGCCCATCTTGCGGTTGAAGGTGATAGCCGTCTTCTCACTGCAAAGTTTGTCGGTGACAGTAAAGGGAAAAAGGATATTCATTCCAGAGAGGAATTGGATGAGATTCTTAAAAATCTGGAAGATGCGCAGTTTAAGGTCAGAGATATTAAAGTGGGTGAGCGTACAAAAAAATCACCATTGCCATTTACAACCAGTACATTGCAGCAGGAAGCGTCCAAGCAGCTGAATTTTTCTACCCAAAAAACCATGCGTCTGGCTCAACAGCTGTATGAAGGTGTGGATATTAAAGGTGAAGGTACAGTTGGTCTGATTACTTATCTTCGTACCGATTCTACCCGTATTTCAGATGAGGCCGATGCGAGTGTGAAGGCTTATATCGAAAAAACCTATGGTAAGGAATTTGTTGCCTACGAGATCAAGGCCAATCAGGGAAATAAAAAGATTCAGGATGCGCATGAGGCCATTCGCCCCACATATTTGAATTTGTCACCGGTTAAAGTTAAGGAATCTCTTTCCAGAGATCAGTTCCGTCTGTATCAGCTTATATGGAACCGTTTTCTGGCCAGCCGTATGAAAGAGGCCGTTTATGAGACAACATCCGTGAAGATTGAGGCCGGGGCATACCTTTTTAGTGTAGCTGCATCAAAGATTAAGTTTGAAGGCTATTTATCGGTTTACCGTCAGGAAGAGGACAAGGTCGAAAAAAATGTGCTGTCCAAGAAGCTGACAAAGGACAGTCGGCTGATTTTTAAAGGCTATGAAGAAAAACAGCATTTTACACAGCCACCGGCACATTTTACGGAAGCCTCTCTTGTAAAAACTCTGGAGGAGCTGGGGATCGGACGCCCAAGCACCTATGCGCCCACCATTACCACAATTATTGCAAGACGTTATGTAGCCAAGGAAAATAAAAATCTTTATGTGACAGAGCTGGGGGAAATTGTCAACAAGATTATGGTTGATGCTTTTTCCAGCATTGTGGATGTCGATTTTACTGCCAACATGGAGTTCCTTCTGGATAAAGTGGAAGAGGGCACTATTAATTATAAAACTGTAGTCCGTAATTTTTATCCGGATTTGGAGGAGGCCGTGGAAAAGGCCGAGAAAGAGCTGGAGGAAGTCAAAATAGAAGATGAAGTGTCTGATGTTGTATGTGAATTATGCGGACGTCAGATGGTGATCAAGTACGGACCTCACGGAAAATTTCTGGCATGTCCCGGCTTCCCGGAATGTCGGAATACAAAAACTTATTTTGAAAAGATCGGTGTGGCCTGCCCGAAGTGCGGCAGGGATATTGTGATCCGAAAGACACAAAAAGGCCGCAAATATTATGGTTGTGAAGGTAATCCGGATTGTGACTTTATGACATGGCAGAGGCCATCCGGCAAAAAATGTCCGGATTGCGGAGATATACTTGTTTATAAAGGAAGTAAACTAGTTTGTCATAATGAACAGTGCGGCTATGTGGAGGCTGTAAAAAGTGAAGAGGAAAAGCAGGCATAATTGATAACCAGGTCCGTATAGACTGGCGTTGTTTGCTGATGATTGGGCATGGACCCGCAGGATTTATTCTGTGGGTTCTGTTTTTTTGCGTATCCTTCGGGTTTGTTTTTTGGGGGGGGGGTGAAGCTCATTGGATGAAATCAGTATCAGTCCTTTGCTTTGTCGAAAAAATGAAGGCGAAAATTTCACTGAATTTATGATGTAATCAAAAAAATTTCTATAGACCATTTTTTTAGAAATTTAAGGAAAATACATATAAATTTTCGTAAAGGGCTTGTTATTGTCGGAATATTGTGTTAGACTTAAGGAAACATAAAGACTGTTTCCCTAATTAGATATATATTAAAGAAAAGTTTGACAGTTTTTTGGGAGGTATGAAATGGGCGTACAATTATTGGATAAAACAAGGAAAATCAATAAACTGCTTCATAATAATAATTCCAATATGGTTGTTTTTAATGATATTTGTCAGGTTTTAAGTGAGATATTGGAATCAAATATTCTGGTGATCAGTAAAAAAGGGAAAGTGCTGGGGATTAAAGACCGTACAGGTATTGCGGTCATCCACGAACTGATTTGTGATAACGTGGGTGAACACATCGATGCCCTGCTTAATGAACGTATGTTAAACATTTTGTCTACAAAAGAAAACGTGAATCTGATGACGTTGGGATTTACCGGTGATGATGTCTCTAAATATGAAGCTATTGTAACGCCCATTGATATTGCAGGAGAACGTCTGGGAACACTGTTTATCTATAGGGATACGGTTCCATATGAGATCGATGATATTATTCTCAGTGAATACGGAACAACGGTCGTTGGTCTTGAAATGCTGCGTTCAGTCAATGAAGAGAGTGCTGAGGAGACAAGAAAGATTCAAATTGTCCGCTCGGCAATCAGTACACTGTCCTTTTCCGAGCTTGAAGCCATTACTCATATTTTCGATGAGCTTGAAGGCAATGAAGGGATTCTCGTGGCCAGTAAAATTGCGGACAGAGTGGGCATTACCCGTTCCGTTATTGTCAATGCACTGAGAAAGTTTGAAAGTGCCGGCGTTATTGAATCCCGTTCATCAGGTATGAAGGGAACCTACATTAAGGTCATTAATGATGTTGTATTTGATGAACTTAAAAAACTGAAATAATAATGGTTAAAAAGTTTAAATAATCGTAAAGAAAAGGCTTGCTTACGGCAGGCCTTTTGTGTTATAATTCTACACGGTAAATTTAACACGCAGATCGATTTTTCAGAAGGGTGCCCGAATACACCCGATTTTTGTGTTTCGGGTTTTTTGAAAAAGGTGAAATCTGCGGAAGCACAAACCAATGGAGGTATATTATGAGCGTTATTTCAATGAAACAGTTACTTGAAGCCGGCGTACATTTCGGCCATCAGACAAGAAGATGGAACCCTAAGATGGCTCCTTACATCTACACAGAAAGAAATGGTATCTATATTATCGACTTACAGAAATCTGTAGGTATGGTTGACGATGCATACAATGCAATCAAAGATATCGTAGCTGAAGGTGGAAAGATCCTTTTTGTAGGAACAAAGAAACAGGCTCAGGATGCAATTAAAACAGAAGCAGAACGTTGCGGTATGTATTACATCAACCAGAGATGGTTAGGTGGTATGCTGACAAACTTCAAGACAATTCAGAGCAGAATTAACAGATTAAAAGAAATCGAAGCTATGGCTGAAGATGGAACATTTGATGTTCTTCCTAAGAAAGAAGTTACAGCTTTAAAGAAAGAATGGGAAAAACTGGAAAAGAACCTTGGCGGTATCAAAGACATGAAGAAAGCTCCGGACGCAATCTTTGTTGTTGACCCAAGAAAAGAAAGAATCTGTATCCAGGAAGCTCACATTTTAGGTATTCCATTAATCGGTATCGCAGATACAAACTGTGATCCTGAAGAACTTGACTATGTAATTCCAGGTAATGATGACGCCATCAGAGCCGTTAAATTAATCGTTGCCAAAATGGCTGACGCTGTAATCGAAGCAAATCAGGGCGAAGCTTATGAGGAAGCGCCTGCTGAAGAAACAGCAGAGGAAGCAGTAGAGGCTTAAAACATTCTTAATTTTGAACGGAGGAAAGAATCATGGCAATTACAGCAGCAATGGTAAAAGAACTGAGAGAAGCTACAGGCGCCGGTATGATGGACTGCAAAAAAGCTCTCAATGAAACAAATGGTGATATGGAAAAAGCAGTAGAGTTCTTACGTGAAAAAGGACTTGCCGCTATGGCTAAAAAAGCCAACAGAATTGCAGCTGAAGGTATTGTAGCAGTTGAGGTTGCAGAAGATAGCAAAGCTGCATCAATCGTTGAAGTAAACAGCGAAACTGACTTTGTTGCGAAGAATGCTGATTTCCAGGCTTATGTTGCAAAGGTTGCAGCACAAGCTCTTGATACAAAGGCTGAAAACCTTGAAGCTTTCATGGCTGAAGCATGGCTGGAAGATGCTGGTTTAACTGTTGAGCAGGCACTTTCTCAGAAGATCGCTGTGATCGGTGAAAAATTAAGCATCCGTAGATTCCAGAAAGTTACAGCTGAAAATGGTGTTGTGACAACATATATTCACGGCGGCGGAAAGATCGGTGTTGTTGTTGAACTTGAGACAGCAGCAGATGCAGCAGCAGTCGCTGAATGTGGTAAAAATGTTGCAATGCAGATCGCAGCTATGAATCCTAAGTATGTAGACAGATCCGAAGTTCCTGCAGATTTCATTGAACATGAAAAAGAAATCTTAAAAGTAGCTGCGATGAATGAAAATCCGGACAAGCCGGAAAACATCATTGATAAGATGATCATTGGCCGTCTGAATAAAGAATTAAAAGAAGTATGCCTTGTTGACCAGGTATACGTTAAAGACGGTGATCTGACTGTTCAGAAATATGTGGACAGCGTGGCTAAAGAAATCGGAACTCCTGTTAAAGTAAAATCTTTCGTTCGTTATGAAACAGGCGAAGGCATGGAAAAACGTGAGGATGATTTCGCAGCAGAAGTTGCAAAACAGGCTGGAATGTAATTTCCTGGATAACATGAATTTTAAAACCCTTGAAAAGCTCAGAAAATGGGCATTTTCAAGGGTTTTTTAGGCTCTTTGTCAAGAGTTGGGGTAAAATGTTTTTTTCGAGACATCGGAACTGTATTCCGGTGTCTCTTTAGCTGTACGATAGATTTAAAAGCTGTTGCAAGGATTGTGACGATGGCAGTGTGTATGCTGAAGGAATAATTTTAGGGATTTATATTAAGCTAATCCAGTTACTTATTCAATTTTGCAGTGCTTCCTCGTTATTATATTTTGCATCAAAAGAGGACGTATCACTGATGTAAGCGATATTTTTATGTCCCAATTTATAAAGATGATTTACAGCTAAAGAAGCACTCTGTTGATAATCAAAAGAAACGCTGCGAACATTCATATCTTCTTTATAGAAAGCAGCAGTAACAAAAGGAATAGATAGAGAATTTAAATATTCTACATCTGATTGGAATTGATTATCCTCCAATGCACATAGTGCGTGTTTGCCTTTGCCTCAACATTTGGCCGGAATAACTGACGAGTAAATATTAATCTTAGTATATCAAAGAAACTTAAAAAAATGTTCCTTGCCGAAAAAGAGTGGCTGCCTCAGTTTAATATAGACGATCTTAAGAGATTAGATACAATTGTAATTCCGGATGATGTTGTACCAGTGGATGTGCCGGAGGATCCAGCGTTTGCTATCAATCATCGATATTCTGCTTTAGGCCAGTAAGCGAGGTGATGAAAATGACATTTATGAAGAATGATGGAAAGTATGCTTATTTAGATAGAAAAGCGGTTATCGGGTGTTATTTGGAATTACTTTGTCCAAATAACAGATAAAGTGCTGGATAAAATTGCTTTGTGGAATTTTGTAAATAAAAATGAAAGATGAAAGGAACCTATTTGCGAAAGTATCTTTTTTTGTATGGGAAATCATGTTATAGTAGTTCTAAAGAACTATAAAGATTTCTTTAGAGGGGATGCTTATGAAAAATAGAAACTGGAGGCCCTATGTCTATAAAGCATTGATTTTGTTTGGGGCCATAGCGTTAAGTATTGTGTTTTTCTTTCTGCTTTATTTTAATGATCATATCAGGGCATGGCTGGGGAAGATTGTGGGAATTTTAAAACCCTTTATTTATGGCGGAGTCATGGCTTATTTATTGAAGCCGGTTTGCAATGTATTCGAAGAAAAACTGGTCTGCTGGCTGACGCCTTCGGGAAAAACACCGTCAGCCCGTGTGCGGCGTATTGGGGCTGCTGTGAGCATTGGTGTTTCTGTGCTTTTGGGAATTATCATTGTAGCTGCGCTGTTGATGATGGTTTTGCCTCAGCTGGCCACAAGTATTGCGGGAATTGTAACCATGCTGGAGGCTAATATTAAATACCTGGAGCAGTGGCTGACACAATTTTTAGGTGAGCAGACCGTGATTATGAATTATATTGAAAATATTTCTGTAGGTATTACCGATCGTCTGACTGACTGGCTCAATACCCAGCTGCTTCCAAACATTCAGATGGTGATTGGCGGCGTGACATCCAGCGTGTTTGGCATCGTAACTGTATTTAAAAACCTGTTTATTGGGCTTATTGTTGCGATATATCTTTTAGGAAGCCGAAAACAGTTTGCCATGCAGGGGCGCCTTATTGTGTACAGTGTTCTTAAAAAACGCTGGGCTGATGTGGTTATCGGAGAAGTTCGCTTTGCTGACCGGATGTTTTGCGGTTTTATCAATGGCAAGCTGCTGGATTCGGCGATTATCGGTCTGCTGTGCTTTTTATTTATGTGGCTTTTTAAACTGCCCTATGCCCTTTTGGTCAGTGTAATCGTCGGGGTAACCAATGTCATTCCTTTTTTTGGTCCTTATATTGGTGCGGTACCTTCGGTGCTGTTGATTTTAATGGTCAGCCCGATCCAGAGTCTTGTTTTTCTTGCATTTATTATTGTTTTGCAGCAGTTTGACGGAAATATACTGGGACCGAGAATCCTGGGAAATGTGACCGGATTATCCAGTTTTTGGGTATTATTTGCGATCCTTGTTTTTGGAGGGCTGTTTGGATTTATTGGAATGATTATTGGCGTTCCTGTGTTTGCCGTGATTTATGATATTGTGAAAAAGCTTGTCCACCGAGGGCTGCACCGGAATGGTCAGGATGCGCTGCTTGCAGAATATGAGGCGCAGTTTACAAATCAGGAATAAATTGTTGAAAAGAGGCGTTGTGGCTTAGGCCACAACGCCCTTTTTAGATGAAGCTGCTTACTGAAAAGCGATGGCTGGTCAGGTTGGGGTGCTTTCCAAAGAAGCCGGGCTACAGCAGGTATTACACTGGGACTGGCATGGTTCTTTTAGCTGAGCTTCACATTTAGGAGGGCCAAGTTCCAGTGGTTTAATGGACAGATCCAGTAGATCACCGCATACAAAGTCCATGCAGATGGTGTCATCGTTAGGCAGTGGTTCTGCCTTTGGGACGATGGCCTTACCTTTATGCGGAATCAGATACTGGGAAAAGTATATGCTTTTTATATAAACGGTCAGGCCGATTGTAATGGTGTTGTCTGCCATTTCGTAGTTGAGAATTTTAGGAATGGCCAGCATATTTAAGCCTTGACGCAGGCAGTTGTTGACTGTGTTAAAACCGATATACTGGAGGACACCTTCCGTTGAACATGGGGCATAGGCCGTACCGTAAGGTGTGAAGATTTCCACCTCAATACAGCTGGGGTTGGTATCCGGATCCAGATAGCAGTAATCTTCAACACTTTTATTCGTCGGAAGGTAGGTTGCAGTTACATTTTCGGTTTTTAAAATCCTTCCGCAGCAGTCATAAAAAGTGAGTAAAAAGGTAACCTTCAGGTTGGTCAGCGTTACAAGGCTGCAGTTTGGCCGTCCGTTAATGGGGGTTACCTTTGTTTTTGTATCCTGAGTGCCTGCAAAGCAGATATCAATAACCTGGGCACGGACACTGGCCGGAGGTGCCGGAAGCCCTGTGGGAATATTGGGGATTGTACGGCAAAGATTCAGGCCGACCTCGTCGTAGACCACCGGGGCCAGTAGGGTAAGGCAGTCTGGATCCCCGCAAATGGGGTTCACACATACATCAATACACTCACCGGATGCGCAAGAATCATGGCAGGCACCATGACTGACATAACGTTTACAGCTGTATTTGCAGTTACATGATTTATTTGTAGACATAGATAAAATCCTTTCCTGGAATACTTAATTTTATATTATGCGGAAAAAGTCTTTTTGTTCGGATATTTCATATATATATTGAAGACAGATTTTCCGGGAGGAAATTATGGATCAGATCTACAGGATCGATGAAAAACATTGTCTGATCATTTACGCACAGGGCAGTCTTGTTCTGGCTTTGCATACGCCGGTGTACCGAAATGCCAGACCGCATATCCTTGTTAATGACTGCCTGCACGGACTGACCTCAGCGATGTTTGACCATCGGATTTATTTTGCGTATGTAAACATAAAAAATGAGATGGCCTTTGGCTGCTGTGGAAGCCCGGAATGCTTTGTGCTGGCAGAAACGGGTGAAACTGCAGCGCAGTTTGAACAGCTGCAGCTTGATGTTTTTAATCAGGAGCTGTACCTGTTTTTTCAGACGTGGAATCCGGTTCGATCATGTTGGGAGCTTCAGTGCAGGTGCCCTTTGAAAGACGAAAATGCCAGGCTGATTGATTCCGGATACAAGGTGCCTGCATTGGTAACTTTTTTTGATTTTGGAGAACAACGGTATATTATACCGGATGCTGAGAAAAACACCGGCATGATCAGGGCATTTAGGTCAGATGAGAATGGAAGCTTTCTGCCTTGTACGCTTGCCGGTCCGAAGGACTTTGAATCCATACGTTGTGCGGCAGGCTGTCTGGTTATGGAGATGGAAGAAAAGATGAACCAAATCGTCTGTTTATCTGAGGAAAAGCAGATGTGTCAGGCACAGATTGATCGACTGTCTGATCGGCTGGAAAAAAAGGAAAAGGAGATTTGCAGGCTGTCCCAGTGCCTTGAGTGTACTCAGGCACATCATGAAAAACAGCTTATGGATATAAAGGCTCAATATGATACCCTGGCAGACAATGCGGTGAAGCTTCAGAAGGCGGCGCGGATTTGGAGGGATAAATATTTTTCCCGAACATGAACGGATTAGGTGGAAAAAGCCGAAAAAATGTGATACATTATGTAATAGCTGTTTGTTGGGGCAAAATGTTTTTTGCCCCTGGCATCATCAATTATTTTTTCGGGGAGTATGAATATGAGAATGGAAAACAATCTGGGAAGGGATAACATTAAAAAACTTGTGTGGCGTATTGCAATTCCCAGTATGCTGGCCCAGTTTGTCAGTGTACTTTACAGCATTGTAGACCGGATGTATATCGGAAATATTGCTGAAATCGGCGATCTTGCTCTGGCCGGGGTAGGGGTGTGCGGTCCGGTAGTGACTATGGTTGGCTCTGTTGCGTTTCTGGTTGGTGTGGGCGGTTCTCCGTTGATGAGCCGGCGCATGGGTGAGGGGCGTATGGAGGAAGCGAAAAAAATTCTGGCCAATTGCTTTATGATGCTGGTGGTTTTGGCTCTGGTGCTGACGGGGGTGCTTATCTTAATAAGGCGGCCGATGCTGTTTCTTTTTGGTGCCAGCGAGACAACTTATCCTTATGCGGATGTTTATTTTACTACATATTTGTCAGGAACCGTATTTGCCCTGCTGGCAACAGGAATGAACCAGTTTATTATCTGTCAGGGGTTTGCCAAGGTTGGAATGAAGTCAGTGATTATTGGTGCTGTGCTTAACATTATTCTGGATCCCATATTTATATTTGTATTTCATATGGGGGTCCGAGGCGCCGCCATTGCCACCGTGCTGTCTCAGGTGGCCAGCTGCTGTTTTGTACTGTGGTTTTTGTTCGGGAAAACAGTTCCCATCAGAATTACATTTTCCGGCTATAGTATGAAAATTATGAGGCGGGTTCTGCTCATGGGCTTTACGCCGTTTATTATTATCGCCATTGATAATGTGATGATTATCGCCATGAATGCTGTTCTTCAGACATACGGCAAGGGCGGTGAAGGTGATATGCTTATTACATGTGCCACGATTGTTCAGAGCTTTATGCTTGTCGTTACCATGCCCCTGAGTGGTATTACCGGAGGTACACAGACCATTCTGGCGTATAACTATGGTGCGGGTCAGACTAAAAGAGTGCTGACTGCCCAGCGTTACATTATTTTATTGTGTGTGGCATATATGGGATTGATGTTTATTGTGGCCAGAGTGGGGGGGAGCTTATTTGTCAGGCTTTTTACCTCAAGTCCCCAACTGGCTGAAAAGGCGGTATGGGCCATAAGAATCTGTACGATGGCTTTGATTCCGTTAGGGGTTCAGTATGAAATTGTGGATGGCTTTACAGCATTGGGATGTGTAAAATTTGCCCTTTCCCTTTCCTTTATCAGGAAGCTGGCTTATTTTGTTCCCCTGTTTTTGCTCCCGGCGTTTTTTGGCGCGGAATCCGTTTTTTTTGCTGAAACAATTTCCGATCTGCTGGGACCTTTGACTTCGGTTGTGATTTACTGTATGTTTATCAGAAAAATTATGAGCCGCAGAGAAGCGGCGCTAAATTAACATTCGTTGTGCCAGAAACACCGGATAGTGTCTGGCAAAGAAAATGTATTAAAGGAGATAAACCATGGAACTTTTTATTATTGTTGGTGTGATTTGTATAATCTTTGGTCTGATTTCTATTGTCCGAGGGAAGATGCCCTTTTTTGCGGCATCCCGTGAGGTGAAAAAACCTCTGCTTCATGCCAGAATTCAAGGCGGTACTGTTCTTGTCATCGGCGCTGTGATTCTGGGATTTGTTATATTCCAGTATACACCGTATGTGGTGATTATCGCAGGCATTGCGGCATCCCTGATATCCGTAGGGCTGGAGGTTTACCTGAAGGTATACTAAAAATCTCATCGGACAAAATGCTTGATTTTTTACCTGAAGGGGTATATAATTAGCATTGTCAAAGCGCAGATGTAGTTCATCGGTAGAACGCCAGCTTCCCAAGCTGGAGAGGCGGGTTCGATTCCCGTCATCTGCTTTAAAAAGACGGTGAGCTGAATATGAAAACTAAAGGGAATGAAAAACATATGCTCCCTTCTAAGCAGGCAAGTCAGATTGTAGAAACTTGATACTTAGAAGGGAGCATCTTTTATGCCCTAAAGACTGTTATGATCGGTAACATATCGGACCGTTTTTTGCTACACTTCAAAATTACATTTTGTAGCAGCAAGGCGCTGGAGGGACTCAGGTGTCACCTTGTAGAAGGGTTCATGTTTATTGAGCGTGGCAATGCGTGTCATCTCTTCAGCAGTTAATTCAAAATCAAAAATTTCTGCATTTGCCTTGATATGATCTAAACGCTTGCTTCCAGGGACAAGGCCAAAGCCCATCTGAATGTGCCAGCGCAGGATAACCTGAATGGCGGTTTTTCCATACTTTGCGGCAAGGTTTGTGAATACGGGATCATGGATAAGGTCAGCGTTTCCGTGACCCAGGGGATACCACGCCTGGAGCTTAATATTCTTTTCATCACAGAAGGCTTTGACATTTTCTGCAGGGTAATAAGGATGTGCTTCCACCTGCATCATGGCCGGTATGATTTCACAGTTTAGGAGAATATCCTGAATCTTTTCTACTGGAAAATTTGAAATGCCGATTGCGCGCAGCTTGCCTTCTTTATATGCCTTTTCCAGCATTTTGTAAGCATAAATATAGTTGTTCACCGGATGATGGAGAATCATAACATCAATGTAGTCAACACCCAGTCTTACAAGGGTATCGTCAATCGCTGTGTCATTTTCGTAAAGCGTTGGGCCCAGTTTGGTTTCAACAAAATAATCTTCCCGCTTTAATCCGGATTTTTTGAGGCCAAGACCGACCGCCGCCTCATTGCCGTAGCGGTTGGCTGTATCGATCAGCTTATACCCGTGATTAAGAGCAAAAGCTACATTTTCCGTAATCTGTTCTCCAAACTGCATGATGGTGCCGTAGCCGAGCTGAGGCAGTTTGAGACCGTTATTTAAAATAATTTCTGACATTTAGTTACTCCTTTGCGAGTCATGGATTTTTCGGCCGGTGCCATTAGTCGTGAATTTTTCGGCCGGTACACATTTTGACAAACTCAGGGTCAAAGTGCTTGATTGCTGTTCCCTGATAGCCCATGTCCAGGGCGCTGATTTTTGCCATCTCTTCATGGGTGAGTGTAAAGTCCCAAATCTTAAAGTTTTCTTTGATACGTGCCTTGTGGACAGATTTTGGAATGACAACAACACCTCGTTGGATGTTCCAGCGCAGAATGACCTGACCAATAGATTTACCATGATTTTCGGCAATTTCTTTGAGCATTTCATTGGTGAATGGGCTGTATCTGCCGCCGCCCAGCGGTGCCCAGGCTTCAGGAACAATACCATAGTCGTTCATCGTTTTAAGCGCACTTTCCTGAGTGAAGTAAGGATGCGTCTCAATCTGATTGACCATGGGCTTAATTTTAACCGTCTCACAGAAGTTTGTCAGGACAAATGGATAGAAATTGGAGACACCGATTGCACGGATTTTGCCTTCTTTATAAGCGTCTTCCATGGCGCGCCATGCGCTGAAGTAATCTTTCATAGCCTGATGCAGAAGGTAAAGATCAAGATATTCCAGTCCCAGAGCCTGCAGGGAGGCATCGATGGCAGATTTGGCCATGTCATAGTTCTGCATATCCTGTACCCACATTTTTGAGGTAATAAATAATTCTTCTCTTGTGCAGATGCCCTCTGCAATTGCTTCGCGGACCGCTTCACCAACTGCATCCTCGTTTGTATAGGATGCAGCTGTGTCAATCAGCCTGTAACCTGTTCGGATGGCGTTAAGGACAGCTGCTTTACATTCTGCTTTGTCTCTGACCTGAAATACGCCAAAACCCTCCATGGGCATTTGGACGCCATTGTGTAAAGTTTTGAATTCCATAGATATCCTCCATATTCATTAAAATTAGGTCTGTTTATATGACAGACTCCATGTTATGATAGATCTATCATAACACCCGGTAGCTACTACCGGTCAAGGGTTTTTTAGAAGACTGATGTAAAATCTAAAGTTGAAGATAGATTGGAGGATCAATCGATGTATACAATGAAAGATGTGTGCCGTGAAACCGGCATGACTTATGAAAATCTGAAATTTTACTGCAACGAGGGCCTGATTCCAAATGTAAAACGAAATGCCAACAATTACCGTGTATTCGATGATCGGGATATTGCCTGGATCAAAAGCCTGTCCTGTCTGAAAAACTGTGGTATGAGCATACAGGAGATGAAGGCATACATTCGTCTGTGCCTTGAAGGTCCGGTATCGATCCCTGAGCGGAAAGAGATCCTTATACAAAAAAAGGCGCATTTACTTTTGAAAATGGCAGAAATTCAGGAAAGTATTGACTATATTGATAAGAAGCAAATCTTTTATGATGATGTTCTGGCCGGAAGGGTTAAATACCGCAGCAACTTGCTGCCATTAAACGAAGACATGTAGCAATACGTAAGGATCCAAATGGACAGTACAACAGAAAAACAAAAAAGTATTCATATTTACCACTGGAAATTTTTCTGAATGTTTGCTATAATGTTAAAAACTAAAACGTTTTCGATGAGAAAACCATAGCTAAGGAGAGAAATATAGGAATGAATAGTCAGTGGATTTACAGAATTGACCATCTGGATCTGGATAATGAGGCCTGTCTGGTAAATGAAACGATTTTCCATAATGCCAATGGTTATATTGGTGTGCGTTCCAATTTTGAGGAAGGATACACGCCGGATTATGATACAATCAGAGGCAGCTATATTAACGGATTTTATGATATTGCAAAAATGCCGCAGGCAGAAAAGCTGTGCGGACTGATTGAAGAAAAACAGACAATGCTTAATGTGGCTGATTCTCAGACCATTGAGCTGACAATCGACGGTCAGCGGTTTAGCATGTTTGAAGGTACTGTTTTGGAGAGCAGCCGCAGTCTGGACATGGAAAAGGGGGTGACCGTCCGTCAGGTGATCTGGCGTTCACCGGCCGGACATGAGGTTGAGATCTGTATCCGCCGTATGACATCCTTTGAGCTGCTTGAATTGTTTACTATTGAGTATACGGTAAAGGCTCTGAATTTTTCCGGAGCGCTTGCGTTTAAGTCTGTCCATAACGGGGATGTGAAAAATTACTGTAACCCTAATGATCCCAGAGTGGCCGGTGAAAGCTTTGTACATTTAAAACCCCATGACCTTGAAATTCCCGGAGAGGGTGCTTCGGTGCTGACAACCGATACTGTCAGTTCAGGACTTCAGGTTTGTACCTATGTGAAAAATGTCTGTTCTGTACCTGCATCCATGAATAGGATACAGGAAGGTCATTGTGTCACATGGAATATTGACTGCTCTGTATCTCAGGGCCAGAGTGTGACGCTGACAAAATATACTGTGTTTACCGATTCACTGCGCCATGATGACTGTATTCAGGCGGCCAAAGCGTCCATGGAGCAGGCTCTTTGCGTGCCCCTCTCCCGATGGTATGAATATCAGCAGGACTATTTAAAGACATTCTGGCAGCAGTCCGACCTGGATATTGACGGAGATGATGCGCTGGCAGCAGCGGTGCGCTATAATCTGTATCAGCTGATTCAGTCCGCAGGCAGAGATAAATTTGGCAATATTGCGGCAAAGGGACTTTCCGGTGAGGGCTATGAAGGTCATTATTTCTGGGATACAGAGATGTATATGCAGCCATTTTTTACGCTGACCAATCCGGATATTTCCAGAAATTTGATCGATTTCAGATACGAAATTCTGGATGCAGCCAGAGAAAATGCAAAAATTTTAGGGCACAAAAAGGGGGCCCTTTATCCGTGGCGTACGATTTCGGGAAAGGAATGTTCCGGCTATTTCCCATCCGGTTCTGCACAGTATCATATTAACGGTGATGTGGCTTATGCGGTCGTGGCCTATTATCTGGCAACTCTGGATTTGGAATATATTGCATCAAAGGGTGCAGAAATTGTATTTGAAACTGCCCGTCTTTGGATGGATACAGGTAATTTCCACAAAGGCAGATTTTTGATTAACGATGTGACCGGCCCGGATGAGTATACATGTATTGTTAATAATAATTACTATACCAATGCCAATGCTCAGTATAACCTTCATTGGGCGGTTCGCTTCTGGGAAATTTTAAACGAAGCCGGATTACTTGAGCCGGTGGCCGAAAAAATCGGACTGACTCAGGATGAAATTAACGGGTTTAAAAAGGCCGAGGAACAGATGTATCTGCCCTATGATGAAGAACTGGGAATTAATCCACAGGATGATTCCTTCCTTCAGAAGGAAAAGTGGGACATCAAGGCGACACCAAAGGACCATTTTCCTCTCCTTTTACATTATCATCCACTGTATATTTACAGATATCAGGTTTGCAAACAGGCGGATACGGTTTTGGCGCATTTCATTTTTGAGGATGCACAGGATCTGGAAACGATTCGGAAATCTTTTGCTTATTATGAAACCGTCACAACCCATGATTCCTCTTTGTCCACATGTATTTACAGTATTGTGGCTTCCAAACTGGGAGAGAAAGAAAAGGCGTATGACTATTTTGGAGATTCGGCTAAGCTGGATTTATTTAATCTGCACCATAACACAAAGGATGGTATTCATACGGCAAACATGGGCGGCAATTACATGGCCATTGTTTACGGCTTTGGCGGTTTAAGACTGAAGGAAAAAGGTCTGTGCTTTGCTCCGTACCTGCCGGTACAGTGGAATGCCTATACATTTAAAATTCACTACAGAGGAAGTAATATCAAGGTCAGTGTGGATAAGGAAAAAACAGTATTCAGCCTGGAAATGGGATCTGCCGTGAACTTGATGATTTATGATCAGGAATATACGCTGGCAGATACACTGGAATTTCCGGCTGCTGACAGATATTAACCGCAGAGACTTGTGAAAAAACACAAATAAGCTGTAATCAAAGAAAATAGAAATAATCTAAAATTATCGGCAGCTTTCAGGCTGCCAGAACGGGGGAAATATGCTTCATTCACTGGCAGGCAGCACCCATTTGCTGGATGGGGAGGCGTGGCGTCGGACGCAGAGAAATAAAAATTATATGCTTAGCCTGAAACCGGAAAATATTTTGTTTTCCCATTATTTTGAGGCTGGCTTGATGTCCTATTCATATAAGCCGGAAGGGATTCACTGGGGGTGGGATTCACCTACCAGTGAGATCCGGGGAACTTTTGCAGGGCACTGGCTTAGCGGAGCGGCATTGCTTTATGCCCAGACCGGAGATATGCAGATTAAACAGCAGGCGGATTTTATGGTGTCAGAGATTGGACGATGCCAGAAGGAAAACGGCGGTCAGTGGGCTTTTCCAATTCCGGAGAAATATTTGTACTGGCTGAAGCGTAAGAAAAATATATGGGCACCTCAGTATGTGTGCCATAAAAATATGATGGGCCTTTTGGACATGTATTTGTTTGCAGGAAATCAAGAGGCTTTGGACATTGTACTCAAGTGCGGAGACTGGTTTTATGCGTATACCAGTGATATTTCCAGAGAACTCATGGATGACATGATGGATCTGCAGGAAACCGGCGGAATGATGATGCACTGGGCGAACCTGTATGCGGTTACTAAAGATGAACGCCATCTTGAACTGATGCGCAGATACGAGCGTCCGCGGCTGTTTGAGCCTTTACTTCGGGGAGAGGATGTACTGACCAATATGCATGTCAACACAACTGTACCTGAGATTTTGGGGGCAGCCAGGGCTTATGAGGTGACAAAAGAGGAACGTTATAGAAAGATTGTGGAAAATTATTGGCGTCTGGCTGTGGACGAGCGGGGGTTTTTTGTCACCGGCGGTCAGAGCAGCGGAGAGGTATGGACACCGCCGATGATGCAGTCGGCCCGTCTGGGGAAGATGACCCAGGAACATTGCGTTGTTTTTCATATGATGCAGCTGGCAGAGTTTTTGTTTAGATGGACCGGAGAAAGCAAGTATGCAGATTACTGGGAGAGAAATCTCTATAACGGAATATTTGCCCAGGGCTATTGGGAATCTCATCACATATTTCAACTGAGACAAAGTCCAAAGCCGGAGCAGGGCCTGGTGGCGTATTATTTGGGGCTGGGGGCAGGCTCACAAAAACGCTGGGGATCTGAAACCGAGGATTTCTGGTGCTGCCATTGTACGCTGCTGCAGGCCAATGCCGTTCATAATCGGGCCATTTATTATCAGGATCAGGAGGGGCTTACTGTGGCCCAGTATCTGCCTTCGGAAACAGAACTGATTGTTCACGGGAAAAAAGTTTCGGTGACACAGGTGGCAGGAAATGAAACTGGAGAGACAATCCGGATTACGCCGGAGGCATGCGGGAACTTTTCCCGGCCCTCAGCCTTTGAAACTGTGCTTAAAATCGGACTTGAGGACCCGGAGGCAGATGTGGACTTTACGGTTCGTATCCGTATACCGGAATGGATTTGCGGTAAACCGGTGATGACGATCAATGGGCAGCCGTTTGACGGACAGACCGACGACCGGGGTTTTTTGAAGATATGCAGGACATGGAAGGATCAGGATCAGGTACGCATCCATCTGCCCAAACAGCTGCGGACTCAGGCGCTGCCGGATCGGCCGGATACAGTGGCGTTTCTGGATGGTCCGGTAGCTTTGGCCGGTCTGTGCAGTCATGAACATATGCTGTACGGAGATATCAGCCAGCCTCAGACCATGCTGACCGTGGATGAAGAGCGGGAATGGTGCGGATGGAACAATGCTTTTCGTACTGTGAATCAGCCGGTAGGCTTGAAATTTAAACCACTCTATGAGATCGGAAATGAAGTTTATACCGTATATTTTCAGGTTAAAGACTCTGAAACAGGCAAATAATTCGTCAAATATAGACAATTATCAAATCAGATGAAGTTATGATATAATTTGTAGGTATACAGATATAAAAAGTATTATATTTATTGTGTAAAAAGTGCACAGGATTTTCAATGGATGTAGAATTTTGGCGCATTTATTTTAAAGTAAGTAAGAATTAAAGGTGAATTGAAATGAAAAGAGCAGGTATAAGAGATGTGGCCAGGGAAGCCGGAGTTTCCATTACAACGGTTTCCAAGGCTTTAAATGGGTACAGTGATGTAAACCCTGAAACAAAGAAGAAAATTCAGGAGATTGCCCGGCGGCTGAATTATATGCCGGACGCCAATGCCCGCTCCTTAAGCGGGAGATCAAGGAAAACCCTGGCCTTTCTTGTATCTGGTCTGGTGGAAACCGATGAAAGTGGTTTTGTTTTCGGTATGATCAGTGGAATGTATCAGGCTTCCCTGGAGCATGATTTTGATTTTATCATTTTGACAACAAATGCGGCCAGACAGAGTGAGCTTAGCTACATACAGCTGTGCCGTCAGAAAAATATTGACGGTGTACTGATTTCAGGTTTAAATACCAATGAACCTTATTACAAGGAACTGATGAACAGCGAAATTCCCTGTGTTGTTGTGGAAGGGGAGTATAAAAGCAAAAATGTCTGTGGCCTTTCCATCGATAATGCAAAGGCGGCCTATGATGTGGTTCATTATCTTATTGGCCTGGGACATAAAAAGATTGCCATGATGAATGGTAAGGAGACGGCCACTGTTTCACAGCGCCGGCGCAGAGGCTATCTGCAGGCCATGGAGGAAGCAGGCCTTGAAACCGATGATATGTGGATTGAGAACGGTGAATTTGACGAAGAAGGCGCCTATAAGGCTACATTCCGGCTGTTGGATAACTGCCCGGGGATGACGGCCATCTTTTGTTCCAGTGACCTGATGGCTGTTGGTGTGATTCGGGCACTCAATGAAAAAGGACTTCAGGTGCCGGATGATGTGTCTGTTGTGGGCTTTGACGATATTCCGGCGGCTAAATATATCAATGGTGGTCTGACAACCGTGGCCCAGTCTCCGTATATGACAGGGCGAATCGGCGGTGAACTGCTGTTTCGTATGATCAAGGATAAAAAAACATATGGTCATGTGTATGTGGATTACAATTTTATTAAAAGAGCCACCGTCAAAGCATGTCCGTGATTTTGGGGGCTTCAGATGATATGACGTGCAGAAATGGTATTGTCGCAAAAACTTCAATACCATTTTTTATTTCAGAAGAGAATTTTTTTATATGGATTGGATATACTTTTTTTAAGCCCTTGTTAGAATTGAATGGCTTTTGATATATATTTTAAGATTTAAGGGCAAATTATATAAAAAAATGAAAAACAGGTATTGACAATCCATACGGCATGTGTTATTTTATAATCACAAAAACGTTTTCGAATAAGCATAAAAAACAAAGATGAATTTGATTGTTTTCAGATGATTTTTTATGCACGGCCGTTATTAAAGGCCATTTTTTTAAGAAAACGAACAAAAACGCTTTCGGAAGGGCAGTGAATCCTGATCCGAAAAAACATTTATGTTTATTTTAAGGAGGAGTTTCTAAATGAAAGGCAGAATTCTTGCAGGTGTATTATCCGCAACAATGGTAGCGAGCGTACTGGCCGGATGCGGCAGTTCCAATGGCACAACAGAGACAAAAGGAGAAACCACTGGCAATGCAGCTACAGAAACAGGCAGCGAGGCTGCGAAGGATACAGCCGGTGAAACTGAAGCCAAAGCTGAAAATAATGGCGAAAAGATCACAATTCGTCTGACACGCTGGGGAACAACAGCCGATGGTGCAGCCGATCAGCAGTTGATTGATGAGTTTAATGAAACAAATGATAAAAATATTGAAGTTGTTTTTGACCTTGTACCAGGAGATGGTTATGGCGACCGTCTGACAACATCCTTCTCATCCGGAGATGGCTACGATATCTTTGCTTCCGGTGAAGGTGATTTCTTTAAATGGGTTGACAGAGGTCTGACAACACCTATGGATGATCTGATGGCAGCTGATACAGAATATACACAGTCTCTTCCGGATTCCCTGTTAAACATGGGTAAAGTGAACGGACAGCAGCATTACATGGTCAGCGATGAAAACCCGATCACCCTGTATTACAATAAAGATATGTTCGATGCAGCAGGCGTTGAATACCCTACAAATGACTGGACATGGGATGACTTATTTGCAGCAGCCGAAAAACTGACCGTTAAAAATGATGACGGTACATATGAACAGTACGGCTTTAATGCTCAGAACTGGGAATATGCGGTGCTGACTTATATTGAATCTTTAGGTTTAAACTTCATGAATGAAGACGGTACAGAATGTGACGGTTACTTAAACAGCCCTGAAGTTGCAGAGGCTCTGGACAAATATTTTGCAATGGCAGAAGAACCGGGCAAAGTATCTCCTGCAGCAGCTGACCTTGATACATTTGGTAATGCCACAGCAATGATGACAGAAGGCAAGCTGGCAATGTTTGTCAGCGGCGGCTGGGATAAGAAGACACTGGAAGACGCGGGCACAAACTTTGGTATGGCTCTTGTTCCCGGAAATCACACATCCTACCTGTGTGCATCCGGTTTTGCCATCGGCGCTAACTGTAAGAACCCTGAAGCTGCATGGGAAGTTGTTAAATTCATGACATCTGAGCATGCGTCCGATGTTCGTTCTGAAGTGAACAAGGTATTGCCTACAAGTGAAGCCAAACTGGATGAGCTTGAAACATCTCTGGAAGACTCCAAAAAAGCTTATGTACAGGCGTTAGATACAAGTGTACAGCCAATTGGTATGCGTTCCACAATGGGCAGCGTCATCAATACAAAGATTAAGGAAATGTTCGAAAATATTATTTTCCACACAGCCGATACACAGACAATTCTTGACAACACAGTTGCAGAAGTTAAAGCTGAAATGGCTGAAATGGAATAATTCAGGAAATTAAAGTACTGGCCTGAATATTGAATTTAGAGGGGATTCTTCATTTAAACGTTAAAAACATGATTACGATAAATGAGGAATCCCCTTTTGAGACCAGGTGAAAAAATAGAAAGAGGGTTTTTCTGTGAAAAAGAAAAATAAAGGTATTGTAAGTGCCGAGCAGAAAAAAGACAATAAATACGGTTATATGTTCGTCCTTCCGTGGATTCTGGGATTTTTCCTGTTTACACTGATTCCCATGATTTTTTCCGCTGTATTGTCTTTCTGTGACTGGGATATTGTGACCGGTCTGAGCACGGTAGATTTTATCGGAGTTAAAAATTATACAAAGCTGTTTAAGGATCCTGATTTTTATCAGTCTTTAAAAGTCACATTTACATTTTGTCTGATATCCATCCCGTTTTATCAGATTATGTCATTGATCATTGCGCTTTTATTAAATATGCGTATTCGTTTTATGAAGGCTTTCCGCCTTGTATATTTCCTTCCTTCCATTATCCCTGTGATCGCATCCTCCATGATCTGGATCCAGATTTTCGGAGAATCCGGTCTGTTAAATCAGGCATTGAAACTGTTTGGTATCCAGGGCCCCGCATGGCTGAATAATCCCAATACAGCATTATATGCGCTGATTATTATGGGCGTATGGGGAATCGGTAATACGATGATTATTTACTTATCTGGTCTTCAGGGTGTGAGTGAAGAAGTTAAGGAAGCCGCTGCCATCGATGGCGCCAATTCCATTCAGACTTTTTTCAAGATTACGATTCCGCTGATTTCGCCTACAATTTTCTTTAATGTGATTATGGCCGTGATCGGTTCCTTCCAGTATTTTACTCAGGCTTTTGTTATGACCGAAGGTGGTCCGTTAAAATCAACCTTATTCTATAATCTGTTATTATATACAACAGCTTATAAAGATTACGAAATGGGTTATGCGGCTGCCATGGCCTGGATTATGTTTGCCATCATCATGGTATTCTCACTGCTTGTTATTAAAAGCTCCAGCTTCTGGGTATATTACCAGAACGACGACAAAATCTGATCAATGGAGGTACGAAGATAATGAAAGCAAAGAAAAGTTACGCCAATATAATTATGCGCTGGGTAGCGATGCTGATTCTTCTCGTAGGTGCGGTCATTATTATGATTCCCCTGTTGTGGACGATCAGTATGGCCTTAAAGCCGGATTCGGAAGTTTTCAGTATGAAATTTTTCCCGACAGAGCTTCATTTTGAAAACTTTGCAAAAGCCATCACGTCGATTCCGTTTTTCTTATATTTAAGAAATACGCTGATTATTCTTATTCCTGTACTGATCGGTACGGTTTTGAGTTCATCGATTGTGGCTTATGGTTTTTCAAGATTTAACTTTAAAGGTAAGAGAGTATGGTTTTTAATTCTTCTGGCAACCATGATGCTTCCAGGACAGATCACCATGATTCCTCAGTACCTTGTATTCCGTGAGATGGGATGGGTCGATACCTTCCTTCCATTAATTGTACCGGCCTTTTTCGGCGGCGGTGCCTTTAATATTTTCCTTCTGCGTCAATATATGTCCGGTATTCCTAAAGATTTTGACGAAGCCGCACGTATGGACGGCGCCGGTCCTTTTAAAGTATTTATGAAAATCATTCTTCCGATGTGCAAACCTGTTCTGACAGCGGTTTCTATTTTCACATTCATGGGTGTATGGAATGACTTTAACGGACCGTTGATTTATCTGTATGACAGCAAGAAGTTTACGTTGTCCCTGGGACTTTCCTTCTTCAAGGGAATGTACACCAGCCAGTGGAATCAGCTGATGGCTGCCACGCTGCTTGTGATGCTGCCGATTCTGATTCTGTTCTTTATTGCACAGCAATATATCATTGATGGTATTTCTATTTCTTCAGGAACAAAGGGCTGATTCAGCAGCCCTTTGGTTTCCAATGACAATCCATTTTCGACCTGAAAGGAGTATATCCTATGAAAGCTTCTGTACGCTGTACGCGTCCTCAATATGTATGTGCCAATGAGCGCATGAAACTGATCGGTACAACCGATGGCTATTTCCCTGATTTCGGACATCATCTGGAAAATGAGATGGGTGGACTCTGGCTCTACCCGGTGAAACTGCTGGATGGCTTCTGGCTTCGCTTTACAGATCATACAGCAAAAACGGTGGACTGCTGGACCCATGCGGATCAGTTTATGAATTATCCACATAAAAATGAATTTTTGTACAATAACGGGCTGGGACATACAACCGTAAAAATCCGCCGTACCCAAATCGTTCCTGATGACGTGCTGGGTGTCATTGTCACCTATGAATTTTACAATGCAGGTTCAAATGCCTGTGAATGTACAACAGAATTTGTAGCCCGCACGGATCTGCGTCCGGTATGGATGTCTGAGGATGCGGGAATTTTTGACGGCGCTTCGGATGATCTGATCTGTTGTGGCAGTCTGGATGAAAACTGCATGGATGGCGATCAGCCTGTATTTGTGGCCAAAGACTGTGATCATTCATGGTATGTGGCGATCGGCTGTGACACACCGGCTGACAAAATCCGTCATGGTCAGTTTTTTGGACCGGAAAATACAGTGGGCAACGGCATCAGCGTGGGCATGACCCATCATTTTACATTGGAACCCGGAAAAAGCCGTCAAATGAAATTTTATATTTCCGGTTCAGACACATCCTTTGAACAGGTTCGCCAGGCTTATGAGCAGCTGGAAATGGAAAGAGATTTTGAGGCTGAAAAAAAGGCCCGCTATGAGTCTCTTTTTAAGACCAGCAGCCTGAGTACACCGGATGCCCGTTTTAATGAGATTTTCAATTGGGTTAAGGTTCATACAGACTGGCTGACAACGGCTACTTCCAACGGAAACCGGGGAATTGCTGCCGGTATTCCTGAATACCCATGGTGGTTTGGCTGCGACAGCTTTTATACCCTTCAGGGTGTGCTTTGCATGGGTGATTATCAGCTTTGCAGGGATACACTGAAGCTGATTCTGGATTATTCCATTAAATATAACGGCAATGGCCGTATTGTTCATGAAATTCTCACCAATGAAGTGTGCCCCAACTACGGCAACACTCAGGAAACCGCTCATTTTATTACAATGATCTGGAAATATTATGAATGGACCGGAGATTTCTCTCTTGTGGAAGAAGCCTTTGAATACATGGGCAAGAGCATTGAGTGGCTCAAGGCTCAGGATGATGATCACGATTTATTCCCTACAGGTTATGGAATCATTGAAATTGCCGGCCTGAACATGGAATTGATCGATACGGCTGTATATACATGCGAAGCCTATGAATGCTATGGTAAAATGTGTGCACTCATGGCTGGAAAAGGTGCTTATACCGGAGAAAATCAGGCTGCCCGTTTACAGGCCATGGCATCAGAGTGTGGGGCTTTAGCCGATAAAACAAAGGATGCCATTAACACCCTGCTTTGGAATGAGGAAGAGGGCCTGTACTGTGATGCCTATACCTCCTATGGAGCTCTTGAAAATAAAAAGGCCATGATTATGGAAATGCTTGAGACCGCCCAGTGTGCCCATATTAAGGCTTATGTGGAACGGCTTTTTGAAGAACGTAAAAATGACGGTAATAAGGAAAAGGGCTGGCTGTTAAACCGTAACTGGGTCATCAATGTTCCTCTGGAAACAGGCATTGCCACAAAGGCTCAGGCGGAACGTGCGCTTGCCAATATGCATACTTCAGACTTTATAGGACCTCATGGTATGTATCTGGATGCCATGTGTCAGAGTGCCGCTATGACCATTTCTACCGGTGTTATGGCGGTAGCGCAGGCGCAGTACGGTTATGCTGACCGGGCTTTAGAGCTTATTGAGCGGATTTTTGGAACCTTTGGTATGGCGACACCGGGCTCGATTTCGGAAATGTCTCCAGATTACGGCTGCTTTGTGCAGGCATGGACAACCTATGGTGTGATGCTTCCGGTTGTTCGCCATTTCTTTGGAATTCAGCCAAGTGCCAGCCTGGATCAGGTTATATTAAAACCTTGTTTGCCATCGAAATGGAATCAGGCATCCATGGAACATGTGAAAGTTTTTGGCGGTGAAATGTCGATGGAAGCACAGCTGTGTGATCAGGGCATGAAAATTAAAGTCACAAATACATCCGGAAAACCGGTTTGTGTGGAACTTGACTGTCCGTTTACCATCAACGGGGTGTCTTGTGTGTCCGGCACTGTATGCGATGCGCGTGAATTTGAATTGATCTATAAAAGATGAGAGGAGTTTATAATATGCCAATTATGAAATATGATGCCGGCAGCGGCGATTTAACCAACTGGCTTGTTGAGGAATCATCCTTTGACGCAAGATATCTTGGAAAATGTGAAGCGATTTTCTGTCAGGGAAACGGCTACCTTGGGGTACGCAGTGCGCTTGAGGAAGAGTATGTCGGTGAAACAAGAAATTTGTTTGTGACAGGAACCTTTAATAAATTTGATGAAAATGAAGTGACAGAGCTGCCCAATATTCCGGATATGACAAAAATTGTTCTTATGATTGACGGCAGACGTTTTTCCATGGAAAAAGGTGTGCTTCACGATTATAAACGTACATTAAATGTAAAAACCGGTGAAGTTGTCCGTCTGGTTGACTGGGAAAGCGAAGACGGAAAGCGGATTCGTTTTGAGTTTAAACATATGGCATCCATGGCCAATGATCATGTCATGGCTTACAAGGTAACCATTTGTCCTGTCAACGAAGATATCAGCTTAAAGATTGCCAGCGGTATTGATGGCCGGGTTTCCAACAGCGGTTCCCAGCATTTTGCCGAAGGTAAGCGCCGTCTGTATGACTACAAGTACCTGGAAATGATCTCCACTACAATTCAGTCTAATGTGACGGCAGCCATGCACTGCGCCCATAAATTCGCATTAAACGGTGAGGAAGTAACACCGGCACTGCTGCCAGTGATCAGCCGCCGCGAAATCAAACTGAGTGCAGACCTGACTGTGAAAGCAGGAGAGACTTTCTGCGTGGAAAAATATGCTACGGTACATACCACAAGAGACCTGGCTTACCGTGATCTGTCCGAAGCGGATGCTCTTGCTCAGTTAAAGACAGACAGTAAGGCGGCCATTATGGATGTGTATCAGTCCAGTTATGATGCATTGATGGAAGAAAGTGCCAATGCATGGGCTAAAATCTGGGAAAAAGAAGATATTACAATTCAGTCGGTTCATCCGTTTGACCAGCTGGCTATCCGTTTTGCCATTTATCATTTGAATATTATGGTTAAAAAGGACGATAACAGAGTAGGTATCGGCGCCAAAGGTATGAGCGGTGAGGGCTATAAAGGTCATTCCTTCTGGGATACAGAGGTATTTATTCTTCCATATTATATGATGACACAGCCACATACAGCACGTACACTTCTTGAATACCGTTATCAGACACTGGGCGGCGCCCGTAAAAAGGCTGCCGAAAATGGTTATGACGGTGCCATGTATCCATGGGAATCTGCATGGATTGATGATGGTGAGGTGACACCACTTTGGGGTGAAGCCGATGTGGTTACCGGTGAAACCCTTCCGATTCTCACCGGACTGATTGAGCAGCATATTTCTGCCGATATTGCCTTTGCTGTATGGCAGTACTACAATGCAACGCATGATGAAAACTTTATGGATCAGTACGGTTATGAAATTATTATGGAAACAGCCAGATTCTGGGCAAGCCGTCTGGAATGGAATGAAAGCCTTAATCGTTACGAAATCAATGATGTGATCGGACCGGATGAATATTCCGAGCATGTCAACAATAATGCCTACACAAATTACCTGGCGCACTATAATATGAACCTGGCTGTAAAATTAATGGATCAGCTGAGAGAAAGCGATTCTCAGGAAAAACGCAGCGTATTTGAGCGGCTGAACAAAACCCTTCATCTGGATGAGTTAAAGACAATTATCAACAGTCGTCTGCCTAAGTTTTATCTGCCTTTGCCGGATAAGACAACGGGCATTATTCCTCAGTTTGACGGTTACTTCAATCTGAAGCATATTGATTTGACAAAGTATAAGGAAAGCTCTGTTGTTGGAACGATCTACAATGATTATAATATGGAACAGATCAGCAGTATGCAGGTATTGAAGCAGAGCGACCTGGTTGTTCTTATGTATTTGCTGGATGATTTGTTTGATGCAGAGACAAAGAAGAAAAATTACTTCTATTATGAAGAACGTACCCTTCATGATTCCTCTCTGAGTAAATCTACCCACAGTGTTTTGGCCAATGACCTGGGGCTTCACGAAGTGGCGTATAAGTTCTTTACTGGTGCCAGTGCCGTAGACCTGGGAGAAGAAATGCGTTCTTCCAACGCAGGTATTCACAGTGCGTCTATGGGTGGTGTATGGCAGTCCGCAGTTCTGGGCTTTGGCGGTGTCCGCATTGTTGGCGGCGATTTAAGAATTGCACCGTCTCTGCCTGAGGAATGGTCCCAGCTGGACTTTAACATTGTATGGAGAGGCACACCGCTTCATGTAACTGTAGATCATGAGCAGGTAACAGTAACAAGCAACGGACCGGAAGTTTCCTTTATTCTGGGACACGAGGCAGTTGTTCTGAAAGACGGAGAATGTGTTACAAAGAAGATTTGATAAGGTTAAACTTTGAAACAAAAGGCAGCGGTAATGACTGCTGCCAGGCCTGCGGCCTTTTGGTGTGTGGGCAGGAATATACCATCGATTATTACAAAAGCAGCTGGGGCCGGGAATTTGAGCCTCAGCAGTTTAAATGGAAGGCCGGGGAGACGTTTAATATGACGTGTACGACTGGCCGTTCCAGTCACGGCGTTCATCCCTTTTTCAGAATCAGTTCTGATTCGGGACATATTCTGTCTGTGCTGGTGGCCTGGTCCGGTACCTGGTATGTGGAAATTGACGGCCATGGTACCATAGAAGTCGGGCTGCCTGATATCAGGGTTCTGCCTAAAAAATATGATGATACGCATACGCAGGATGAGATTCAGACAAAAGATGGACAAGCCGGTTGTTTTAAATTTCCGGCTGTGTATATTTTTCAGGCCTGGGACGGTGACTGGGATTGTCTGACACAAAAGCTTCATGACTATGGGCGCAGCTATTTATATCCGGAAGCCGGCGAATTGCCTGTGGAATGGAATCACTGGTGGACATTTGAGGATGCCCTGATTAATGAAAATGTATTTCTTGAAAATGCAGCTGCTGCAAAGGCGATGGGGGTGGAATTATGCACATTGGATGCAGGGTGGTATGGCAGACCCGGAAATATTCACTGGAGCCGGCAGCAGGGTGACTGGGCCATGGTCAATGAACAGCGCTTTCCTCACGGCCTTGCTTACATTTCCAAAAAACTCCATGAGATGAATATGAAATTTGGACTTTGGATGGAACCGGAGGCCATCGGACAGGATTCCCGGCTGATTGGCAGCCATCCGGAATTTGAAGCTGTCAGTGAGGGTAAACATTATGAAAATCCATATATTTGTCTGGGCAATGATTCGGCGGCTCAATGGCTTTTTCAAATGCTTTGCAAAATGATAGAGACGTCAGGCTGTGACTGGATGAAACTGGATTTTAATATGGATCCTGGTGCAGGCTGCAGCCGGATGGATCATAATCATCACGAGAAGGACGGTCTGTTCTGGCATTATCAGGGTTATTATGATATACTGAATAAGATAAAAAATAAATATCCACAGCTGACTTTGGAAAACTGTGCATCCGGCGGACTGCGCTGTGATATCGGTCTATTATCCTGTGTGAACCAGACTTTTTTAAGTGATGTGGATGAAACCGGACACAGTCTGAACAGCTTTTATGAGCTGTCCAGATTTATTCCGCCAGAGCATATTCTTCACTGGGCCTGGTCACAGACAAGAACCTATGACGATGGCAGCCAGGCGTTTCCGGGGTTTGAAATCCGTGAGGACACGCCTCAGGATCTGATCCGGTATACCATCAGGGCAGCCATGCCTCATGCGCTGGGCTTTTCCAGAGATTTTGCGTCTATGTCGGAAAGAAACCGGGATATTTTCAGACAGGAGATCCACTATTATAAAACAGTCGTTCGTCCTGTGATCCGCCGGGCCAGACTTTTTCATCTGCAAAATGCCCGGGGCTGTATGGTGCTCCAATATGCAGGTATGGACGGACATGCTGAGGGCAGACAACTGCTGTTTGTTTTCTGTATGCGTGATTTTTGCGAAAAGCAGGTCATTGTAAAGCCAAAGGCACTTGATCCTGCACGGACTTACCGGATTGTGGACAGAGACGGCATATTTAACGGACAAAGCAGCGGTAAAGCGTTGATGGAAACAGGATTTTTGGTGAGCAGCGGCCCCCAAAGGGCATGGATATTTGAATTAATTGAGGAGGATGAAACAATGAGCAAAAAATACAAAGGTGTTATTTTCGATCTGGACGGTGTGATTTGTTTTACAGATCATTATCATTATCTGGCATGGAAAACGGTTGCTGATAAACTGGGCATCTATTTTGATGAAGTGATCAATAATCGTCTGCGCGGTGTGAGCCGTATGGAAAGCCTTGAAATTATTCTTGAAAAATATGACAAACCTTTAACTCAGGATGAAAAAGTTGCTCTGGCTGAGGAAAAGAACGGCGTTTACAAGGAACTTCTGAAAAATATGAGTCCTGCAGATTTAAGTTCTGAAGTTAAAGAAACACTGGATGGCTTAAGAGCCAAAGGCTTAAAGCTGGCCATCGGTTCTTCCAGCAAGAATACACAGTTTATTCTTGAGAGAATCGGACTTAAAGGCTATTTTGATGCTGTTTCTGACGGCAATAATATTACAAACTCCAAACCAGACCCGGAAGTGTTTATTAAAGCCGCTCAGTTTATCGGTGAAAATCCTGAAGACTGTCTGGTTGTAGAAGATGCCTACGCCGGCGTCGACGGCGCCTGCGCCGGAGGTTTTGACAGCGCGGCCATCGGTGATGCTTCATCCTATGAAAAAGCAACATACAGCATGAAAACATTTGGAGATTTAATGGGAATCTGCGAATAATATAGCGCTGTAGTTAGAATATGACAGGAAATCCTCTCAGACTGCCTGGTGCAGCATGAGAGGATTTTTTTAACTGTAAACATTTCATCCCCAGACGCATATGCTGTCATAGAACGTTAAGGGGTGATTTTTTGGCTATAAAAATATTTATTGATCAGGGACATAATCCTTATGGACATAATACCGGTGCTACCAGTCAAGGGGTGAATGAGCAGGATATTACTTACAATGTAGGACTTTATTTATATGATATGCTGAATTCAAATTCTAACTTTGAAGCCCGCCTTTCCAGGCCGGAGGAAAATACAGTGCTTGGTACAAGCAATGCCACCAGTCTTCGGGCACGGGTGGATATGGCGAATACGTGGCCGGCCGATTATTTTATTAGTATTCATGCAAATTCCAATGTCAATCCCAATATTAACGGAACCGAAGTTTATGTGTACAGAGCTTATACAGAGGCCTATTATCTGGCAGAGTATGTCTTAAACGGCATCGTAGATCTGGTTGGGACAAAAAATAACGGCGTACGCACAAATCCCGCTCTTTATGTTCTGCGGCGCACAAAAATGCCGGCGATTCTGGTAGAGTTGGCTTATATGAGTAATTTTGAAGATCTGGAGCGGCTGGTTGATGAGCAGTATACTTTTGCAGAAGGGATTTATGATGGGCTGCTCAACTATTTTGGACTAAATCAGTGATTTCATAATTTTTTGTTCAGATCCCGTTAAAATTATATAAAATTTTTCACTTCTCCTATTTTTCGGTAGAAGTTTTTTCAAGGACAGAGTATAATAGCTGAAAGAATAGTTGCAGAAAAGGCTGTTATACTCTGCGCAAAAAATTTGAAGAAGAGGAGTTTTGAAAGATGAAAATGAAGATGTATTATTCTGTTGGAACTACACCACTGATGTTCCATAAGTTTTATCATCTTGTGATGACGCCGCTGAATTTCGTGATGGCTGTTTTCCTGATTTATCAGGCCTTTGTCGGGCAAACCGAGCTGAATTGGCTTGGAATGGGTTATAATGTATTGCTGCTTGTGGCTTGTGTTCTGACATTTGTGGGATGCTTTAAATTCAGATCCTATGCATGGTGGGCGATTATCGGAGCCTTTGTGCTGGAAATTGTCTATGACGCTTATTTTGTGATTGCGGTAGGAATGATGGATACATCCCTGATCAGTGCGGCACTGATGCAGATTGGCTGGCGCCCGGTTGCTATTGTTTTAATGGCTGTTTACTACATTAAAAGAAGACCTTTGTTTTTTAATCCGATTACGGAAGAAGAAGTTTCTCAGGCTGTTGCAGAGAGTGGAAAAACAATGAAAAGTATTGCCCATTATGACACAGCATCCATTGGGCCAAAAGCTGCGGATGAACCGAATGAAGGTGATCAGGAAGCTAAGGGAGATGCGTAAAATGTACCTGACAGATTATCATTTACATACGAAGTTTTCGGTGGACTGTGATGCCGTACCGGAGCAGGTCTGTGAAGCGGCTATTGCCCAGGGACTTTCGGAGATCGCACTGACCGATCATATGGATTTACTTTCAGATAAACCCTATAGCTATATTCTGGACTGCCCGGCCTGGTATGAAAACATGAAAATGCTTGTGGATCGCTACAGTTCAAAGATAAAGATTAAAATGGGTGTGGAACTGGGACAGCCCCAGTGCCATCCGTCTGAAGCACAGGCTTTTCTGGACCAGTATCCTTTGGATTTTATTATTGGCTCCATCCATAATCTGGATAATGATGTGGATGTTTATTACTATGATTTTCAGAAAAATGATTACAGAGAAGTTTATCCCCGGTATATTCAGGCCATGAAGGTGTTGGCTACGGACTGGGATTTTGATGTTTTAGGTCATATCACCTATCCGTCCAGATATGTGACCCAAAAGACAGGGATTCATCCGGATGTGATGGTGTGGCAGGATTTATTTGCGGAAGTATTCCGGATTCTGATTGCGCGGGGGAAGGGGCTGGAGCTGAACTTGTCCGGTATTGCCAGAGGCGGCGGGGATCCCATGCCTGTGCCGGAACTGATGAAGCTTTACAGACAGTGCGGCGGAGAGATTGTAACCGTAGGCTCTGATGCACATTTTGCTGCGCAGGCAGGCACTGTATCCAGGCTGGGACAGGAAATGCTGCAGCAGTTGGGATTTAAGTATATTACAGTATTTAAGGACCGAAAGCCGGCGTTTATAAAAATCGGATAATTGTCAATACTTTCAATCGGGGCATACACAGGGAGGAGAAAATATGCGCAGGATTTTAGGCGTCAAACAGATGACGCAGACAAAGTTTTTAAATTTGTATGAGCTGGATATGGAAAATGATACAGGGAGACGCAGTACCTATTATGTGTCATCCCGGGCAAAAAAAGTTGAAGATTTAAAACTGAAAACCCACAAAAACAAGGCAGACGGCGTGATTATTTACAGTCTTTACGGGGAAGCCGAAGATCGGGTCGTGTTGATTCGGCAGTATCGTTGCCCGCTGGACGGCTATGTGTATGAATTTCCTGCAGGACTGGTGGATGAGGGAGAAACCTTTCAGGAAGCCGGTGTTCGGGAACTGAAGGAGGAAACCGGGCTGGATTTTACGCCGGTGACCGTTGATCCTATGTTTAGCAGGCCGTTTTTTACGACTGTAGGGATGACGGATGAGTCCTGCGGAACCATTTTCGGGTATGCCAGCGGTACGCCTTCCAAAGAGGGCCAGGAGGAAAATGAGGATATTGAGATCGTCATTGCAGATAAGAATGAAGTACGCCGGATTTTACGGGAAGAAAATGTAGCCATTATGTGTGCTTATATGCTGATGCATTTCCTTAACAGTGAACCTGGACATGCCTTTGACTTTTTGAAAAAAAATACGGAGTGTGACAATGAATTATAATCCAGATCAAAATTTTTACCGATACCGGCGTCAGATCCCCAAAATGTCTCCAGTGAATACGGCCATTATTGTGGCCAATGTCATTGTGTTTATTGCGATGGAATTTTTAGGTTCCACACAAAGTGCCAGATTTATGATTGCTCACGGCGCATCCTACTGGCCGCTGATTAAATTTGATCATGAATACTACCGCCTTTTTACAAGCGCTTTCCTTCACTTTGGGGTACAGCATCTGGTGATGAATATGATCGTTTTGGCCGTTATTGGCGATAATCTGGAGCGGGCCATGGGGAAAGTCCGGTATTTGTTTTTTTACCTTCTGTGTGCCGTGGGTTCAGGATATGTGTCTTATCTTGTAGCGATGCGCATGGAGGAAAATACGGTGTCAGCAGGCGCCAGCGGTGCAATTTTTGGTGTGTCCGGAGGCATTCTGTATGTGCTTATTGCAAATCGGGGACGCCTGGAGGATTTGACCGCATTTCAGATTTTTATGTTTATCGCATTTACATTATATAATGGAATGAACAGCAGCGGCGTGGATAATGTGGCACATATTTCGGGGCTGCTTATTGGTCTTGTGCTGGCCATGCTTTTTTACCGCAGACCAGATCGAAACAGGATTTGGAGCTGATTATTCAACTGCTTCAATGATTGACAAATAGGGAAACGCAATGAACTGCAGGTGATCACTGTGTTTTTTTAGGCAATGGATAAAAAGACAGTGGGGCAGGCAGAGGGGAGGAGAGATATAATGCTGAAAACGGCGGTGATTTTTCAAAACGGGATGGTGCTTCAACGGGAAAAACCGGTACGTATTTGGGGATGTGGTGACCCGGACACTACAGTGGAAGTAGAGATTCAGGCAAAGCAGGTATCGGGAACGGTTGATGCCAATGGAACATGGATGGTAACGCTGCCTCCGCTTTTGGCGGATGAACATCAGGTGCTGACTGTAAAAACGGATAATGAGACTTTGGTGCTGGAGGATGTGGCCATCGGTGAGGTGTGGCTGGCCGGCGGGCAGTCGAATATGGAATTTTGTATGCGGTATGAGAAACACAGGGATCAGGCGTTTAGCCAGGCCAAAGACAGAAATATACGTTTTTTTGATATCCCTGAAGTGGCCTATGACGGTCAGGCGGAAGAATTTGATTACTGCCGCCAGAATATATGGCGAAAGGCTGATTCTAAGGCGCAGCTTCAGTATTTTTCAGCAGTCGGTTATTACTTTGAAAAGGAAATCAAAGAGCAGCAGGGCGTACCTGTGGGAATTATTGGATGTAATTGGGGCGGAACCATGGCCAGCGCATGGATGTCGGCCAAAACTGTGGCCAGGGTAGGACGCCCCTTTATGGAAGACTGGGAAAAAAGGCTTGATGCCAGCGGCGGGGATGCCTACTGGGAGCGTCAGCATGGAAATCCGATGAACGACCGGAGTAATCCCTTTGATCCTTTTGCAGAGGCTGTGCTTCCCAGAACATTAACAAACGAAGAAATTCAGTTTTATATGGAAAAAATGGCTGCAAACGGAGATGATTTTATAAATCTGCTTACACCCCAGGCATTTCCCGGCAGTCTGTATGAGCATATGCTTAAAAAAGCCGCACCATATACGATTCGGGGATTTTTATGGTATCAGGGAGAAAGTGATGATGATTCGGGCCATGGTGTTTTATATGCCAGGATGCTGACCGCACTTATCGAAGACTGGCGCAGTCTGTGGCAGGATGCCGGGCTGCCGTTTTTGTTTGTCCAGCTGCCAGGATTTAAGGAATGGCTTAACAATGGCATTCAAAACCATTATCCTGTGATCAGACAGTGTCAGGCCCAGGTGGCTCAAAACGTGGATCATGCCTATATGTGTTCCATTGGAGATGTGGGTGAGGCGCTGGATATTCATCCAAAGGATAAAAAAACAGTGGGACATCGCCTGGCGCTTTTGGCCAGACATTATGTTTACGGTGAAGATCTTCTGTGCGAGGCACCGGCCGTCTCGGCGATTAGCCGTGAGGATGACCGGATTACGGTAGATTTTGTACATACGGGAAAAACTTTAAAAATTACAGGCAGTCAGGTGGAAGCACTTAGAATTTACAAAGGCGTGGTTCCTCTTGATGACAGAACAGACAGCTTCAGTCATCTGTCCTGTGAGCTTCCTTTTTGTGCCCGGGTTGAGGGGACAAGGCTTATGATTCAGCTTTTGGAACCCACGGATGGCCCTGTAACGGTAGCCTTTGCCCGAACTGACTGGTACAGCATTAATCTGTTTAACGAAATGGATATTCCGGCATTGCCGTTTGAATTTATTGTGTGAAAGGCCTGACAGTTTTAGAAAGCCGATCTCTCTAATTGTGACCCATTAATTTCAAAATAAGGTGGAAAATTGGCGTGTTTTGTGTTAGATTATTAATGAGGTGTATAACATGGAAAATTTAAAAAGAATTCTATTGAAATTAAGCGGAGAGGCGCTTTCAGGAGATAAAGGCTTTGGCTTTGACGAGGAAACCTGTTTGGGTGTGGCAAGACAGGTCAAGACTCTGAATGAGCAGGGGCTGCAGGTAGCCATTGTCATTGGCGGCGGCAATTTCTGGAGAGGCCGTAACAGCAGCAAAATCATTGAACGTACAAAGTCTGACCAGATCGGCATGCTTGGTACGGTGATGAATTGTATTTATGTTTCTGAAATTTTCAGAACGCTGGGAATGGACACTGAGGTATTTACGCCGTTTACATGTGGTTCCTTTACCACATTATTTTCCAAGGATGGAGCCGTGGCTGCTTTAAATCAGGGGAAGGTTGTATTCTTTGCCGGTGGTACAGGTCATCCTTACTTTTCCACAGATACAGGAACAACCCTGCGTGCCATCGAGATTGAGGCTGACGCTATTCTGCTGGCCAAAGCGGTGGACGGTGTTTATGACAGTGACCCAAAAACCAATCCAAAAGCTAAAAAGTTTGATACGATCAGTATTCAGGAGGTCGTGGACCGAAGACTTCAGGTTGTGGATCTTACATCAACCATTATGTGTATGGAAAATAAAATGCCGATGATTGTTTTTGGACTGAATGAGGAAAACAGCATTGTAAAAACACTTGGCGGAGAATTTAATGGAACAGTCGTCACTGTAGACTGACATATATAATCAGGAGGATTTTTATTATGGATGAAAGAATTAAGTCTTATGAAACAAAAATGAGTAAAAGTCTGGAAAGTCTGGAAAGAGAATATGCTTCCATCCGTGCAGGGCGCGCCAATCCCCATGTACTTGACAGACTGGTTGTAGATTATTATGGCACACCCACACCGATTCAGCAGGTCGGCAACATTTCAGTACCGGAAGCCCGTATGATCATGATTCAGCCATGGGAATCCAAGCTGATCAAAGATATTGAAAAAGCGATTCTGGCATCGGATCTGGGAATCACACCAACCAATGACGGAAGAACAATCCGCCTTGTATTTCCTGAACTGACAGAGGAGCGTCGTAAGGAGCTTGCCAAAGATGTGAAGAAAAAAGGTGAGAACGCTAAAGTTGCAGTCCGCAATATCCGTCGTGACGCCAATGATGCGTTTAAAAAGCTGAATAAATCAAAAGAAATTTCTGAAGATGATTATGCTGATCTGGAAGATGCGATTCAGAAGCTTACAGATAAGTATATTGAAAAAGTTGAAAAAGCAGTCGAAGTTAAGACAAAGGAAGTTATGACTGTATAATAGGTTTGGATATGACGGCAGCTGCCGTCAGACAGAGAAAAGATTTCAGGACTGCCGCAAAATATCATATAATGTTTTGCGGCAGCTTTTTCATGGAGGAAATATGGAAAAAGAAATTGATGGAAAAATATATAATATTCCCCAGCATGTTGCCATTATTCTGGACGGCAACGGACGGTGGGCAAAAAAGCGTTTCATGCCCCGTAATTATGGCCATGCTCAGGGAAGTAAAAATGTGGAAAAAATATGTGAGGTGGCATGGAATCTGGGAATTAAGTATCTGACCGTGTACGCTTTTTCCACAGAAAACTGGAAACGTCCGCAAAAGGAAGTGGACACGCTGATGAAGCTTTTAAAAGATTATCTGGAGGATTGTCTGGAGCGAACCAGCAAAAATAATATGCGGGTGCGTGTCCTTGGCGATAAGACAGGTCTGTCGGATGATATTCGTCAGTCCATTGAGGAGCTGGAGGCTGTTTCAGCAAAAAATACAGGGCTGAATTTTTCGATTGCCCTGAATTACGGAAGCCGGGATGAAATGGTTCGGGCAATCCGACATCTGGCTGCAGATGCGGTGTCCGGCAGCTTAAGGCCTGAGGCTGTGGACGAAAAGGTATTTGAGCGCTATTTGGATACGGCCGACCTGCCGGATCCAGATCTTTTGATCCGTACAAGCGGTGAACAGCGGCTTTCTAATTTTTTGCTTTGGCAGCTGGCTTACACAGAATTTTATTTTACAGATGTGCTGTGGCCGGATTTTGACAGAACCGAATTGATTCGTGCCATTGAACAGTATAATACAAGAGACCGGCGTTTCGGCGGTGTAAAATAAGGAGGAAGCGACATGTTTGTGACCCGTCTGATCAGTGGTATTGTACTGCTGGTAATTATGATTGCTGCGATGATTCTCGGCCATGATGTTTTATTTGTTCTGACAGCGATTCTGTCTTTCATAGGATTATATGAGCTTTATAAGACATATAATATACACAACAATATGATAGGATATGCAGGAGGTTTGGGGGCACTCTGCTATATTCTGGCTGTACGCAGCGGCAGCATGCAGCTTGTTATGGGCGCCATTGTGCTTAGCTTTCTCCTGGTTATGTTTGTGTATGTCTTTTCATTTCCTAAATTTAACGCAGATCAGGCAGCTGCAGGCGTTTTTGGATTGATTTATGTTCCGGTGCTGATGATGTTTATGTATCAGATTAGGGAGCTTCCCGACGGCCTTTATCTGATTCCCCTCGTTTTTGTCAGTGCCTGGGGAAATGATACCTGTGCCTACTGCGTGGGACGACTCATTGGCCGTCATAAAATGGCACCGGTTCTAAGCCCTAAAAAAAGTATAGAAGGCGGCATCGGCGGCGTGGCTGGTGCGGTGATTTTAGGTATCCTCTATGGATTTTTTCTGGGGCACAGACTTCCAAGTCTCGGAAATCCCATGGTGGCCTGCGGCCTCATTGGCGGTGCAGGCGCTCTGATTGCCATTGTGGGCGATCTTGGGGCATCGGCGATTAAGCGCAATAAAGGCATTAAGGATTACGGCAGACTGATTCCGGGCCATGGCGGTGTGATGGACCGATTTGACAGTATTTTATTTACCGCACCGGTTGTTTATTTTCTGGCGGTATTTTTTGGATAACTGGAGGGATAAGTGATGAAGTATATATCTGTTCTGGGATCTACAGGTTCCATTGGAACACAGACACTGGATATTGCAAAGCATAACAGTGATTTAAAGGTTCTGGCACTGGCTGCCGGATCGAATATAAAGCTTTTGGAGGAACAAATCCGTATGTTTAGGCCTCAGATTGCGGCTGTGTGGTCTGAGGAAAATGCGGCCAGACTTCGGGAAAGTGTGGCTGATCTTCCGGTAAAAATCGTTTCCGGGATGGATGGTCTGATTGAGACGGTGACACTCCCTCAGGTTGAAATTGTAGTGACAGCCATTGTGGGGATGATTGGAATTCGTCCTACGATTGCGGCGATTAAGGCCGGAAAAAATATTGCACTGGCCAATAAAGAAACTCTGGTGACTGCAGGCCACTTGATTATGCCTCTGGCAAAGGAATACGGCGTGTCGATTCTGCCTGTGGACAGTGAACATTCCGCTATATTTCAGTCTCTGCAGGGACGGGGGGATAACCGGATTCGCAGAATCCTTCTTACCGCTTCCGGCGGCCCTTTCAGAGGCCGTACGCTGGATGAACTTTCAGAAATTCAGGTGGAGGATGCCCTTAAGCACCCCAATTGGGTGATGGGACGCAAGATTACCATTGATTCAGCGACCATGGTGAATAAAGGGCTGGAAGTTATCGAGGCTCAGTGGCTGTTTGATGTGCCCCTGGATCAGATTCAGGTCGTTGTTCACCCTCAGAGTATTATTCATTCCGCGGTAGAATATACCGACGGTGCGGTGATTGCCCAGCTGGGAACGCCAGATATGCGTCTTCCGATTCAATATGCGCTGTTTTATCCGGAAAGAAGAGGCTTAAACGGCCAGCCTCTGGATTTATTCCAAGTGGCATCCATGACCTTTGAAAAACCCAGACCGGATGTATTTCGAGGACTTTGGCTGGCTTATAAAGCAGCTCGAATCGGTGGTTCCATGCCCACTGTATTTAATGCAGCCAATGAGCGGGCAGTTGCCAAATTTTTAGATCGGGAAATCGCCTTTTTGGACATTCCTGATATTATTGAGAAAGCTATGGAAAATCATAAAGTCATTCAGGCGCCTACTGTAGACGAGATTCTTGATACAGAACGGGCGTCCTACGAGTTTATTGAAAGCAGGTGGTAGTTTGGGGATAATTCTCGCAATTATCATATTTAGTATAATCATTATTATACATGAGTTCGGACATTTTCTGCTGGCAAAACAGCATGGAATTCGGGTAAATGAATTTGCTGTGGGTATGGGACCAAAGGTGTTTTCCTTTCAAAAAGGTGACACAGTGTATGCCCTCAGAGCTTTTCCTTTTGGCGGAGCCTGCATGATGCAGGGAGAGGATGCCGACGATGTGGACGAAGGAAGCTTTAACTCCAAATCTGTGTGGGCCAGAATGTCCGTGGTGCTTGCGGGGCCAATCTTTAATTTCCTGTTGGCCCTTTTATTTGCCATGTTTATAATTTTTAATGCAGGCTACAGAGACGGGGAAATCGGAGCGGTGGAAGCTGGCACACCGGCAGCTCAGGCTGGGCTTCGTGCCGGAGATGTGATTACAAAAGTGAATCATACAGATATTCATATGTTTGAAGAACTGCAGATGTATATGTATTTTAATCCCGGAGAAACCTATGAAATTACCTATGAGCGGGATGGCGTTAAGGCAGTGACCATGCTGGAATCTTTTTATGATGAAACCACCGGTTCTTATAGAATCGGTATTGCAAGTGCGCTGCCAAAGCAGCCGGGATTTTTGGATCTTTTTAAATATGGTTTTTACGAAGTTAAATATAATATTACCTCAGTTGTCAAAAGTCTGGGCATGCTTGTCACCGGCGGTGTTTCCAAGGATGATATTGCCGGCCCGGTGGGGATTGTAAATCTGATTGATGAAAATTATCAGGTGGCCAAAGACTACGGGGCCATGAGTGTGATTTTGACCATGGCGCAGCTTGTTGTTGTTTTAAGTGCCAATCTGGGCGTGATGAATCTTTTGCCTATCCCGGCTTTAGATGGCGGACGTTTTCTGTTTTTGATTGTAGAGGCCATTAAAGGTAAACCGCTGAATCGGGAGCGGGAAGGGCTGATTAATATGATCGGCTTTGCGGCACTTATGGTGTTAATGGTTGTTGTACTGTTTAATGATATATCCAATCTTTTCTAGAAATGATGAGGAAGACTGGATAAATACGAAGGGAGTATGAATAGATGTTACGGGAAAATACAAAAGTCGTAGATATTGGCGGCGTGAAAATCGGCGGTAAGTATCCGGTGGCGATTCAGTCCATGTGTAATACAAAAACCGAAGATGTAAAGGCTACGGTGGCACAGATTCTGGCCCTTGAGGCGGCGGGCTGCCAGATTGTACGCGTAGCCGTACCTACAATGGCGGCAGCACAGGCTATTAGGGATATTAAGAAGCTGATTCATATTCCTCTGGTCGCTGATATTCATTTTGATTATCGCCTGGCTCTGGCTGCCATCGAAAACGGTGTGGATAAGATTCGTATAAATCCGGGAAATATTGGCAGCACAGAGCGTGTAAAGGCTGTGGTGGATGCAGCAAAGCTTAGACACATTCCCATTCGGGTCGGTGTCAACAGCGGTTCCCTGGAAAAGCCGATTATTGAAAAATATGGCCGCGTCACTGCTGAAGGTATTGTGGAGAGTGCCCTGGATAAGGTTCATATGATTGAACAGCTGGGATATGATCATATGGTCATCAGCATAAAATCCTCAGATGTGATGATGTGTGTGCAGGCCCATGAGCTGATTGCAAAAATGACGGATTATCCGCTTCATGTGGGGATTACCGAATCCGGAACATTGATTTCCGGAAATATAAAATCAGCCGTCGGCCTGGGGATTATGCTTAACGAAGGCATTGGCAATACCATCCGTGTATCCTTAACCGGAGATCCTGTGGAAGAAATAAAGTCTGCAAAACTGATTTTAAAAACACTTGGACTGCGGCAGGGCGGTATTGAAGTTGTGTCCTGCCCGACTTGTGGAAGGACACAGATTGATTTAATTGGCCTGGCCAATCAGGTTGAAAATATGGTGCAAAGCTATGATTTAGATATAAAGGTGGCCGTTATGGGCTGTGCGGTCAACGGTCCGGGGGAGGCCAGAGAGGCAGATATCGGGATCGCCGGCGGGATCGGCGAAGGACTGCTGATTAAAAAAGGACAGATTATACGGAAAATGCCGGAAGATCAGCTTTTGGCTGCCCTTAAAGATGAACTGGATCACTGGAATGAAAGAAATGCAGGGTGATGGACATGGGAACACCATTTTTTCATGTATTTCCTGTTTTAAAGCTAAGTCAGGCGCTTCAGGATCTTTTCGGTGAGGTTTTTGTTGACCGGGTTACGGCCAGCAGGACAAGAAAATGTGTGCGGGTACATATGGAGAGCCGGCATTTGATTTTCCGTGAGGACATTAAAAATGTGGAAGGTGAGATCAAATCCCAGCTGTTTGAAGATCCGGATATCCATATTGAGATGGTTGAACACTATCATTTGTCGGCTCAGTATACGCCCGGAAATTTGCTGGATCTTTATGGCCCATCTTTTGAAGCCGAGCTGATGGAGGAGAGTGCTGTGGAGGCTAATGTTTTCCACAGAGCAAAAAAGGAATTCACAGACAATGGAACCCTTCGTCTTACTGTTGAAGATAATTTTATAACTAATACAAAAATAGAAAGTGCCAGGCAGAAGTTAATTGATCTGTATAAAAATCGTTTTGGTATGGATCTGGCCGTGGAAATCTGCAGGATTCCGGAAACTGAAAGCAGGCATAAAAAGTTTGCCGAGGAAGCTTTGGAAAAGGAAATTCAAAGTATTGTTCAAAACTATGAGGAAGCCAAAAAAGAGGCAAAGCAGGAGGCGGCGGATCAAGCTGCTTCGGCCAGAGAAGCCGAGGAAAAGAAAAAGACATGGCAGCAGCGCCGCGACAATTATCAGCAGCGCAGGGTGGATGACAAGGATATTTTCTTTGGTAAGGGCTTTGATGGAGAGATTACACCGATTTCTGAAATTACCGATGAAGTCGGCGAGGTGATTGTTCACGGACAGATTTTCAAGGTTGAAACAAGGGAAATTCGAAATGAAAAGACAATTATCATGTTTGCCATCACGGATTTTTCCGACAGTATTATGGTCAAGCTGTTTGTAAAAAATGATTTTCTCCCCGATGTGCTGGGAAGTCTGAAAAAAGGAAGCTTTGTCAAGCTTAAAGGCATGGCTTTGATTGACAAGTATGACCATGATGTGGCCATATCCTCGGTGGTGGGGATTAAGACAATTCCGGATTTTACCCAAAAGCGTATGGATAACAGCCCATTAAAGCGGGTGGAACTTCACGCTCATACAACGATGAGTGACATGGACAGCGTGGCTGACTGTAAAAAGATGTTAAAAACCGCATATTCCTGGGGACATACGGCTTTTGCCGTGACTGATCACGGGGTGGTGCAGGCCTTTCCGGATGCCAACCATGCTGTGGAGGATTTTGATAAGGCTTTTCGTTCAAAGTACCAGGCCGAACATCCCGATGCGGGAAAGGATGAGCTGAAAAAAGTTTCTGCGCCCTTTAAGGTGATTTATGGCTGTGAGGCTTATATTGTGGATGACCTGAAACAGATTGTGGACGGCGGTCACGGTGAAAGTCTGGACAGTGACTTTGTAGTGTTTGATATCGAGACAACCGGCTTTAGTTCGGTGAATGATCATATCATCGAGATCGGTGCAGTCAAAGTCAGTGGCGGTGAAATTGTGGACAGGTACTCCACCTTTGTGAATCCCGGTGTGCCCATACCTGCGGAAATCGAGAAATTGACAGGGATTAATGATGATATGGTGCTGGATGCCAGAGCTATTAACCAGGTGCTGCCGGAATTTATGGCATTTTGCGAAGGCTGTATCATGGTGGCTCATAATGCGGCGTTTGACATGAGCTTTATAAAGCATAATTGTCAGGTTCAGGGGATTGAGCGGGAATTTGTGGTTGTGGATACGCTGGGAATTGCCAGGGCCATGCTGCCGGATCTTAAAAATTATAAGCTGGATACCGTGGTGGCGGCTATGGATTGTGTGCTGGAAAATCATCACCGGGCAGTAGATGATGCTCAGGCTACGGCACATGTTTTTGTGCGGTTTATACAGCGGCTGAAAAAGCAGGAAATTTATGATCTGGACGCGTTAAATGCCATCAGCCATATGTCAGACAGTGCCATTAAAAAACTGAAAACCTTTCACTGCATTATCCTTGTTCAAAATGAGATTGGCCGGGTGAATCTTTACCGTCTTGTTTCCTTGTCTCACCTTCAGTATTATCAGCGTCGGCCCAGAATTCCTAAAAGTCTGCTGAATAAGTACAGGGAAGGGCTGATTATAGGCTCCGCCTGCGAGGCCGGGGAGTTGTTTCAGGCTGTACTTAACAATCGGCCGGAGGATGAAATCGCCAGAATCGTTGGCTTTTATGATTATCTGGAGATTCAGCCCATCGGCAATAATCACTTCATGATTGACAGTGAAAAGATTCCTCAGGTGAACAATGAGGAGGATTTACGAGAGCTGAATCGGAAAATTGTCCGCCTCGGGGCGCAGTTTGACAAACCTGTATGTGCCACCTGTGATGTGCACTTTCTCAATCCGGAGGATGAGCTTTACCGCCGGGTAATTATGGCCGGAAAAGGCTTTGCAGATGCAGACAACCAGCCGCCTCTGTATTTTCGGACAACAGAAGAAATGCTAGAGGAATTTATGTATCTGGGATCGGAAAAGGCAGAGGAGGTTGTAATTACCAACACCAATAAGATTGCAGACCGCATCGAAAAAATTTCGCCGGTGAGCCCGGACAAGTGCCCTCCGGTCATTGAAAATTCCGATCAGACGCTGAGAAATATATGTTATGAAAAGGCCCATTCGATTTACGGAGAAAATTTGCCTGATATCGTGACCGAGCGTCTGGAGAGAGAGCTGAATTCTATTATCAGCAATGGTTTCGCCGTGATGTATATCATTGCCCAGAAACTGGTGTGGAAGTCCGTTGATGACGGCTATCTGGTAGGCTCCCGTGGTTCTGTCGGATCTTCCTTTGCGGCGTTTATGGCCGGTATTACAGAGGTAAACTCGCTCCAGGCTCATTATTTATGTCCAAACTGCAAGTATGTGGACTTTGACTCTGATTATGTGAAAAGTTTTTCAGGACGCAGCGGATGTGATATGGAAGATAAGCTTTGCCCGGTCTGCGGTCAGCCTTTGTCCAAAGAAGGCCATGATATCCCTTTTGAAACTTTCCTGGGGTTTAAAGGAAATAAGGAACCGGATATTGACCTGAATTTTTCAGGTGAATATCAGAGTAAGGCCCATGACTATACGGAGGTTATTTTCGGACACGGACAGACCTTCAGAGCGGGAACGATCGGTACATTGGCGGAAAAAACAGCTTACGGCTATGCCAGAGGCTATTATGAGGATCATGAGATCCATAAACGCAGCTGCGAGCTGGAGCGGATTGCAGAGGGCTGTGTTGGTGTGCGCCGAACCAGCGGTCAGCATCCTGGCGGTATTGTGGTTGTTCCTATGGGTATGGAAATTTATACCTTTACGCCAGTGCAGCATCCTGCCAATGACGTGAATACAAGAACCATTACCACGCATTTTGACTACCATTCTATTGACCATAACCTTTTAAAGCTGGATATACTGGGACACGATGATCCCACAATGATTCGTATGCTGGAGGATATTACCGGTGTGGATGCCACAAAAATCCGACTGGATGATCCGGACGTACTGTCATTGTTTCATGGACTGGATGCCCTGGGAATTAAGCCCGAGGATATTGGGGGCACGGAGCTGGGATCTTTGGGGGTTCCGGAGTTTGGTACGGATTTTGCCATGCAGATGTTAAAGGATACCCATCCTACCGCATTTTCCGATCTGGCCCGGATTGCAGGGCTGTCCCATGGGACAGATGTATGGCTGGGCAATGCCCAGACACTGATTCAGGAGGGCAAGGCAACGATTTCCACAGCCATCTGCACACGAGATGATATTATGATTTATCTCATTCATAAAGGAATGGAGTCTGAGCTGTCATTTAAAATTATGGAAAGTGTGCGAAAAGGTAAGGGGCTGACCCCGGAATGGGAAGCGGCAATGAAAGAACATGATGTGCCAGACTGGTATATATGGTCATGTAAAAAGATCAAATATATGTTTCCGAAAGCCCATGCGGTGGCCTATGTAATGATGGGATTTCGTATTGCCTGGTTTAAAATTCACGAACCATTGGCTTTTTATGCCTCATTTTTCAGCATCAGAGCAACGGCCTTTAATTATGAGCTGATGTGTCAGGGCAAGGCGGCTTTGGACCGACACATTAAAAACTATAAGGCTAATCCAAACCTGAGCCAGAAGGAAGAGTCGACCCTTAAGGATATGCGTATTGTTCAGGAAATGTATGCCAGAGGCTTTGAATTTCTGCCTGTAGATTTGTACAAATCTCATGCCACTAAGTTTTTGATTGAGGACGGCAAACTGAGACCGCCGTTTTCTTCCATCGAGGGTATTGCAGACACTGCAGGTGAGGCCTTGGCAGAGGCCGGACAGCATGGTCCCTATATTTCGAGGGACGATATCCGGCAGCGGGCAAAGGTTGGTCAGTCGGTTGTGGACACACTTTATCATCTGGGGCTTTTGGGCGATTTGCCGGAAAGCAATCAGCTGTCTATTTTTGATATTATGTAAAAAGTGAAAGCGGGGAAATTTATGGGAAACTATGGAGAGCTTATGGCATTTGAACTGTCTGTGACAAAACTGGGAAATGCCATAAAAAAGGCATCTGTTTTATGGCAGGATGAAAATTACAGACAACTGTCTGATTCTGTGGCCCAGCTGGGAAATAAATCCAGATTTGTGATGGAAACAGGCAGAAGAAGTCAGAGGGCTGTAGAGGAATTTGAAAGAATCGCAAACGAAAACTATTAGGAGAAAATCTTAAGTAAGTGGAGGCGTTAGATAATGCAGGCTTCAGTATCAATAGAAGCGCTACAGGATGTAAAAAAAGCGTTAAATGGATTTTCCGCTGATATTTCAGGAATTGCGTTCAGAATAGAGAAAAGAGTTAATGAAACCCTTTATTCGGGACAGAAAAGTGTGAATCAGGCAGAGGCGGCTGTGAATGAAAGCTTAATGATGGAAAGGGAACTTTCTCGGCAACTGGAGACAATTACGGCTGAGCTTTCCAGAGTGGAGGACGAGTATCAGCAGTGTTTGAGTAAGATTGACTTCCTTACGGGAAGAATTGACGGAATAAGAAAAGAAATCGGCTATCTCAATGGGGATGTGGCTTCTGCCCGATCCGGAATGCAATCGGCTCAGGCCAGTAATGATCAGGCCAGTGTCAATCGGTATAGTGACCAGATCAGAACTCTGGAAATGCAGATCAGCCGGATGGAGAGTGAGTGCCAGGCATTGACTGCTCAGAAAAGTGCAGAAAATAACCGGCGGCAAATGCTTTATACACAGCGGCAGAACCTGTCCAACAGACAACGGGCCTGCAGAGAAAAACTGGATTCGGAACGCAGCCGGTTAATGTGCAGAGAAAGTAAAAGAGACAGATTAAAGCAGGCATACTGGAATATGGAAAGGGAACTGCAGGCCTATGTCAGTGCTGCCAAAGCATTGGAATATTCATCCAATCATGTGGCAGAGAGAAATATCAGTGCAGTACAGAAATGTATTCAGAGTATTGAGAAATATCTGAATACACCGATTTAAATGACAGGAGGATTCATATGGCAAAAAGTGTATCTGTGGAAAGCGGAGCTGTTGAAGGTGGAATCAGATGTTGTCAGACTTCGATTCAGGAACTTGAAATGGCTATAAAAAAATTAAACCATGGTTATCAGATGGCAGGCTTGGGGGGCTGGCAGGACCAAAAATATATGGAATTGGGACGAATTGTCGGGGATTGCTGTCAGGCTATGGAAGTTCCGGAAAAAGAACTTAAAGATTGTTTGCTTAAACTTGAAGAATTATTGAGGATTATCAGAAGATACGAGTCAACAGGTTTGTAGGAGGAAGAAAATGTCAGTAAAGGCTTCACCGGAAGTTATACGTGAAATGGAACAGGATCTGTTAAAAACCGCCAGCGATCTGGAATGGATCAGCAGCGGTATTCAGTCTGTCCTGAAAAAATCCCCGGAATGGGATGACGAGCAGTCCCAGCAGTTTATGATGCTTATGCGTCGGATTGCCCAGCTGACTGCTCAGCCGACGGCGGCCCTTCGCACAGCTGCGCCAAAGCTGGAAAGACTGGCTCAGGCGTTAGATGAGTACGGAAGTATAAGATTTTAAGGAAGGCATGATTATGGCAGTATTTAATTGGGAAAATGTACCGGAGTTGGTTAAGAATTTAGATACGATTCTTCATAATGCGGTAGCATTGATGGAACAAAATGAACAGCGCAGGAGACGTATTGAGCAGGATGCCCAGCGTAAATTCTCTGCTCAGAATTCGGAGATCAATCCATCAGAAATTGCTGAAAAAATGACACAAAGGCTGGAGTCTATATATAAAGAAGCTAATTCCATAGATCGGGAGCTGGCCTCTGTATTTTATAGAAGAAAGCTTACAGACAAAGTTGCGTATATGGTCAAAACAGGGAGAGCGCCCCGTCAGATTCAGCCAGAATTTTTTGAGCTGAAAACAGTGGATGACTGTTCCCGGGCTTTAGATAAGCTTAAAGCGCAGTTTTGCAGTATACGATATTTTTCCTCATACGGGGAGGCCTATCAACCGAAAGGTGGTTTATCCGGTTTGTTTAGTGCCGGAAATGTAGGTGATACAAACCAGCTGATTGATCTTAGAGAAACGCTCCGCTTTTTTAATGAGACCTTAAGAAAGGAAAGAAATCAAATTCTTACAAACAGCATAAAACAGTATCAGTCGGCCATTGAAGCTAAAAACAAAAAAATAAAAAAACAGCTGAGCGACCAGATTTCACAGGGGTATATGGAAGCTTCTGAGAGGCAAAATAATACGAATAGAAAAATGGCTAAGGATTTGGATCAGCTTTTTAGTGATGACCTGATATTTTTAATGGAAAATCAGCTGTTTGACTTTTTTAAGGAAGAATATAAGCTGAATCAGACATCCCAATGTGTGAACGGTTTGTTCAATCAAGGCTATGTCGCTTATGATTTAAATTGGATCAATAATGCGGATATCAAACATTTGATTAAAAACAAGTTTAAAGATCTGGTTACGGACGGCAATCTGCTGTTTTTGCCTTGCGGCATGAGCCAGTATGGCACATCTTCATGGCTGATTCAAGGGGATGGTACAAATCCGGATATCCCACGGCGTTTTGTGAATCGTTTGATGTTGAGTATGCTTTCATCAGTACCTGTAGGGCAGCTGGTTTATACAGTGGTTGACCCCGTAAGAAAAGGCGGAAGTATTTCTGGATTTTATAGTCTGAGACAACAGGTCCCTCAACTGTTTGGTAATAAAATCTATACCGAAGGGGGAGAAATACGGGAAAAAATCAGAGAAATCAGTGATCGGGTGACCCGGATGACTCAGGAAAAGCTGGGCGGAAGCTACCATACAATTTATGATTATGCCAGCGATCACTTAGATTATAAGGTTCAAACAGAACTTTTGTTATTATTTGATTTTTCTGCAGCGATGGTTGGGGATGTCATGGCTGATGTGCTCAATATAATGAAAAACGGGGCAAAATGCGGCGTCCGCATGTGCATGACTTTAGGAGAAAATCCACAGGAAAACAATCAGACAATGTCGGGAAAAGATATGGATGAAATCTGGCGTTTGTCAAAAATAATTATCCAGCGGTCATCGGAGTTTTTGATGGACGGCTGTTGGTATGATCTTCATTGCAGTATGGACGATGAAAAAGCAAAGCATTTTCTAGAAAAATATAGTTTATATTCACAAGATTCGTCAGATCAGGGGGGCGTATTTTCCCCATTGCTGTATAAAATTATTTTTTCAAAACAGGCCGCTGAGGTCGATGCTGCAGTGGCCCAGCTTTATCAGTTGAAACATATGTGGAGTCAAAAAACTCAGGCTTTAGGCGCAGGCAATGCTTTTCCTCAGGAAGTGGCCATTGGCATGGTTGATTATCCGGCTTCACTATTTTCCTCAAGCAGCGCTTATCATCAGATGCTGGAATTTTTTGGCACAGAGCCCAGTCAGCAGAACGGCCTTTGGCAGATACAGCTTCCCATGATGATGGATCTTAGACAGGGGCTTGATTTTTTCCTGGAATGTCCCTCTGAATACAGCCGGGAAATCCTGGATTTTACGCATCATGTGATATGGACATTTTTATCATCACTGCCTGTGGGCAAGGTGAATATTTGTGTTTTTGACGGCAGGCAGCGGGGAAACAGCATTATACCATTTCTGGATTTTAAAAAGCGCTGTCCGGATGCGTTTGACGAAAAAATATATACGGCCCAGGAAGATATGTATGAGCGGCTGAAAAAACTGAACCAGCAGATCGATGAATTTATTCAGGATAAGCTGGGAAACCGGTATGGGGATTTCTGGGAATATAATAAAAATACGCCAAATCGCAGTGAAGCAGCCACACTTTTGGTTTTATATGATTTTCCAAGTGGTATGGATAAAAGGAATCTGGAACTTTTGCAAAATATCGTACAGAACGGAAAACGGTGCGGCGTTTATGTGCTGATTTGCCATAACCCGGAAATTTCTTATTCGATCTATGATCATACAGAACAGCATCTTTCAGAAATTAAAAAAGGCTGTGAACAAATCGCATATAAAAATGGCCGGTATTGTTTAATGCCGTATGATTACCCGGTAAGTATTACAGGGCTTCCATCTGACCTGGAAATGGAACAGTTTATGTCAGCATATGTGAAAAAGTTAGGCAAAATCAAACGTCAGGGCATTTCATTTTCAGATATTCTTCCAAAAGAACTGTTTAAGGCGCAGTCCTTTGGCAAGCTTTCCATTCCGGTAGGTATCGGCGACCGGGATGCGGCTGTAAACATGGTGATGGGGGAAGGGTCTTCTCATCATGGTCTGATTGCGGGTGCTACCGGTTCCGGTAAATCCACGCTGTTACATACAGTGATCATGAGCAGTATGCTTAATTACAGCCCGGATCAGCTTCAGCTTTATCTTATGGATTTTAAAAGCGGAACAGAATTTAAAATTTATGAGTCTGAAAAACTTCCCCATATCCGTCTGCTGGCTCTGGATGCCATGCAGGAATTTGGTGAAAGTATTCTGGAAAGTCTTGTTCAGGAAATGGAACACAGAGCGGAATTGTTTAAAGAAGAAGGCGGCGGGGTAACGGCCGTTAAAGATTACGTAAGTGTAACCGGCAAGCCTATGCCTAGAATCCTGGTTATTATTGATGAATTCCAGGTTCTGTTTAATGATGCTGCCAACAGAAAGGTTGCGGAGCATTGTTCCGAGCTGGCTAAGCGTATTGTGACGGAAGGCCGTGCTTTTGGAATTCATCTGCTGATGGCTACCCAGTCCATGAGAAGTATATCCAATATGACTTTGATTTCCGGCATTGCGGAGCAGATGCTTATTCGTGTAGGCTTAAAATGTGGGGAATCAGATATCCGGTATTTGTTTGGAAATGAAGACTGCGGAAAGATTCAGACAATGATGAAGGGACCTGTGGGAACCGCGGTGATGAATCCGGATTATACGGAAAAGCCTGCGATGGGATTCAGAGTCGCATATTTAGATGATGAGACGCAGCATGAATATCTCAAGATGATCAGTGATCAGTTTAAAGACTATCCGGCCCGACTTCAGGTTTTTGAAGGTAAACGAACCGAAAAATTGCTGGATTATTTCCGTGTACAGGGGATTGGAATGACCGATGAATTCCCGGCATGTATTCATCTGGGTGTACCGATTAAGGTTGCACCGCCTTATAAAATCGTTATTGATAAAAAGCGGAAGCATAACTTACTTGTATGCGGCACTGATGTGAAGATGGCAGGCCGGATCATTGATAATTATATGATCAGTGCGCTTTTAAACCGTAATGCTTTGGTATACTGTGCCGATGGCGATCTAATGGTTGATGACGAAACCTCAAGACCGTTTTATCATCTTCTGTCAGACTGGAGCGGACGATTGACGCTGGCAGAAGATCGGGGAAGTATCATCCGCATGATCGATGATGTGTATGATGAGTTCCAACTTAGAAAGAAAAAGAATAAAAAAGAGCAGATTTTTGTGATTTTCAAAAACCTTCAGTTTTTGGATATTGTGGAAATGATGTTTAATGGTGATCCGGTGGAGCGCAGCGATTATCTGGATGATGAGCCGGAACAGGAAAACGGGGATTTTTCTGACCCTATGGCTGCGTTTAACTTTGATCATATTCTTTCTGGCCCGAAAACGCATAAAGATACCATGCCCGTGGGGGATAAGCTGATTAAACTGATGGAAAGTGGATCCATGTATGGCATTTGCTTTGTTGTGTCTGCTCTGGAATATCAGACGGTCAAAGACTCCATGTGTTCCTATGGAAATAATGTGATCAAAAACTTCCCGGAACGGATCGTCTTCTCCCTTTCTCAGGGGGATGCACAATTTTTGCTTGACGAACCTTCCATTTCAGGGTTAAGAGACAACACTGTATATTTTACAGATGGTGTGCGGGAAAAACTGAGAATTAAGCCATATACATCACCGGATGTTGATGCATTAAAGGCATATTTAAGTGGTTTAGAATAGGAAGTACAAAAAAGTGAAGAACGCCCTTCTAAGCAGACAAGCCAAATGATAAAGGCTTGTGACTTAGGAGGGCGTTCTTTTTATGATCTGTTGTCTGCTTTGATGTTACAGCCCCCGCCTTTTGGCTGTTTCCACAACGCGGCGAATTAGTTCGTCCCGGTCTTCTTTGAGGATAAAGCCGCCAGCGACGTCCCGGTCTGCACTCTGGGCGGCCTGTTTTTCATAGTTTTCCAGATCGCCATAGATGGCTTTAAGCTTACTGCTGTCAAAAGGCATCACATGACCAAACATTTCCTGAATGCCGCCGCTGGCAGTCTGACTGTAACTGGTGTAGGTACCGGTCGGACAGTCTACGGCCGGATGGCGGATGCCGCCTATAGCATTCCCGAAGGCGTCGGTAAGATTTTTTACACGATTTCCGAAAAAGCCTCCAACCAAACTGCTTTGATAGGTTATGCAGGTCTGGATTTTGGGGGCGTGGGGGGCAGGAATACCATGAATGGCCCAGTTATAAAGGTGGTAAAAGGCTGCATTAAAAATCGGTTCGTACGGGCAATCCATCGGTTCTCCCATACAGCCTTCCCATACGTTGCCAATGCCGATTCGATTTAAATCTTCTCTTTGATAGCCTTCATAATATTCGAGAAGGTTATAGGCTGTATCGTGACTGGAGGCCGGTATTTGCCATGTACGGAACTTAAAATCCGGTTCATCGAAATCACCGTACCAGTAGGCATATTTGTTTTCGCTTTCTGTGTTAATGGCAATGACCGGTTCCTTTCCGCCCAGAATACTGCCCATAGGAATGCCGCTTTGACCGAAACGGAAGGCGGAACTGTAAGCGTTCATCGGGGCATCAGAGGCGCCGCAGCCGGCCAGAAGATATCCGTCAAATAGGGGGCCGTCCTTTTCGATTTCCGGCAAATAGGCAAAGGAATGGAGAATCCGTGCAATATAACCGCCGGACTGGGACCAGCCGGTGAGGAACAGATGGGCTTTTGAGTAAAAGGAAAGCGGGTTTTGGGAATCATCCCGGCGAAGCAGCCGGGCGAGATCGATGAGCATATCCCAGAAAAGACCGCTTTCGTATTGTTCCATAAACATCATCGGCACATTTTTGACCTCTTTAGGCGGTATCCGGTCAGGATCCGGGTTGCTCCAGTTGATCGGTGCATATCTGTCCGGATTAAATTTTTTAAGAGCATCCACCACCTGACCTTTACTTGTAATGCCGATATAAATATCTCCGTTGCGGGTAAAGAATTTCCATGAATTCACCCACATGCGGTCAATATCGATCATTGCTGTGGCATTGAGAATTTCGATCACAATATTTCCGCTGAAATGGGCAGGGTCTTTGGGACGGCGGACTAAAAGCCGTGTCGTGTAAGGTGCATCAGGTATTTGAATGAAAGGTGTCTGATCTGGGTTTTCGCCGTATATATTGGCGGTTCCGGTCATGAAATATTCATCCTCCACATATCCAATGGAAGTAAACCCGCATTTTTCGGCGGCAGCGGCAAAAGGATGTTCTCCGTTGACAACCGGAATAAGTTTTAATTGTGTAATCATTGTAATACCCCCTGATTAAATGATATATAATTGAAAATTTACAGTTACTGTGAATGGATCATTTCAATGATAGTATACATTTTTATTAGCCTAACGTCAATATAAATAACTTAAAATAAACTAAAAATATTGACATTTAAACCTAATATTTGATATACTTCAGATATAAGGTTAGGGTTAAAAGACCCTGTCAGGAGGAGGTTTTTTCATGAAACAGACAATGCATACACAGACGTGGCGTCAGGTCATCATTACTTATGAAATCGGCTGTGATTATGAAAATCCATTTTTGGATGTTAGCATTAAGGCTGCATTTACCGGGCCAGACGGACAGTGTATTGTAAGAGAAGCTTATTGGGATGGGGGACATATGTATAAATTTGCCTTTGCGCCTACGGCTGAGGGGGTGTGGCGTTGGAATGTAACTGCACCGGAAGAAACCGGAATTAATAAAGAGACCGGGGAAGTCTTTGTTGAACCGTATACCGGCGCGCTGCCTATTTATAAACACGGTTTTCTGCGTGTGGATGCGTCAGGGCGCTTTTTGACTTATCAGGATCAGACACCGTTTTTCTGGCTGGGAGATACTCACTGGGCCTTTGCATACGGCGAGCGTTGGGATGAATCCAATCATCCGGAGATGGACAGTATGTTTAAGGGGATGGCGGACCGCCGTGTGGCGCAGGGGTTTACGGTTTATCAGACCAACCTGCGCAGTGATCCCAACTGGGGAAATCAGGAATGTAAGTACTGGGTGAAGGGAAAACTGGGAATACTGCCAAATGTGGCGTTTTACCAAAATGAACTGGATCGGCGAATGTACTATCTTGCCGATCTGGGACTTGTCAATGCCCTGGGCTTTGCCTGGTTTATGTCTGTGATTGATCATATTGATTTGTGGAAAAATATGGCAAGATATATGATGGCCCGCTACGGAGCTCTTCCCATTGTGTGGACACTGGCGGGAGAGGTGGCCGGATATGCGCCGGATCCTATGCGTTCCCGGCTGATTCATGACTGGCGTGAGGTGGCCTTATATATTTCTCAAAATGACAGTTATCATACCCTTCAGACCGCTCATTATGATAATCATCGTCCGTTTTCAGATTATTATTATGATGAAGACTGGTATGATTTTACGTTAAATCAGGCGGGTCACGGTGATTTTCCCATCAGTGCCCTGGACTTTTACAATTACCGCAGGGAACATCCGGACAAGCCGTATATTGAAGGGGAAAGTCTTTATGAATTTTGTTCCACTCTGGAAGAAAACGGAACGCGGCTGTGTACAGCGGATATGGTGCGCAGGGTAGCCTATACGGCCATACAGTGCGGTGCCTGTGGCTATACCTACGGTGCACAGGGCATATGGGATAATGTGTGGGAAGTGCCCAAACAGGCGGAACCATTGAATGTTTTTAATCGTTTTGGGATTCCATGGTATCAGGCGGTTGACGGAATCGGAGCCGTTCAGATGGGGTATATGCGTCAGTTTTATGAAGATAATCATTTTGAGTCCATGCAGCCTGTTGCGGTTGCTTCAATCTCTCCTTTTGGAATTTCTGCGGATGCCAGCAATTATCCCACCATGTTTGATCCACTGGCAACGGTAAGCACGGATAAGAAGCGCTATATTATTTATTATAATGCGCATACAAGAGGCGGATGCAGGATTGAACATATGAACCCGGCTACGTATAAGGCACGGTGGTTTGATCCGAGAACCGGATCGTATAAGATGGCCTGTGATTCATTGATACCTGAAAACGGCAGCTGGGATGCCCCTGCCCGCCCGGATGGCAAAGACTGGCTGCTTTTAGTGGAGGCCTGCTAAATTTAAGATTTATTTTGCCATTACCATACAAGTATGATAAACTTTAAAAAGATAAAACGGTGCTGCCGCGTCAGGCGTCTACAGTGGTACTTATTCTGTTGACCGCTTTATGCGGCAGCTTTCATATATCCCAGTATGAAGGAGGCAGGCGCTTTATGGCAGGAATATCTATGAAGGAACTGGCAGATGCTCTGGGTGTGAGTACGGCATCGGTTTCTGTGGCTCTGCGGGGAAAGTCTGGAATTTCCGAGGAGACAAGAGGACGGATTCTGGCAGAAGCCAGAAAACGGGGTTATGATATGAGCAGACTGAGTGGAGCACAGACAAAAGGTGTGATTGAGATCATCGATTATACTTATTATGGTTATAGTCCTTCACCAAAGGATACTTTTTCCTATTATTCTCAGTTTGTGGATGCAGCAGCTGCACGAATTACAAAAAAAGGCTATACGCCGTCAGGACCCTTTGGGCCTGTGGAACCTGGACAGCCCCCAAGAAGCGCTGCAGACGGTTACATTTTACTTGGCGGCGGGATGCGGGCCGAACAGCTGAAGCAGTATTGCCACGGCAGGATTCCCTTTGTTGTGGCCGGCAATGGGCTGGAAGAGCTGCCGGTGACTACGGTTTCCCATGATAATTATTATGGGATTTTTTCTGTGCTGAAACATCTGGATGGTCTCGGCCACAGGAAAATCGGCTATATCCGTTCTCTTTGCGGAAATGTCGGCCTTGAACGTTTCATGGCATGTAAAAACGGATCCGCGCGTCTGGGGCTGGAATTTTCAGATTTTTTGGATGTCAGTGATCAGGAAAAATTTATGGATGCAGAAAATATGATCAGTGGTATCACACAGTGGTTTGGCGAAAGTCAGCCACAAGCGACCGCGTTTGTGTGTGACAATGATTTTGCTGCGGCTTCCCTGATGCGTGTGATGCGCAGTTATCATCAGATCCCGGGAAAAGATATTGCTGTTACCGGTTTTGATGACCAGCCGTTTTCCACACTGTTAGAGCCGCCGCTGACCAGTGTGCATACCTTTGAGCCGGAGCTGGCGGCTGTATGTGTAGAGGAACTGATTTATAATATGGAGCACCCGGGGGCGAGGTTTCGCCATGTGAGAATCGGAACAGAGCTGATTGTCCGATCCAGTACGGTCAAATAAGATTTGGTAGGGGAAATCATATGAAAAAGCTGAAATTAAATTCATTGCGTTTCAGATCAGTACTGCTTCTTCTGACCATGGTTGTGCTAATGATTGGCCTGGTTGCCTACAATAATTATTCGGCCTATACGTTGCTTTTGAAAAAAGTGTACAGTAACACAGAAGATACGCTGGCGCTTTATCAGAAGCATCTGGATGAGGTATTGGAGCGCAGCGAAACTTATTTGTATACCACATCAACGAATAATGGGAGCCTGATTTCTCTAAAATATATGGATATGAACACAACGGAATGGTTTAATGCACTTTATCAGCTGCGAAACAGTCTGCAAAATGCTGTGGCAACCTATACAATGGATGAGATTTTTTGTTATATCCCTGAAAAAGACACTTATGTTACTGGTTCCGGCAATGCATCAATCACAGGAATTGATTTTAAGAAACGGATTAAAGGTGCCATTGAGGATGAAACGATTAATCTTGCGGACTGGACCGTAATCAAAGAAGCAGGGGCTTATTATTTTATGAGGGTTCTTCATATTGGAGAAACCTATGTAGGGGCCTGGACCGGTATGGAAACATTGCTGGAGCTTCTGGCACAGAACGGAAAAACTAACGGCAGTCTGTATTTTGTGACACCTGATGGACAACTTTTAAGAAATGGTGTGGAACCACTGAGGATGACGCCGCCGGAGGAAAAAAAGAATCCTTATGAACGGGAACTGATCGAAGAACAGAAGATGCTGTCTGTTTCTAAAATGCTGGAGAGTGCGCCCTTATATCTGACAAGCCTTGTGCCGGAAAGTGAGTTTTCCAATAATGGAAGTGATATGGTTCAGGTCATTATTATTGTTTTTTTCGGTCTGGGGCTGATCTGGCTGATCTTTGTGGTCGTGATGAAGCGTTGGATTTTAACGCCTGTGCGTGCTTTGACCGATGCCATTGAGCGGCTGCGCAGCGGTGACCTTAAAACCTATGTGCCGGTTTCAAATCAGCTGGATGAGTTTCAGAACATGACCAGCGCATTTAATGACATGGTGTCTGAGATTGAGGATCTTAAAATTCATGTCTATGAACGTAAACTTCAGAAACAGCGCTTGGAGGCCCAGTACCTGAAGCAGCAGATTACACCTCATTTTATGATTAATTGTCTGAATACAACTTATCAGCTTACAGAAACCGGGCATTTTGATCTGGCAAGAAAAATGCTGAAAGATTTAAGCCGTCACCTTCGGTTTATTCTTTCGTCCGGACAGACGGTTTCTTTGCAGGAGGAACTGCAGCTGGTGGAAAATTATATTGAATTATCGGGAATTCGCTATCCTTATAGTATTCGTTATGTGTGCAGCTGTCCCGATGATTTGACCAGGGCCACAGTTATTCCGCTGATGTTTTTAAATTTTGTGGAAAATACCATAAAGTATGAAGTGCGCATGGGACAAATTTTGGAAATTCATATAGAGGTGGAAAAGACGATCAGGGATGGGCAGGAAATGGTAAAGGTTTGCATATGGGATAGTGGCAGCGGCTTTTCCAAAGATATTCTCAATATTTTGCAGGATTTGGATGGTTATCTGGAAAAAGAAGGGGAACATATCGGTATTGCCAATGTGATTATGCGGGCCAGGCATGTGTACAAGCAGCCATATTTTTCATTTTGCAACCGTAGGTCGGCGGGGGCACAGGTGGATATGGTATTTCCGTATATTGTGTTTCAGGGGGAAAAGAAAGACGGGAAAGCTTAATTTGGAATGATCGTTAATTTAAGAAAATAGGGGGGGGGACATGATGAATCTGCTAATTGTGGATGATGAATATTATACGGTGGAAAGTCTGCGGATGAAAATTGAGGAAAAACGTCCTGGATTTGAGCGGGTTTTTTGTGCATACAATTTAAAGCATGCACTGGAATATTTTGCTCAGTATGAAATCGGTGTGATGGTCTGTGATATTGAGATGCCAGGGGGGAGCGGACTGAATTTGCTGGAGGAAATTCGAAAAATGGGGCTGCATACATCCTGTATTTTTCTGACGGCTTATGCCAAGTTTGATTATATATCCAGGGCAATGAAGCTTTCCAGCAGTGACTATCTTTTAAAACCTGTGGAGGCGGAGCCTTTGCTTACAGCCATTGACCGTGCTGCCCAGCAGTATGAAAAGCAGAAGCGGGCACTTCAAAATACGGTTTATGCGGATTATTGGCGTGAAAGTGAGCTGTATTTGATGGAACAGTTCTGGCAGGATTTGCTGGCCAATACCATTTCACACACCCAGAATAAAATTGAGGAAGAGCTAAAATATAGAAAATTAAAGGCAGATCAGGCCGGCCGGACATTTATTTTACTGCTGATTCAGTGTAATCTGGATGCTCAGGAAATGCCGGATAAAAGTTTGTTTGAGTTTGCACTGAAAAATATTGCGCGGGAATATTTTTACAGCCCGGATGAGCTTCCGGTTGTGGCCCGTATCTCGGAGTGTTTGTATGTGCTGCCCCTTCCGGACTCAAATGCCCATAAGGCGGTTTTGCGTGACCAGCCTGGGGTGGTGAACCGCTGTGTGTCTGCTCTGACAGATTTTGTTCCCCATTTCCCGTATTCATTTAATTTTTTTGTTGCGGACGGTGCATATACGATGGCTCAGATTGCCGAGCCCTATAACATGCTGATGAAGGAGGTCCGTGAGAATGTAGCTCTGGAAAATCATGTTTTTGATCTTTCAAGTCCTGTCTCCAATGAAACGGCAGCGGAAAATATTCAGATTCCCTCTGCAGCATGGGCAGATTTAATCCTGCAAAATAAAACGGATGAACTTTTAGATCAGACCAGGGATTATCTGAAACAGCTGAAAGCCTCAGGGACAGCCCGCAGAGAATCATTAATCGGTTTTTACCATAGTTTTATCCATCTGCTATTTGAAACAATAGAAAAGGATCAGGAAGAAACCGCCAGAATTTTCAGGGAGCAGTTGTCTATGCTCTCTGAGGATGCGCCGTTTACTTCATTTAAGGAAATGCAGCGCTGGATTGCGCAGACCCTGGAAATTTATGAGGAAACCGTAGCTGCAGGAAAAAATCACACCGATGTGGTGGCTGTTGTGCGCGACTACATTAAAAATCATTTGTATGAAGAATTAAACAGAGATACACTGGCAGCGGTTGTGTATCTGAATACAGATTATTTGTCTCATATTTTTAAAAAAGAAACAGGATATTCGCTGACCAATTATATTATTGAGGAACGAATTCGCCGGGCCAAACAGCTTCTGGCCAAAAATGAAATGAGTATCCGTGATATTGCCATTACATGTGGATTTCAAAATATATCATATTTTTCCAGACAGTTTAAAAAGGCAACAGGGATGACCCCAAGGGAATTTAGAAAATAAAAAAGGAGCGAAAGCAAAAATTTTGATTTTTTTGCTTTCGCTCCTTTTACTATGTCTTCCGTTATCTGTTCTGCGAGATTTTCTTGCGCATATCAGCCTTTCACACCACCTAATGTAATCCCTTTGACAAAGTTTTTCTGAATAAAAGGATAAATCAGAATAATAGGCAGTATACCAAGGGCGGCCATGGCCATTCGTACTGTCGCCGATGGGATTTGAGCAAGGCCCTCGCCGGCGTTGGACAGGTTACTGGCATTTTGAGTGAGGGCCTGTATATTTTGCATCAGGCGATTTAAAAGGTTTTGGATACTGTAAAGATCGGTTCGCTTTACAAGATATATATAACCATTATTCCAGTCATTCCAGTAGGCGATACCCGCAAACATGGCCACAGTGGTAACGATTGGTTTGGACAGGGGAATTGCAATCTTCCACATGGTTTGAACTTCGCTGGCGCCGTCGATATAGGCGGCTTCCAGAATTTCGTCGGGGACACCTGTGACGAAGTAGCTTTTCATGAGAAGGACATTAAAAGCGTTCATCAGTAATGAAGGCAGCAAAAGACCGAAAAAGGTATCTTTGATATGAAATACTGTCGTGTAATTAATATATGTAGGAACAAGACCTCCGTTAAACAGCATGGTGAAAAATACAAGGAATGTAAGCACACCCCGTCCGGGTAGGTTTTTCTTTGCCAGACCATAGGCGAGACATGTGGTGATGGCCAGGCTGATGGTAACACCGATGACTGTGAGCACAATGGATACTCCATAGGCCTTTAAGATCATGGAACCGTTGGATGTAAAAATCCAGCTGTAAGCATATAGGCTCCACTTTTCGGGGATAAAGGAATAGCCATTCTGAAGCAATGTATTGTTGTCTGTGAAAGAGGAAATAAACATTAATATAATGGGAACCACTGCCATAATCGTCAAAATAATCATAAAAATATGGCCGAAAAAGTTAAATATTTTGTCACCGTTCGTTTTCATTGTGCACCTCCTAAATCAATGCGTTTTCACGGTCAAACTTACGTACAAGCAGGTTTGCACCCAGAACAAGAACAAATCCTACAATGGACTGGTAAACACCGGCAGCGGCGGACATGGAGATATTACCCATCTGCAGAAGTCCTCTGTAAACATACGTATCAATCGTATTGGTTGTGGCGTAGAGTGCACCCTGATTCATGGGAACCTGATAGAAAAGACCGAAATCAGAGTAGAAAATACGTCCGATGGCCATCAATGTCAGCATAATTACCGTTGGCTTTAACAGGGGCAGCGTGATATGACGGATTTGCTCCCACTTTGTTGCACCGTCAATTTTTGCGGATTCATAGTAGGTTTTGTCGATTCCCATTAAAGTGGCAAGATAGATAATGCAGTTATAACCTACGGTTTTCCATGCATTGACAAAAATGATGATAAAGGGCCAATATTCAGGTTCTGAATACCAGGCAACAGGTTCAAGACCCAGAGTTTTAAAAAGGGTATTGTTGATAAATCCATTTTCCACACTGAAAAAGGCGAAGACCAGATATCCGATAATAACGGTAGAAATTAGGTTTGGGAGAAGAATCGCACTTTGATAGAATTTTTTTACCCGTCCGGTGAGTTCGCTTAAAATGATAGCAACCACAATGGCCAGGGTTGTATTAATAATAATAAAAGCGATATTATAACAAATGGTATTTCTTGTAATGACCCAGGCATCGCTGGTGGTAAAAAGATATTCAAAGTTTTTCAGTCCAACCCAGGGGCTGCCGTAAATGCCTTTGACTGCGCTGTATTTTTTAAATGCCACCATAAGTCCGGGCAGGGGCATATAATTATTAATAAACAGATAAGCAAGACCTGGAAGCATGAGAAGATAAATGGGAATAAAACGTTTGAATTTACGCCAGGTCATTTTGTTTTTTGGGGGCAGCGGATACACCTTGTTGCTTTTGGATACGGCTTTTTCCATAAGCCATGGCCTCCTTTCGGAATCATATTTTAAGGGGCTGTCACAGCGGATATTTTTACAATAACTGCTGAACTGGCAGCCCCGGTGAATGTGTCATTTTAGGTGAATGAATGATTTTATTTATTTGCAGCCCATTCGTCCAGCTGACGCTGTTTTTCTGCGATAATCTTATCAAGCCCAGCTGTCATGAGTTTGTCATTCATTTCCTGAATACCTGTGGCAGGATCTACAAAGCCATATTCCACACTTGTCTGGAATTCATTATAAGCGTTTTGAACGGCTGTAATTTCATTGGCAACATTTGCGGTTTCGAAAGTAAATCCGCTGGCTGCTGAAACCATGGCATTACTGTTGAACGCTTTCATTTTATCCCAAAGCTGAGGATCGTTGCCTTCCCATACATGAGAGAGGAACTGATTGGGAAGCATCCAGCCCATGGAATGATTCCAGCCGGAATTGGAGGCATCTACACCGTCAGGGTATGTGGCCAGCCCGTCATCACCAATCACATAATGGGTACCTTCGATGCCCCAGGCTAAAATGTTGGCCAGATCTGCATTGGTATAAAGTTCATTCAGATAAGTCATAGCAGCCTGAGGATTTTCAGATGTTACAGGAATTACCCATGGGAAAGAAGCAATTGCAGAGGAGGTGATAAAGTCATCCATTGTCTGGAAAATGGTCATATCTCTGCCGCAAAGGCTGGTTTCCTGAGCCTTAATACCAGGTTTTCCGCCGGTTGTATAGCTCATCAGTGTGCCGGCCTTTACCAGTTCGCCTACAGCTGTTGTATCTGTAGCTGCATCCTGACTGATATATCCTTTTTGATTATAGTCGTACATTCTTTCGCAATATTCTTTATAATAATCGCTGGTAAAAAGATTCTCAACTTTTAGTTCTTTTCCATAATCAAGGAGAACACCGAAAACATTACCGCCGAGGGAGTCCACATTGGAGAACTGATTCATAGAACCTGTGGTTGGTCTGTAGACTTCCAGATCCGGATATTTTTCATGAAGCTGAGCATAAATATCATTTAACTCATCCAGTGTTATTTTTACGATCTCGGCCTCGTGGTCAAATTCATAGCCGATGCCGTCCAGATATTCTGTAGCAACCGCTGCACAGCCACGGCCCTGGGCGATATCACGATTGTTGGGCAATCCGTATAAAACTCCGCCCACGCGGCAGGCATCGATATTTTCCTGACCAACAGCTTCAATAATGCCTGAACCGTAAGTCGTAAGCAGATCATCGGCTTCCAGATCCAGAAGATAATCCTGGGCTATAGCATTGCCATAAGGGAAACCGGTACATGTGGCGATATCAATCTGTTCACCGCCGGATAAAGCCAGAGTCATGCTCTGATTATAGGAGGCGTAGTCGGTAATCTGAAGTTCGATTTCAATACCTAACTTATCTCTGGTAATCGCATTCATGGCATCCTGAATTTTCAGAGTATCGATTGGAGCGCCTGTCCAGGTAGGAAAGGTCATGACCAGTTTTGTAACTTCGCCGGAAGCTGCTGCACTGGAATCATTGTTTTGGGTACCGGTTGATGATGAGCCGCTGTCAGATGGTGCAGCGTTATCTCCAGAGCCGCCGCATGCGGCTAAAGAAAGTGCCATAGTTGTTGCCAGGCCGACTGCGATGAGTTTCTTTTTCATAGTTATAATCCTCCCATATATTTATTTCTGTGTACAAGGTGTTGGTTGTAAAAAATAAGGCTAAATTACGATTTATAATATTTGCTGGGCCGCGGCCGCTGTGCCCATGTGATGCATATATTATATATTTATTTGGAAGGATATAAAAGAATTATAATGCTGCAAATTAATACAATCCTGCGCTTTGAATATCTCTGAATTGTGCAAAATGATGACAGGATTGTGTTGATTATTAAAAAATATTTGAAACTTGTCCATGAATTTGGAAAATTTATTGTAAAGAGAACATTGAATGACAGGATTTGAAAGTTGAATTTATAAAAATCAAAAAAACCATATTTTTTAGTCAATTCTCTCTGTGGAGAAATCAATGCCCTGAAGCTATAATAAACTCAGGGCAAATTTTGTTGATTATTGGGTGTCTGACGGTACACGACACCGGGCATTTTTGCGGTACTGGAGAGGTGTGGCGCCATAGTATTTTTTAAAGGTACTGATAAAAAATGGGATGTCGCTGTAGCCTACAGTCTGGCTGATATCCTGAACCGGCATATGGGAATTGAGAAGGAAGTCTTTTGCTGCCTCCATGCGGATTTTTTTCAGGGTTTCAATGGCTGTATGGTGGGTATGCTTTTTGAACAGGCGGCTTAGGTAAGCTGTATTCAAATGGAAATGTCCGGCAATTTCGTCCACATTTTGGTTGTAATGCTGATGCATGTACTGAAGAATCGGCGGGATATGGCCGATTCCGGTGGCTGCATTTCGGGAAAAGCGGATATGGTCCGAAAAATCCCGCTGCAGGTAGGTAAACATTAAGCCAAGCATTAAATCAGAAGCCTGTTGATAGTAAGGACGCCGCTCACAGGCTTCCAGCATCATATCCACAAGAAGATTTAAAATCCGTTGATCCGCATCCGTGGAAAACAGCATAAAATCCGAGGTGTCTTTGTTGTAAAGGGTGAGGACAAAAAAATCAAAAAGCAGGTGATTGCTGGATAAAATTCTGGACAGGGTCTCTTTCATCAGCTTTGTCCGAATTAAAAGATTGATGATAATACTGTCATCGAAAACACTGATGCTGTGGCAGGTGTTTGGCGGAATAATACATATATCGCCGGTTTTTAAATCAAGTTGTTCCCCATCGGTCAAATCATGGAGATTTTCATAAAAATGATGGGTACACTGACCATGGTATACCACGGAAATCTCGATAAATGTATGGGTGTGGATATTTACCGGTGAATACCGGGGATGGCGGCAGATCGAGATATTCTCATCTTTTTGGATCCATGTGTCATCCATTTCCAGCTTTAATGTTCCTGGGGGGCCGTCCAGTGCGGCTGTAATGGCCGGGATGGTGTCAATATTGTCAAAGGCTTTGTCAAACTTTGGCATTTGGGTGCAGCTGATTTGGTGAAACATGGAAGGCTGCGGCGGACGGTGATAGTGTAAATAGTAATCTTTCAGGGCTGCCTCAATGGGGGAGAGGGTGTACAGCCAGGTCAGGATATCTTCATGTGTCATAGATTTTGCTCCTTGGGCCGGAAGGGAAATACTGCCGGTAAAAAATAATGTGTCTTTTTTGTAATTATAACAGGAAAATTTATTCTGTAAATAAAAAGTGGCAGGAGGTTTATATTATGAAAGTTACTCAGGTAATGATTTGCGGCATGGAACATCCACGTGGCTATGGTTACAGAAAAATCAAGCTGTCCTGGAAGGTATGCGATACAGCCGGGAAATATCAGGAAAAGGCCTGTGTAAAGGTTTCAACGACAGAGGATTTTAAAAACTTAGTCTATGAAAAAGAGGGAAACTTAAACAGTATATGCGAAATCCTGAATATGGAATTATTACCCAGAACGCTGTACTATGTCCGTGTGACCGTGACCGGAGATAACGGTGAAACAGCCAGCGGGGAAACGACCTTTGAAACCGGAAAAATGAATGAGCCATGGACTGGCGTATGGGTCGGACCTGCGCAGGAAGATCAGTATCACCCGGTTGTTTATAAAAATTTTGAGACGGATCGGGAAGTTGTGTCCGCCCGGCTGTATGTATGCGGTCTGGGGGTTTATGAGGCTTATATTAATGGAGAAAAAGTAGGCGATGAATATCTGGCGCCGTTTTATAATGATTATAATTACGATCTTCAGTATCAGACCTATGATATTACATCTATGCTTAAGGCAGATAATAAAGCAGCGTTTATTCTGGGCAATGGCTGGTACAAAGGCCGTTTTGGCCTGGGCGGCGGCAAGGGACTGTATGGCGACCGTTTTAAGGTAATTGCTGAAATTCATGTGGATTATGCAGACGGTACACACGCTGTAACTGCAACCGACAAGACCTGGATGTATAAAGGCTTTGATGTGGCTGACAGCGGCATTTATGACGGAGAAACTTATGACAGGCTGCTTTGGGAAGGCAGAGAAAATCCTGAAAAGTCAGTTGAAGTTTTGGGGGCTGATACAAGTAAGCTGGTGCCAAGATTCAGTATGCCGGTGCGTGCCTGTGAAAAACTTTCTGTCAAAGAGATGATTCATACACCGGCCGGAGAAACGGTATTGGATTTTGGACAGAACTTTACCGGATTTGTTCAGTTTGAATCCAGACTGCCTAAAGGAACAAAGGTTGTGCTGGAATATGGAGAAATTCTTCAGCAGGGGAATTATTATAATGACAATTACCGTTCTGCAAAACCACAGTTTACCTATGTATCCGACGGAAATCCTGAGACGGTGCGTCCCCATTTTACATTTTACGGCGGCCGCTATGTCCGTGTGACCGGATGGAAAGGTGACCTCAATGTCCATGATTTTACCGGACTGGCCATTCATTCAGATTTGAAACGTACCGGATTTATGGAAACAGGACATACAAAGATTAACCAGCTGATTTCCAACTGTCTGTGGGGCCAGCGTTCCAATTTCCTGGATGTGCCGACAGACTGTCCGCAAAGAGATGAACGTCTGGGATGGACAGGAGATGCCAATGTCTTTTCTCCGACAGCCAGCTATAATATGGATACAAGAGCTTTTTATGATAAATATCTTCATGATTTAAGAATTGCACAGCTTCAGCTGGGCGGTGCAGCGCCTCATGTTGCCCCGCTTTGCGGCATGAATGATGGCGGCAGCTGTGTATGGGGCGATGCAGCGACGTTTATTCCTAATGTACTGTATGATTATTTCGGGGACGCAGAAGTCATTGAAACTTATTACCCGTTGATGAAAGATTGGGTGGACTATATCCGCAGAGGTGATGAAGCCAACGGCAATCATTATCTGTTTGATTACGGCTTTCATTTTGGAGACTGGCTGGCATTGGACGGTGCCACAGACCAGAGTGTGAAGGGCGGAACCGATGATTATTATATTGCATCCTGCTATTATTATGCATCTGCAGGTATTGTCAGCAGGGCTGCAGGAATTATTGGAAATAAAGAAGATGAAGAAAAGTATGCCCAACTGGCAGCCAAAATTCGTCAGGCTATTTTAGACGAATATTTTACAAAGACCGGACGCCTGGCCATTGATACCCAGACGGCCTATCTTGTAGCGTTAAAGTTTGGTATTTTTACAGATAAAAACAGAATTATAGAAGGCCTTAAAAACCGGTTTAAACGGGACTGCTACAGAATCAGAGGCGGCTTTGTCGGTGCCACGATGATGTGTACCGTGCTGGCTGAAAACGGACTTCATGATGCTGCATGGCATTTTCTGCTCAATGAAGACTTCCCAAGCTGGCTTCACTGTGTGAACCTGGGGGCGACAACCATTTGGGAACGTTGGAATTCTGTTTTGGATGACGGCAGCATCAGCGGTACAGGTATGAATTCCCTGAATCATTATTCCTATGGTTCTGTTCTGGAATATATGTATAAATATGTGGCCGGCATCTGTGCTTCCTCAACGGCTTTTAAGAGTGTTTGTTTTAAACCTCAGTTAAATATTAAAATGGGTTACATGAACTGCAGTTATGATTCTGTCAGCGGCCGATATGTGTCTAACTGGAAAATCAATGGTGACGGCAGTGTGACCATGCATTTTGAAGTACCGTTTAACTGTACAGCCACAGCCTGTCTGCCTTATTATGACGGTGAACCTTTAAATATGGAAGCCGGAAGCTATGACATTACCTATAAGCCTGCAAAAGATTTATTAAAGCCGTTTTCAAAGGATTCCTTCCTGTTTGAGCTGGCCGGAAATGAAAAAGCCATGGACATTTTAAAGACATATGTGCCTCAGGCCTATGGCATGGTGATGTCCGGTGACATTGAAAATATGGCGCAGACCGTGGAAGAATTAAAGGGTATGGCCTTTATAGGTGTAAGACCGGAGCGTGTGGATTTGGTGATTGATGGCATCAGTCAGATCCAGGCAGAGCTGTAAAAAATACACGATGTAAAAATGAAGGATATAAAAGGGTAAAAAGGGCGTTTAAGTTCCGCATAAAGGCCAGCACATCGGAGATTCAAGGATGGGCTGGCCTTTTTTTGTGGTGATTTTTTTAGATAATTTTCAAACATACTCTAGGATTCTTCTGAAATGTGTGCTATAATAAAAAATATTAATGTAGTATTGAAAACTATGTCTAACGACTGAATTCAGGAGGAATAAGATGTCATTTGAAATTTTTGCAGACAGTGCCTGTGACCTTCCGGAAGATTTGCTGAAAGCGAAAGGGATCCATCAGGTACATTTTTATGTGTCTTTTGATGAAGAAAACTACATGAAAGAAAAAATAGATATTGATACAGAGGCCTATTATAAGAAAATGATTGATGAGGGGGCGTATCCAAAGACATCCCTCCCTTCGGTTCAGGATTATATGGAAGCTTTTACACCGGTTGTGGAAGCCGGTAAAAGCATTATCTGTATCTGTCTGTCCGGAAAACTTAGCGGATCTCACCAGGCGGCTAAAACGGCCAGAGATATTTTGCTTGAAACATATCCCCATGCCCATATTAAAGTCATCGAAAGCGGACTGTGTACAGTAGAAGAGGGACTGTATGTTCTGGAAGCAGCCCGGATGAAGGCTAACGGTTTAAGTTATAAGGAAGCAGTCAAGGAATTGCATCGGATACAGCCGACAGGGCGTATTTGCTTTACCGTGGGTAATCTGGAATATCTGAAAAAGGGCGGACGGATTGGACGCATGGCCTTTATAGCCGGTTCGGCCCTGGGAATTAAACCTTTGATTGTGATGAAGGAAGGCGAGATTTTTTCAGCCGGTGTTGCCAGAAATCAGAAAAAGGCCTTAAAGAAACTTTTGGATATAGCCAGAGATTATTTTGAAAAAGCCGGAGAAAATCCCAATGATTACGAGTTTTGCGTAGGCAAAGGACTGGATATGGATGCGGCTATGGCGCTGTCCAATCAGGTTAAAGATACATTCTGGCTGACAAAGGCAGTGCCGGTTCGCCAGATCGGTGCAACGGTAGCCACGCACACAGGGCCTTATCCCCTGGGCTTTGCCTTTATTAAAAGATATGATGCATGAAAATGACGATTGAAAAAGGATGAAGGTGATGCGTATATCACTGGAACTGAAAAATTGGGCTTGCATCTTGTGGGGTTCAGTGGTATAATGAACCAGATAACAATATGATGATACTAGAAGAGTGGGCGTGAGTCCACTCTTTATCTTTGTCCCGAAGCTGTGTTATGTAAAGTGGAGTTTTTCGGTCTTTGCCAAAAGTCTGTTTTGGATGGAGACGGCACGGGGAAGATGGTGGATGAGTAACTGAAAGAAAGGGTGAGTCAAATGGCAAAGAAAGATTATGAGAGCATGACAGAAGAACTGATTACACCGATCATCGAGGCGAATCATTTTGAGCTTGTGGATGTGGAATGGGTGAAGGAAGGTCCAAACTGGTATCTGCGCGTGTATATTGATAAAGAAGGCGGCATTACGGTGGATGACTGTGAGCTTGTAAGCCGTGCTTTCGGAGATATTTTGGATGAGAAGGACTATATTGCCGAAAACTATATATTTGAAGTCAGCTCACCAGGGCTGGATCGTCCGCTGAAAAAGGAAAAGGATTTTGCCCGCAGTGTGGGTAAGGAAGTCGAGGTTCGTCTTTACAAGGCCATTGACAAAAAGAAGGAATTTGTTGGCCTTCTGGACAGCTATGATGATCACAGCGTAACCCTTGAGCTGGAGGACGGAAATACAAAGACATTTGAAAAATCTGCAATTGCCCTGATACGGCTGGCATTCTTTTGTTAAATTAAGGAGGAAATATTAAAATGAATGAAGGACACGAACTGATCGAAGCGTTAAATCAGATTGAAAAAGAAAAAGGAATCAGCAAGGAAATTTTGCTGGAGGCTATTGAAAATTCACTGGTTGCCGCTTGTAAAAATGAGTTTGGAAAGGCTGATAATATCCGTGTCATCATTAATCGTGAAAACGGCAAAGTGCTTGTATATGCAGAAAAAATCGTTGTTGAAGAGGTCGAAGACCCGATTACGCAGATCAGTCTGGCCAATGCAAAATTAAAGGACAGCAAGTTTGATCTGGATGACATCGTTCAGGTGGAAGTTACACCGAGAAACTTTGGACGTATTGCGGCTCAGAAGGCTAAACAGGTTGTTGTTCAGAAAATCCGTGAGGAAGAACGTAAATCTCTCTACAACGAATACTACAGCAGAGAAAAAGATATTGTGACCGGTATTGTTCAGCGTTATAATGGCAAAAATGTAAGTATCAATCTTGGTAAAGTTGATGCCACACTGACTGAAAATGAGCAGGTGAAAGGCGAAGTTTTCTATCCCACAGAACGTATTAAGCTGTATGTGGTTGATGTTAAGGATACAACAAAAGGTCCGAAGATTACTGTTTCAAGAACCCATCCGGAACTTGTAAAACGTCTTTTTGAGGCCGAGGTTACGGAGGTCCGCGACGGCACAGTAGAAATTCGCAGTATTTCAAGAGAGGCCGGCTCCAGAACAAAGATTGCGGTTTGGAGCAATAACCCAAATGTAGATCCTGTGGGAGCCTGCGTAGGAATGAATGGCGCCAGAGTCGGTGCGGTTGTCAATGAACTGCGCGGTGAAAAAATCGACATTATTAACTGGAGTGACGATCCGGCTGTTCTCATTGAAAATGCCCTGAGTCCGGCAAAAGTTATTTCAGTCAGCGTTGATGAGGAAGAAAAAACAGCCAGTGTTATTGTACCGGATTATCAGTTATCTCTGGCCATTGGAAAAGAAGGACAAAATGCCCGCCTGGCCGCCCGCCTGACCGGCTATAAAATTGATATTAAGAGCGAAGCTCAGGTGCGCAATTCCAATGAGTATCATAATGATGACCGTTATGAAGAAGATCGCTTTGACGACAGCGAAGATCGGGATGACCGTTATGAAGATGATCGCTATGATGATGACAAGGACTATATGAATTAAGGTGCTGCTTATGGGAACACGAAAAATTCCGATGCGGCAGTGTGTAGGCTGCCGGGAAATGAAAAGTAAAAAAGAAATGATCCGTGTGATTAAGACCCCTGAGGATGAAATTATGATTGATGCCACAGGGCGCAAAAACGGACGGGGCGCATATATTTGTCCAAGCAGAGACTGTCTGGCAAAGGCAATTAAAAGCAAAGGGCTTGAACGGTCATTTAAAATGAGTATTCCAACGGATGTCTATGATCAGCTGACAAAGGAGATGGAAGAGATTGACAAAGCATGACAAGGTAATATCCATGATCGGTCTGGCAACCAGGGCGGGTAAGGTGGCCAGCGGTGAATTCTCCACGGAAAAGGCTATCAAGGATGGTAAGGCATGGCTGGTTATTGTGGCCTCCGATGCATCAGCCAATACGAAAAAATTGTTTACCAACAGATGTGCTTATTATAAAGTACCTCTTTATATATACGGGACCAAGGAAACCCTTGGGCATGGGATGGGAAGAGAAATCAGAGCATCCCTGGCGTTGCTGGATAAGGGATTTTCTGACGCCGTGACGAAACTTATTAACTCAGAACAAGAATAACGGAGGTAGTCATATGTCAAAAATCAGAGTTCATGAACTGGCCAAAGAACTTGGCAAGAGCAGCAAAGACGTCATCTACGCCCTGAAAGGTCATGGCATTGATGTTGAAAGTCATATGAGCACAATCACATCAGAAAGTGCCCAGAAAATACGAAAATATTTTGCAGCGCCGTCTGCAAGTGCAAATACAACAGAAAAAAAGAGCGAGGAAGCAAAAGTACAGAATATGACCAATCGTAGTAATATGAATAATACAGGAAATACAAATAACCAGAACAATAATATGAATACAGGAAATGCCGGACGCCCTCAGAATACACGCCAGGGAAACCGGGATAATGGCGGCAGAACAAACGACAGAGCCAATGACAGAAATGGTGACGGCAGAAATAATGACCGTAATTCTGACAACAGAGGCAACCGCAGCTTCGGCGGAAGAGGCGGCAATTTCGACAGAAACGGTGACGGCAGAAACAATGACCGTAATTCCGACAACAGAGGCAACCGCAGTTTCGGTGGAAGAGGCGGCAATTTCGACAGAAATGGTGACGGCAGAAACAATGACCGTAATTCCGACAACAGAGGCAACCGCAGCTTCGGTGGAAGAGGCGGCAATTTCGACAGAAACGGTGACGGCAGAAACAATGACCGTGGTTCCGATAACAGAGGCAGCCGAAATTTCGGTGGAAGAACCAATGACAGAAATGGTGACGGCAGAAATAATGACCGTAATTCCGACAACAGAGGCAATCGCAGCTTTGGCGGAAGGGGCGGCAATTTCGACAGAAACGGTGACGGCAGAAATAACGATCGTGGTTCAGATAACAGAGGCAGCCGCGGATTTGGCGGCAATCGCGGCGGCAGCGACAGAAACGGAGATAACCGTGGTCAGAGACGTGGAGACAGAGAACAGAAATTTAATCTGGATTCTGCGATCAACAAGGAAGTTGTTGCGACCAAAGAGACAAGAGAAAACCGTAGAAATTATAAAGATAACCGGGATAAGGAAAAGAACAACAGAGACAGAGATAATGAAAAGAGAGGACAAAAGGGCAGAAACGCCACAGTCAGCAAGAAAGCTTTAACCCCGCCAACACCAAAGCCAAAGCCAGTTGTTGAAAAGGTTACAAATATTGTGCTGCCTGAGACGATTACCCTTAAGGAACTGGGAGATAAAATGAAGGTTCCAGGTGCGGAAATCGTTAAAAAGCTTTTCCTGGCCGGAAAGATGGTCAGCCTGAATTCAGAAATTTCCTACGATGAAGCTGAAGAAATCGCACTGGACTATGATATTCTCTGCGAACATGAAGTTGTAGTGGATGTTATTGAGGAACTGCTTCGTGAGGAGGAAGAAGACGAAAAGGATATGGAGGTAAGACCACCGGTTGTATGTGTTATGGGACATGTTGACCATGGTAAAACTTCTATTCTTGATACAATCCGTAAAACAAGCGTGACTTCTGCAGAGGCCGGTGGGATCACTCAGCACATTGGTGCTTATGTGGTCGATGTTAATGGACAAAAAATCACATTCCTGGATACACCGGGACATGAGGCCTTTACTGCGATGCGTTTAAGAGGTGCCCAGTCAACAGATATCGCTATTTTGGTTGTTGCCGCTGATGACGGTGTGATGCCTCAGACAATCGAGGCGATTAACCATGCCAAAGCTGCAGGTATCGAAATTATTGTGGCCATTAACAAAATTGATAAGCCAAGTGCGAATATTGATCGCGTTAAACAGGAGCTGACAGAGTATGAGCTGATTGCCGAGGACTGGGGCGGACAGACAATTATGGTTCCTGTATCCGCACATACAGGAGAAGGTATTGATGAACTTCTGGATATGATTCTTCTGGTTGCGGAAATGCGTGAATTAAAGGCTAATCCGAACAGAAAAGCCAGAGGCTTGATTATTGAAGCTCAGCTGGATAAAGGCCGCGGCCCTGTGGCAACAGTCCTTGTACAGAAGGGTACCCTTAACATCGGCGACTGTCTGGCTGTAGGTACGGCCTTCGGGCGGGTTCGTGCCATGATCGATGATAAGGGCAGACGCGTGAAAAAGGCCGGACCTTCCACACCGGTGGAAATTCTCGGCTTAAATGATGTGCCTCAGGCGGGCGAGGTGTTTATTTCCACGGAAACGGAAAAAGAGGCCCGTTCAATGGCTGAAACCTTTATTGCAAATAATCGTGAAAAAATGCTTGCAGATACAAAAGCTAAATTATCTCTGGATGGCCTGTTTGACCAGATTCAGGCCGGTCAGATTAAAGAATTAAATATTATTGTCAAGGCTGATGTTCAGGGATCTGTGGAGGCTGTGAAACAGAGTCTTGTGAAGCTTTCCAACGATGAAGTCGCTGTAAAGGTTATCCATGGCGGTGTCGGTGCCATTAATGAATCGGATGTTATTTTGGCATCTGCTTCCAATGCGATTATTATCGGCTTCAATGTTCGTCCGGATAATATGGCAAAAGCTGTTGCCGAACAGGAAAAGGTCGATCTGCGTCTGTATCGGGTGATCTATAATGCCATTGAGGATGTGGAGGCTGCTATGAAAGGGCTTTTGGATCCTGTATTTGCGGAAAAAGTTCTGGGTCATGCCGAAGTCCGTCAGACGTATAAGGTTTCCGGTGTGGGTACAATTATCGGTGCCTATGTGCTTGACGGAAAGGTTGTTCGTAACTGCAAGGCCCGTCTGATCCGTGACAATATTGTGATTCATGAAGGTGATCTGGCTTCCCTGAAACGTTTCAAAGATGATGTCAAGGAAGTTAATGCAGGCTATGAATGTGGTATGTCCTTTGAAAAATATAATGATATTAAGGAAGGCGACCAGATCGAGACATTTATTATGGAAGAGGTTCCTAGATAAGGAGGGATATCCATGAGAAAGAACAGTATTAAAAATACAAGAATCAACGGTGAAGTTCAAAGAGAGCTTTCCAGAATCATTTCCAGGGAAATCAAAGATCCTAGAATCAGCGCTATGACAAGTGTTGTTTCTGTTGATGTTACACCGGATCTGAAATACTGTAAGGTCTACATCAGTGTTCTGGGCGATCAGCAGGCTCAGAATGATACCATGGCCGGTTTAAAAAGTGCCATTGGATATATTCGCAAGGAGCTGGCAAGAAGTGTGAATCTGAGAAATACACCGGAGCTGACCTTTGTGATGGACCAGTCCATTGAGTATGGTGTGAATATGTCAAAGCTGATCAATGAGGTCAACCGGGACCTGCATGAAAGAGAAGATGCCGGGGTAGAACCTGAGGCCGATGATGACCCGGAAGAAGAGGAGGAGGCCGATGAATGATCAGTTCGGCAGCCTGCTGGGGGAAGCGAAGACAGTTGCCATTGCCGGACATACACGTCCGGATGGTGACTGCGTGGGTTCCTGTCTTGGGCTGTATAATTATCTGAGGGACAATTACCCTGCACTGGCGGTCGATGTGTATCTGGAACCGGTGGCAGATGTTTATGGCATACTTGAAAACTGCAATGTGATCTGCAGTACCTATGATTGTGAAAAACAGTATGATCTGTTTATATGTCTGGACTGTGGAGACAGAGCGCGTCTGGCCGGTGCTGGAAAGTATTTTGATACTGCCCGCCGTACGTTAAATATTGATCATCACATCAGCAATCAAGGCTATGGGGATGAGAATGTGGTATTTGCAGATGCCAGTTCCACCTGCGAAGTGCTGGCAGGCATGATGGATTTTGAAAAGCTGGGCAAAGGTACGGCAGAAGCCTTATATGTAGGTATGATCTGTGATACAGGATGTTTTAAACATTCCAATACAACGGAGAAAACCATGAATATTGCAGGACGCCTTATTTCTAAGGGAATTGCATTTTCAAAACTTACAGACGAGGTATTTTATCAGCGTACCTATATGCAGAACCAGCTGTTGGGCCGATGCCTTGTGGAGAGTTTTCTGGTGTTTAACGGCCGCTGTATCATTTCTGTTGTGGATCAGAAAACCTTGGCCTTTTACGGTGCAGATTCCAAAGATTTGGAAGGTGTTATTGATCAGATGCGGATTACAAAAGGTGTGGAAACAGCAGTACTTCTCACCGAGACCGGTGCGCTCAGGTATAAGGTCAGTATGCGTTCCAATGAATATACTGATGTAAATCGGGTTGCGGCTGTTTTTGGCGGCGGCGGCCATATCCGTGCGGCTGGCTGTACGGTTACAGGTACAAAGCATGATGTGATTACCAATCTTTTGGGACATATCTGGGAGCAGATGAAAGATCATGATTGACGGTGTAATTAATGTTTATAAAGAAAAGGGCTATACCTCTCATGATGTTGTTGCCAGGCTGAGAGGAATTCTGCACCAGAAGAAAATCGGCCATACGGGTACACTGGATCCGGATGCAGAGGGTGTTTTACCTGTTTGTCTGGGCAGCGGAACAAAGCTTTGCGATATGCTTACCGATAAGGATAAGGTTTATCGGGCTGTAATGCTGTTGGGGCAGGAGACGGATACTCAGGATACTTCCGGACGGGTGATAAAAAGCAGCCCGGTTCATGTGGATGAGGATCAGATTCGTCAGGCTGTTATGCGTTTTGTAGGCAGTTATGAACAGATACCGCCCATGTATTCTGCCCTGAAGGTCAACGGCCGCAAACTCTATGAGCTGGCAAGGGAAGGCCGTGAAGTTGAACGCAAGGCCAGAACAGTGGCCATTTATGATATTCAGATTCACAGTATTGAAATTCCATATGTAACAATGAGTATTTCCTGTTCAAAGGGAACCTACATACGGACCCTATGTGATGATATTGGCCGAACATTAGGCTGCGGCGGCTGTATGGCTCAGCTGACCAGAGTTCAGGTGGGCATGTTTGAACTTTCATCTGCTTTGAAACTTTCTCAGATTGAGGCCAGGGTTCTGGACGGCAGTTTTGGTGAGTGTGTGATTGCTGTTGATCAGATGTTTCGGGAATATCCTGGTGTTGAAATGAAAACAGTTTCCGATAAACTGCTTCATAATGGCAATCCATTTGATACCGGAGATCTTGTTTTCTGTCCTGAAATCAGGGATGGCCAGTGGGTAAGGGTTTACGACAGCACTAAGGTATTTGGCGGAATTTACCAATATGATGAAAATCACCGGAAATTTAAAGTAGTTAAAATGTTTAGGAGCGTTTGAAACATGATTTTTATTTCAGGTACTAAAAATATACGTCTGGAAGACACAGCGGTGGCAGTAGGAAAGTTTGACGGGCTGCACAGAGGGCACCAGGCGCTGATTAAAAAGGTAAACAGCTACAAAAGCAGCGGGATGACATCCGTTATTCTGACCTTTGATTACCATCCGTCAAGTATGCTTAAAGGTCAGAGCCAGTCGCTGATTTATACATCTCAGGAGCGTCGTCTGATTGCCAGAAGAATGGGCGTGGATATTCTGGTGGAATATCCTTTTGATAAGGAAACCGCAGGAATGGACGCTGTGGATTTTATTAAGGATGTTTTAGTTGGTCAGCTGGGCGCAAGACACATTGTGGTTGGTGAGGACTTCCGTTTTGGCCGGGAACGGCGGGGCAATACGGATTTACTTCAGGGGATGAGCCTGCCTCTTGGCTATAATGCCCATATCTGTCCAAAGATCAGTACAATGCTGCCGGCGGGGTTTGAATCTCATGAGACTTTGTGGGAGGCTGAAATCAGCAGCACACTGACACGGGCAGCCATTCGCAAGGGTGAAATGGAGGTGGCTGCTGACCTTTTAGGCGCACCCTTTTCTTTGATCGGAACCGTGGTGCACGGAAGGGAAATCGGCAGAACCATCGGTATGCCGACGGCCAATCTTGAGCCGGATGATACGAAACTGCTTCCGCCAAACGGTGTTTATGCATCCATGGTAATTGCCAACTACAGAGCTTATCCTGCCGTGACAAATATTGGCTATAATCCAACGGTTGCTGATCATCAGAAGCGTCGGGCGGAAACGTATGTTTATGGTTTTGAAGGTAATCTCTATGGCCGTCAGATTGAAGTAAAACTTTATCATTTTGTTCGTCCGGAACAAAAATTTGATGGCCTGACGTCTTTGAAGACACAGATGTTTAAAGATCGGGATACATCTCTGAACTATCTTGTACAGCATGGAATTATAGATGGGGAAGTGCTGTGACCAACAGGTCATTGATGCGGGTAAAGGCAATGATATAGAGACAAATAAAGCTGTGAGTTCCTTTATAAGGTGATCTTATAAAGGCAGCCCACAGCTTTGTTTTTTCAGACGTATCACAAGACTGAAAAATTCATCGTTTAGGACCCGTATAAAATTCATTATTGCAAAACATGTGTTCGTATGATACAATAATACTGATCGAACATATGTTTAATTGGACAGGTGATGAATGCTATGGATTTAAAAACGATGTCAGAGAAACTAAACCTCCAGGAAAAGCTGGGAATACTGGCCGATGCAGCCAAGTATGATGTGGCCTGTACATCTTCCGGAGTGGATCGGAAAAACGGACAGAAAGGGATTGGTAACACTGTGGCCGCAGGAATCTGCCACAGCTTTGCAGGGGACGGCCGCTGTATCTCTCTGTTAAAGATCCTATTATCAAATGACTGTGTATTTGACTGCAAGTATTGCGTGAATCGGGTCAGTAACGATGTACCCAGGGCTACATTTACCCCGCGGGAGATTTGTGAGCTGACCATTGGCTTTTACAGACGTAATTATATCGAAGGCTTGTTTTTAAGTTCCGGAGTTTACAAAAATCCTAATTATACCATGGAACTGATCTATAAAACAGTGCAGATGCTTCGGGAGACGTACCATTTTTTCGGCTATATTCATGTGAAGGCTATTCCGGGCGCTGACTTGTCTTTAGTTGAAAAAACCGGTTATTATGCGGATCGTATGAGTTGTAACCTGGAGCTGCCTACGGCAGAAAGTCTGAAAAAGCTGGCGCCTCATAAAACCCGTAAAACTATATTGTGCCCCATGCGTCAGATTCAGACGCAGATCACGGTGAATCAAGATGAAATCATACAGTATCGTCATGCACCCCGTTTTGTACCTGCCGGTCAAAGCACTCAGATGATTATCGGGGCGACACCGGAGACGGATTATCAGATTATGAGTGTGGCCCAGTCACTTTATGACCGTTTTGCGTTGAAAAGAGTGTTTTATTCAGCCTATGTGGCCGTGAATGAGGATAAAGATCTTCCGGCTGTATCAGGGCCGCCGCCGCTGCTTCGGGAACATCGTCTTTATCAGGCGGACTGGCTTATGCGTTACTATGGCTTCAGAGCTTCGGAACTGTTGGACGAAAAACGTCCCAATTTTAATACTTTTCTGGACCCGAAGTGCGATTGGGCGGTTCGGCATCTGGAGCTTTTCCCGGTAGAGATTAACCGGGCGGATTATTATGAACTTTTAAGGGTACCGGGAATCGGCGTCAAATCTGCCCGGCGTATATGTCAGGCCAGGCGCTGTAAGTCTCTGGATTTTCAGGATCTGAAAAAAATAGGTGTTGTTCTGAAAAGAGCGTTGTATTTTATTACATGCAGGGGCCGTATGATGTATCCCATACGGTGGAATGAGGATGATATAACGGCCAATCTGCTGGATGCCGGGGAACGGCTTCCGGCATCGGTGCGGGAAGGTTCGGTGACTTACAGGCAGATCTCACTTTTCGATGATTATCATATCACATCATATTAAAATCAAGAGGTTAAAGTCAAAGGCTGTAACCTGCTGAGAAAGGAAAGGGTTATGAGTGATAAAGTTTATGAAAATTCCATGGGCGGATCTGAGACCGGGCGGTATGTGTTTTTGTGTGACGGCAGTTTGGAAGGAATTTTGTCGGCCGTTCATCGGGCATATTATTCCCGTTATGGGCATAAGAATATAAGTATACAGATTTGTGGAAATTACGAAGCTTCTTTATTTTGTGAATATATACAGGTAGAGACAGCGTATGAAAGGGCGGAGTTGGTAGCTGGGGCCATTCGGAAAAAGATTGGAATTCGGGCTTGGGATATGGTATTTAAGGCCGCACACTCGGAGGACGGTGACCGGGCCATGGCGATTTACCGGTTTCTCAATTACGGGTTTGTGATGGGCAGTCGGGTGTGTGGATATTTGTCGGATCCATATGTGCACCGGGTGTTTGAGCTGGCGCGGACTGTAGAGCGGGAATGCCATCGTCATTTGCAGTTTATCAGGTTTAAAGAGTTAGAAGGTGGTATTCTGGCAGCGGTGATTGAACCGAAAAGTCATATTCTTTATATGATCGGTGAACATTTCGCAGATCGTTTTCCCTGGGAAAATTGGGTGATCTATGATATGTCCCATAAAGATGCCTGTATACATCGGGCTGGAGGACCATGGGTTGTGGAAAAAGGGATTGAGCTGCACCTGGACAGACTTGAAGATTTATCACGTACAGAACAGGATTTTGAAGATCTTTGGCGGACTTTTTTCAGGCATATCGAGATTGATGCCCGGAAAAATCCCAGATGCCAGATGAACATGATGCCAAAATATTTTTGGAAAGATATGACGGAGATGCAGCCGAATAAAAAGGATTTCCGCCTCTAAGCCAGCTGGAGGCTGGTCGGAAAACGACGGATGTCATGCGACGCATACCATAAAGCCACAGATTATGAACCGTAAAGCAGGATTGTATTTTAAGGAAAATTATGTTAGAATACCCTCAGCTGACAGGAAGTATGTCCATTTCAAATGATGGTATGGTACATGAAAGGAAGAATGAGAACGGATGGATATTATTTTGGCGTCTGCCTCGCCCCGGCGAAGGGAATTGCTGACTCAGGCAGGTATCCGGTTTGACGTCTGCCCCGGGATGGTGGAAGAGAAGATGACTGGTGATACCCCGGAGCTGATGGTTCAGTCTCTGGCCCGGCAGAAGGCAGAAGATGTATTTGATAATTATGAAAAATATTCCGGGAAAACGGCACCCAGGCATATGCTTGTTATCGGGGCGGATACGATTGTGGTTTATGAAGGAAAAAGATTAGGCAAACCGGCAGATCAGCAGCAGGCCTTAGAGATGCTGCGCATGCTTAACGGAAAAACACACAGCGTGTACACAGGGGTTTGTCTGGTCTATATGGATGGCCAGGAAAGAAAAACAGAAACCTTTTTTGAACGGACAGATGTTCAGATGTATCGATCTGATGAGTCCGTGCTGCGTTGGTATATTGCCACAGGAGAGCCGATGGACAAAGCGGGCGCATATGGCATCCAGGGACTTGGCGCCATCCTGGTTCGGGAAATTTCCGGGGACTATAATAATGTTGTTGGTCTGCCGCTGGCAAAGATCTGGCGTAGACTGGCAAAATTGGGAGAGAACCGTCCATGATTTTAAATAAAAACAGAGGAATGGGCGCCGGCAGATACACTCTGGAGCAGTTCGCCCAATTTTATTCCGGAATTGACCGTCAGGCACTGCTTCTTCTGGACCGTATGATCGTAGGCAAAAAGGCGGTGCCCTACAGAATCCGGAGCAGAGAATTTTCAATAGAGGTAACAGCGACTACAGCATTTACCTTAAATATTGTGTTTCATAACGTTTTGATTGAGGATGGCCGGCATCCCACGGAAATTTTGCTGGACCAGGTGTGGATTGAAAAAACGGACCATCATTACAGACTTAGATTTGTCAATGGATTGAAAAAAGAGGAAACGGGCAAGGAAAGCTCATTGAGTTTTGATTTTGTGGAAGCCCAGATTTATTTATGGAATTATAATTTTTATACATATAAGCTTACCCCGGAAACGGATAAATTGCCCTGGTGTCTGCTGGACGAGCCTATGGAGGCCCTTCTAGTCAAGGCCGAAAATCTTGGAAATGACGGACTTAATGAATATGAACGAAAGCTTTTGCCTGCGGCACAGTTTTTAAGTGTGATTTTTAAGCTTTATCTGGATCGGGAGACAAAGATTGCCTACGGAAAAACCAATGTTTATTATAATCGTGAATTACTGGCTGCCATGAAATTTTCAAAGATTCAGCGTCAGGCGGGGCTGGAATTGATGGAGCGCTTTGGCTGGATTACTCAAAAACAAAAATTTCTTCATTTTGACCAGGATCCCGACGGATTTTTTAAAAGCTTTATCTGGCAGATGACTGAAAAAGAGGGTAAGACCATGTTTAACTGGATGACCCTGAATTTTAAAGCTGCGACTTCCGAGTATCCGGGGTTAAAGCAGATGCTTCCGGTATATGCAGATAATCATCAGTTAATTCGCAGCTGTATGGATCGGGTTTTGTGTGCCCGGGGTTTTGAAGGAAACTATCCTCACTACCACAGGGAAAGAAAACCGTCTTTTATTGAGATTTCTCATGTGTATGAGCGCAAATATACCTATCTCAATGAAAAGAAAAAGCTGGAGCTGATCAGCTTTGTGGAAAGCATTGTGAACGGCTGTCTTGAAGTGACTGCAATTTGCGGAACCATACTGGGAAGAAAGAAAACAGACATTTATGATGCCTCTATGACAGCCGTGGACGGCTGTTTTACGGATCAGGGACGCCGGCGCTGTTCGGTATCTATGACGATGGCTGTTGAACCGGAGATGACAGAAGCTCAGGTCAGAGAATTGTCCGAGGAATTTGCCAAAGAACTGACCCGGGGAATATAAAATCTGATTTGGGAAAATTTAAAGAGTTTAAAAAGGATGAGAAGTTTTATCGCAGGGCGCTGTCAGTGAAGTCTGGCAGCGCCCTGCGATTTTTTTGCAGTATCAATTGGTTTTGCACCGGAGATTTATAAGTTATAAAGTGCTGTATATTTTTCTTTGAGATAATGAATATAATATTCCGGATTAAAGCTTTCACCGGTAAGATCCATGAGCACCTGATTTGTATTTTTTAATTTCCCAAAACGATGAACATTTTGACGCAGATATTCATTAATAGGATCAAAATTTCCTTCGCTCAGCAAGGCATCTAAATCCATCACTTTTTTCAGATGTACATAAATCTGAGCGGCAACGGCGGAGCCGATTGCATAGGACGGAAAATAGCCAAAACTTCCGTTAGCCCAGTGAATGTCCTGTAAAATGCCGTCCCGGTCACTGTCAGGACGGATGCCCAGATATTCTTCGTATTTGTCATTCCAGATTTGGGGAAGACGATCAACGGCAATATCTTCAGAAAAAATCATTTTTTCTATTTCATAGCGCATCATGATGTGGAGGCAGTAGGTTAATTCATCGGCCTCTGTCCGGATCAGCCCTGGCTGGGATTTATTAATTCCTCTGATAAAATCTTCCAGGGAAATGTCTTCTAATTGAGTGGGATAGGTTTCTTTCAGGCGATCCCATAAAGGAAGCCAGAACTGGCGGCTGCGTCCCAGATTATTTTCAAAAAGCCGGGACTGGCTTTCATGCATCCCCATGGAAGCTCCACCGCCAACAGGAGAGCAGGTGTAGGCATCATCAATATGCATTTCATAAAGGGCATGTCCGCCTTCATGTATTGTAGAAAACATGGCGCTTTCCAGATTGTTTTCATGATAGGCAGTTGTAATACGGACATCTTTATTATGAAGGTTGGTGGTAAATGGATGGACACTTTCTTTGATAACACCTCTCTGAAAATCAAAACCAATATGCTCGGCCAGCATTTTATTAAAGGCACGCTGGCTTTCGATCGGATAGGAGCGGCTGTTAAAGTCTTTATTAATCGTATCATTCTTTTTGATAATCTGCTGAAGCAGGGGAACAATTTCACTGCGAAGGCGGGCAAAAAAATCATCCAGAATTTCCATGTTAAAGCCTTCCTCGTATTTGTTCAGCTGGATATCGTATAGGGCCTGATCCTGACGGCCGTCTGCCTGCATATAGGCGGCAAATTGTTTGGTATATTTGATGAGCTGTTCCAGTGTTGGTGCAAACTGAGAAAAATCGTTTTCACTGCGGGCTTTTGTCCAGATAGAAGGCGATTTGGCCAGCAGCTGACTATACTGAGTGTATTCCTCCTGAGGAATACTTGAAAGCTCGTCATAATCCTTTGAGAGCTCTTTAACGACGCCGGCTTCAAAATCCGTAAGATCAGATGCCTGCTTTAGCTCTTCAAGCAGTGAACGTACCTCATCATTGATCGTGGCCGTGTATGCCTCGCTGGCTAAAATGCTGATGGCTTTTGAGGTATTATCAATGGCTGCCTTGGGAGCTTCCGTTGAATTATCCCAGTCCAGTAAAATAAGGGCCGTCTGAAGGGCATATTGTTTATCCAGCCATTTTTGAAGCTGCTTAAATTTTTCGTTCATATGTTATACATCCTTTCATTAAAGTTCAATTGTATATGAATAGGTTACCCGAATTCGGCCATAGCGTCAACTAAAACCGGAAAATAAGTAAAATTTTGCCCTGGAATACAAAATTTCCTGCTAAAGGCGATAGAAAATGGTTGTCAAGTAGAAGTTTTTGCTTTTTCATATATAATTCTTACAAATATGCCAATACAGTCGGATGATATGGACCGAAAGTCAAAATTTTCAGTGAAATAGAGACAACTTGCAATAAAAACTTTGATGATAAAAAGAAATTGTTTGGTTAACATGTTAAAAAAAGTGTTCAATAGGCAAAGTAGACAAATTCAAAAAAAATTATTTGTTTAATTGGGATATGGCTAAAAAATAGTAAATAGTGTAGTATATACCTATCGAAACAGAAGAATCTACTTCATATTAAACCACAAGGGGGATATTTGATAATGGCAAGTTTATCATTGAAAAACATCTATAAGATTTATCCTAATGGCTTTAACGCAGTTAAAGATTTTAATCTTGACATTGAAGATAAAGAATTTATCATCTTCGTAGGACCATCAGGATGTGGTAAATCTACAACACTTCGTATGATCGCCGGACTTGAAGAAATCAGCAAAGGCGAACTTTACATCGACGGCAAATTAATGAACGATGTAGAACCAAAAGACAGAGATATTGCCATGGTATTCCAGAGTTACGCTCTGTACCCACATATGTCCATCTATGACAACATGGCATTTGGTCTTAAATTAAGAAAGACTCCAAAAGATGAAATTGACAAGCGTGTAAAAGAAGCTGCACGTATTCTTGATATTGAGCATCTGTTAGATAGAAAACCGAAGTTACTTTCCGGTGGTCAGAGACAGCGTGTGGCTATGGGACGTGCCATCGTTCGTGAACCTAAGGTATTCCTTATGGACGAACCTTTATCCAACCTTGATGCCAAACTGAGAGTTCAGATGCGTCTGGAAATTTCCAAATTACATCAGAGACTTCAGACAACAATCATCTATGTAACACATGACCAGACAGAGGCTATGACACTGGGTACAAGAATCGTTGTTATGAAAGACGGTGTGATCCAGCAGGTAGATTCTCCTCAGAATCTGTATGACAGACCAGGTAACTTATTCGTTGCAGGTTTCATCGGATCTCCTCAGATGAACTTTATCGATGCAACTGTTCAGAAGGAAGGCAACAACCTTTACCTTGTATTTGGTCCGAATAAGATCACAGTTACTCCGGAAAAAGCAGCTAAACTGAAGGATTACGTAGGCAAAGAAGTTACATTTGGTATCAGACCTGAAAATATTCATGAATCCACAGGCTTTGCTAATGCCAACGCTAATAATACAGTTGCTTCTACAGTAAGAGTATTCGAAATGTTAGGTGCTGAAGTATTCGTTTACGTAACAGTTGAAGGTATCGATGTTACTGTTCGTGAAGCTCCGGGTACAGTTGTTAAAGTTGGCGACAACATCAATATTTCCTTTGATGTTGAAAAGATTCATATCTTTGACAAAGAAACACAGGTTACAATTACAAACTAGAATTAATTGCTGGAATAAATTGTATGAAAACAAGGTTTTAGGGGAATACATGAAAATGTATTTCCCTTTTTCTTTTTCTTATGTTAAAATAAAACAAAAACTAGGAATGGAGTGGTAAGATGGCTTACAATCAGATGCTTCAAAGTACAATTGATGGCGTGAAGGCAATAACTCGGACAGATTTATGTGTGATGGACACGGAGGCGAACATTATTGCATCTACCACAAATGCTGTTGAAGAATATAAGGCCAGTGTGCTTACTTTTGTAGATTCTCCTGCAGAGATTCAGGTTGTGCAGGGTTACCAATATTTTAAGATTTTTGATGGCGGTCAGTTGGAATATATTATGTTGATCCGAGGGGACAATGATGATATTTATACGATTGGAAAGCTGGTGGCTTTCCAGATTCAGAATCTGATGTCAGCCTATAAGGAAAAATTCGATAAAGAAAACTTCATCAAAAATGTACTGCTGGATAATATGCTGCTGGTGGATGTTTATAATAAGGCAAAGAAGCTGCATATTGAGGCCGAAGCCAGAAGGGTTGTTTTTGTCATTGAAACGCCCAGAGAAAAAGACAGCAACGCCATGGAGATTGTAAAAAGCCTTTTTGCCGGAAAGACAAAAGATTTTATTACGGCTGTGGATGAAAAGAATATTATTCTTGTCAAAGAGCTGAGGGATGACGAGGAATATGAGGATCTTTCCGGAACCGCCAGAATGATTGTGGATATGCTGGGATCTGAAGCTATGGCAAATGCCTATGTGGCTTACGGTACTATTGTGGATAAGATTAAGGATGTATCCAAGTCTTATAAAGAAGCCAAAATGGCTTTGGATGTAGGTAAGATTTTCTATAGTGAAAAGAGTATTATTGCCTATAATCGACTGGGCATCGGACGTTTGATTTATCAGCTGCCAATTCCGCTATGCCGTATGTTTATTGAAGAGATTTTTCCGGATGTAACACCGGATCAGTTTGATGAGGAGACATTGCTGACGATTAACAAGTTTTTCGAAAACAGCCTGAATGTTTCCGAAACAGCCAGACAGCTGTATATTCACAGAAACACCCTTGTTTACAGACTGGATAAGGTGCATAAGGCTACAGGTCTGGATCTTCGTGTATTTGAGGATGCCATTACCTTTGAGATTGCCCTGATGGTTGTTAAATATATGAACTTTATGGAGAAAAAAGATTTTTAAGCAAATGTTCTGGTTTGCAAAATTGTAAATAAAATTTGTAATAAGCGAAACATTTAATTGAGAAAAAATGGGTTTTTTGGCGGAATTAAAAAAAAGTCCGACAAAAACCCATTTTTTCTTTTTCTATATGAAAGAGGATCTGAAAAACCTCTGTCAATATTATGTGAAGCAGGGATGATTTTATACATTAATTTGCGCTATACTTTAGAAAAATCAGACGGCTTTTGTCATTGTTGGCTCAGGTTGTATTAAAATATAAACAATTTATAAACAATTTGTACAGAGTTGTGTCTTGCAATCATTGTCAGTTGAGAGTAAAATTATAAAAGAATATATCTTTTTTAAAAGATAATTTAGAGGAGGATTCAAATGGCTAGTAATTCAAATGGATTTCTTGGGAAGCTTGGCCTCGTAAGAAGCCCGGGAGCGCCTGTACCTCACAGAAAACACACGACAAACATGGAAACGGTTGAAATGCCGGTTCCGGCCACTGTCAGCATTTGCATGCAGCAGCATATTGGTGCCCCATGTGTGCCGACGGTTAAAGTAGGCGATGATGTGTTCGTGGGCCAAATTGTAGGCGACAGTGACAAGCCGGTATCTGCACCGATTCATTCCAGTGTATCCGGTAAGGTGAAAAAAATTGACACCATGATGATGCCCAATGGTGCAAAAGCTCAGACAATTATCATTGAGACAGATGGACAGCAGACGGTTGATCCCCAGATCAAACCTCCGGTTGTTAACAATCATGAGGATTTGATTAAGGCTGTTCGTGCTTCTGGTCTTGTAGGTCTTGGAGGCGCAGGATTTCCGACACATATTAAGTTAAATCCTTCACCTCAGGCCAAGGAAGGTATTGATACATTAATTATTAATGCCGCAGAGTGTGAGCCCTATATTACCGCTGATGTTCGTGAAATTATTGAAAATTCCTGGGATATTATGTCGGGGATTTATGCGGTCAGTCAGCTTTTAGGCGTGCGCCAGGTACTGATCGGTATTGAGGACAATAAGCCTGAAGCCATTAAGATTATGGAAGATATTGCGGCAAAAGATGATAAGTGCGGTGATATCGTGAAGGTTAAGGTTTTACCGTCCCGTTATCCTCAGGGTGCAGAAAAAGTACTTATTGATCAGTGTACAGGACGTCAGGTGCCTCCTGGAAAACTTCCGGCGGATGTGGGCGTTGTGGTGATGAATGTTGCTTCTATTGCGACGCTGGCACGTTTCTTAAAAACCGGTATGCCCCTTGTGACAAAGCGTCTGACTGTGGATGGTTCAGCCATTAAGGAACCGAAAAATGTGAGAGTGCCCATCGGTGCTCTTGTGAAAGATGTGATCCAGTTCTGCGGCGGCTATAAAGAAGAACCGGCAAAACTGCTTTATGGCGGACCGATGATGGGTACAGCACTTTCCAGTGATGAAATGCCGATTATGAAACAGAATAATGCAATTCTTGCCTTTAATCGGGCGGAAGCTCAGTCCATGGAGCCAACGGCATGTATTCGCTGCGGCCGCTGTGTCAACGCCTGCCCTATGAACCTGATGCCCACAAAGCTGGAACAGGCCAGCATCCATAAAAATGTAGAAGATCTGAATAAATACAATGTGATGACATGTATGGAATGTGGCTGCTGTTCATTTGTATGTCCGGCAAACAGAAAACTTGTTCAGTCGATCCGTATCGGTAAAGTCGTTCTTAGAAATAGTGGAAAGTAGGTGCACAAATGGATCAGAAATTAATTGTTTCTTCATCGCCCCATATTGGTGCGAAGACGAAGACCAGAAATATTATGATTGATGTGATTATTGCTCTTATACCTGCTTTAATCGCATCAGTTGTCATCTTTGGACCAAGGGTAATTATTGTGACACTTGCAACGATTGCTGCATGTGTCCTTGCTGAATTTATCTGTCGTAAGGTGATGAAAAGAGAGAATACGATCGGAGACTGTTCTGCGATTGTTACTGGACTTTTACTGGCATTTAACCTGCCCAGCGGTATTCCCATCTGGATGGCCGTTCTTGGCGGTATTATTGCCATTGTTGTTGTAAAACAGATGTTTGGCGGCCTTGGACAGAATTTTGTTAATCCTGCTCTGGCAGCCCGTATTATTTTGATGACATCCTTCCCTACGGCAATGACCACATGGCCGGCACCTTTTTCATGGCAGTCCGCAGATGCCGTTACAGGCGCCACACCGCTGGCGCTGATTGCCGGAGGCAATGCAGACCAGGTTCCTGGATATCTGGAACTGTTTTTGGGAAACAGAGGCGGATGTCTTGGTGAAACCTGTATTCTTGCCCTGATTATCGGTGGTGTGTACCTTGTGGTCCGCAAAGTCATTTCCCCGATTATACCTCTTGTTTACATAGGTGTTGTTTTCGTGTTCTCGGCTATTTTAGGTCAGGATCCGGTGACACAGATTTTGACTGGCGGACTCTTTTTAGGTGCTATTTTTATGGCTACAGATTATGTGACAAGTCCGCTTACAAACAAAGGAAAAGTGATTTATGCCATTGGCTGCGGTATTCTTACGGTGATGATCCGTACATTTGCCTCACTTCCGGAGGGCGTATCCTTCTCCATTATTCTTATGAATATTTTAGTTCCTCATATCGAAAACCTGACAGTTCCAAAAGCTTTTGGTGTCAGAAAGGGGGATGCTAAATAATGAAAGCAAAAGCAATTATTGTGCCAACAGTTACACTTGTGGTGATTACCCTTGTAATTACAACGTTACTTGTATTGACCAATGGTGCTACCAAAGACCGTATTGCTCAGCTGCAGGTTGAAGCAGACAATGCATCCAGACAGGAAGTACTTCCGGATGCTGTAGACGGATTTAAGGATTCACAGATCATTAATGTGGATGGCGTGGATTATGAATATTATGAAGCTGCCAACGGCTGCGGTTATGTATTTACAACAGAGTATAAAGGTTATGGCGGACCTGTTGTTGTTATGACAGGTATTACCGCAGACGGAAAAGTTGCCGGTGTAAAAGTTACAGAACAGAATGAAACCCCTGGACTGGGACAAAAAGCGCTGAATGCTTCATTTACAGATCAGTATCTGAAAGAAATCCCAGAAGGCGGTTTTGAGGTGACTAAAAACGGTGCCTCAGCGGATAACCAGATTGACGCTATTGCAGGTGCTACAATTACGTCCAAAGCTGTGACCAATTCTGTGAATCAGGCAATGACCGTTTATGATGCAATTATGGGAGGTGCAAACTGATGGCTAAAAAGGAAAAGAGTCTGGGCCAGGTATTTACTGCCGGCCTTGTTAAGGAAAACCCGGTACTTCGTCTTGTACTGGGGACTTGTCCCACACTGGCCATTACGACAATGGCATCCAACGGTGTCGGCATGGGACTTGCGGCTACAGCAGTGCTCGTAGGCTCCAATGCGGTTATTTCTTTACTTAGAAAAGTAATTCCGGATAAAGTGCGTATTCCTGCATTTATTACCATTATTGCCGGATTTGTAACCATTATCCAGATGCTTGTGAAGGCCTATGCGCCGGCAATCGATAAGTCTCTGGGAATTTATCTGCCGCTGATCGTTGTAAACTGTATTATTCTCGGCCGTGCGGAGAGTTTTGCAAGTAAAAATAAGGTGCTGCCGTCAATTCTCGATGGTTTGGGCATGGGGATCGGCTTTACAATGACCCTTGTTGTGATGGGTGGAATTCGTGAAATTATTGGTAACGGAACAATTTTCGGTTTTGTATTAAACAGCGGTTCCATTATTCCGCCGATGCTGATTTTTATCCTTCCTCCAGGAGGCTTCTTCGTATTCGGTGTGCTTGTGGCTCTGGCCAATAAGCTGGCCGCGAAGAAAGGCAAAGAGCCGGCCAAACTTGGCTGTGCATCCTGCCCGGCTGCATCCAGCTGTGGTAAAGCAACAGAAGGAGGTTGTAAATAATGTCAGTGACTGGTTTAGTTTCCATTCTTTTGGCTGCAATTTTAACGAATAACTATATTTTATCCAGATTCCTGGGAATTTGCCCATTTCTGGGTGTATCTAAAAAGCTGGATACGGCAGTGGGCATGAGTGCAGCAGTTATTTTCGTAATGCTTATTGCCACAGCAGTAACCTGGCCTATTCAGACTTATCTTCTGACACCAAACGATCTGGGATATCTTCAGACGATTGTGTTTATTCTGATTATTGCGGCCCTGGTTCAGTTTGTTGAAATCGTGTTAAAGAAATATATGGTTGGCTTATATAACGCCCTGGGTGTTTATCTGCCACTGATTACGACAAACTGTGCTGTACTTGGTGTTACAATTTTAAATATCGATGAAGGTTATAACTTTGTTGAGTCAATGGTCAACAGCTTCGGAAGCGGCCTGGGCTTTATGCTGGCCATGGTACTTTTTGCAGGTGTCCGGGGAAGAATCGAGAACAGTGATATTCCCAAATCTCTGCAGGGGCTGCCGATTACATTGATTTCAGCGTCACTTGTTGCGGTATCCTTCCTTGGCTTCCAGGGATTGGTTGACGGCCTGTTCAGATAAGGAGGAAACAATATGATAGGAATTGTGATTGTTGTAATTATCGGCCTTATTGCAGGCATTGTTTTGTCCGTGGCATCTATCGTGTTTGCTGTTCCTGTGGATGAAAAACAGGAAGCTGTCCGCGCAGCACTTCCTGGAGCCAACTGTGGTGCCTGTGGTTTTTCCGGCTGTGATGGTTATGCAAAGGCACTGGCTGAGGGGACAGCCGAAATCGGCCTGTGTTCTCCTGGCGGACCGGATGTAGCCGAAGAATGTGCTGCAGTTCTTGGAAAAAGTGCCGGCTCTGTTGAAAAGAAAGTTGCTCTTATTCAGTGTGCCGGACATTGTGATAATGTCTCTACAAAAATGGAGTACCAGGGTGTTTCCACATGTCAGGCAGTCAGCCTGATGTATTCCGGTGACAGTGCCTGTGCTTTTGGATGTCTGGGATATGGGGACTGTGCGGCTGCCTGTCCTGAAAATGCCATCACAATCTGTAACGGATTGGCTACTGTCAATCCGGAGGCGTGTGTAGGCTGCGGCATCTGTGCCAAAACATGTCCTAAAAATGTGATTGCTATTGTTCCTGCTAAATTCGACCACCACGTTCTCTGTGTGAATAAAGACAAGGGTGCCGAAACACGTAAGGTCTGCAAGACCGGCTGTATTGGTTGTATGAAGTGTCAGAAGACCTGCGAGTTCGGCGCAATTACAGTTGTCAATAACAATGCAACCATTGACTACAGTAAATGCACAAACTGCGGTAAGTGTGCCCAGGTTTGTCCGGTTAAAGCAATCTGCTGATTGAAGTCATTGATGACTTAAAAGCAACGGCTGTGGAAAAACAGACGGCGCCTTGAGATCGTATATATATGCGGTCTCAAGGCGCTTTTTTTCATATCCTGGTTTTAGAGACCGAAAAAACAGGATGCGAAAAAAAGAAGTAAAAGACATATAAAACATTACGACCTGCAAATTAAATGGATAATTTCCTTGTAATCTCGAAAACACTTGTATAAAATGACGGATAAAATCAGTGCTATTGCAAAAATAAGACATACTTGCCAATTGAAACCATGAAATATTTAGTGTATAATATTTTTAAAATGCGAAAGGATAGGAAGTGTATTATGAAGTCTTATAAATCCATGAGTAAAGACGAATTGCTTGTATTGAAAAATGAACTTGAGGCCGAGTATAAACATTATAAGGATCAGGGGCTGAAGCTGGATATGTCCAGAGGAAAACCCAGTGCCGAACAGCTGGATTTGTCCATGGGTATGCTGGATATTCTTTATAGCGGTGTGGATCTGAAATGCCGTGAGGGTGTAGACTGCCGTAATTATGGTGTGCTGGATGGAATCCAGGAGGCCAAGGAGCTTCTGGGAGCTATGTGCGAGGTCTCTGCAGATAAGATTATTATTTACGGTAATTCCAGCCTGAATGTGATGTATGACACGGTTGCCCGCGCGATGACTCATGGTATTATGGGACATACACCCTGGGGCAAACTGGATCGGGTGAAGTTTTTGTGTCCGGTGCCTGGCTATGACCGTCATTTTGCGATTACAGAGTATTTCGGAATTGAAATGATTAATGTGCCTATGACACCTGAAGGCCCGGATATGGATGTGGTGGAAAAACTGGTGTCAGAAGATGAGGCGATTAAGGGCATCTGGTGTGTACCCAAATATTCCAATCCCCAGGGAATTTCCTATTCAGATGAAACCGTGAAACGTTTTGCTGCCTTAAAACCTGCGGCAGAGGATTTTCGTCTGTTTTGGGATAATGCTTATTCTGTCCATCATTTATATGATGATGACCAGGATGTAGTGCTGGAAATTCTTGAGGCGTGTGAAAAAGCCGGAAATCCGGATATGGTTTATAAATTTACTTCAACATCTAAGATCAGTTTTCCTGGTTCGGGTATCGCAGCCATTGCCACATCACCGAACAATCTGGCAGACATTAAAAAACAGCTGATGATTCAGACCATCGGCCACGATAAAGTGAATCAGCTGCGCCATGTGCGATTCTTTAAGGATATTGACGGTATTCACGAACATATGAGAAAGCATGCAGCGATTATGCGTCCCAAATTTGAGGCTGTATTGAATATTTTGGATACAGAGCTGGGCGGCCTTGAAATCGGTTCCTGGACCAGACCAAAGGGTGGTTACTTTATTTCATTTGATGCTATGGACGGCTGTGCAAAGGCCATTGTGGCAAAAGCAAAGGCGGCCGGTGTGGTGATGACCGGTGCAGGTGCAACCTTCCCTTATGGCAAGGATCCCCATGACAGTAATATTCGTATTGCGCCGTCCTTCCCTACACTGGATGAACTGACACTGGCTGCCAAGCTGTTTACCGTTTGTGTTAAGCTTGTCAGCGTGGATAAGCTTCTGGAATCTTGATGGAGGACTTATGGAAAAGATAAAGATTCGCACAGCATCCATGGAAGATCTGGATGAGATTACGGATATAGAAGCCATATGCTTTCCACAGGCAGAGGCGGCAGGAAAGGAAAGCTTCAGGCAGCGGCTGGAACTTTTTGGGACATCGTTTAAGGTGGCTGTGGCAGAGGATGAGGCTCATATTTCCAATGAGAATGAAAGCAGGGAGGGCCGCCGTGACGGCGCAAGGCGGCTGATCGGATTTATAAACGGTTCTGTTTCTGATGCACAGGTTATATCTGATGAGATGTTTGAACAGATTACATATAACGACCGGGGCGATTACCAGATGGTATTCGGCCTGGATGTTCTGCCGGAGTACCGAAGACAGGGAATCGGAGAACTTTTGATGAATGCTCTGATTAAGCAGGCATGGGAGGATGGACGAAGAGGTCTTGTCCTAACCTGTAAGGAGGGGCTGATTCATTATTATGAACACTTTGGCTATGAAAATCAGGGCTTGTCCAAGTCCGTTCACGGCGGTGCCGTATGGTATGACATGATGCTTACCTTCTAAAATGTATGATATTTACTGTTTAAAAATGAAATCAATGTAAAAGACTATATAAAAACGAGACGGTTTACACGGATTCAGGCCTGTGCCTGGCACCGGTGCAAACCGCCTCGCTTTTTTTACTTTCCAATTTTCCGAGACAGATCTTTGTATTTTTCTATTTCCTCGTTGTCAGCCTTATACTGTCCGTATCGGCTTTTTTCATAGATTTGTGTAAATTGCTTTGCTGCATCGGAATCCGGAATGTTCAGGGCGGCAGTCAGCTGAGAGGGGGTAAGGGTTGGAGAAATCTCCTTTTTTTTGTAGTGTGAACGGATTTTTTTGTAAAAGATCCGTCGGATTTTATCTTCCGGCATAGATGACCGGAAAAATGTCAATTTCTTTTTGACAGAAGGTGCCTCCAGCTTTTCTACAATATCATGACACTGACCGTTTTCCTGTATCCAGCGTTTGGGGGCTTTGGCATCATTGAAACGCCGGTACAGCCGATATATAAGAAATAGGACCAGAATCACGGCGCCTGCTCCGATCAGGATTTGCAGTGTGGTCATAATGATGGTGTTCAGCATTTCCATAAATGGAGATACCTGGGCAGCTTCTGTGGGAAACATGTCTCCAGAGGGTACCGGCGGCTGTTCTGTGGCCTGTATGGTTTCCGCGATGTCCGCACTATTGGATGAGGCAAGGGAAAAAAGAAAGCGGATGACAGTCAGCAAGGCGTTTTTTAGCCAGCTTAAAAGCTTATCAAGACCGATATTTGTAAAAAGTATCATAGCACCAACGGATATGACCATATAAATGGTCATTAGGCTGTTGCCGGATTTAAATATGGCTTTAACCGGCATATTGGCGATATCTTTGTTGCTTTTAAGATATTCTGTCAGATTATGAAGATACATGGATACAATTTTTAAAAGCAGGAAAATACAGGCACTGACGATCAGCAGTGTACACAGAAATTCATGTTCCAACTGCAGGGATATAACCCACAAAATGAAGTAAATCCCACAGGTGTAAACGGATACCTCCAAAAAATCTGCGGTTGGTGACTGGTGCAGTCTTTTAAAAAAGAAAAATATAAATACAGCTGCCGTGTAAATCACTAAAATAAGAGCAAGCTGTAGATTTGGGGCAATCAGCCAGCATAAAATGGCCTGGATCAGATGATAACCTGCGAAAAAAATCACATTTTTCAGATGCCGGGCTCCAAATGCACTTCCTATAAAAGGAAGAATTAAAACCAGTGCGGCCATACAAAGCCGATGATCTGGTATAAAGCTATACATGGCTGTACATAAAATGCCGTAAAATAATCCGAAGCAGCATATAATTTCCAGCAAAAATGCAGCTTTTTGTATGCGTTCAATCAATATGGGTCACCTCCCAGTATAAGACCTGATGCATGACATCCTGATGCAGCTTTAGATCATGTTCCATTGAGCGATGATAGGTGTAGATTAACTGGCTGCCGTGATTGGATTTTAGTATATCCTTTAAGATCTCGGTAAAATCGCTGTGGCAGTAATTGGATATTACTAACGCATAGGGTGAGCGGTTGTTTTGCTGCAGATCCTGCTCAAGCAGACCATTTAGATGCTCAACCGGCAGTTCCAGGGATATCCTAGACAGATTTTGTAAAATAATCGTTTGATGGCTGGTACCGGTACCTGCAGGAATTGACAGGGGCTGTTTGGTGATTAGGTCGCAGCCGTTGGTTTTTAAAGAGACAGGGATACCTTTGGCAATCAGCATGTCCGAGAGCGTGGCTGCCAGACGTATATTTTCCTCCATAATATCATAGTGGTTTTCGTAACCATTATTTTCAAGATTCAGATAAATACACACTTCCTGTGATGCAGTATCTTCATAGGTGTTGACCATAAGCTCCCCGGTGCGGGCAAAGGCTTTCCAATTAACGGCCCGCATGGGATCAAAAGGCTGGTATTCCCGGATGCTTCTAAATTCGAAAGGATCTTCATAAAAATGGCGATTGGCAAGAATCATTCCATAAAGCTGATTAAAAGGAATAAGAAGCTTTCGAATATCCACATATTTGGGATATACATAAAGCTGGGTAAAAATTTTCCGTGTTTCATGATATTTTTGGCTGAATAAAATATCCGAGCAGGATACAGTCAGCTGATCGATGGTATAATAGCTTCGGCTTTTACAACAAAATGGCAGAGTACGGGTAATACGCTCACGGCCCTTAAAGGAAAAAATATCGCTGCGGTAATAAAGATCTGTGACAGCACTGTTTTCGTTTTGCAGAAAGTCCAGTTTCCTTGATGTCTGAAATTTAACGGTCAGATTGGGAAGAGGAAGCCGTTTATTATTGGTCAGTACTTCTACAAGATTGGCCTGCTCGCCTTCCACACAGGTTTCTTTGGAGTAGAACAGACGAATATCTAAATTTCTGCTCCAGTATTTCCGGTAAACCGCAGCCTGCAATATATAAAGAAGAAACAATGCCAGTGCGGCAAACAATATATTCATACATTCTGCTCCATTCTATTTTTTCCATTCTTCGGTGGGCACAGGGACGGTAGCCAAAAGCTCTGAAATAAGATCAGCGGCAGCGCTGGCAGCCGTGGACATGGAATGGGTGAGAATCAAACGGTGGCTCATTACAGGGACAGCCAGGTGACGGACATCCTCTGGAACTACATAATCACGGCCGCATAAAGCCGCATAGGCCTGGGCGGCGTGCATTAAGGCAAGGGAGCCTCTGGGGCTGACGCCCAGTGCGATTTTTGAATGTCCTCTTGTACCGGCAACAAGATTAAGAATATATGCCCGAATGGATGGATGGACAAAGACTGTGCGGACGGTTTTCCGAATTTCCTGAAGCTGGGCAGTGGAAATGACCGGGGTAACATCGGCAAGGGGCGTATGGTTCATGAAGTTTTCCAAAATAGAAAGTTCGTCATTAAAGTCAGGCAGTCCCATGGATAATTTTAACAGGAAACGGTCTAATTGAGCCTCAGGCAGGGGAAAGGTACCGGCGGTTTCGATGGGATTTTGAGTAGCGATGACAAAAAAGGGAGAAGGGAGTGCTCTTGTTTCGCCGTCCACAGTGACTTGAACCTCCTCCATGGCTTCTAACAGACTGGATTGGGTTCTTGGTGTGGCCCGGTTAATTTCATCGGCTAAAAGAATGTTGGTAAATACCGGTCCGGGACGAAATGTAAAGGTATTTTCCCGACGGTCATAAAAATTAATACCTGTAACGTCTGAGGGCAGCAGATCCGGGGTGAACTGAATACGGGAAAATCGACCGTCGATACAGCGGGCCAGTGTTTTGGCCAGGGTTGTTTTTCCTGTACCGGGGACATCTTCCAGCAAAATATGTCCGCCGGCGTAGATCGCTGTAAGTATGTAGTTGATGTTTTCTGATTTTCCGACAATGACTTTGGAAATATTATCGGTAATATTGCGGCTGATGGTTTGAATGTCCTGAATATTCAATGTAAATCCCTCCAATTTTTGTATTTGGTTCATTATAGCATAGTTTTTAAAACAGGAAAAGTCTGGATGGCAGGTTGCTTTCAACGGAATTTCAGGTAATCCTTTGTGAAAAATGCAGAAATGAAATACGGTAAAGTGATAAAAGGATAAATAATGCTGAAAAAAGGAAAATTGCAGAAAAAAGGTTGATTTTTGGATTAATGTCTGGTATATTTCTAACCAACGACAAATGTTCATCTGATGCGGACATACATATGTATATGAATGGCGGACATATTGACAGATGAATAAAGGATCACATCAGTGACAAATGTATGAAAATAACAGCAGTGCTGCGTTGTATAGAAAGGGCAGCCGCTGCAGACAGGAGTAAACATTATGGAAAAGAAATTAAGAGTAGGTATTCTCGGCGGCACAGGAATGGTTGGACAGAGATTCATTTCCCTTCTTGAGAATCATCCCTGGTATGAGGTTACAGCAATTGCAGCTAGTCCACGTTCAGCTGGACTGACATATGAGCAGGCTGTAGGAAATCGTTGGAAGATGGCAAAACCTATGCCGGAAGCCGTTAAAAACATTGTAGTAATGAATGTGAATGAGGTTGAGAAGGTTGCTGCGGGTGTGGATTTTGTATTCAGTGCTGTAGATATGTCCAAGGATGAAATTAAAGCCATTGAAGAAGCCTACGCCAAAACCGAGACACCGGTCGTTTCTAATAACAGTGCCCATCGGTGGACACCGGACGTGCCTATGGTTGTGCCTGAAATTAATCCGGAACACTTTGAAGTGATTAAAGATCAGAAAAAACGCCTGGGGACTCAGAGAGGCTTTGTTGCCGTAAAACCGAACTGCTCTATTCAAAGTTATGCCCCAGTGCTTACAGCTTGGAAGGAATTTGAACCTACAGAAGTTGTTGCGACAACCTATCAGGCAATTTCCGGAGCCGGAAAAACATTTAAGGACTGGCCGGAAATGGTGGAAAATATTATTCCTTTTATCGGTGGAGAAGAAGAAAAGAGTGAGCAGGAGCCATTAAGACTTTGGGGTAAAGTGGAAAACGGTCAGATTGTTAAGGCAGAGTGTCCGGTGATCACCACACAGTGTATCCGTGTTCCGGTTCTGGATGGCCATACCGCTGCCGTGTTTGTCAGATTTGGGAAAAAGCCGACCAAAGAACAGCTTATCGAAAAACTGAAAAGCTTCAAGGGCCTGCCTCAGGAACTGAAACTGCCCAGTGCACCAAAACAGTTTATCCAGTATCTGGAGGAAGATAACCGCCCTCAGGTAAAACTGGATGTGAATTATGAAAACGGTATGGGTATCTCTGTTGGCCGTTTAAGACCGGACACGGTTTATGATTATAAATTTGTTGGTCTTTCTCACAATACGGTGAGAGGGGCAGCCGGCGGTGCGATCCTTTGTGCTGAACTTTTGACAGCTCAGGGATATATTCAGGCAAAATAAGGTCTGATTTTAAATTTTTTTGTAGACAACCTTGCTTTTTAGGTATATAATATAAAAGCACTTTGTCAGGAAGTTGCATTCTCATACTGGAGGAGTACCCAAGTGGCTGAAGGGTCTGGCTTCGAACACCAGTAGGTCGGTAGCACCGGCGCAAGGGTTCAAATCCCTTCTCCTCCGCCAAAAATAACGCCCACATACGGCAGTGTCGTATGTGGGCTTTTTGTGATATAAAACGTCTAAAATTTTTGTTTATGTGTCATTATCAATAGATGCTCAGCGCAAGCTGCGTTCTTGTTCTAGATCAGCTTCTGTGATTTCTCGGTCTTTATAGTAATATTTCATATCCTGCTCATTAATTTCCCGGATAACACGGCATGGATTTCCCGCAGCGATGACATTGGCAGGGATATCTTTGGTCACAACACTGCCGGCACCGATGACTGTATTTGCGCCGATGGTGACCCCTGGACATATCGTAACGTTAGCGCCGATCCAGCAATTGTCTTTAATAGTGACTGGCAGGGCATACATATATTCTCTCATTTGGGGATTCACAGGATGTCCGACAGTGGCGATCGTTACAGCAGGACCGAACATGACTTTATCTCCAATAATAATCTGGCCGTCATCCACAAAATTACAGTTGAAATTAAGATAGCAACCTTTGCCCAGAGTAATATTGGTGCCATAGCAGAAGTAAAACGGCGGCTCGATCCAGGCCGCAGTTTCTTTGCCGAAGATTTCATTTGCGAGTTTCATACGCCCTTCAAAATCATCTGTTTCAAGATCATTAAAGGCTTTCATAAGCTTCTTAGCTCTTTTGCGGTCTTCGGGGAGGCCTTCACAGTAATCTGTAAATAATTTTCCGTCCCGAATACGTTCTCTCATTGTCATTGATATGCAGTCCTTTCTTTTGGTAAGATGATTTTATTTATAAAAATAATTATATATGATTTGATTAATTATTTCTACCTAAATTGTGGATAAAGGTATAACCATATTCTATCACAGAAACTCTTAGACATTATGATGGCGTTGTATCTGAGCATACTTGGAAAACAGATTCTGTTGTGGAAATTGTACATGAAATATGATAAAATAAAGATGGGTTACAGCACTATATCCCTGCTTTTGCGGGTGCTGATGCATATCCCGGCAATTTTGGGAGGATTGCCCCTGTGAATCAGGAAGATGAAAATGAAGGATAAATTGAGAAGATAAAGGAATTGATGCAAATGACAGAATTAGAGAAGGTACTTAATGCCAGATGTTCAAATGATGAAGACTTTATGGAGTATAATCAGACCAGAGCTGAATTTGAAGAGTTAATGATGATGTATACCGGAGCAATCCGGGAAGTGACAACCAAGCTTGAGGTCCTGAACACAGAGTTTCAGATTAAGAGTCGGAGAAATCCTATTCGTTATATTAAAAATCGGATTAAACGGCCGGCCAGTATACTGGAAAAGATGCATCGCAGAGGCTATCCGGTGACCCTTGAGTCCTTGAAGGAAAATATGCATGACATTGCCGGTGTCCGGGTGGTCTGTGCCTATGGGTCGGACATTTATGCGATTGCCGAGATGCTTATGAAACAGGACGATGTGATGGTACTTATGGTTAAGGATTATATTCAGAATCCAAAGCCAAACGGATACAGAAGTCTTCATCTTGTAATTGAAATTCCTGTATTTTTTTCGGATCGAAAACAGTTTATGAAGGTTGAAGTGCAAATTCGAACAATGGCTATGGACTTTTGGGCCAGTCTGGAGCACCAGCTGCGGTACAAAACCGATGGAAATGCCACAGAAGAAATTTCGAATGAGCTGCGGGCGTGTGCAGAGATTATTCATGATACGGATACACGCATGGAACAGATCTATAAAAAGATGCAGACCACAGTATAGTTTTATGCCGGATGATTTATTGGAGATACAGTCTGAAACTGGTTGACAAAGCCAAAACCGATGATATAATTAAAATGCCGAAAAGACCGCCGGAAGGCGGCCTTTTCAGGCTGAATAGGACAAGGATGATACCTTTTTATACAATAGACTGAACTTGTATGGAAAGGATTTTTTTTAGAGGAGGAGAATTTAATTCCATGAAGATTACATTAAAAGACGGATCTTTTAAAGAATATGATCACAGTATGTCTGTCTATAATATTGCCAGAGATATTTCAGAAGGTCTGGCCAGAGTGGCCTGCGCCGGTGAGCTGGATGGCAGTGTGGTGGATCTTCGTACAGAGGTTGATCATGACTGTACATTGAGCATCCTTACATTTGATGATGAGGCAGGACGGGCTGCGCTGCGTCATACGGCTTCCCATGTGCTTGCGCAGGCTGTGAAACGTCTTTATCCTCATGCAAAATGTACCATTGGCCCATCCATAGAAAATGGTTTTTACTATGATTTTGACATGGAATCCCTGACCAGAGAGGATTTGGATAAAATCGAAAAAGAAATGAAAAAAATCATTAAGGAAAATCCTGCCATTGAGCGTTTTGAACTGCCCCGTGCACAGGCCATTCGTTTGATGGAAGAAAAAGGTGAACCGTATAAGGTTGAGCTGATCCATGATCTGGCCGAGGATTCGGTGATTTCTTTTTATACTCAGGGGGATTTTACAGATCTGTGTGCAGGACCCCATCTCATGAATATGAAGAATATTAAGGCATTTAAACTGATTTCTTCCTCAGGCGCTTACTGGAGAGGTAATGAAAAGAATAAGATGCTTACCCGTATTTATGGAACAGCTTTTACAAAAAGTGCAGATCTGGATGCCTATCTTGCGCATCTGGAGGATATTAAAAAACGTGACCATAATAAGCTGGGCCGCGAGATGGAGCTGTTTACAACTGTTGACGTGATCGGACAGGGGCTTCCGCTTTTGATGCCTAAGGGTGTGACTATGATTCAGACACTTCAGCGCTGGATTGAGGATGAAGAAGAAAAAAGAGGCTATGTGCGCACAAAGACGCCATTGATGGCAAAGAGTGACCTGTATAAGATTTCCGGTCATTGGGATCATTATAAGGAAGGTATGTTTGTTCTTGGTGATGAAGAAAAGGATAAGGAAGTATTTGCGCTGCGTCCCATGACCTGCCCGTTCCAATATTATGTGTATAAGGCATCCCAGCACAGCTATAAGGAGCTGCCTTTACGGTACGGTGAAACATCCACATTATTCAGAAATGAAGATTCAGGTGAAATGCACGGTCTGACAAGAGTTCGTCAGTTTACCATTTCTGAAGGACATCTGATCGTAAGACCGGACCAGATGGTCAAGGAATTTAAAGATTGTATTGCACTTGCCCAGTATTGTCTGAAAACATTGGGTGTGGAGGAAGATGTCACTTATCATATTTCCAAATGGGATCCGGATAACCGCGAAAAGTATATTGGTGATCCTCAGGTATGGGAAGAAACAGAGCAGCATATCCGGGATATTATGACAGAATTGGAGATTCCTTTTGTGGAAGATGTGGGAGAAGCGGCTTTCTATGGACCAAAGGTGGATATTAATGCTAAAAATGTTTACGGCAAGGAAGATACCATGATTACAATTCAATGGGATGCCCTGCTGGCCGAACAGTTTGATATGTATTATATTGACCAGAATGGTGAAAAACAGCGCCCGTATATTATCCACAGAACAAGTATGGGCTGCTATGAGCGAACACTGGCATGGCTGATTGAAAAATATGCCGGTCTATTCCCTACATGGCTGTGTCCGGAACAGGTACGTGTGCTTCCGATTTCGGATAAATATCTGGATTATGCTCAGAGTGTGCTTGCCAGACTGAAAGACAATGGTATCCGTGCAACAATGGATGATCGTTCCGAAAAAATCGGTTATAAGATTCGTGATGCCAGACTTAACAAAGTGCCCTATATGCTTGTGGTTGGTGCCAATGAACAGGAACAGGGGCTTGTATCTGTCAGAAGCCGTTATAATGGGGATGAAGGTCAAAAGGATCTTCACGTATTTATTGATGATATTTGCCGGGAAATCCGTACAAAGGAAATTCGCAAAATTAATGTGGAAGCCGGAAAGTAATAATAACGTCATATTAAAAACAGCTTGACAAGTACACAAAATGGTGCTATGCTATAAAAGCTGTATAGGTTTGCAGCCTAAAACAAAGCAGAGTACTCACTCTCACCTCAGCATCCAGTGATGATGACTCGGGTTTATATTTAAGACGTTAACACTGAACGTGTGCTTAAATGGTGAGTAGTATACTGCTCACCATTTTTTAATATTGTTTTGAGACATATGGAGGTGTCAATTATTAGCGAATTAATGATTAATGAGCAGATCAGGGATAAGGAAGTAAGACTGATCAGTGAAAGCGGAGAACAGTTGGGAATCATGCCTTCCAGAGAGGCCCTCAGAATGGCCAGAGAAGCGAATCTGGACCTTGTAAAGATTGCGCCCACAGCCAAACCGCCGGTTTGTAAAATTATCGATTATGGTAAGTACAGATACGAAATGGCCAGAAAAGAAAAGGAAGCAAAAAAGAAACAGAAGACGATTGAAGTTAAGGAAATCCGTCTGTCTCCCAACATTGATGTAAACGACCTGAATACGAAGATGAATCAGTCACGTAAGTTCCTTTCCGGTGGAAACAAGGTAAAGGTTAGTGTACGTTTCCGCGGCCGTGAGCTTGCCCATACAGCTTCGGGTAAAGTGATCCTGGACCAGTTTGCTGAAAAATTATCAGATATTGCTGTAGTTGACAAACCAGCCAAGCTTGAGGGTAAGAGTATGGTTATGTTTTTATCAGAAAAACGTAATTAACATTTGAAATATTAAGGAGGAAATCACTATGCCAAAAATTAAAACAAGCAGAGCAGCAGCAAAGCGTTTCAAAAAAACAGGTACTGGTAAATTAAAAAGAATGAAAGCTTACAAGAGCCACATCTTAACAAAGAAGAGCGCTAAGAGAAAGAGAAATCTTAGAAAAGCTGCAATGACAGATGTAACTAATGTAAAGAATATGAAGAAGATTTTACCATATCTTTAATTTGAAGAAACGGAGGTACTGTAAGAATGGCAAGAATTAAAGGCGGCTTAAACGCAAAGAAAAAACATAACAGAGTATTAAAACTGGCTAAAGGTTACAGAGGAGCCAGATCCAAACAGTATAGAGTAGCTAAACAGTCCGTTATGAGAGCCTTAACAAGCTCCTATGCAGGACGTAAAGAAAGAAAGCGTCAGTTCAGACAGTTATGGATTGCACGTATTAACGCAGCAGCACGTATGAACGGCTTATCCTACAGCAAATTAATGCACGGTTTAAAACTGGCTGAAGTTGAAGTTAACAGAAAGATGTTATCTGAAATGGCCATCAACGATGCTGAAGGCTTCACAAAACTTTGTGATGTTGCAAAAGCAAAACTTGCTTAATTGAATATTGATGCCGCGCTTAAGCGGTAAGCTTATAAATCAAGAATTGTCATCCCATATGGTTATATGTATGCAAATACATTTTGCCAGTTTGGATGACAATTTTTTTTTCAAAGTGTGAAATCAGAATCAAAACTATGAAGATAATGCAGTTGTGAAAATTTGGCGAATCAGTTATACTATATGAAATGGCAGATGCCATAATTTATTAAAGAGGTGAAAAAATGGCGTATATGGACCATGTTTATTATTTAAAAAAAGCCATTGAGGTATCAAAGAAGTCCAGGGAACACGGAAATACTCCTTTTGGCGCTTTGTTGGTGGACAAGGACGGCAATATTTTGATGGAGCAGGAAAACATTGAAATTACCGAAAAAATCTGTACGGGCCATGCAGAGGCTACGTTGGCGGCCAGAGCCTCTCAGACGTATTCAAAGGATTTTTTATGGCAGTGTACGCTGTATACCACAGCGGAGCCCTGCGCCATGTGTGCAGGTGCTATTTACTGGGCCAATATTGGCCGCGTTGTTTATGGAATGACAGAGCGGCGTCTGTTGGAGCTTACAGGAAGCCATGAGCAAAATCCTACATTTGATTTGCCCTGCAGACAGGTTTTTGCCAGAGGACAGAAAGATATTACGGTAATCGGGCCTGTTCCTGAGGTTGAGGAAGAAGCTGCAGCTGTGCACCAGGGCTACTGGGATTAGGAGGGAAGTTGATGTATAAGGTTACTGTGATTGAAAGTAATAAAAAAAACAAGAAAAAAAACACATGGGAATTTATGCTGGGGGATATGGATACACCGGAGTATGACAGGATGATGGCAGAAATTTCTGACACGCTTTATAACATGGATCTGGAATATAATGATGTTGACGGAGACGGAGATATGGCTGTGGATGATATGCTTATTTCCATTTCCGAGGAAGAGGATTTTGAAAGACAGATGCATGGCAGCCGCTGTGAGTATCTGATTAAGGGAAAAACCGTATGAAAAACAAAAAAAAGACCAGCTGCGAGTGCTGCGGCAATTATATATATGATGAAGATTATGATTGTTATGTGTGTGATATGAATCTGGATGAAGATGAAATGGCCAGATTTTTAACAGATACCTTTAATAACTGTCCGTATTTTCAGTTTAATGATGAATATAAAATTGTTCGTAGACAGATGTAGGTCTATTTGGGGGGATTGGGATGAAACAATATATTATGGCACTGGATCAGGGAACAACCAGTTCCAGATCAATTTTATTTGATGAAAACGGCAGTATCTGTGCAATGGCACAGAAGGAATTTACGCAGATCTATCCAAAGCCGGGCTGGGTGGAGCACGATCCCAATGAAATATGGGATTCACAGAAAGAAGTGGCTCGTCAGGTGCTGCAGGACTCAGGCATCAGTGCTGAGCAGATCATGGCTATTGGAATTACAAATCAGAGAGAAACAACCATTGTATGGGATAAAAGTACGGGAATGCCGGTTTATAATGCCATTGTGTGGCAGTGCAGGCGGACCGCACCCATGATTGATGCTTTGGATGAAGATTTTTGTGACTATATTAAAAAGACGACTGGACTTGTACCGGATGCCTATTTTTCAGCCAGCAAGCTGGGATGGATTCTGGATAACGTTCCAGGAGCCAGAGAAAAAGCACGGGCCGGTGAACTGCTTTTTGGTACAGTGGATACATGGCTGATCTGGAATATGACCGGTGGAGCAGTTTTTGTAACAGATTATACCAATGCATCAAGAACCATGATGTTTGATATTCATAAGCTGTGTTGGGACAGCTATATTCTTGACCGTTTCGGTATACCGGCCTGTATGCTGCCAAAGGTTCGGCCTTCCAGCTGTGTTTATGGAGAAACACTGCCTCAGTTTTTAGGCTGTCCCATTAAGGTGGCCGGCGCTGCGGGAGATCAGCAGGCGGCATTATTCGGACAGTGCTGCTTTGACTATGGTGATGTAAAAAATACATACGGAACCGGCTGCTTTTTGCTGATGAATACAGGAAGAAGTGCAGTTGAAAGTCAGAGCGGGCTGGTGACAACCATTGCAGCCAGCTGCAGTGATCGTGTGGAGTATGCCCTTGAAGGCAGTGTCTTTGTGGCCGGAGCATCGATTCAGTGGCTGAGAGATGCCATGAAAATGATCGAAAGTGCTCCGGAATCTGAGACATTGGCCGAGATGGCAGAGGACACACAGGGCGTTTATATTGTACCGGCATTTACCGGTCTGGGAGCCCCTTACTGGAATCCTTATGCCAGAGGTATGGTGGTGGGACTGACCAGAGGCAGCGAAAAGTCTCATTTTGTAAGAGCTACGCTGGAGTCCATTGCCTATCAGACCTATGATGTACTTAAGGCTATGGAACAGGATGTGGGCATGAAAATCAAAGCACTGAAGGTGGATGGCGGTGCTGCGGCTAACCATTTGCTGATGCAGTTCCAGTCCGATCTTTTAGGGGTCAATGTTTTAAAACCCAATTGTTTGGAAACCACGGCTCTGGGAGCTGCTTATCTGGCCGGCCTGGCTGTGGGATATTGGCATGATAAGTCCAGTATCCGTCAGAATTGGTCCCTGAAGGAGACTTTTGAACCTAAAATGCCTGACAAACAGGCAGAACGTAAGCTTAAAGGGTGGAAAAAGGCCGTGCGCTGTGCCTTATATTGGGCAGAAGACGAAGAATAAGGGAATACAAATAGGTAATCAATACGGTGTCACAAATCGGTATCCCAGGCTTGAAAAATCTTTCGGGATGTGGTAGATTAAAAGTGTCCTATTAATTTTATATGGAATTGCAGAGAACAGGAGTCAGGCAATACAGGATGCGCGTGGGCGCATCTTATTTGCCTGACTTTTTATATTTAAAAGGCTGATGAATAATCATTTAAAGTTTATGAAGGCTGTATGAAAATAAGGAGATGAGTGCGGATGTATGATGTAGCGATTATCGGCGCAGGGGTTGTCGGCTGTGCCATTGCAAGAGAACTGGCAAGATATTCGGTGAGTGTTTGTGTGATTGAAAAGGAGGAGGATGTTTGCTGCCAAACCTCCAAGGCCAACAGTGCCATTGTCCATGCCGGCTATGATGCTGCCAATGGCTCGTTAAAAGCAAAACTCAATGTTTTGGGAAATGAAATGATGGGACGGCTGGCAGATGAGCTGGATTTTCCATTTAAGAGAAATGGATCCCTTGTGATTTGTACAGAAAAGGAAGGTCTGCCAAAGCTTCAGGAATTAAAGGACAGAGGTGAAAAAAACGGAGTCGACGGTCTGGAAATACTGGACAGAGCACAGGTGCTTGCGATGGAGCCAAATCTTTCAGATCAAGTGATTGCTGCCCTCTGGGCGCCGACCGGCGGTATTGTCTGTCCTTTTAATCTGACCATTGCTCTGGCTGAAAATGCGGCTGTTAATGGGGTGGACTTTAAACTGAACACAGAGGTTGTGAAAATTGGCGGTGAATGCGGCAATTATTTGCTGGATACAACAAACGGACCAATTTACAGCCGTATCATTGTCAATGCTTCAGGTGTTTACGGGGATGTATTCCACAATATGGTCAGCTCTGAAAAAATTCATATTACACCCAGAAAAGGGGAGTATTGTTTGCTGGACAAAGCTGTTGGCGATTACGTATCCAGAACTATATTTCAGCTGCCGAATGCCATGGGCAAAGGCGTGCTTGTCACACCAACGATTCACGGCAACCTGCTTGTAGGCCCTACGGCTGTGGATATCGAGGATAAAGAAGGCACCAATACCACAAGAGAAGGCTTGGATTTTCTTGCCGCCAGAGCTGCCCAGAGTGTAAAAAAACTTCCCATGGGTCGGGTGATTACATCTTTTGCAGGACTTCGCGCGCATGAGGACAGGGATGAATTTGTTATTGGTGAGGCTAAAGATGCTCCGGGATTTTTTGATGCTGTGGGGATTGAGTCACCGGGATTAACCAGTGCACCAGCGATTGGTGTGATGGTTGCCGGATTAGTTGCCGAGAAACTGGATTTAAAGCTGAACCCATCTTTTGTGTCAAAACGCACAGGCATTGTGAATCCCCAGCTGATGTCAAAGGACGATCGGATCCGTCTGATGAAGGAAAATCCGGCCTATGGCAATATCATTTGCCGTTGTGAGATGATTTCCGAGGGGGAAATTATAGATGCCATTCACCGGCCGTTGGGGGCCCGTTCTCTGGACGGTATTAAGCGTCGAACCAGAGCCGGAATGGGACGCTGCCAGGCAGGCTTTTGTTCACCGAAAACCATGGAGATTCTTGAGCGGGAAGTTCCTGTGGCCATGTCGGAGATTACCAAAAGCGGCCCTGGTTCCGGTTTAATTACAGGGCGTACAAAGGAAACATTGTAGAGAGGATGGCGAGCATATGGAAAAATATGATATTGTAATTATCGGCGGAGGCCCCGCAGGATTGGCGGCAGCCGTTTCGGCCCGTGACTGTGGGGTTGAAAGTATTCTCATTTTAGAGCGGGATCGGGAGTTGGGTGGTATTTTAAATCAGTGTATTCATAATGGTTTTGGCCTCCATACATTTAAAGAGGAGCTTACAGGTCCGGAATATGCAGCCCGTTTTATCGATCAGGTGAAAGAACATAATATTGAATACAGGCTGAATACCATGGTTGCAGATATTTCACCGGATAAGACTGTGACAACCATCAGTCGTGAGGATGGTCTCAGAGAAATCAAGGCTGAAGCCATTATTCTGGCCATGGGCTGCCGGGAACGTTCCAGAGGTGCACTTAACATCCCAGGATACCGTCCGGCAGGGATATTTTCTGCCGGAACGGCTCAGCGTTTAGTGAATATAGAGGGCTATATGCCTGGACGGGAAGTTGTCATTCTGGGTTCAGGCGATATTGGTCTGATTATGGCACGGCGTATGACGCTGGAGGGGGCCCGTGTCAAGCTTGTGGCTGAACTGATGCCCTATTCCGGCGGACTGAAGCGCAACATTGTGCAGTGCCTGGATGACTACGGCATTCCTCTGAAGTTAAGCCACACCGTGGTGGATATTGATGGGAAAGATCGGGTTAAGGGGGTAACCATTGCCAAGGTTGGCAGTGATGGCCGGCCAATTCAGGGGACGGAGGAATATATTTCCTGTGATACGCTGCTTTTATCTGTTGGACTGATTCCGGAAAATGAATTATCCAGAGGTCTTGGGGTGGATTTAAATTCCGTAACAAGCGGCCCTGTGGTCAATGAAAGTCTGGAAACTTCTGTGGAGGGGGTTTTTGCCTGCGGCAATGTTCTTCATGTGCATGACCTTGTGGACTATGTGTCTGAGGAAGCACACACTGCGGGAAAATGTGCGGCTGCATATATTCAGCGGCAGGCTGTGCATGGTGAGGAATCCTCCCAGCAACGTCTGAGTGCGCCCATCATTCTCAGAGGTGACTGCGGTGTCCGCTATACTGTCCCTTCACTGATTTATCCTGAACGGATGGAAGATGCGCTGACCGTACGTTTCAGAGTGGGAAATGTATATAAAAACAGCGCGGTATGTGTATATTTTGATGATCAGTGTGTGTTAAGGCGTAAAAAAGCAGTGATGGCTCCCGGAGAGATGGAAAATATTGTTTTGAAAAAAACAGATCTGACGGCACATCATGGGCTAAAGACAATGACAATACGAATTGAAACGCAGGAGGTGTGATGATGGACAGTAAAGATTTAATCTGTATCGGATGTCCTCTTGGATGTTCCGTGCATGTCACAATGGATGAGGGAAAGGTTATCAATGTTTCTGGTAATACATGCAAACGGGGGGAGGTTTATGCGCGCAAAGAAGTGACCAATCCGACCAGAATTGTCACGTCTACGGTTCGGGTCAGCGGTTCTGATGTACGGACTGTATCTGTAAAAACAGAAACAGATATTCCAAAAGGAAAAATTTTTGAATGTATGCAGGCTTTAAAAGGTATCTGCGTAAGCGCACCGGTTCATATCGGTGATATTGTTGTTGAAAATGTAGCCCATACCGGGGTGAATGTGATTGCCACAAAGAATATTTTTCGAAAAAGCTGATCCGCTGTCTGAAAACGGTAAATTTGCGATGGTTATTTTTAAAATGTTGCATTGCCCTCATGAATCGTATAAAATAAGGGGTATCAGGGAAGCAATCTGCCTCAAGACAGATTGCTTCAAATATAAAAGATTTGCGGGGGGATAGGATGAATCGTAAATTTATCGAAGTTATTGAGGCTTCACCGGTGATTGGGGCTGTGAAGTCGGTGGAAGGGCTTGAAAAATGTCTGAAATCTGAAGTGGGCGTTATTTTTATTTTATTTGGCGATCTGTGCAATATCGGGGATATTGTGGATCGGATTAAGGCTGCAGGGAAGATGGCCATGGTTCATATGGATTTGATTAACGGCCTGGCATCCAAGGAAATTGCGGTGGATTTTATTTATAAATATACAAAAGCGGACGGTATTATTTCCACAAAGCAAACCATGATTAAGCGCGCCAGAGAATTGGGGATGTATACGGTCTGGCGCTTTTTTATGATTGATTCTCTTGCTTTTGAAAATATTGGGAAACAACTTAAAGCTGTGCATCCGGATGTAATTGAAGTATTGCCCGGACTGATGCCAAAGGCGATTCGCCGTCTTGTATCCTATACCAGTGTCCCTGTAATTGCCGGAGGACTGATTGGTGACCGGGAGGATGTGATATCCATGCTTTCGGCCGGCGCACTGGCAATTTCATCCACCAATGAAGATATCTGGTTTTTGGAATAATCGATATAATTTATTCTATTGAACGAACAAAATAAAAAAATGAAAAAATTTGAAATTTAGTGTTGACTTTTATCTGACCAGGTGGTATTATAATATTCGTCGGGAGGACAGCTGAGAAAGCAGCAAGAAACCTGAGAACAGAATAAGGATGCAGTTGTGGCGGAATTGGTATACGCGCTAGACTAAGGATCTAGTGGTCATTGCGACCGTACGGGTTCAAGTCCCGTCAACTGCACTGTTAAACCCTTGAGTTCAGTATTCAAGGGTTTTTTGTTGTGCAGCATTTTATGCCGCAAAATCTTAAGAGAAAAGAGGTCAAAAGATGAAGGTGCTGATTATCGGAGGTGTTGCCGCAGGAACAAAAACAGCGGCAAAGCTTAAAAGAGAAGATTGGAACTGTGATGTGACCATTATATCCAAAGATCAGGATATTTCCTATGCAGGCTGTGGACTGCCGTACTATGTGGGTGGGATGATTGAGAACAGGGAAGATCTGATTGTCAATACACCGACAAAATATTCAGGACTCACCGGTGTCAGTGTATGGACCGGTCAGGAGGCCATAGGACTGGATGCTCAAAAAAAACAGGTGATCATTCAGGATGTGGCAACTAAAGCTCAAAAAATTTGTTCTTATGATAAGCTGGTGATTGCAGTTGGCGCATCTGCAGCCACCCTCCCTATAGAAGGGACGAAGCTTTCCGGGGTATTTAAAATGCGTACGCCCGATGATGCTCAGGCTATCCGCAGGTATGCCCGGGAAAATCATGTTAAAAGAGCGGTTGTTATTGGTGGGGGATTTATTGGACTGGAAGCCGCAGAAAACCTTTTGGCCATAGGGATTTCGGTGACGGTTGTTGATTTCGCAGATCAGATTCTTCCCAATATTTTGGATCCTGAAATGGCCGCTTATGCCAAAAAACATTTGCTGAAGGCTGGAATTCGTGTGATCACAGGAACCCAGGCAAAAAAGATTGTGGGTGAGGATCGAGTGACGGGGCTGGATACCTCAGCCGGAATGCTTCCGTGTGAAATGCTGATTATGGCTGCGGGTATACGGCCCAATACAGGTTTTCTGGAAAATACAGGGCTTCAAATGTTGAAGGGTACCATTATTGTGGATGAGAACATGAAAACCAATCTGGAAGATGTGTATGCTGCCGGGGACTGTGTGATGGTGAAAAATCGGATCACAGGTCAGCCCCAGTGGTCTCCTATGGGATCGTCTGCGAATCTGGAAGGCCGGACACTGGCTCAGATTCTTGGTGGAAGCAAAAGACGTTATCCAGGTGTCCTTGGAACCGGCGTGGTGAAGCTTCCCGGACTGAATATTGGTCGAACCGGGCTGACGGAGGTCGGGGCTGTGGCTGCAGGTTATGATGTGATCACCGTTGTCGTGCCTACCGATGATAAAGCTCACTACTATCCGGATGCATCTTTTTTTATTACAAAGCTGATTGCGGACAGGGCGAGCCATAAGCTTTTAGGTGTACAGGTTATGGGACCGGGCGCAGTCGATAAAATGATTGATATCGGGGTTATGGGCATCAATATGGGTGCCGCGCTGGAGGATTTTGAAAATGGCGATTTTGCCTATGCACCGCCTTTTTCAACGGCTATCCATCCTTTTGTACAGGCCGTTTATGTACTGATGAATAAGCTGGAGGGCCGTCTGATCAGTATGACGCCGGCACAGTATGCGTCCGGTGCTGCCAAAGACTATAAAGTGATTGATGTAGCACCATCGCCCTCCATTAGAGGCGCTGTCTATGTAAATCTGGCTCAGGTGACCGGCCCTATAGAAGGATTGGGGCTGAATGAAAAGTTGTTGCTTGTATGTGCAAGGGGAAAAAGGGGCTATTTTCTCCAACGGCGACTTCGTAGTTTTGGTTATACCAATACGGTTGTTCTGGAAGGTGCAGCTTTTATGAATGACGTAAAGGTTGAGAATGTGCAGACACCGATATCAAAGGCAGAGGAAACAAGAGTAAAGGCGCTGGGATTTTTGAAGGACAAACGGACGCCTGACCGGTTTAACGGCCGTGTCATTACAAGAAATGGCAAACTGACAGCCGATGAGGCAAAAACCATTGCCGAGGCTGCCAGCCTGTATGGCAGTGGTGAAGTCACCATGACTTCAAGACTAACCATGGAGATTCAGGGCGTTCCCTTCGAAAATATTGAGCCGCTTCGCGAATATCTGATGCAGGCTGGCCTGGAAACCGGAGGCACAGGCTCTAAAGTACGTCCGGTGGTCTCCTGTAAAGGAACAACCTGTCAGTATGGACTTATTGATACCTTTGCATTGTCGGAAGCAATTCATGAACGTTTTTATCATGGCTATGGGGATGTGAAACTGCCTCATAAATTTAAGATTGCCGTTGGCGGGTGCCCGAATAATTGTGTGAAGCCTGATCTTAATGATTTAGGTATTATTGGGCAGCGACTGCCTCAAATTGATCAGGAAAAATGCCGCAGCTGTCGGGTTTGTCAGATTGAAAATACCTGTCCTATTCATGTAGCCAAACTTCAGGATAGTAAAATCACTATAGATGAGTCTGCCTGCAATCATTGCGGCCGGTGTGTCGGAAAATGTCCTTTTGGTGCCATTGAAAATAGTATCAGTGGATATCGGGTGTATATCGGCGGCCGCTGGGGGAAACAGGTTGCTCAGGGAAGATATCTGGATCAGATATTTACAGATCAGGAAGAAGTAATGTCTGTTGTGGAAAAAGCAATTTTACTGTTCCGTGAGCAGGGAATTACCGGAGAACGTTTTGCAGATACGGTGGCACGTCTGGGCTTTGAAAATGTTCAGCAGCAGCTTTTGTCCCATGAGCTGCTGGATCGAAAAGAAGAAAATCTCAGTGCCAGAAAACATTTAAAAGGCGGCGCCACCTGCTAGAAGGTAAAAGAATACTGTAATAAAATGTGGACATTCATTTTTCCTGAAAAACAACTGTGCCTGGAACCGCATACATGTCAGCGGTCCCAGGCACAGTTGTTTTCATCTTTAGCGCATCTGTTTCAATGTTTCGATGAGCTTTAAATCTTCTGCTGTGACTCGGATATTCGAGCAGTAATTTTGTCCATCCGGTGAGGTGACAGATAGTTCAATGACTGTTCCTTCAGCAATTCCGGCGCCGGATACAGCCTGTAAAAACAGAGGCACTTTTGGATGCCGTTGTTCAAATTCATTTTTTAATCGATTTAGTTCCATAAGCTTCATTGGATTGATCATAGGTATACACCGTCCTTATTTTATTGTAAAGCTGCTGATGCATCTGTCTGTTCGTTTGTCTGTTCATCTGTCTGCCTGCCTGACTGCGGCTCGATTTGGGGCTGAGCATATCCTTCCGGAAACAGATGCCGGTAATAGTCATAGTCCAGAATATAGGTGGAAAATGTAAATTTCTGACTGACCTGTTCATTGATCATCTGTATATAGGTATCCGGGATTGTATCCTCGGGGTGAAAGGCTGATAGGCTTCCTGTCTGGGCATTATACATCGCCCGATCCGTGATCCAGCTTTTATTGGAAAACATGACAAGCGGCGGGCTGTCGGATAAAATATCCCGTCCCATCATCAGGCGGGAATCATACGTCAGGCCAAATAAATTAGATAAGGTAGGAAGGATATCCATGCTGGAACAGTATTTGTCAATAACGATGGGTTCGTTTTCAGCCATTTTGGCATTCCAGAGAATCAGCGTACTTTTATAAAGTTCAAAGTTTTTTTCAATCTCATGTCCGGCCAGTTCTTCAAGCTGAGCCTGTTCTAATCCGTAAGGGTAGTGATCTGCACCCAGACAGATAACCGTGCGCTCCAGCTGCCCGGCTTTTTCCAGTTCTTCCAGCAGATAGGCCAGAGCATGATCCAGCTCGATGTTGCAGGCAATATAACCTTTGACTGTGTCTGAATAGGGAAGCTGGGCAACAGCTTCCTTATGTTTGGCAGCCATGGCGTTATTTCCCCAGCCATAGGGCATATGACCGCTGACGGTCATATAATAAATACTAAAATGATCCTCATTGATGTATTCGGGAATGGTCAGTTCCATCATTTCAAGATCTGATTCCGGCCAGACTTCTTCAACCTCAAGTCCCTGCCCCAGCCCTTTGTATGTATACCCCAGATTGGGATGAGAGATGTCTCTGCTGTAATAATCATAGGTATGATTGTGATAGGCATAGGTGGCATAATTCAGGTTTAAAAATTGATTGCCCATTGTAAAAGGCAGCCAGTTATCGCCGGACTTATACATACTCCATACACCGCTTTTGGGTACAAGACTCTGGCAGTTGACATACTCACCGTCAGATGTACTTACACCCCATACAGGATTGTAAAAGTTATTAAAAATAAACCCTTCATGAGACAGGCGGTAAAGGGTGGGGGTCAGCTCTGGGTCGATCACATAGGGGGAGAAGCTTTCCGCAGTCAAAAAGATCAGATTGTAGCCTTCAAAAAGTCCTGTATATTCGTTGGTATATGTCGGTTCTACCGTTGAAAAATAAAGATCCATTGTTCGATAAATTTCATCGGTTTCGGTTTGGGCAAGCGCCTGAAAATCAATATCCATCACATTGGGGACAATGGGCTTAGCCTCTGTCTCTGATTCCTTGATGGCTGTTTCGGCGGTCAATGTGTCCGTTTCCCGGGTACTGTCATCCGGAATTTGAATAAATGAGGGTGTACGGTTATTTTCCGTATCTGTCATTCCGGGGCCTTCGCCTAATGTGGCAAAATCGAAATTCTCTATGGACGCACTGTCCGGCAAAATCAAGGCTTTAATGTCATTTTTTGTACAGGTCAGAAGACCGAATCGGTTAAGCACCAGTGTACCGGGACGCTCGTGGTAAAAAATATCATAAGGTGATCCTACCCCCCTGCCGCCTGCGCCTAAAAGGAGAAAGATAAGCGCCATGGGAATAACGGCTTCCAGGACGAAAAAGGGCAGCCATTTGATGGGATAGTGCTGGAATGGAATATGCAGCCGCGCAAACAGTATAAGTGCAGTCATGGGAGCCGCTGCCATTAAAAGCAATGCGGCAAGTTTATCCCATATTGTACTCAAAATGATGTCCATGAACTGAAGGACCTGTCCGGCTCCGCTGATGGAGGATATGACAAAGGGGGTATGAAACACACTGACATAAACCGTCTGGCTTGCATAAAGTAAAAAGACTGCTCCGGAAAGTACAATGGCGATGATTTGATTCATACGGGAATTAAAAATGCTGCAGATCAGGGAAAAAACAGCGCCAACGGTCATACTTACAAGAAGAATAAAACCCAGATTTTCATACAGCGGCAGTTCTGTGATAAAAATTCGGAAAATGCATTCCATATAAAACAAAAGCAGTGGAAAATAAATCAAAGACAGAAAACGACTTATTTTAAACGGCCGCCGCTTTATTTTACTGAATAATGATAAAAAAGTCATGGTAAATCCTCCAATAGGCTCCTTTTGGGCATAGTAAATATGACTCATTATAGCATACCTGATTTTATAAAGAAAGTTGAAAAGATAAAGAAAATGACATCCGTGCCGGATGCTGATATAATAAATATAAAAATTTAAAAGAGAAAAGGGCCCACCTTCTCTAAATAAAATAGAAAAAGGAGCGTAAAATAATGGATGCTTACATTTATAATGAAGCAAATGCAATGTACGATGAACTGGTCAGATGGCGCCGGGATCTGCACAAAATACCGGAGCTTGGCCTGGAGCTGCCTCAGACGGCAGCCTATGTGATGGATCGGCTGAAGGAATTTAATATTCCTTTTGAGACGAAGGTCCATGGGAATTGTATTGTTGCTTATCTAGGCAAAGGAGATCGTTGCTTGCTGCTGCGGGCAGATATGGATGGGCTGCCTGTACATGAAGAAACTGCTTTGGCTTTTGCATCCCAAAATGGGTGTATGCATGCCTGCGGACATGATCTTCATACAGCATCATTGCTGGGCGCTGCAAAAATATTAAAGGCCCATGAAAATGAGTTGAAGGGGACAATTAAGCTTTTGTTTCAGCCGGGAGAAGAAATATGTGCAGGTGCCAGGGCGGCGATCAAAGACAATGTTTTAAACAATCCAAAGGTGGATGCGGCTTTTGCAACGCATGTGTCATCCGGTTGTCCGGTTGGTATGCTTGCATATGGAACTATAACAAATGCCGCTGTGTATGGGTTTAAAATATTGATTACCGGCAAAGGTACCCATGGCGCTATGCCGGAAAACGGCATAGATCCCATTAATGTAGGTGTTCATATCTATCTGGGACTTCAGGAGCTGATCGCCCGGGAATGTGCATCCGGCAAAGAAGTTACCTTGACCATCGGGCAGTTTAATTCGGGAGCTGCGAATAATATTATTCCGGAAACCGCTGTCTTACAAGGTACACTGCGTACCTTTGACGATGAAACCAGAAGCTATTTAATTCAAAGAATCCATGAAATTGTTCATGATCTTTCAAAGGCCTTTCGCGCCAGGGGAGAAGTAGAGACGCTTATCGATATTCCCGCAGTTTGCTGTGATGAACAAAGAACTGAGCAGCTTGCCCATACCTTTGAAACAATGGATAAAAATTTGAAAATTATACCCGGACTTCACATAACCGGTTCTGAAGATTTTGCAGTTTTTTCCCGGGAAGTGCCCGCCTCCTTTTTCTTAATTGGTGCACAGGATGATTCAGAAACCATTTACGCGCATCATAACCCGAAGGTGTGTTTTAATGAAAAAGCACTCCCCATCGGAACTGCTGTATATGCATGTGCCGCTTTAGACTTTCAATAAATTATATTTCTATAAACAATTAAAAAAATGGCTTTCCCGGACAGGGAAAATCGTATATACTGAAATTTATAAATTTTAGAAAGAGGGATCAATGAATGAAAAAAGTGATGAAAAGCTTACTCATTACACTGATTTATGCGCTGGCTGCTTTTTATTTCTCGCTGCCGGCCATTAATCTGAAATCAAAAAGTTTTTATATGTATGTGATTTCGGTTATTGTGGTTTACCTGATTGTTTCCTTTTTGTGCGGTGTCCGACTGTCACACATTTCAGAAATTCAATATCAGGGTATTCGTTTTAAAGGATTAAAGACAAGTACAAAAATCCTCGGTGCAGTGATCGTAGTTGCTGCGGTTGTTCTTGTCGGCGGAGATATTTTTTCAAGAGAGTTTTTCCACGCCAAAAAGTATCAGCAGCTGATGGCGATCGAGGATCGTAAATTTACAGATGATATCAGTCAGGTATCATTAAAGGATGTGCCTGTCGTGGACAGGGATTCTGCGATTCGTCTCGGTGACCGTAAGCTGGGTGAGCTTGTGAATCTGGTTTCACAGTTTGAGGTGGATGAAAACCTTTATTCCTATACCCAGATTAATTATAACGGCGTGCCTACCCGTGTGGCCCCTTTGCGTTACGGCGATATTATTAAGTGGTTTAATAATCAGTCCAAGGGACTTCCCGGTTATATCAGTGTGGACATGACCACGCAGAACGTATCTCTTGTTCAGTTGGAGGAGGGAATCAAGTATTCACCGGGAGAGTTTTTCTTCAGAAATCTGGACAGGCATTTAAGAATCAAGTATCCGACAAAGATTTTTGATAATTATTCATTTGAGGTCAATGATGAAGGAAAACCATACTGGATCTGCCCCGTTGTAGATTACAAAATTGGTCTGTTCGGCGGAAAAGACATTGTGGGCGTTGTCCTTGTGGATGCTTGCAGCGGCGACAGTGTGTATTATCCGATTCATGAGGCGCCGACATGGATTGACCAGGCTTATTCAGCAGATATTGTGATTCAGCAGATCGATTATTGGGGCGAACTGAAAAACGGTTTTATTAATACGATTTTTGGACAAAAGGATGTATGTCATACATCCGGCGGTTATAATTATATTGCTCTGGATGACGATGTGTGGTTGTATACCGGTTTGACATCTGCCGGCAATGATGCCTCCAATATTGGATTTGTCCTGGTTAATATGCGTACAAAAGAGGCCCATTACTACACGGTATCCGGTGCAACCGAATATTCGGCTATGGCCTCCGCTGAAGGTCAGGTTCAGCATTTGTCCTATAAGGCCACATTCCCTATTCTTTTAAATATCGGAAACCAGCCCACATATTTTATTTCTCTGAAGGATAATGCGGGTCTTGTAAAAAAATTCGCATATGTAAATGTGGAGCGTTATCAGATTGTGGCTATCGGAGATACAATCAACGAGGCTTATTCCGAGTATCTGAAAGCATTGTCTGAAAATGCCGAGGTGGATTCATCGGCATTAAAGACGGAAACCGCCCGGATCGAAACGGTTTCCAGCGCGGTTAAGGACGGCAATACTTATTATTATTTAAAGCTTGAGGGCAGTGACCATATTTTTGTGGCATCGATTCAGCTTTCGGATGTGTTGGCTGTGCTGAAAGTTGGGGATACCGTATCTGTAGGCTATATGGAGTCTGAAGATCAGTTTATCGATCTTAGTGAAATTTCACTGACAAAGGCTACACTCGAAAATCGAGAATCTGAAACAAAGGAATCCGAAACAAAGGAATCCGAAACAAAAGAATCTGAAACAAAAGAATCTGAAGTCTGAGAATCTTGACCTCTGGCTTGATATGTCTATGTAAATACGCTATAATTAGCATATGGTGCGCCTGGCCGGATCCCGGGTGCGCTATATGCTGACTTTCGTTTATGGTGACGCCGTCAGGCGGCATGTCGGTTTACTATGAATAAAAAGGAGAATTAAAACATATGCAAAAAATCAGAACGCGTTTTGCACCAAGTCCAACAGGACGTATGCATGTGGGTAATTTAAGAACAGCTTTATACGCATATTTGATCGCCAAGCATGAAGGGGGCGATTTTCTTCTGCGTATTGAAGATACAGATCAGGAGCGCTATGTGGAAGGTGCTGTTGACATTATTTACAGAACCCTGGAAAAAACAGGGCTGATTCATGATGAAGGTCCGGATAAGGACGGCGGCTGCGGACCGTATGTGCAAAGTGAACGTCAGGCAGCAGGCATTTATTTAAAATATGCTCAGATGCTTGTGGAAAAAGGGGAGGCTTATTACTGTTTCTGTGATAAGGAACGTCTGGAATCCTTGAAGCAGGAGGTTGCCGGCAAGGAAATCATTGTTTATGATAAACATTGTCTGCATTTATCTAAAGAGGAAGTCGAAGCAAAGCTGGCGGCTGGTGTACCCTATGTCATCCGTCAGAATAACCCTACAACGGGAACAACAACTTTTCATGATGAGATTTACGGGGACATTACAGTGGATAACTCCGAGCTGGATGACATGATTTTAATTAAGTCTGACGGGTATCCCACATATAACTTTGCCAATGTGGTGGATGATCACCTGATGGGGATTACTCATGTTGTCAGAGGAAATGAATATCTTTCATCTTCACCTAAATATAATCGTCTTTACGATGCTTTTGGCTGGGAAGTGCCCACTTATGTTCATTGTCCGCTGATTACCAATGAAGACCATCAGAAACTGAGTAAAAGAAGCGGCCACTCCTCTTATGAAGATTTACTTGAGCAGGGCTTTATTTCCGAGGCCATTGTCAACTTTGTAGCACTGCTGGGCTGGTCACCTCAGGAAAACCGGGAAATTTTCTCACTGGAAGAACTGGTACAGGCTTTTGACTACCATCATATGAGCAAAACACCGTCGGTTTTTGATATTGTCAAGTTAAAATGGATGAACGGTGAATACATGAAGGCCATGGACTTTGAAAGATTTTATGAAATGGCTGGACCCTATATTCGTCAGACCATCACAAAAGATATGGATTTGAGAAAAATTGCGTCTCTTGTAAAGACAAGAATCGAGGTCTTTCCGGATATTCATGATCATATTGACTTTTTTGAGTCGCTTCCGGAATATGATGTGGCCATGTATACCCACAAAAAGTCCAAAACAAATGCAGAATCTTCTTTAACTGTGTTAAAAGAAGTGCTGCCTTTGCTGGAATCCCTGGAGGATTACAGTAATGATGCTTTATATGCTGCGCTGTCCGATTTTATCAAAGAAAAAGGCTATAAGAATGGTTTTGTGATGTGGCCGATTCGTACAGCAGTATCCGGTAAGCAGATGACACCCGGCGGTGCAACGGAGCTGATGGAGATTCTGGGAAAAGAAGAATCTTTAAGACGTATTCGCAAGGGTATTGAAAAGTTAAGCCTGGAGGCTTAAGATGAACATATTTGCCACTCCACAGGAGGGAAGGAAGTTTAATCAGGCACAAATTGAAGCGATGACCCACAAGGATGGTCCGATGATGGTTTTAGCCGGTCCCGGCTCAGGGAAAACAACGGTGATTACCCACAGAGTCCGTTATTTGATTGAGCAGGCGGGGGTGGATCCATCGTCTATCCTTGTGGTCACATTTACAAAAGCCGCGGCTGCTGAGATGAAGTCGCGGTTTTTGCAGCTTATGGGACGGGATACCATGCCTGTAGGCTTCGGAACCTTTCACAGTATATTTTTTACCATATTAAAACATGCGTATAATTTCCAGGCAGCGGATATTGTCACAGAGGGACGTAAAATGGAAATTTTCAGAGAAATCGTAAATGAGGCTGGTCTGGAGCTGGAGGATGAAGCGGATTTCATTAACGGCATTGCTTCGGAAATCAGTCTGGTCAAAGGCGAGCTGATTTCACTGGAACATTACTATTCTGTCAACTGCGGGGAAGACGTTTTCAGAAAAATTTACAGCGCTTATCAGAATCGGCTGAAAGCGGCTCGTCTGATCGATTTTGATGATATGCTTGTGTATACATGGGAGCTTTTTTCGGCCAGACCGGATATTCTCGGGGCATGGCAGAAGAAATTCCGATATATTTTAATCGATGAATTCCAGGATATTAACCGGCTTCAGTATGAAATTATCCGTATGCTGGCTGCGCCGGAGGATAATTTGTTTATTGTGGGCGACGATGACCAGTCCATCTATAAATTTCGTGGCGCAAAGCCGGAAATTATGCTGAATTTTGCAAAAGATTATCCCAACAGCCGTCAGATTTTGCTGGATATGAATTATCGGTGTACCCAACAGATTGTGGAAGGCGCCCTCAGGGTTATAAAGAATAATAAAAAGCGTTATGAGAAGGATTTAAAGGCCAGCCATAGGGGCGGAGAGCCGGTTTGCGTTAAAAGTTTTCTGGATGTCCGTGAAGAAAATGAGGCTGTGGTTTCGGAAATCCTTTTAAAACACGAAAAAGAAGGACTGAAATTTTCTGAAATGGCTGTGCTGTATCGAACCAATACCGGATCCAGGCAGCTGCTCACACGACTGATGGAATATAATATACCCTTTCGCATGAAGGATAATATTCCCAATCTGTTTGAACACTGGATTGCAAGAGATATTCTGTCTTATATTCGGGTAGCCAAAGGTATTGGAGGGCGCAGTGATTTTCTGAGAATTATAAACCGGCCCAAACGCTATATTTCCCGCCAGTGTCTGGAGGCATATCCGCTGACGATAGAGAGCATCAGAGACAAATGTGGGGACCGGGAATGGATGATTCAGCGGGTGGACCGTCTGGCCTATGATCTGAATGCCCTTCGGGAAATGACACCTTTTGCGGCGGTTAATTATATCCGTTATGCCATTGGTTATGAGACCTATCTTGATGCGTATGCCAAAATGCGCCGCCTTAAACTGGAAGATTTGCTTGAGCTTGTCAATGAGCTTTCGGAAAATGCCAGGGAGTATGAGACCTTTGAGGCGTGGCAGGCCTATATAGACAACTACGGACAGTCATTGAAACAGCAGGCCCGCCGTAAGGATGCCAAAGCGGTGGACAGCGTTGTATTATCTACCATGCACAGTGCCAAGGGGCTGGAATATGATACTGTTTTTATTATTGATGCCAATGAAGGGGTTGTGCCTCATAAAAAGGCAGTGATGGCGGAGGATCTTGAGGAAGAACGGCGGATGTTTTATGTAGCCATGACAAGGGCCAAAAGCCATCTGCATATTTATTTTACAAAAGAGCGATATAAAAAGCCGGTGGAAATGTCCCGTTTTGTAGGCGAATTTCTTGTGGACAGAGATGTATTTAAGGTCGGTCAGCGCCTGCGCCATGAAACCTACGGAGAGGGCGTGATTACAAAGCTGACCGATCGTGGGGTGACGATCTTATTTGATCAGAGTAAAGAGATCAAAACTTTAAATATTAATTTCTGTATTTCCAGAAATCTGCTCAGACTTGTGTAAAAACGGGAAGAAAAGTAAAAAACTATTGCAATTACCCTTAAAATGTGATAAAACCTAATTATGAGTAAATGGTAGAGGTGCGGAAACCATCAGTAACAGTACGTGTTAAAGCCGGGCGCTGCGGACTGGGAAAGGGGAATCTGCCGAAGGAAGGTATCCTGCCCGAGGAACCGATCCTGGGCCGATGCAGAAGATGCAGCGGACTGTCACGTTAGTGGAGCGCTATCGAAGGTTTTTAATGTTATTTCAATTTTAACGATGAATCTTTAAGACCATGGGCGATCTGCGTATGCGAATTGCCTGTGGTCTTTATTTTTTCAGCGGTTATTGATATAGTGAAACTCCCAAAACGTGGTGCCACAGTAAAAGAGAGAGGATGTATATGATGCGCAAAAGAAAAGGTAAACTGTTTAAGGTGCTGGCAGCGGTGATGGTTTTGACCACATTGCTTCCTATGGCCGTGTTCGCGGCCGAAACGACCGATTATGTGCCATCCATGCATGCTACATTTTGGGCGCTGATTCCGCCGGTTGTAGCGATTGTGCTGGCACTGATCACAAAAGAGGTTTATAGTTCCCTGTTTATCGGTATTCTTGTGGGAGCCCTGTTTTATTCAGGCTTTAGTTTTGAGGGAACCATAACACATATATTCCAGGACGGATTTATTGCCGTGCTGTCGGATGGCAACAATGTGGGAATTATTATTTTCCTTATAATTCTGGGGACTATGGTTTCCATGATGAACCGGGCCGGCGGTTCTGCGGCTTTTGGCCGCTGGGCCAGCAAACACATTAAGACAAGGGTGGGGGCTCAGCTGGCCACGGTTATTTTAGGTGTTCTGATTTTTATTGATGACTATTTTAACTGTCTCACCGTGGGAAGTGTAATGCGTCCTGTGACAGATAAACATCAGGTATCCAGAGCAAAGCTGTCGTATTTGATTGATGCTACAGCTGCACCGGTATGTATTATTGCGCCTATTTCTTCATGGGCTGCAGCAGTTACAGGCTTTGTAGAGGGGGAAGATGGTCTGGCACTTTTTGTTCAGGCAATTCCATATAACTTTTATGCGCTGCTGACGCTGTTAATGCTTGTGACGATTTCCATTATGAAGGTGGACTATGGTCCAATGGCACTTCATGAAAAAAATGCTCAAAAAGGTGATTTATTTACCATTAAAGAATCTGCTTATGCCCAGACGCAGGTGGAAAGCGCCAATGCCAGAGGACGGGTCATTGATCTGGTTATTCCTATTGTTACGCTGATTATATGCTGTGTCATCGGGATGCTTTATACCGGCGATTTTTTTGAAGGCGTGGATTTTGTAACGGCCTTTTCCAACAGTGTGGCTTCAGAAGGTCTTGTGTTGGGAAGCAGCTGTGCGCTTGTTATTACCATTATTTTATATGTGGCCCGCAGGGTATTATCCTTTAAGGACTGCATGTCCTGTCTGCCGGAAGGTTTTAAAGCCATGGTGCCTGCAATTCTTATTTTGTCTATGGCCTGGACCCTTAAGGCAATGACAGACAGTCTTGGGGCAGCCGAGTTTGTGGCCGGTGTTATGGCACAGTGTGCGGGCAGCCTGATGAGTCTGCTGCCAGCAATTATTTTTATTGTTGGCTGTTTCCTGGCCTTTGCAACAGGGACATCCTGGGGAACCTTTGGTATTTTAATTCCTATTGTTGTCGCTGTTTTTGAGAATTCCAATCCAACATTGATGGTTATTTCTATTTCTGCGTGTATGGCAGGTGCGGTATGCGGCGATCATTGTTCACCGATTTCTGATACAACGATTATGGCTTCCGCAGGGGCTCAGTGCGATCATGTGACCCATGTTTCCACACAGCTGCCCTATGCGCTGAGTATTGCGGTGATTTCTTTTATAACTTATATTTTTGCCGGATTTATCCAAAACCCATGGATTTGTCTGCCTATTGGTATTGTATTAACGCTGGCATTTTTGTGGTTTATGAAAAAGTTTCAGCTTCACAGGGAAACGAAATTTCGACGGGAAAAGAGATAACAGACTTAAAAAAATAAGGCCAATACACATAAAATTTATGTGAATCATGAAAATAAAGAAGGAGGATGTAAACAACAAAAATCTGTGTTTGCATTCTCCTTTTTCTGATTTGGCATTTGGCTGGTCAGTCATTATAATGATTATGAATAATCTGGCGGATCAAAGTATAAACGTAGGGCTTAATTTCCTCCAGAGTTACGGGCTGACTATAAAGAATGGTATTATAGCTGATGCCGCTGACCATTTCCAGAATTGTAAAAATCATGATTTCAGGATCTTTGAAACTGTGGCCGGATGTCTGAATGAGGTGCTCATACATCGTATAAGCACTGACATCATCCTCTGTTGTGGCAGTGGTCAGTACATTTTTAAACATCCCCCAGCTTAGATGCTTGGATATAAAGCTGAGCATAGACCTGTTTTTGGAAAGATGATCTAAAATATGATTAGCAATAAAAATGACCTGGTCTTCAAAATCCTGAATATGAGAACTGAGCATCTGTTTATAGGCATTTTTAAATAGCTGGCTGGCTTTGTGAGAAATCAGCTTGTTGCGTATATCATATTTATCTGAAAAATACAGATAAAATGTGCCTTTGGCGACACCGGCCTTTTCTACGATATCAGATATGGAAGTTTTCTGAATACCTTTTGAGGTGAAAAGCTCAAAAGCCGTATTCAGCAAAGCTTCTTTTTTTTGCTTTTTATTGGATTCCAGCTTGTCTCCCATGTCATGAACCTCCATATAATTCCTTTTATTTATTTTTAACATAAAAATGACCAAAAGTCAATTATTTGTCCATAAAATGTAAAATTTCCATAAAGTGATTAAAAAATATTGACTGATAGTCATTTTTGGTGTATAACTTTTTCCAGAGAATAAAAATGACTGTTGGTCATAAAGTTTAAAGATGGCTGATAGAACATGTGGGTAAAGGAGAGAAGCAATATGGTGAAGTTTGGCAAGCAAATTGCAAAGCATAAGACGCTGGTTGTTATATTGTGTGTACTGCTTTTAATTCCAGCGGTCATGGGCTATGTAAACACCAGGATTAATTACGATATTTTAAGTTATCTTCCGGATTCCCTGGAGACTGTAGAAGGCCAGGATATTCTTGTCGATGAATTCGGTATGGGTGCATTTTCCATGATTATTGTCGAGGATATGGAAAATGCAGATGTAGCAAAATTGGAAGAAAAAATCGAAGGTATTGAACATGTGAAGGATGTACTCTGGGTGGATGATGTGACAGATTTAAGTTTTCCAGTTGAGATGTTTCCAGATGATATCCGGGAGGCTTTTTTCCAGGGGAACGCCACAATGATGGTGGCCTTATTTGATAATACCACATCATCGGATGAGACAATGGATGCCATTACTCAGATCCGGGAGACAACCGGTGATCAGTGTTTTGCCAGCGGTATGAGCGGTGTTGTTACGGATATTAAAAATCTTTCCATGGAGGAGATGCCGATTTATGTGGTGATTGCGGCACTGCTTTGTCTGGTAATTTTAGGACTGACCATGGAATCCTTCCTGGTACCGGTATTGTTTCTTGTAAGTATTGGCGCTGCGATTATTTATAACCTGGGAACCAATACATTTCTCGGAGAGATTTCCTATATTACTCAGGCTTTGACAGCGGTGCTTCAGCTGGGGGTTACTATGGATTACTCCATTTTCCTTTTAAACAGTTATGAAGAAAATAAGTTAAGGTTTCCAGAGGATAAAAACAGAGCTATGGCGCATGCAATTTCCAATACATTTAAGTCTGTGATCGGCAGCTCTGTCACAACGGTTGCAGGATTTTTGGCTCTTTGCTGCATGACCTTTACTTTGGGCGCCAATATTGGAATCGTTATGGCCAAGGGGGTTGTGATCGGTGTCCTCTGCTGTATTATACTTCTTCCGGCGCTGATTCTGCAGTTTGACCGGGCCATTGAAAAGACAAAACATCGTTCCCTGATTCCGGATCTGGGAAGGGTTTCAAGATGGATTACAAAACATCACAAGATTTTCCTTGTACTGTTTCTGATTCTTCTTGTGCCTGCTGTGTACGGCAACAGCCATACAAAGGTTTACTATAATATTGATAAATCTCTGCCCCAGGATCTGGACAGCGCCGTGGCTAATGCAAAGCTCAATGATGATTTCCAGATGAATAATGTTCACATGATTCTTCTTAAAAACGGGCTGGGCGCAAGCGAAAAGGAAGCCATGCTGGATGAAATCGGAAACGTGGACGGCGTCAAATGGGCGCTGGGGCTTAATTCTCTGATTGGCCCGGCAATTCCGGAGGAAATGATTCCTGAGGATGTCACCCAGATGCTAAAGAGTGATAACTATGAGGTCGAGTTTATATGCTCGGATTATAAAACAGCTACCGATGAGGTGAATGATCAGATTACTCAGATTAATGATATTGTAAAAAAATACAGTCCCCAGTCTATGGTTATCGGTGAAGCGCCGCTGACAAAGGATTTAAAGGATGTAACGGATACGGATTTCAGAAATGTAAATATCCTTTCCATTGCCGCTATTTTTGTTATTATTTTGGTTGTGTTTAAATCGATTTCACTGCCTGTGATTCTTGTGGCTGTGATTGAGTTCGCTATTTTTGTGAATATGGCTATACCGTTTTATATGGGCGTTGAACTTCCTTTTGTAGCCAGCATTGTGATTGGAACCATTCAGCTGGGTGCTACAGTTGACTATGCGATTTTAATGACAAGCCGTTATCAGAAAGAGCGCAGCCGCGGACTGAATAAAAAAGAAGCACTCTGGATGGCACATAAGCTGTCCATGAAATCCATATTGACCAGTGGACTCACATTTTTTGCAGCTACCTTTGGCGTATGTCTGTATTCAAAGATTGACATGATCAGTTCAATTTGTACACTGCTGGCCAGAGGCGCCATTGTAAGCACAATCGTAGTTATATGTATTCTTCCGGCAATGCTTTATATATTTGACGGATTGATCGTAAAAACAAGCTGGCATTTTCTTAATAACGGAAAACGTCCCGCAGCCAGGTAAACAGGAGGTTAAAAATGATGAATAATAAGATAAATCATAAGATGGATCATCAATCTTTTAAAAATTTTATGGGAAAAACAACTGCATATATTCTTGGCGGTGCTGTCTGTGCGAATATGATTATACCTGCAGCGGGTGTTTATGCTTCCCAGGCCCCGGAAACATCCGGAGATGATATAGATGCAAAGTCCGGGAGCGAAGCTCAGAAAAATGAGAACCTTTCTGATAAGGATCAGCCGGTTGGCAAAGACGAGACAGTGTATGTTAAACTCAACCCCGATGGCTCTACAAAAAATATTATTGTCAGCGACTGGCTGAAAAATCTTGACCAGACAGCATCCCTTGAAGATGCATCGGATTTATCAGATATTAAAAATGTCAAAGGCACAGAAAGCTTTGTTCAGGACAGCGACAACAGTCTTGTATGGAGCAGCAGCGGCAGTGATATTTATTATCAGGGGACAACAAATAAACCGCTGCCTGTGACAATAAAAATCACTTATTATTTGGACGGCAAAGAAATTTCTGCCCAGGATCTGGCAGGAAAAAGCGGTCAGGTTAAAATTCGTTATGAATATGAGAATAACGCCATGCAGGATGTTGTTGTTGGAGATCAGACAGAACAGGTAGCCACGCCTTTTGCCGTTGTCACGGGGATGATTCTTCCTCAGGAAAAGTTCAGTAATATTACGGTCACCAACGGCCGGGTGATTTCTGACGGATCTAAGGCCATTGTGGCCGGGCTGGCCCTGCCGGGTCTGTCAGATAGTTTAAAATTATCTGAATCTGAATTAACCCGGGATTTTAAATTCCCGGATTATATTGAGGTCACTGCCGATGTGACAGATTTCTCTATGGATATGACAGCATCTGTAATTACAAGTGATATTTTTGGAGAGTTGGGAATTGATGATATTGACAGTATTGATGAGCTGGAATCTGCTTTAAATGAACTGACCAGCGCAGCCGCTCAGTTGGTGGATGGTTCAGGGGATTTGCTGGACGGTGTAGATGCCCTTAAAAGCGGATTTACCACCTTTACGGATGGATTAGCTACTCTGCAGGCCGGTGCGGGGGCTTTAAAAGATGGTGCCGGACAGCTTCAGAATGGGATTGGCCAGTATACTCAAGGCGCACAGACGCTGGAAAATGGTGTCAGTGAATATACCAGCGGAGCTGTTGCGCTGGCAGACGGAATTACACAGTACAGCGCAGGTGCCAGTCAGATTGCAGACGGAATCAACACCCTGGCTTCTCAGACGGCTCAGCTGCCTGACGGTGTGACGGCGCTTAACGATGGTGTCAAGCAGGTTCAGGATGGGGCAGCAGCTCTGACAGATGAGACAAAAACAGGACAGCTGATTTCGGGAAGTCATCAGGTTACCGAAGGCGTGGGAAAAATCCATGACAGCATTAATGTTATGCTGGAAGCATTGAAGTCCACCGATCAGCAGGAAGCGATCAATGCCATGATTCAAATGCTTGTGACAACAATTGATGCAGTGATGTCCAATGACCAGGCGGTTTTAAATACCCTGATGGAAGTTCAGGGGATACAGGGGACCATTGACAGTCTGAAGTCCCTTATACCGGAAAGTCTGCTGGATGCTGTCAATCAGGCGGAAAGTCAGTATGGGCAGAAGCTTTTGGATTGTATTAAAGCCATGAAAACCAATCTTGCCTATGAACAGGCGATGAAGGATCAGCTTAATCAGTTTCTTGAAAGCGGTCAGAGCCAGTCTTTGGACCAGCTGATTCAGGGCCTTGAACAAATGGCTGAAATGACGGATCCTGAAAACAGTGAAGGCCTTTATGTGGGTGCGGCATCTGTCAGTGAAGGGATTACATCGATTGTAGAAGGCAATAAAGTATTAAAGTCCGGTATAGATACTGTGGCTCAGGGCAGTCAGCAGCTTACAGATGCAGCAAGCCAGCTTCCCACAGGTATAGGTGCGCTTGTGGATGGTGCTAATCAGCTTGTAGCTTCCAATTCTCAGCTGAATACCGGCGCTCAGGCGATTAAAGAGGCAACAGGAACGCTGACAGGAGGATTTGCTGCGCTGACAGGACAAAATGGTGCGTTGACTGAAGGTTCTGCCGCACTGGTTCAGGGCATTGATACATTATTTGGCGGAACCAATGATCTTGTATCCGGTGCAGCACAGTTAGGAAACGGTATTGACCAGTTAGCTGACGGTGCACAGGCATTAAGTGATGGTATGAAAGAATTTGATGCTCAGGGAATAGAAAAACTGAAAACAACCATGGAAGAAGATGCTCAGGTGATGATTGACCGTCTGCAGGCGATGATCGATGCAGGACAGGATTATCAGACATTTACCCAACTTCCCGATGGTGTAAAGGGCAGCGTAAAGTTTATTGTTGAAACAGAAGGTATCAAAGCTGCAGAAAATAATTAACAAAAAATACCATCAGGCTGCATAGGTATCAAGCAGCCTGATGGTATTTTTTATTTATTTAAAAGTTGAGAAAGTGTCCCCCACTGTTCATCCTTTTCGCTGAGATTGAGTGGTGTACCGTCTTCCAGGTGATAGCCTGCCCCGCTGGCACTGTTTTTGTAGGTGCCAGTGACCTGGGGCCAGCAAATGCCAATTGCCGGGTCATTCCATGCCAGACCGCCTTCGTCACCAGGGTGATAAAAATCTGTGCATTTATAGCAGAACTCGGCCAGCTCGCTTAATACAAGAAAACCATGGGCAAAGCCCTGGGGAATATAAAACTGCTTCTTATTTTCTTCGGTCAATTCAACACCAAACCATTTTCCAAAGGTGGTGCTGCCTTTTCTCAAGTCCACGGCCACATCAAATACACGGCCTTTAATGACACGCACAAGCTTTCCCTGGGGAAATTCCTTCTGAAAATGGAGTCCCCGAAGAACCCCTTTAACAGAGCAGGATTGATTGTCCTGAACAAAATTCATGGCCAGTCCGGCATCGGTCATATCATTTTGATTGTAAGTTTCCATAAAATAGCCTCTGGCATCTCCGTGGACGGCGGGTTCAATCAGGCACAGTCCCTCAATACCGCCAACATTTTTTTCAACTTTAATCTGTCCCATAATCTACCTCATTCATTGTGTTAAAATTTAATTTCTTTCAAATAACGGCTCAGTGCATTCTGCCATGACGGCAGCGGCGTAAAACCATTTTGTGTCAGCTTTGACTGATCGAGGCGGCTGTTAAACGGGCGTGTGGCTATAGAAGCCCCATACTCGGCGGTGGAAACCGGTTCCACCTTTAAATGGCTGGCATCATATTCCGTATGCCCCATGGCAGCGGCCTGCCTGAAAATTTCACAGGCAAAATCATACCAGCTGATATATCCGCCGCTATTGGTGACATGATAACAGCCGTATTTTTCGGTTTCAATCATGTCTGCAAGAAGTCTGGCCAGGTCAAAGGTATAGGTCGGTGTGCCGATCTGATCATTGACAACACGCAGGGTATCTCGGTTTTTGCCGATATTGAGCATGGTTTTTATAAAATTGTTGCCGTTTTTTCCAAAAACCCAGGCGATTCTTACAATAAAATATTTGGCAACAAGATCCGAAACAGCCAGTTCGCCTTCCAGTTTGGTTTGACCGTAAATATTTAAAGGCTGATAATCTTTACAGTCAGGCTGCCATGGCTGGCTGCCCTGTCCGTTGAACACATAATCTGTGGAAATATACATCATTTTAATATTCATTTCTTTACAGATATGGGCAATGTAAGATGTCCCTGCCGCATTGACCTGATGAACCTTTTCACGATTTTCAGGGGCTTCGGCCTGATCCACAGCTGTCCAGGCCGCACAGTGAATGACAGCATCCGGATGGATCTGTCGGATCACCTGCTGGACCGCTTTCTGGTCTGTAATATCCATATCTTCAATATCCACACCGATGGCCTCATGGTGCCGCAGTCCAAGTTCACGGACAACGTCATATCCCAGCTGTCCGTGAACGCCGGTTACTAATACTTTCATAAAATACTCCGTTCCTTCCCCCACGGGGAAAATTCATGTGCAAATTTTAAGCTGCTCAGCGATTTTTGTACATTTTTTCGTAATAATGTGCGTATTCACCGGAAATAATCGTTTCCCACCAGTCTCTGTGTTCCAGATACCAGCGGATTGTTTTTTGAATACCGTCTTCAAACTTGGTTTCCGGCAGCCAGCCCAGCTCATTATGAATTTTTGTAGGATCAATGGCATATCGCAAATCATGCCCTTTACGATCCGTTACATAGGTGATCAGGCTTTCTGGTTTACCAAGAGACTTACAGATCATTTTCACGATATCAATATTTCTCATTTCATTATGACCGCCAATGTTATAGACTTCACCTACACGTCCTTTGTGGATAATCAGGTCAATGGCCTTACAGTGGTCTTCCACATACAGCCAGTCTCTTACATTTTCTCCTTTTCCGTAAACCGGCAGAGGCTTGTCATTTAAGGCATTAGCAATCATTAACGGAATCAGTTTTTCCGGAAAATGGTAGGGGCCGTAATTATTGGAGCATCGGCTGATGGTCACAGGAAGTCCGTAGGTGCGGTGGTAGGCCATCACAAGCAGATCAGCACTGGCTTTGGAAGCGCTGTAAGGTGAGCTTGTATGGATCGGTGTTTCTTCGGTGAAAAATAAATCCGGGCGATCCAGAGGAAGATCACCGTAAACTTCATCCGTGGATACCTGGTGATACCGTGTAATGCCGTATTTTTGACAGGCATCCATCAAAACAGCGGTTCCTTTAATATTTGTGTCCAGAAAAACCTCGGGATTTTCAATAGAACGGTCGACATGGCTTTCTGCGGCAAAATTGACGACCATGTCCGGGTGTTCTTCTTCAAAAAGTTTGTACACGGCCTTGCGGTCAGTAATACTTTCTTTGACAAAACGGAAATTTTTATGATTCATGATCGGTGCCAGTGTGGAAAGATTGCCTGCGTAGGTCAGACAGTCCAGACAGATGATCCGGTAATCCGGATATTTGTTCAGCATATGAAAAATAAAATTGCTTCCGATAAAGCCGGCACCGCCGGTAACGATAATAGTCATAATCCAAACTCCTTTTATTCGTTTAATGCAATGTGTCCAGATATTTTCCGTCCAGCACATCTTTCAAGTACTGCCCATATTGATTTTTTTTCAGTACTTCATAGATTTTTAAAACATCATCTCTGGAAATCCATCCGTTTAAGAAGGCAATTTCTTCAAGACATCCGATTTTTCGGTGCTGATGGGATTCAACGGTTTTCACAAAATTTGTGGCCTCTACAAGGCTTTCATGAGTTCCGGTGTCCAGCCATGTAAAACCCTGACCTAAAAGTTCTACATTAAGCTGTCCTTTTTCCAGATAAATTCGGTTTAAATCTGTAATTTCCAATTCACCCCGGGCACTTGGGGAAAGTTTTTTTGCATAGTCCACAACCAGATGATCATAAAAATAAAGACCAGTAACACAATAATTACTTTTTGGCTGCTGTGGCTTTTCTTCGATAGAAATGGCCCGGCCTTCTTTGTCGAATTCTACAATACCAAACCGTTCCGGGTCATCGACATAATAACCGAAAATGGTGGCACCGTTACCATTTTGTGCATTTTCCACAGCCTTTTTCAGGCGTTTGTTCAGACCGTGACCGGCAAAAATATTATCGCCAAGAATCATGGCGACACAGTCATTACCGATAAAGTCTTCTCCGATAATAAAGGCCTGAGCCAGCCCGTCCGGGCTTGGCTGAACGGCATAGGAAAGATGCAGTCCAAAACTGCTGCCATTGCCAAGAAGCTCTTTAAAACGGGGCGTATCCTGTGGTGTAGAAATAATTAAAATATCTCTGATCCCTGCATTCATTAAAACGGACAGGGGATAGTAAATCATGGGTTTGTCATAAATCGGAAGCAGCTGTTTTGACGTAACTCTGGTCAGCGGATAAAGGCGGGTTCCGGAACCGCCTGCAAGAATGATTCCTTTCATCGTATGCTCCTTATAAAAATTAAAAAATGAAATATCAAATCATTAGAAATTTTTGTTATGGTTACTGAATTTAATTATAAAAGGTGACGTATGGTAAGCTTCAAGACTTTTTTTAAAAACATATGACAAATTTGCGAAGATTGTCTAAACTGCTAAATACTGTTAAAATATTTTAGCTATTTTTTACAGATAAAAAGCCCGGCATCCTTGGTGATGTGGAAGCCGCCCTTGATTTTTTCTTCGACAAAGGCCCTGAAATCCTTATAACGTTCAAGGAGGTACTGATTCTGATTTCCGTGACATGAAAGGATATAATCAATTAAAGGCTCAGCCCGGTCGATTTCAATGGAATCCTCATACCGGATACAATGAACGTCACCAAAATATGTGCGAAGCACCTTTTCACCGTTTTCCAGACCAAACTGTTCATAAAGCCGGCGGTTGGATAAAACAATCCGTTTGTCAAATTCAGCGACAAGCGCACTGATTTCTTTCATGTGAGACCGACCGTAGGTGCTGCATACAAAAACCCCGGATGGTTTTAAAAGACGGACAGCCTGACTGCATACAAGCGGGATGTCCTCACAGTAAAAAAGAACATGATTGGCGATGATCCGGTCAAAACAGCCGGGGTCCAGGAATAGTCGGTGCGCATCCAGGATCCGGTAGGAAAAGCGCAGGTCGTCGGGACCTATGTTTCTTCTGGCATCACTGATCATACCTTCGGATATATCGGACAAAAGGATGGATATGTCCTCCGGAAGCTTTTTTTTGTTTTCTGTCCAGAGCGCACCGTTTCCGCAGCCCAGCTCCAGCACCTTCATACCTGGTTTCAGGCTGCATTTGTCATAAATCCATGGAAACCAGCCCTGCTTGTTTGTGGAATAAGTTTTGTGCAGGGCGATGCGGGCGGAAATATTCACTGCGTTTTGATACTGGGTTTTTAAGCTTGTTTTTACCCCTGTGAGGTGAATCAACTCCAGCATTCGGCTCCAGTCAATGGAATGATCTTTTTCCAGCGCTGTTATCGTACGGTCAATAGCCTGTTCCATAAGCTGCATTTGTTCAATCCGATCCTGAACAAGCTTTTTTTGCATTCTCAGAGAATTAAGCATAAAATGAGAATCCATGTCATTGATGGTCATATCCCGGATATTATCCAGGGAAAATCCAAGGTATTTGAGAAGCAGGATCTGCTGCAGTCGGGCAAAATCCGAATCTGTATAAAATCTGGCGCCTGATGGGCGTATATATGAAGGTTTTAATATATTCTGCTGATCATAAAAACGAATGGTCCGTATGGACACATTGGCCATTCGGGCAAATTCGCCGGAAGAATAATAACCGGGCAGTTTCATAAATTGAGCCACCTTTCATCTGTTGATCTTTATTCATTATCTGTAGATTCTGTATCCATTATAAATATTTGAAAGATACTTGACAAGGATCGTTATAAATGACCTGTACATACCGGATGGGGCCTGGATTTTTATTGGCAAAATGTATTGCTTTTTTTCACTATATCTGATAAAGTCATTATTGTAAACATAGTAACTGATTTGAAAAGAGAGGTATCTATAATGAGTGAAAATACACATGGCAAAGGCTGCGACTGCGGCTGTCAGGATAATGAAGAAGAAGCAACAGTGACATTAACATTGGATGACGGTTCAGAGCTGGAATGTGCCGTATTATCCATCTTCCCGGCTGGCGAACATCAGTATATTGCCCTTGTTCCGTTAAATGAAGATGAGGACAGCGAAGAAGGCGATGTTTACCTGTATCGTTTCCAGGAATTTGAAGACGGAGAGATTCAGCTGGACAACATCATTGATGATGAAGAATATGAGATTGTTGCCGATGCTTTTGATGAACTTTTAGACAGCGAAGAATTTGATGAGCTGTTCGAGGACTGATGAAGGCTAACCGGAATGAATTCAGAATTTAATTGACGGCTATTCAGTTTAAATGAAAGGCCGCAACGCTTAAGAATAAGGAAACATGGTTTATAAAACTGCCGGAACAGGTGGATTTATAAGCTGTGTTTCCTTATTTTTTAAGAAAGAAAAAACTTAGCCGTCACAATAAAATTTATATAATAATAGTCATAAAGCCCACCACACCTCTGATTTTTCATGTGTAACCCGGTGGTCTTTTTTATTTGCGGTGAATATATTTATATGATACAATCTATGTTAAATTAAAAAATAATTGATTATATAAGAAAATCTATATAATTATATTGAGTATTTGCGGGGCCGTGCTATGAAAAAAGAGTATACTTTTTCGATTAAACGAAGAATAATGGGCATTCCGTTAGGGACGCTTGTTCCGGTGATTGTTTTCCTGATTTTTTATAATTTATATGTGATCAATGTGTCAAATGATAATCTGGCTGCAGCTAATGCTTCGGCACTTCATTTATACTGTTCTAAGGTGGAACAGTCTCTGGAACGTACAAAAGTCCATATTGTTAATATTGTTGCCAACAACAGTGATTTCAGACAACTGGCTTTTAAAGATGCGAATTCGATTAATGTGCATCTTCACGCGTATAATATTTTACAGAAGTATCAGGATATCATGAATTCAGAAAAAAGTATTTGTGCATTTCTTATTTTCAGCCTCCCCAATGGTATATACAGAGGCGCATACAGTGATGACATACAGGGGTATGAGATAAAAAGCGCAATGATGGAGGAATTTAAAAATGCTCTGAATTCCGGAAAAAAGGTGACGACAAAGGTGTGGCAGCCCTGTGTGATTCAGGAAAAAAATTATATTTATATGTGTTTAAGCTATGGCAGTGCCTATTGTGTGTGCCTGATGAATCCGGATGCTTTTGACCTGCCTCAAAATACGGATCCAAAGGATACGTTTGATAATGAGAAGACAGACGCAAAGGTGATTTTTCTGGATCAGGGTCAGCCATTAAATGAAGATTCCGTCATCCGGGATAATGACATTGAATTTAAAGGCAGGGATGAGTATTATTTTTCAGGAACTGAGCATCGTTATATGATTCTGGAATCGGATATCCAGGGCGGAGATTTTTCGGCCGCTTATTTGTATTTGTACCAGGGCTTTCAGGAAAATCTTAATCACAGCCAGTATCTTCTTTTTGCAGGTTCCATGATGACCATGATCTTGATTTTAGTTGGTTATTTTTTACTAAAACGTACATTTTTCCAACCGGTGGACCGGATGATGACGACGATGGAAAAAATATGGAAACGCACAGACGGGGAACTGGAATCATATATGACACCGGATACGGCTTATCCGGAAATAGAATTCAGAAAAGTAAATTCCACATTCAATCATATGCTTCAGGAGATTCGTCATTTGAAAATCAGTGCCTATGAAAATCAGCTGGATCTGCAGAATATTAAGCTGCAGTATTATCAGATTCAGGTTCGTCCTCATTTTTTTCTCAACTGTCTGAAAAATATTTATGGCATGGTTGAGGAAGAAAATTATGCGAATATTCAAAAAATGATTATTTATCTATCACGGCATTTAAGGTATATGATGCGGGAAGATTCCGGTCTGGTCACTGTCAGTGAGGAACTGCAGTATGTGCAAAATTATATAAATCTGCAGGAGATTTGTATGCGCTATCCGCCGGTATGTCATATAAAGGTTGATGCCAAAGATTTATCCTGGAAGATTCCCGGGGTATCTATTTTATCCTTTGTGGAAAATTCTGTTAAATATTTTTCGGGACAGACAGAGCAGCTTCAAATAGATCTGTCCATATCCGAGCTGCCAAGCAGCCAGGGGCGGCTTTTTAATATTAAGATTCATGATAATGGACAGGGATTTTCTGAAGAACAGCTGGAAGAATATAATTTAGGCAAAAATAACGGGGACAGCGGCCATATAGGAATACATAATGTGATACAGCGTTTTATTCTTTATTACGGAAAAGAAAAGGTAGGCTTCATCTTTTCCAACAATCATGGGGCAGACGTGGAGATTTTAATACAACTGGACAGAAAAGAGGATTGGCATAATGAATATCATAGTCATTGATGACCAGACAAGCGTTGTTAACGGAATTATACGGGGGATTGACTGGAAAGCCATTGGTGTGGAGAAGATTTTTAAGGCCTTTAATGCATTTGAAGCAAAAGCCGTATTTTCTCAGAATCATATAGATGTGATGCTTTGTGACATAGAAATGCCTGTTGAAAACGGCATTTCTTTGCTGCGTTGGGTGAGAAATCAGGGGTATGAGACCGAATGTATTTTTTTAACGGCACATGCGGAATTTGAGTATGCCAAAGAGGCACTGTCTCTTGGCAGTATGGATTATATTGTATCTCCGGCACCTTATGATGAGATCAGAGCGGTCGTGGAACGGGCCATTGCCAAAGTCAGAGAAAAAAACAAAAAAGCTATGACCTATACATACGGAATGTATATGCAAAGTAAAAGCCGGATCTTGTGTGAACGGATACTGGAGGACTGGCTAAAGGGCAGCATAGACCAGGCTCAGTATGTGGCGTTTTACAGAGTGGAAAATGTACCGGGGCTCAGTTACAGAGGATATCCGGTGATTTTGTCTTTACTGCGGCAGAAAAGTCTGGTGGATCAGTGGGAACCGTCCCTGATAAAATTTACTTTTCAGAATATTATTGAAGAAATATTTGCGCCTTTTGGACAAAATGTGATTGTGGTTGATCTGGATTGGGCTCAGTGGGGAATTGTAATTTATGAGAAAAACGGATATCTCATTGATTATCCCGGGCTTTTACGTCAGATGGATGCCGTGATTCAAACCTTATTAAAGTATTTAAAATGTGAAACCGCAGCCTATACATGGGAACAGGCAGAATTTTTGGATATGCCGGGAAAATTAAAATCTCTGTCTGATGAGGTCAGGCAAAATGTTTCGGCAAAATGCGGGGTATATGATTTAAGTATGCCCGTTCTGGCTGAGAAAGAGTTGAATCAGAAGCAGCTGATCTTTTTGATGAAACGGTGTAAAAAATATATTTTAGATGATTTATATGATACGGCAGCCACAGAGCTGTATCATATGCTGGATGAAATGGCGGCCCAGGATTTACTGAATGCGGATCATTTGCTGCGTTTTCATATGGAATTTAATAAGATGATTTATTTTGTGTTTGAGCAAAAGGAGATGGATATTCAGCTGTTTACCCAAAGTGATGAGACGATTCGGCGCTATAAGGATGCTGAAAAATCGCTGGATGCGATGAAGTCCTATATTGTTTATACGATGACGTATTTTAAAACTCAGGTTTACGATGAATATGAACAGCAGAGCCAACTGGAACAAATTGAAAAATATATTGCAGAGCACATTGGGACAGCCATTCACAGAGACGAAATCGCAGATTATGTGCATCTGAATGTGGATTATATGGGGCGGCTGTTTAAAAAGAATCGGGGAATATCTTTGAAGGAATATATTATAGAGCAAAAAATGCGGATGGCCCAGAATTTGTTGAGAACAACCGTACTTCCCATCAGCTTTGTGGCATCTAAAGTCGGTTACAGTAATTTTTCGTATTTTTCACGGATTTATAAAAAAGTGATCGGTGTATCCCCGACAGATGAGCGAAAAAAATAAAGGAGAAAAATAAAAATTGAATCATACATGATGGACAGCTTCCGCTATTTGCGGAAGCTGTTTCCTGCTGAAAGATCTGAAAAAGTAAAATAAAAGTCTGAAGAAGGACAATGCTTTGCAGACTCAGAGAAGATCAATGGGAAAAAGTCTTAAAAGTACTTGTGCAAGTCGTGGGGATTACAGACTTTATATCGAATAAAGATATACAATATGACTATCAAAAAACAAAAGGAGCAGATAATTATGAAAAGATCCTTAGCAATGATGTTATCTATGGGAATGTGCGTATCGATGTTGGCCGGCTGCGGTTCCGGTGAAAACAGTGATAACAAAAACGGAGACACTGGCAATACATCAACAGACAGTGTGTCAGAGGTTAATTCTTCCGGAGGTACAGATGAAGGAAGTGCCAGTGGCAGCAGCGTCAGTGATTTTTCTGATGAAGAACCTTACACAATTAAAATTATGATGTTTGGAGATGCGGACACAGAGCAGTGTAAGGCGGTATCGGAAGCCATCAGTGAAATCACAAGAGAAAAAATTAATGCAGAAGTGGAAATTACCCGTATCGGTTTTGGTACTTATGCCACACAGTTAAACCTTGCTTTATCCGCCCAGGAAGATCTGGATTTATTTAATGCGATGACAAGTAACGTCGTAACACTGGCTAACAGCGGACAGATTATGCCGCTGACAGAACTTTTAAATACCTGTGGTCAGGAAACGCTGGCCGCAATTCCTGAGGCAGACTGGAAAGCCATGAGTGTTGGCGATGAAATTTATGCACTGCCGACAAACTGTGATAAAGGCTACCAGCTGGGCTTTAATATGAGAAAAGATATTGTGGATGAGCTGGGGATATCTATAGAAGATATTAAGGATTTTGATGATCTCCATGATATGCTGGTCAAGGTTAAGGCGGCTTATCCGGATATGTATCCTGTAGTGCCTGATGGACAGAGTATGTGGAACTATCAGTACTATGATACTTTGGGCGAACAGTACGGTGCCAGCTTTGGTGTGCTTGATCTGTCGGTTGATCCTCAGTCTACCACAGTTGTCAATCTGTATGAAACAGATATGTACCGTGAATGGGCAGAACGGATTTACCAGTGGGCTCAGGAGGGCCTTGTTATGCCGGATGCTTCTTCAAATACTGAATCAAGAACAAGTCTTATTCATTCAGGCAAGGCCTTTGGCGGCTTTACTCAGGTGAAACCTGGTTTTGATGAGGAACAGAGCATTTCTACCGGCTATGAAATGGTGACATGGACTTATTCTGATACAATCACAACAACCACAACAAGCGGTACCCCCTGGTGTCTTTCCAACAGCAGTCAGGACCCTGAAAGAGCTATGGCATTTTTAAATTTAATGTATACAGATCCTGAGATTTCGAATCTGGTGATCAACGGAATCGAAGGTATCCATTATGAATTTAAAGATAAGGCACAGGGCATTATCGGTTATCCGGAAGGTGTGGATTCAACCAATGTGGGTTATTCCCGTCTGGCCTGGGGCTGGCCGAATGAACAGATCAGCTATGTATGGGAAACAGATAAACCGACGGTATGGGAAGAATTGGGTGCGTTTAATGCAGGCATGAATCTGTCACCGGCCAAAGGTTTTACTTTTGATAACGCTGCAGTATTAAATCAGGTGACGGCCTGCACCAATGTGACACAACAGTATGATGCAGCTATTAAAGGTGGTTCTCTGGATCCGGCCACAGCCATCGATGAATTTAATGCAGCCTTAAAGGCAGCCGGAATCGATGATATTATTGCAGAAAAGCAGAAACAGCTGGATGAATGGCTGGCTGCCCAGAAATAAGTATCCGGTAAAACTTAAGCTGCCGCCTGTGTGAAAATCACCAATGCGGCAGCTGTTTTTGGATAAAGATATAAGGAAAGCAGGGGAATGTATGGAGGATAATATTTCGGTATTAAAGCATAAAAAAAGAGGCATATGGATCAGACATAAACGCTATATGCCCCTGTATTTGATGATGCTGCCTGGTCTGGCCTATCTTTTTATTAATAACTATATTCCAATGGCCGGAATTATCATTGCATTTAAACAGGTCAACTATCGCCTGGGTATTCTGGCAAGCCCATGGGTCGGTTTTAGCAACTTTGAATATTTGTTTGCCACAAAAGATGCATGGATTATTACAAGAAATACTATTTGTTACAATGTGGTCTTTATTCTTCTGACACCGGTGATTGCGATTGCAGTTGCGGTTGTGCTTAATGAAATTACCGCAAAACTTTCTAAGAAGTTTTATCAAACCATTATTCTGATTCCGTATTTAATTTCGATTATCGTGGTCAGCTATCTGGTGAATGCACTTTTGTCCACGGATACAGGGTTTATTAATAATTCTATTCTTGAACCTTTAGGAAGAGATTCTGTGAGTTGGTATTCTTCGCCGCAGTACTGGCCGTTTATTCTTGTTTTAGTTCATATATGGAAAGGTTTTGGTTATAATACAATCATTTATTATGCAACGTTGGTGGGAATCGATCGAACCTATTATGAGGCTGCGGCTATTGACGGTGCCAATCGTTGGAACCAGTTTGTTCATGTCACTTTGCCTGGTCTTAAATCCACGATTATTACATTAACACTGTTAAGTGTGGGACGTATTTTTTATTCGGATTTCGGACTGTTTTACCAGGTACCTATGAACTCCGGTCCTTTGATCAATGCCACAAATACCATAGATACGTATGTGTATCGCGGCCTGATGCAGCTTAACAATGTGGGCATGTCTTCAGCGGCCGGATTTTATCAGTCGGTTGTAGGCTTTATTCTTGTACTGACGGCTAATATTGTTGTTTCTAAAATAAGTAAAGAAGACGCATTGTTCTGAAGAAAGAGGTGATTGTTGTGGTACAGAATAATAAAAAATTTCAGGTCGCAGCCCATGGGATTATGATTTTTCTGTGTTTGTTTTGTATTTTGCCGTTTATACTGCTGATTTCATCTTCATTGACAGACGAACAGACATTGATTCGTGAAGGCTATTCCTTTATTCCCAAAGTGCTGAGTCTGGATTCATATACATATTTATTTACAAAGTCTGATGCCATTGGACGGGGGTATATCATTACCATATGTGTTACAGTGATTGGAACACTGTTAAATCTCACATTAACAACCCTTTTGGCTTACCCTTTGTCAAGAAGAGATTTACCTCACAGAAATGTATTTTCTTTTATTGTATTTTTCACAATGCTGTTTAATGGCGGTATCGTACCTTCATATATTATGTGGACTCAGTATTTTCATATAAAAAATACATATGCAGCGCTGATTATTCCCAATTTAATGTTGGGGGCTTTTTATGTCATCATGATGCGAACCAATTTTTCGGCGAATATTCCGGAGGCTGTGATCGAAGCGGCAAAGATTGACGGCGCCAGTGAATGGCGAATTTTATCGAAGCTTGTACTGCCCATGTCATTGCCCATTATTGCCACATTGACACTGATGGTGGGACTGCAGTACTGGAATGACTGGACCAACGGTTTGTATTACATCAGCCAGGATAAATTTTACAGTATACAGGTGCTGCTGAACCGGATGCTGCAGGATGTTCAGTTTTTGCTGAGCAATGCAGGCAGCTCCATGTCCAATGAATTATCCGCCACTATCCCCGCAACGGGAATAAAGATGGCCGTTGCGGTTGTGGGGGCACTTCCCGTACTGGTTATTTATCCGTTTTTCCAGAAATATTTTGTCAAAGGAATCACCATCGGTGCGGTCAAGGGCTGAAATCAGAGGTTTATAAAAATTCAATGTTTATAGAAAGTCAGAGATTTATAAAAGCTAGAGGCTTTCAATAAAATACCGGGCCGCCTCCGAAATCGGTACATGATCGTTGTAACCAACAACCAGATGTCTGGATGGCAGAATTTCGGTTGTATGGATCTGAAACAGGTCCGGATCATTCTCCGGCAGACAAAAATCCGGGACAAAGGCAATGCCCAGACCAATCCGAGCCAGATCGATGAGCAGATCATTACTGGAAAGCTCGATTTCCGGGACAAGGTCCAGCTGCTTTTGCTGAAACAGACTGTGAAGAAACTCGCTGGTCATGCTGTTTTTATCCAGCATCAGAAGGGGATAGCCCAGGAGTTCTTCCAGCCGCAGCGCTTTGTTCTTTAAATAGGAAAAATGCTGATTGCTGGCAATAAATATGTCTTTAAATTCCTTGACCTGACGTACATTGGCAACAGAATTCATGCGGGGGTTGGGAAAATTGGTAACAATCAGGTCTACCTGACCATTTTCCAGAAGATCCACACAGCGGGCCGATGTCTGATTGGTAACTTTGATGTGGACATTGGGAAAATGGGCATGAAATTCCCTCAGGTAGGGCACAAGATAATATCTGCAGATTGTATCGCTGGCACCGATGCGCAGCTGGCCGCCGTTTAAGGTATTGGCATCTAAAATTTGATTTTCTCCCCGGATAATCAGATTGATGGCCGGTTCAACGTGCTTGAAAAGCACCTCTCCTTCCGGTGTCAGCTTGACTTTTTTTGTGCTGCGGATAAAAAGGTGCTGATTCAGTTTGGTTTCCAGGGATTTCACGGACTGACTGACCGCTGACTGAGATATGTACAGCTGCTTGGATGCCTCTGAAAAACTCAGTGTTTTTGCTACATAATAAAAAACCTTGTATAGTTCATAATTAATATCCATAAATGAGCACCTCTTATATATTTATAAGTTATACTAAATAATAGCACAAGTTGTGCTTATCGTAAAGGGGAATTATATATTAATGCATCTAATTATTATGATTAAATATATTAATTTCAATTATAAACCATATGATGATATACTATACAGGTAAATGTGGGTTGTTTTTATGCCCTCTGTGTGGAACGAAAATAAAGAACTAAGGAATAATGGAGGTTATCGTATGAGCCAGGTAAAAAGAATCTATGTAGAAAAGAAGCCCGACTATGCCGTTGCTGCCCAGGAACTTCTGGAAAATATTCACAGCTATCTTGGAATTTCAGGTGTTTTTGGCGTACGTGTTTTGATCCGCTATGATATAGAGAATATTTCCGATGAAACCTATGAAACAGCCAAGGTGACTATTTTTTCTGAGCCGCCTGTGGATTTGCTCTATGAGGAGGAACTGCCTGCGGATCACGAGGCTTATGTCTTTTCTGTGGAAGCCCTGCCGGGACAGTTTGATCAGAGAGCCGATTCTGCTCAGCAGTGTGTAAAGCTTTTAAATGAAAACGAAGAACCTGTGATTAAATCTGCGACAACCTATGTCATTGAGGGCAGTGTCAGTGAAGATGAGCTGAATAAAATCAAGGCTTTTTGTATTAACCCTGTGGATTCCAGAGAAAATAATGATCCAAAACCTGAAACGCTGGTAACCGTTTATGATGAGCCTGCGGATGTTCTTGTGTTTGACGGTTTTATATCCATGGATGAAGCATCATTAAAAGAATTATATACATCTTTAAATCTGGCCATGACCTTTAAGGATTTTATTCACATTCAGAATTATTTTGCGGGAGAGGAAAAGCGGGATCCTTCTATGACAGAGATCCGGGTACTGGATACCTATTGGTCAGATCACTGTCGTCATACGACTTTCCAGACTGAGCTTAAAAATATCAGATTCGCAGACAGTGATTACAAACAGCTGGCTGAGGATACCTATCATATGTACAAAGCACACCACGAGGAAATTTTTGCCGGACGGGATGATAAGTACGTCTGCCTGATGGATATTGCGCTTATGGCTATGCGTAAGCTGAAAGCCGACGGCAAGCTGGAGGATATGGAACAGTCCGATGAAATTAATGCCTGCAGTATTGTGGTACCTGTTGAAATCGACGGTGTTGCCGAGGAATGGCTGATCAGCTTTAAAAATGAAACCCATAATCATCCGACAGAGATTGAGCCTTTCGGTGGTGCGGCAACCTGTCTTGGCGGTGCCATCCGTGACCCGCTGTCGGGACGTTCCTACGTTTATCAGGCGATGCGTGTGACCGGAGCTGCCGATCCTACGGTTTCTCTGAAAGATACGCTTAAGGGCAAGTTGCCTCAGAGAAAGATTGTAACCGGAGCTGCCAAAGGCTATAGCTCCTACGGCAATCAGATCGGTCTGGCTACAGGGCTTGTCAATGAAATTTATCATCCCAATTATGTGGCAAAACGTATGGAAATCGGTGCTGTGATGGGCGCTGCCCCAAGACGTAATGTGATCCGTGAAACCAGTGATCCGGGGGATATTATTATTCTTCTGGGCGGACGCACAGGCCGTGATGGCTGCGGCGGCGCTACAGGATCCTCCAAGGCGCATAACGTAAAATCTATCGATACCTGCGGTGCAGAAGTACAAAAAGGTAATGCACCTACAGAACGTAAACTTCAGCGCTTATTCAGAAATGAAAACGTCAGCCGCCTGATCAAAAAGTGTAATGACTTTGGTGCCGGCGGTGTATCTGTAGCTATTGGTGAGCTGGCAGACGGACTGAACATTGACCTTGATAAAGTTCCTAAAAAATATGCCGGTCTGGATGGAACAGAACTGGCCATCTCCGAGTCTCAGGAACGTATGGCTGTTGTTATTGATCCAGGAGATGTGGATCAGTTTTTAGCCTATGCCAATGAAGAAAATCTTGAGGCCGTATGTGTGGCCGTTGTTACTGAAAGTCCCCGCCTTGTGATGCAGTGGAGAGGAAAGGAAATTGTGAATATTTCCAGAGCCTTTCTGGATACAAATGGTGCGCATCAGGAGACGGATGTGGTTGTCACTATGCCTTCCAGAAAAGACAATTATTTTGACAAAGAAAAAGATGTAACGGATTTAAAGAAAACATGGCTCGATAATCTGGCTGATTTGAATGTATGTTCACAAAAGGGTCTTGTGGAAATGTTTGACAGTTCCATTGGTGCTGCCTCGGTTTGTATGCCTTATGGCGGAAAATATCAGCTGACACCGGTTCAGACTATGATTGCAAAACTTCCTGTATTAAAGGGAAGCTGTGATACGGTGACGATGATGAGCTATGGCTATGATCCGTATCTTTCTTCCTGGAGCCCATACCACGGCGCTGTTTATGCGGTTGTGGATTCTGTAGCAAAGATCGTGGCTGCAGGCGGTGATTACTCAAAAATAAGATTTACTTTCCAGGAATATTTTGAACGGCTGGGCGAAGATCCTTCCCGTTGGGGCGTTCCTTTTGCTGCTCTTTTAGGTGCTTACAGTGCCCAGATCGGCTTTGGTCTGCCTTCCATTGGCGGTAAAGATTCCATGTCCGGAAGCTTTAATGAAATCGATGTTCCGCCGACACTTGTTTCTTTTGCTGTGGATGTGGCCAGATATGGGGAGGTTATTACGCCGGAATTAAAAGAAGCTGGCCATAAGCTTGTTGTATTCCCTATTGAAAGAGATGCCAATGACCTGCCTGTTTACAGTCAGATGATGGATCTGTATGCTAAAGTTCATGAGCTGGCAGTAAATAAAACCATCTGCGCAGCCTATGCCCTGGGCTATGGCGGTGTTGCGGCTGCTGTGAGCAAGATGGCATTTGGAAATAAGCTGGGCGTAAAAATTGATGAAGCCATTGCACCTGTGAATGTGTTTAAACCATCCTATGGAAATATTATTGCAGAGGTTAAGGCTCAGGATCTTGAAGGGCTGGATGCAGCCGGTGTTGTTTATAAAATTCTTGGTGAAGTGACCGAGGATGCCTGCTTTGTCTGTGGCAATATGACAGTTTCCATGGATGAGGCACTGAAGGCATGGACAGGCACCCTGGAACCGGTATTCCCGACAAGCTCAGGCGTCCGGGAAAAGAAGATTGAAACACCGATTTATACCGGTGGCAATGTTTATGTATGTAAGCATAAAGTGGCTCGTCCATCGGTATTCATTCCTGTATTTCCTGGAACAAACTGTGAGTACGATACCATGAAGGCTTTTGAGCGCGCCGGAGCTAATGTGCAGACCTGTGTATTCAAGAACCTGGATGCCCAAAATATCAGAGAATCTGTGGACGCTTTTGAGAAGGGGATTGCAAAAGCTCAGATTATTATGTTCCCAGGTGGTTTCTCGGCCGGTGATGAACCGGACGGTTCCGGAAAATTTATTGCCACAGCCTTTAGAAATGAACGGATTCGTGAAGCTGTAATGAAGCTATTAAATGAAAGAGACGGATTGGCTTTAGGAATCTGTAACGGTTTCCAGGCACTCATTAAACTGGGGCTGGTACCTTATGGTGAGATTACGGCTCAGAAACCGGATTCACCTACACTGACAACCAACCATATTGGCCGTCATATTTCCAAGATGGTTTATACAAAGGTTGTTTCCAATAAGTCCCCATGGCTTTCCAAAGCCACTGTCGGTGATGTTTATGCGATTCCGGCTTCTCATGGTGAAGGTCGCTTTGTAGCCAGCGAGGCGTGGATTAAGAAGCTGTTTGAGTCTGGCTGTGTGGCAACTCAGTATGTGGATGTCAACGGACAGCCGACGATGGATGAAGACTTCAATCCAAACGGTTCCTATTACGCCATCGAGGGTATCACCAGTATGGATGGCCGTATTCTTGGTAAAATGGCCCATTCCGAGAGAATCGGTGAGGCTGTTGCCATGAATATTACGGGTAATCAGAACCAGATGATCTTTGAATCCGGTGTGGAATATTTTAAATAAATCATAATAACTGGATCTCTATTAAATTGGTTCTAATGAAACGAAATAACGAAAATCTTATGAATGGCTGTTCACAGCACTAGGTGCTGTGGACAGCCATTTTTTGAAATTAACAGAAAAAAACTGAAAATATAAACAATAACACAGATAATATTTGCATAAACGAATCAATAATAGTTAAGAATAATTTGAAATAAATAAAAACAAAAAATAATAAAAATATTTAAAAATTGTATTGACATATTTGGGGCGATGGGCTATAATAAAATCATCAAAAGAAACAAGAAAACAAATCAAAGAAAAGGGGTTATACAAGAAGGAGGTTGATTCCATTGGCAACATAAGAAAAGTGTTGATCCTCATATCAGCAGGACGATAGTTTTTTCAGATAATAAATTCACCGGAATTGGATTTATTATTTAAAATAATAAGATGTGGAACAGTAGGAGATTCATCCTGAGTTATATCATCATAGGAACGAAAAATTATTTAATGCAAAATATGAAGAATTCACACAGGATAAAATTATATAGATGATACTTGAAGATCACAATAATTTGAAAGCTGTTATTCATTTATCAAATGATAAAACCCATAGGATAAAAAAACGGCACGTAAGTTATGAGAGAAAAAATTATTTAATCAGAGAGTATAAAAGCGAGAGATTTATATACTGACGAGAAAGGTATATAATACAAAAAACTGAATAGGGAAAAGATTAATTAAAGTACATTGAAACTTACAGAAAGCAGAATGTTTTCTGGGAAAGTTGGTTAATCTTTGAATAAGGTTGAATCAAAATGTACAATAAAATAAAAAGAGGTTTAAAAAAGTATGATTGAACCAGTTGAGCAGCAGTGAAGGAATCGTTATCCACCATCAAATGGAAGCGGTTCCTTCACTTGCGTTATGCTGCGTATTTTATTGGTCAGACAAGGTTTCATGGCCATCGGCGGGCGTGGCGGCCTCTGGCAAATAAATATGAATTTTATCGATTCTGTTTTTGTCCATTTGATCTACAACAAGACGGATCTGATGATCAATGATAATTTCTTCGCCTTCCGATGGAATGTGCTCCATCAGATTAATGACATGCCCTGCAATTGAATCGTAGTCATCGGATTCAAAATCCGTATCCAGAAGTTCGTTAATATCCTCCAGTTTGGTAGAACCATCAACGATGTATTCTCTGTCAGATATTTTCTGAATCAGATCTTCCTCCTCTTCATCATATTCGTCCCGGATTTCACCGACAATTTCTTCCAGCAGATCTTCCAGTGTGATCAAGCCGGCTGTGGCGCCGTATTCATCCAATACAATGGCAATATTTATGGACTGATTTTTCAGCTGTAGCAAAAGATCAGAGGTTTTCTGATATTCATAGGTAAAGAAAGGTTCTCTGAGAATATCTTTTAAAACAAAGTTTTTGGTATCCCCCTGATAGCAGAACACATCTTTCAGGTTTACGATACCAATGACGTTATCTTTGGATTCTTCGTAAACCGGAATACGGGAATACTTTTCTTCACGGAAAAGCCGGAGCAACTCATCATAGGTTGTATCGATGGAGGTGAAAATAACATCGATTCTTGGAACCATAACATCCTTGGCCAGGGCATCTCCAAAATCCACTACATTATTAATCATTTCTTTTTCTTCGCTTTCGATAACACCGTCTTCATGGCTGACATCGATAATTGTCAGCAGATCATCCTCTGTCATTGTCTTGCCGGAGTCATCGAACTTCATGCCCAGAATGAATAAAAAGAAATGGGACAGCTTATTCATGATAAAGATTACAGGTGTTAAAACAACCGTGATCAGGTAAATTGGTTTTGAATAGAGCAGTGCCATCTTATCCGCATGAAGGGAAGCCGTTGTTTTAGGTACAATTTCACCAAAAATCAGGATCAAAACAGTCAGTATACCGGTGGCCAGACCGACACCGGTGGCCACGTTATGACCGGCACCAAAGGCTGTGGCCAGTTTGGTGGCCAGCATGGTTGTAATGGAGGAGGCTGTCAGATTGACAATGTTATTGCCGATCAGAACAGCACTTAACAGTTTTTCCGGTTTGGAAATGAGCCGGTTAACTGTTTTGGCCCGTTTATTTCCCTCGTCTTCAAGATTTCTCATGCGGATTTTGTTGACTGTTGTCAGGGCTGTTTCCGCGGAGGAGAAAAAGGCGGATAAAATTAATAGAATAAATAGTACAATTAATTGCGTGACCGCGTCTGCGTCCAAATAAAATCATCTCCTGTTAAAAAGTATAATAACTTGATTTTAGCCCAGGAACAAAGGCTTGTCAATTAAAAAACCGTAAATTTAAAATGAAGTAAGTACTCCCGATTGTTCGCATATGCTGAATATGGTATAATGATTGCACAAAGCGCATCCGCTGGAGGCACCGCGATTGCAGAGCAATCGTAGTATAATAAGCTCAGGGGGCAGCTGCTGGAATTGTTGAAAAATTAGGGGGAATGAGGATGATTTATACAAGTGCAGATCAGTTGATTGGAAATACACCATTACTTGAAATGGTGCATCTGGAAGAAAAGTATGAACTTAAGGCTAAAATTGCGGCGAAATTGGAATATTTAAATCCCGCAGGCAGCGTGAAAGACAGGGTGGCCCTGGAAATGATTGTATCTGCAGAACAAAAGGGACTTTTAAAACCAGGGGCAACGATTATTGAGCCAACGTCGGGAAATACGGGGATTGGCATTGCCAGTGTGGCGGCATCCAGAGGCTATAAGGCGATTTTGACAATGCCGGATACGATGAGCCGGGAGCGGCGGCTGCTCTTGGCCGCTTATGGTGCCAAAGTTGTTTTGACAGACGGAAAAAAAGGAATGAACGGCGCCATTGAAAAGGCTCATGAATTGGCCAGAGAGATTCCCGGCAGCATTGTAGCCGGTCAGTTTGAAAATCCGGCAAATCCGGCGGCTCACCAGAAAACAACAGGGCCGGAAATCTGGAGAGATACAGACGGCAAGGTGGATCTTTTTGTGGCCGGCGTGGGAACAGGCGGAACGATTACAGGGGTGGGGGAATTTCTTAAATCTAAAAATTCCCACATCAAAATTGTGGCCATGGAACCGGCACAGTCTCCGGTTTTATCCGGCGGTGAGGCCGGCCCGCATAGAATCCAGGGAATCGGGGCGGGCTTTATTCCCAAAATCCTTAACCCGCGGATTTATGATGAGATCATCACTGTAGATGACGAAGCTGCTATGGAAACGGCCAGAGAACTGGCAAAGTGCGAAGGTATTCTTGTGGGAATATCTTCCGGGGCAGCCATGTGGGCTGCGCTTCATCTGGCCAGACGCCAGGAAAACAGGGGCAAACTGATTGTAGTACTTTTGCCGGATACCGGAGATCGGTATTTGTCTACAGATTTGTTTAATTGCTAAAAAGCGGGGGCGCTTGCTATAAGCGTAAAGTGCCTGACCGATAAAAACAGACCGCTAAAAGCAGGCTTGTTTGCAGGCAAAAGATGTATTATAATGGGGAATGTTCAATTGAATGGAGGTTTTGACGATGAAGTATCAGGAAGTCGTTGACTATTTATATAACATTCCCAGGTTTACAAAGGGCGGCCATATGGAAAATGTCAGGATGCTGCTGGAGGCCTTTGACTGCCCTCAGGACAGCTTCAGATATATTCATGTGGCCGGAACAAACGGGAAAGGTTCCGTCTGCGCTTATATGGAACAGTGTTTAAGGCTTTGTCATCAACGGACAGGCCTTTTTACATCTCCTCATCTTGTCAGGGTGAATGAGCGCATGAAAATTAACGGCAAAGAGATTTCAAATGAGGATTTTGTACGTCTGTTTTTAACGGTGCGCTCCAAGGTGGAGCATATGAAGGCCCGGGATCTGATGGAACCCACATTTTTTGAGTATATATATGTGATGGCTATGCTGTATTTCAGAGAGCAAAAGATTGATTACGGTGTGATTGAAACAGGCCTTGGCGGACGCATGGACTTTACCAATGTTGTCCGTGAGCCGATACTGACGGTGATTACATCGATTGGTCTGGATCATACGGAGGTACTCGGAAATTCTATTGAAGCCATTGCTATGGAAAAAGCCGGTATTATTAAGGCGGGTACGCCCCTTGTTTATTATGGTCAGGATGAACGGGTTTCTGAGATTATAAGGGCCCAGGCCGCCAGACATCATGTACAGGCGGTGAAGCTTACCGATGAAAATATAAAGATTTTGGAAGATCACGGCTGTACCATTGATTTTTCCCTTAAATACGGTTATGATGTTAATTATATTCTGACACTGAATACAGCTGCAGTCTATCAGACAATTAACAGCAGTCTGGCCGTTATGGGGCTGCGTTTGCTCTGGCCCGGTCTTTGTGCGGCAAAGGATGCAGACAGCCAGTTTGAGTTATTGATTAAAAAGGGGCTTAAAAGTGCATATTGGCCAGGCCGTATGGAGGCTGTGGACACGGATCTTTTTGTAGATGGTGCCCATAATGAGGCAGGGATTGAAGCCTTTGCGGCAACGATTGCCCAGGGGTTTGCAGATCGCCCCCTTATTCTTGTTTTTGCCGTGGCCGGAGATAAAGATTATGAGCCTATGATTCAGAGATTGTGCAGCCTTGAAAGCCTCAGGGCGGTTGTGGTGACGGAACTCGAAAACGGAAGGCGCTGCAGTTCGTCCGTGATTGCCGGAATCTTCCGTAAAAACTGGAATGGATTTGTTTGTGAGACATATAATATTAGAGAGGCCCTGAAGCAGGGACTGATGCTGAGACAAAATAACGGGATTGTATGTTGTGTAGGTTCCCTTTATCTTGTAGGAAGCGTAAAGGAGATACTAGGAGGAAAATCTTTTGATTAACTTTGAAGAAGAACTGAAAAAATTTCAGCCCAGCCTGGAAATCGAACAGGCCGAGGATGCGATTTACAAAAATGACTTAAGGGATGTTATGGATATTGTGGAGGACATGCTTAAGGAAATGAAACAGGAAAACCAGACATACCGCAGAAGCTAGGAGGGATATGGATGAATTGTCCGAATTGTAATACGCCTCTGCTTAATACCTATGTCTGTCCCAAATGCGGTCATAAAGATGAACTGGCCCGTAAAATTATTTTTGCCTCTAACTGGCACTACAATCAAGGACTTTCAAAAGCAAAGGTCAGGGACCTGACAGGGGCAACCAATTCATTGTTGATGAGCTTAAAATACAATAAGCGCAATACTCAGGCAAGGAATTTGCTGGGGCTTGTGTATTATCAGACCGGCGAACTTGTGGCGGCGCTGGGAGAATGGGTCATCAGTATGCATTTTCAGAAGAAAAACAATATTGCCGGTACATATATCAGAGCTGTGCAGAATAATCCCGGAAAGCTTCAGTTTGCCAATAAGACTATTCAAAAGTACAATACAGCGCTGGAATATCTGCATCAGGGCAATATGGATGTGGCAATTATTGAACTGAAAAAGGTGATTAATCTTAATCCCAATTACATTAAGGCCTATCAGCTGATGGGACTTTTATATCTGAAAACAAAACAATATGCCGCTGCCCGAAAGGTTTTGCTTCGGGCCTTAAAAATTGACCGTAACAATATCACAAGCCTTAGGTATCTGGAAGAAATCAATCGGATTGCCGGGGAAAAGGCTAAGGTCAAGGTGAAAAAAAGAGATGGATTTACCCAGATTAATGACCCTAACCCGGTCGTCATTGAAGAAAAAAAAGACAGTAAATATACGGATTTTAATACAGGACTTTTATCCATTGTCAATGTAATTATCGGGGTTGTGATCGGAGCTGCTGTGATATGGCTTTTGGTGGTGCCATCGGTGAAGCGGTCACAGGCGACCCAGTATAATCAGGCTATTGTGGAATATGGAAGTCAGATTACAGAGAAAAATAAACTGCTTTCATCCCTTAATAAAGAAGTGGAAGATTTACAGGCGGAGCGGGATCTGCTGCAGAGTCAGCTGGATGTGGCCAACTCGTCTCAGAGTGATACCACCAGTGATGAAAAGCTCCTTGAAGCAGTTAAAGCCTATATGGGCGGGGATCAGAGTGAGGCCGGTGTTTTGCTGGCGGAAATCAGTCAGGAGAATTTGACAACTCAGACGGCCAAAGAGATTTATGATACGATTTATCAGGCAACCAAAGGACAGACAGAAAGTTCTCTGGCTGCTCAGGGATTGAGTGCTTATCAGGCCGGAGAGTATCAGGACGCCATTGATTACTATGAAAAAGTGCTTAAGCTTAACGCTTCCAATGTAAATGCACTTTATTATATTGCCAGCAGTTACCAGAGTCTGGCTGATTTGACAAACGCGGAAGTTTATTATAATAAAATTATTACAGATTTTCCTGACAGTGAACTGGCCGGAAAATCCCAGGAGGCCCTTGATAAAATACACAGCGCGGCTGGACAAAATCCATCCGGAGACAGTGCTTCGCCCGGGGATGATGCTCAGGCCGGAGATGCGAGTCATACCGGAGCCGATGTTTCTGCTGAAAATTAAGAATCTACGGATTGGATATCAAATTAATAAAAGGGTAGTTTATAAAACCTGCGAAAGATATTTGCACAAAAGATGTATGAATACATAGAGTGCAGATGTTTTTGGCAGGTTTTTGTATTTTCGGGAAAGGGGCTTTTTATGCAGACAGAGTATAAGGTGATTCAGAGGAATTTGATTTTGGCAATTGGTCCTGAGTTGGATCATCATGAGGCAGGAAAAATTAAAAAGATTACGGATGAACAGCTGCGAAGGAGCAAGGCCAAAAATATTATTCTGGATTTTACCCAGACAGAATTTATGGACAGTGCCGGTATTGGCATGATTATCGGGCGTTATAAGGAGGCAAATTTAAGAGGCGGGAAAATCTGCATTATCCATGCCGGCCAGAGTGTACAGAAACTGATTGAAATTTCAGGTCTTTATAAGCTTGTGTATGAATACAGAGATCTGAATGAAGCTCTCTGCAATCTTTAAGGGAGGCATTATATGGAAAAATTAAAGAAAAATGAGGTAAACCTTGTGTTTGACAGCTGTTCGGAAAATGAAAGCTTTGCCAGAATGGTCATAGGTGCCTTTATGGTAGACATGGATCCCACCATGGAGGAGCTGGCGGATGTAAAAACCGCAGTTTCTGAAGCTGTAACCAATTGTGTGATCCACGGTTATAACGGGGGAGAGGGAAAAATTTATATGAATTGTAAAAAAGAAGGCACAGCTATTCAGATTGAAATTATTGATTATGGTCGGGGGATTGATAACATCGAAAAAGCAATGGAGCCTCTTTATACCACACGTCCTGAATTGGAGCGGTCTGGAATGGGGTTTGCGTTTATGGAAGCATTTATGGATGGGTTGAGTGTGGAGAGTACGCCGGGAAAGGGTACACGGATTGTGATGGACAAACTGATCGGGCAGGAAGCTGCCTGTGACGAAGCATTATAGGTAATGGCCTATGGAACGTATTCTTGATCTGTTAAATCGGGCAAAGCAGGGAGATAAAGAGGCAAGAAATACGCTGGTTGAAGAAAATGTAGGACTTGTATGGAGTATTGTCAGACGGTTTGGCGGGCGGGGCTATGACCCGGAAGACCTGTTTCAGATTGGTGCCATTGGTCTGATGAAGGCGATTGATTATTTTAATACAGATTATGATGTTAAATTTTCAACATATGCTGTTCCAATGATTACAGGTGAGATTAAACGTTTTCTGAGAGACGATGGTATGATTAAGGTCAGCCGTTCCATAAAAGATAATGCCTGTCACGTTCACAAGGCAGCCGCAGCCCTGTCCGCCCAGTATGGACGGGACGCTACGATTGGGGAAATCGCGGAGGAAACCGGGCTTACCAGAGAAGATGTACTGACCGCCATGGATGCCGGGGCTGAAGTAGAATCCCTGCATAAAGTAATTTACCAGGGAGATGGCAACAGTATTTTGCTGATGGATAAGCTGGAGGATAATAAAGATGCCTGTGAGGATATCGTGAATCGCTTTTTTATACGTCATATGTTGGACAGCCTTGGGGAGGATGAGAAGAAACTGATTATCTGGCGTTATTTTCAGCAGAAAACCCAGTCTCAGATCGCCAGAAAGCTGGGGGTTTCTCAGGTTCAGGTTTCAAGAATGGAAAAACGTATCCTGGAAACAATGCGAAATCAAAGATAGGCTTAATAACCGAATCAGAGACAGGCTTTAAAGTAAAATCACAGTTATGGTTAAAATATAGGACTAAAAAGAATAAACAATGTTTTTCAAGGAATAATAAGGATGGAAATAAAATTCAAAACGATAAAAGGAGCTGGATATTATGAAATCAACGAAAACATCCATATGGCTGAAGGCAGCGTTGCTGTGTATTCTTGCTGCCGCGGTGATTCTTCTGATTTATGGCGGCTTATCTTCCGGTGTTGGTCAGCAGACCGGCTATGTGGGAGCAACCCTTGTCTGAGGAAAAAAAGACCTGTGATACCATCGTTTATCCGGTTTATATTAAGGCAGAACGTCATACCCAAATTCGGTCATCTAAAGTCAAAATCGGTCAGGTCGCACAGGTTTACTGCTCCAGGTCAGACATTTGCCGTTACATCGAAGATATACAACTATGCCGGGTGAATCCAAATAATAAGCAAAAGTTTTCTGTTTCTGTTATGGCGCTGATTCAGGCGATTGACCAGAATTGCCCATGGCCTGTGGTGGTGGAAAACATGGGAGAAAGTGAATTTTTGATTTCAGTCAAAGCAGATGCGCCGAAAAAAGGGACAGTTGGGATCAAAGTGGCCTTGGTGACACTGATTACTTTTTTTGGAAGTATATTTGCGATTATGACTTACAATGAAGATGTGGATGTTACAGGTGTTTTTGATAAAATCTATACGGTTGTTGAGGGAGAGGCGCGGGATACTCCGGGGATACTGGAGGCTGCCTACGGTGTTGGGGTAGCGCTGGGGATTATTATTTTTTTTAATCACTTTGGCAGATATAAGCTGACAAAAGATCCGACGCCCATGGAAATTGAGATGGAAAAATATGAGGCAGATATTGAAGATACGTTTGTGAAGGAACAGGGCCGTAAAAATGCCATGATGGAAAAATGGCATACACCGGATCCTGTGTCGGGATATGCGCCAGCGCCTATGTCGGGACATATGCCGGATCAGGAAGGAGAAAAGGATGAAGGCCGCTGAAATTTTGTGGCAGCTGATTTTTGGCCTATGTGCAGGATGTACGGTGGCAGCCGGGCTGTTTACGTTTATTGTGACTCTGGGAATTGTGACCCGGCTGTCTCAGGTGACCAAAAGTGCGGCCTTTATCCACTGGTATGAAAATAGCTTTATTGTCGGTGGCATTGTGGGCAATTTGCTGTGGATATACAGGGAATGGTTTTCTTTGCTGCCGGAAAGCAAAATATCAGCCGCCCTTATTCTTGGTGCCTTCGGCTTGTTTGGCGGCATTTTCACTGGCTGCCTTATAGGATCTATTGCAGAAATTCTCAATGCGTTTCCTATTTTTTTCAGAAGACTGAATTTAAAAACAGGGACAGCGTTGGTGGTGGCTGCGTTGGCAGCCGGGAAGCTGCTTGGGATTTTTTTACAGTTTTTTGGTTAGGAAAATAAATTTAGAAAAAATGAGTTCAGGAAAGGTAAATTAAGAAAGGTAAAATGGTTATGGATGATCAGCAGAAGAAAAAGAAAAAACAGCAAAGTGCGTATAATACCTATGTAGAACAGATTACGCCAAAGCACAGCTGTCTCCTCAATACGGTAAAAGCCTTTATTTTTGGTGGAATGGTCTGTGTCATTGGGCAGGGGGTGACCAATTGGTTTGTGCATGGGGGAATGTCCCAGACAACGGCATCCGCCTATACAACACTGTGTCTGATTACAGCCAGTGTTCTTCTTACGGGCTTTAATCTTGTTGTGCCTATTGTAAAATTTGCAGGGGCCGGGTATCTTGTACCGATTACCGGCTTTGCCAACTCAGTGGCCGCCTGTGCCATTGAATATAAACAGGAAGGATGGGTTTTTGGTGTTGGCTGTAAAATCTTTAATATTGCAGGGCCGGTTATTGTATATGGCATTGTAACATCTGCATTTTTTGGCAGCCTTTATTATATATTAACCGAAATCAGTGTGATGTAAGGCTAATTTTCAAAGTAATATTCATGTGATTTTTATGCGATTTTTTGGCAGACCGTCAGCTCTGGGATCAGACAGAGTGAAGACCGGTTCAGGGGAAACGGACGGCCTGCCTGATGAAGTCGTATTACTGATATTTTATCTCTAAATATTTCTAGCCCAAAGTGTCTGAAATATGTTATACTAAGGTATCGTAGGTCCTCTGTTTCGTAAAAGCCTGAAGCAGACGGTCTGAAGAAAAACTATGATTTTATGGAGGAAGAGTATGGCAAGGTATACACTGGATATGGATAAATATGCGGCGCTGGCCAGACAAGCAGCGGCAGAAGGCTGTGTACTTTTAAAAAATGATCGGGAGACATTGCCGATTGTAAAGGGCACAAAGGTTTCGGTTTTCGGACGTATTGCCTTTAGTTATTATAAAAGCGGAACCGGTTCAGGCGGACTGGTCAATACAAAATATGTCACAGGTATTTTGGATGCCTTAAAGGGTTGCGAAGATGTTTGTCTGAATACAGAACTGGAAGAAATTTATGCTGCATGGATTAAGGCGCATCCTTTTAATAAAGGCGCCGGATGGGGGCAGGAACCATGGTGCCAGGAAGAAATGCCTTTGACAGATGAAATTGTAAAGGCAGCGGCTGCAGACTCTGAACTGGCGGTTGTTGTCATTGGACGTACAGCCGGAGAAGATCAGGATGCCAAAGCTGAGGCAGGCAGTTACCTTCTGACAGAGATTGAGGAAGACATGCTTTCTAAGGTTTGCAAGGCGTTTGATAAGGTTGCTGTCATTTTAAATGTGGGCAATATTATTGATATGAAGTGGGTGGAAGCCTATCGTCCAACTGCAGTGCTTTATGCATGGCAGGGCGGACAGGAAGGCGGAAACGGTGTGCTGGATGTATTGCTGGGTAACGTAAGTCCCTGCGGTAAGCTGGCCGATACAATTGCAAGAAATATTGAAGATTATCCGTCTACAAAAAACTTTGGCGGAGAAAAGGAAGATATCTATCAGGAAGACATTTATGTAGGTTACCGTTATTTTGAAACCTTTGCCAAAGATAAGGTTTTATATCCCTTTGGCTACGGATTATCCTATACAACTTTTGATACACAGATCATCTCTTTTAGTGTGGAAGCGGATGAAATCTGTGTGGATGTTTCTGTAAGAAATACAGGTACATATCATGGTAAGGAAGTTATCCAGCTTTATGTAGGTGCACCACAGGGGGCTTTAGGTAAACCATCCAGAGAGCTGAAGGCTTACGAAAAGACAGACGATCTGGCACCGGGACATGAGGAACTGATCAGCTTTACAGTACCTAAGGTAGCTTTTGCTTCCTATGATGACAGCGGATGTACAGGCCATAAATCCTGCTATGTGCTTGAGGCCGGCGACTATGAAATTTATGTGGGAAGCGATGTGCGCAGCGCCGCTTTAGCCGGTATTTTTGAGGTTGAGTCCACAATTGTGACTCAGCAGCTGGAAGAAGCATTGGCACCTGTTCGCGCCTTTGATCGGTTTAAACCTGTTGCTGAGGGCGAAGACTTTACGGTTGGCTATGAGGCTGTTCCTTTAAGAGGTATTTCCCCGATGGATAAACGGGCGGCTCATATGCCAAAAGAACTGACTTATACGGGAGATCAGGGCTATAAGCTGGCAGATGTTTATGATAAGAAAATCGATATGGACACCTTTATTGCTCAGCTGGATGATGAAGATTTAACATGTATTGTCCGCGGGGAAGGTATGTGCAGCCCCAAGGTTACAGCCGGTACGGCAGGTGCCTTTGGTGGTGTGACACAGCGTCTGGCCCATTTTGGTATTCCGGTAGGCTGCTGTGCAGACGGTCCTTCCGGTATCCGTATGGATTGCGGGACACAGGCCTTTTCTATGCCTAACGGTACAGCATTGGGTTGTACATTTAATAAGGCACTCGTAGAGCAGCTGTATGAGATGGCTGGTATGGAACTGCGTAAAAATAAGATTGATACCCTTTTAGGACCAGGAATTAATATTCACAGAAATCCGTTAAATGGCCGAAATTTTGAATATATTTCTGAAGATCCCTATCTGACAGGTACAATGGCTGTGGCCCAGATTAAAGGGATGGGCTTTGCTGGTGTTACAGGTACGATTAAGCATTTTGCAGGTAATAATCAGGAATTCCATCGTCGCCTTATTGATTCTGTTGTTTCTGAGCGTGCGCTGAGAGAGATTTATCTTAAGGGCTTTGAGATGGCAGTAAGACAGGGAAAAGCCTATTCTGTAATGACAACCTATGGTGCAGTTAATGGCATCTGGACTGCAGGAAGCTATGATCTTGTAACCGCAATTTTAAGAGATGAATGGGGATTTGACGGAATCGCCATGACAGACTGGTGGGCTGACATGAATGAGGAAGGTGAAGCGCCGTCCACAAAAAATACCGGTGTTATGGTTCGGGCACAAAACGATCTGTTTATGGTTGTTCAGGATTCACAGAGTAATTCCATGGGCGATAATTCTATGGAATATCTTCAGTCCGGGCGTACAACAAGAGGTGAGTTCCAGAGAAGTGCTGCCAATATTTGCCGTGTCCTTATGCGCTCTCCGGTAATGGATCGTTATCTTGAAAGAATGGATCAGGATGACCTGGAAGTTATCGGTGAGGATACAGACGGCGCCGGTGTTGGTGCAGACTGTGTATACTATGAGATTTCCGGGGATACAGTTATTGACATGAGTCATGTCAGCACAGAATTGGGCCACAGTGAAGTTTTTGGTATTACAGTTAATGATATGGGTATTTACGATATTTCCGCAAAAATGCGGGCCGGACAAAATGTAGCCGATTTGGCTCAGATGTCGATATCTGTATTTTATGATAATCAGTTAAAAGGTATCTTTACCATTAATGGAACAAATAAAGAATGGACAGAGCAGGCCATGGATCTTGGTGTTATCTTTGGAAAGAATCACTATATTAAACTGTTCTTCTCCATGAGCGGAATGGAACTTGAACATATCCGCCTGAAGAAGACAGGAAATGTTGATTTTCCATTTTAATTAAATATTTGAAAGTTTAAATATTTGAAAGTTCAAAAACAGAGAATGCTTCACTGTAAAAGTGATGAATTCTCTGTTTTTTCCTTAATGTTTCCCTGGTGCTTCAATGGTAATTGCATGGGCAATTCCAGGAACACTTTTGCCTTCATTAAAACTGATGGGAGACAGGAGGGCACCTGTAGGGCAGAATAATATTTTTTTCCATTCTCCGCTTTCAAGTCGAGGCAGGATATAGGCGGCCAGTGTCACTGCACTGCAGCCGCAGCCGCTGCCGCCGGCGTGGGTATCCTGGGTATTGGCATCGAAAATTTCCATACCGCAGTCCATATGCTGACGACGTATGTCGAAACCTCGTTGCTGCATAAGGTCAATAAGAATATCATGGCCTACACTGCCCAGATCACCGGTAATAATATAGTCATAGTCATCTGGTGTTGTTTTTGTATCTCTTAAATGCGTATCAATGGTATCACAGGCAGCAGGCGCCATGCAGGCGCCCATATTCATAGAATCCCGAACGCCATAATCAATGATTTTACCTGGTGTCGCACTGGTGATACGGGCTTTGTGGCGGGTGCTGTCATTGGCTGTGCTTACAATAAAGGCGCCGCTGCCGGTAACGGTCCAGGTAGCAGCCAGGGGACGCTGATTGCCGTATTCAAGGGGAAAACGAAACTGGCGTTCAGCGCTGGCAAAGTGACTGGAGGTCATGGCGATACAATGTCTGGCAAAGCCTCCGTCTACATGAGCGGCGGCCAGCATAAGTGCTTCACCAATCGTGGAACAGGCGCCATACAGTCCCAAGACGGGCCGATAAATCGAGGCGATTCCGAAACTTGTAGCGATGAGTTGTCCTAAAAGATCGCCGCAAAAAATGCAGTCAATCTGATTACTGGTCAGTCCGGATTTTTCAAGAACCTTTGCGGCTGCCTTTTCCTGAAAGCCACTTTCGGCTTCCTCCCATGTTTTTTTATCCAGCATGGGATTATTTTCTACAACATCAAACAATTGACCCAACGGGCCCTGACCTTCCTTGGGACCTACAATGGAAGCACCGGCCTGGATTGCAGGCGGTGTTTGAAAAATAAATGTACTGTCTCCTAAGCGTTTATTCATAACGGTCCAACCCTTTCATCTAATTATGATAATTAAAGTAAATCTGTGTGATCGTTAAAATCAGTATGTGTGATAATTAGAATAAGTATGTGTGGTGTTTGAAATTATTATGAGGAATTTATGGAGGGCTATGAAAAAAGGTTCTGCAAATGTTGTTATTAGACATTTGCAGAACCTTTTTTGTTTTTTACGGATCTTATGATTTATTTCAGCAGTGCTTCCATGGCCTGCACACGATCAATGTTTGTGATTGCGTCCGAGTTGTTCAGGAAAATAATATCCTGAACATTCTTTTCAGTGACAAGCTTGTGAAGGCTGCCTTCGAATTCCGGATATTTGGAAAAATACCGGTAATCCACAATATAAACATGCTGATAATGATCCACCAGGAATGGAATAAAGGCGTTGCCGTAGGATTCCTTCACAACAGCACAGGCAGAGCCATCATTAAGGGTTGGGTTGTCAATATAGGCAAATGGTTCATCGCCGGCAACAAAGGCACTGTATTTTGATGCAGAGTCATATTCGGATACATCGTTGACAACAAACCAGTTTATCGGCTGGAAGCTGTTGTTATAGTAAACCATGGAATTGGTGCTTTTCGGAATATAACCAATGAGCGTATCCGGGTTGGCAGCCAAAGCCGGAGACTGGTTGCTGCTGGCATAAAAACTTCCGAGGAAATTCGGATATTCGACCTTTTGATATTCATCAATCGGTGTCGGGGTAATACCTTTAACCTTACAGAATTCCTCATAAGCATAGTAAGCACCCAGTGCTGTCCAGTGGTGATCCGTATTAAAGTAAATATACTCGCTGTTATGGGCTTTGAGGGTGTCAAAAATGCTGACCTTTTTAATATTTTCATTGAGATTTTCGAAAATCAGATCAAAGGCTTCTTTCTGGTTGCTGGAATTGATGGCTTTCTGGGCCTCATCATCCAGACCAATCCCTACGCTGGTAGGAGCGAGAATGTCATAAATGGTTGCTATACCGTTAAAGCGTTCCTGAGCCTTGTTCATCATATTAATGTAAGCCTTTGCGCCGTCCAGACTAAAGTAATAAAGACCAAAGGCACGGTTGCCTGAAATGTAAATATCTCCGGCAACTTCGGGGACCGCATGGATTGTGCCGTCCGGTAATGTTTCCTGTTGGGTCTCGGTCTGAGCCGTCTGGGATTCATCGGTAGAAGCCTGACTGGATTCATTTGAGGAATCCGACTGCGTCTGAGAATCTGTCTGGTCTTTTGATTCTGTCTCGGTCAGATCCAGCTTACCGCTGGGAATTTCATCCCCGCCGCCGGATGAATTGCTGATAAACTGCTCACTGTGAATACCATAAAGGTTTTTAAAGCTTGAGTTGGCCTGCAGCAGGGCTTCTCTGAAGGGGAAGGTATCTGCATACCATGTGGAGATCTGGTTAAAATAACTCCCGTCCAGAAAGGCGGATAACGTGAATGAAGGAAATTTTTCGAGTTCGCGTTTTTCGACTTTTGATTCCGTCGGTCGGAGGAAAATCAGCAGTCCGATGATGGCAAAGAGAAACAGAACAAGAAAAAATGCCTGGATTTTAATCGCCATATAAGTTTTTTGGGCCCTGATCTTTTTTTGTTTGGCTGTCTGTCTGTTTAAATTTTTATCCATATAATCAATCACCGTCTTTCAAAGCTAGAATTGGAAATAAAGGAATGGGTTATAGCTGTTGCCTACAAGTGCTATAGTTGAGAGGAACAAAAGTACAATGGGGCATATAATTTCATAGGCATAAACAATGTAAGGAATTGCTTTGCGCTGCTTGAACCACTGAACCACCTTTTTGTGAATGAATTTAAACAGTGGTGTAACGGCGATAATTGCAAAAATCAGGAAAAAGATGTTATTTTTAAATTCAAGTCCAACCTGCATATTTGTAAAGCTATTGCCGTTAAGTCCGAACATTCCTTTCAGTGCAGTGCCCAGAGCTGAGAAATCCTCAAATTTGAACAGAACCCAGCCAAAATAAATGATAACCAGGGCATAAGCATGGGATATAAATCCTGGAAGCTGTTTGAATTTTTTCAGTAGCCAGTTCTTTTCAATGACAAGGAAAATGAAAAAGTACAGACCCCATAAAATATAGTTCCAACTGGCGCCGTGCCACATACCAGTGAGAAACCACACGATAAATAAGTTAATGATTGTACGCGCAGGCCCTTTTCTGTTGCCGCCCAGAGGAATGTAGACATAATCTCTGAAAAAGCTGCTCAGGGATATGTGCCAGCGACGCCAGAATTCGGTGACAGAGTTGGCAATATACGGATAATTAAAGTTTTCCTTGTAATGAAAGCCAACCATTAATCCCATACCAATGGCCATGTCTGAATAAGCCGAGAAATCCAGGTAAATTTGAAGCATGAATGCTAAAACACCCAGCCACAGTCCGAGAACGGGCACATCCGCCAGGGCCGATACATCACCTGTGAGCAGAAAGGTATCAGCAATTGCGGCACAGCCGTTAGCCAGGATTGCCTTTTTGGCCAGGCCGATGGTAAAACGCTTAATACCTTTGCCAATTTCTTTAGAAAGTACACGGCGGTGAGAAATCTCATAAGCCACATCCTGATAGCGCACAATAGGTCCGGCAATACACTGATGAAAAAGACTGGCATATAAAAGCAGCAGCCAAAATTTTTTCTGTGCTCTGACTTCATTGCGGTATACATCAATAACATAGGAGAGGAGCTGGAATGTGTAAAAGGAAATACCAATGGGAAGAACAATTTCAGGGACTACTTTTGGAAATCCGGTGAGTGCATTCAGCCCGCCCAATAAAAATCCTGTGTACTTGAAAACACCCAGTAAGCCGAGCAAAAGGACACAGGCAAGAATCAGGATCGGTTTTTTATAATTACGGTATTGCTCAATTGCAAGTGCACAGGCCCAGCTGATAAAGGTCATGCCAATTAATAGAATCAGATATTTGGGGCCGCCCCAGGAATAAAATACCAGTGAAAAGACAAGCATAATAATGTTGCGAGTCGTAATTTTGTGTGCCCTGGAATAAATAAACAGGTTTAGGGCAAGAAAAAAATACACAAAAAATAAGCTTGAAAATACCATAATTAAATCGCTCCTGTTGTTATTTTATAAATATGAAGTGTCTATAAAAAGTCGAGAAAATCCGAAAAAAAGTGGGATTTTGTCGAAGGTCATAGACACTATATATTGTATTATCTTTTCTTTTGGATTGCAAGATGAAGTAGGAAAAAAATCCTTAAAAATTTCTGTAAATGCTATCGGTTTTATTTAAGATAATTTTATGATTAAGTAGTTAATTTTTGCATCAAATGAGACAATTATTGCTTGTTTTTTTAACATCAGAGAAAGTCAGTTGAAAACAACTGTTAAAAACAGTATGATAAAATCAGAACATTTAAAATTGGGGGATGATAATGATGGAAGAAACGAAAAGAAAACAGGGCGGCTCCATGGATATGACTAAAGGAAGCCCCTACAAATTAATTTTCCTGTTTTCTATACCGCTGTTGATCGGAAACATTTTACAGCAGCTTTATAATATGGTAGACAGTATTGTGGTGGGAAATATCGTAGGGCCAAAGGCTTTAGCTGCAGTGGGCACTGGTTTCCCGATTATATTTATGCTTAGTTCCTTATTTATGGGGATTGCCACCGGTGCAACAGTTATGGTTTCTCAGTATTTCGGAGCTAGAAATTACGAAAAGCTGCAAAATACAGTCAGTACAATTTATAAGGCGATGCTGATTGGGATTGTTCCACTGTCTGTGATCGGTATTTTACTATGCAGGCCACTGCTTATAGCTATGCAAGTTCCTGATGATGGTACATTGGACATGGCAGTAACCTACATGATTGTTATTTTCGTGGGTATGATTGGCATGATGGGCTATAATATTAATGCAGGTATTCTTCAGGGATTGGGAGACAGTAGAACTTCGCTGATCTTTCTTTCTGTAGCTACGGTGATTAATATTATTCTGGATTTAACATTTACAGCGGGGATACGCATGGGAACCTTTGGTGTGGCTCTGGCAACGATTATTGCTCAGATTACGTCATGGATTTTTGGTGTATTTTATATACAGAAAAAGTATTCGATTATTAAAATTCATTTCAGACATCTTAAGTTTGAGAAAGAGTTGTTCTTCCAAGCCCTTAAGCTGGGGATACCGTCAGGCATTCAGCAGATGCTTTTTTCAGTGGGAATTATGGTGATGCAGGCACTTGTGAACAGCTATGGCTCTACTTTTATGGCTGGTTTTAACGGGGCCAATAAAATTGACTCCTTTGCATTTATGCCAGTTCAAAGTTTTGCTATTGCAGTGACAACTTATACGGGACAAAATATCGGTGCAAAGCGGATGGATCGGGTCAAACATGGTACTCGGGCTGCACTTGTACTTTCCTGTGCGACATGTGTGGTGATCGGAGGCGTTTTGTATCCGTTCAGCGGCCTGATTATGCGTATGTTTTCGCAAGATGCGGCGGTTATCGAATCCGGCGTTTATTATTTACATAGTGTATTGCCTTTTTATGTACTTTTGGCCGGCGGTTTTATTTTTAACAGTACTTTAAGAGGTGCCGGTGAAATGATTGTGCCGCTTATTTCTTCGATGATCGGTCTCTGGTTGGCAAGAGTCCCGGCTGCGTATCTTTTAGCCTATTTCTTCGGAAAGGAATATATTTATTATTCTTATGCAATCGGCTGGCTGTTTGGACTGATTATTCCTTATATTGCTTACCGAAGCGGAAAGTGGAAAAATAAGAGTATTGTAAAAAATGAAGGAAGCACAATGATTGCGGGCTGATTATTTTTGATTAAAAATAACTGGACTGAGGGGCTGCGAAATAACAGGTATCCAGTGATTGACAGATTTGATTTTTGTGCTATCCTAAAAAGAAGAATCGGCAATGTTACATATTTTGGGAGAAATAAAAATGGCTAGAAATCAAATGAGTGAAAATAAAGACAAGTATTCCCTGAGGGGGCGTATATATCAGCAACTGCGTAATGATATTTTAAGTGGCAAGTATGAGGCAAAAACTGAACTCAGAGAAGTTGCTCTGGGAGAAGAAATGGGTGTTTCCAGGACTCCGGTTCGAGAGGCACTGCGCCAGTTGGCTCTTGAAGGACTGGTAGAGATTCTTCCTAATAAAGGTGCATATGTGATCGGGATTTCTGATAAAGATATTTATGATATTTATGTGATTCGATCTTTGCTTGAAGGTATGTGCGCAAGATGGGCTACAGAATATATAAAGAAGAATCAGATTGAAGAAATGGAAGAAAGCGTTCTGTTATCTGAGTTTTATCTGAATAAAGGTGATTATGATCAGGTTTACAAAATGGATGGCCGTTTTCATGAAATGTTGTATGAGGCTTCCAACAGTAAAATTCTTAATCATGTTTTGTCAGATTTTCATTGTTATGTACAGCAGGCTAGACGGCAGAGTATTTCTAAAGAAAATCGGGCTTTTCAGTCTCTGGATGAACACCGGGCCATATTGGAGGCCATAAAAAACAAAGATGGGGATTTGGCGGAAAAGCTGACCACACAACATATCAAAAATACGATTGAAAATATACGTCAAATGAATATGAAAAAAACGGAAGATGATCTTTGAAAATATGCAGGCCAGACGAATCAAACCGGTTTAAAAAAATACGGTGATTGGTTTGGCCTGTGTTTTTAATTCATTATTGAAAATTTGATAAATTGAACGTGCAATTCAAAAAAAATAAAAAAATGAAAAAACTTGTTGACAAATAATGAAACGGGTGATATTATAATAAAGCGCTCAGGCAAGAGGATAAAACAGAAGCCTGATGCGGTTTCTTTAAAAACTTAGAATGTAAGTGCATTATAAAAGATTTTAAAGAAAATAAAAAAGTGCTTGACAAACAAAACAAAGCATGATAAACTAAATGAGTTGCTGCTG